>MEMX01000134.1:51462-56816 GCA_001768075.1 Anaeromyxobacter sp. RBG_16_69_14 | reverse complement strand
GAGAACCCGATCGAGCCGTGGAGCCGCGCCATCGAGCGGGGCGACTTCGACGCGCCGCTGCCGTTCCGGGCGCTCCGGGCCGTCGGGAACACGGCTCGGGCGGCTGCGGGCATGGCGCGTCTGGCGGCGCTCGTGCGGCGCGAGCGGGTGCGAGCCATCTTCTGCAACGGCACGACCGCCAACTTCGCGGGCGCCGCGCTGGCCGCGCTGACGGGCGTGCCGGTCGTCTGGCACGCTTTCTACACGCACCTCGCGCCGGCGCTCGTCGGGCTGCACCGGCGGCTCTCCGCGTCGCGAGGTGTGTGCGCGATACTGTGCGTCTCGCGGGCGGTGGCAAAGCTGTTCGACCATTGCTCGGAGAAGGTGCAGGTCGTCCACGACTCGGTGGACGTGGCGGAGTTCGCGCCGGGGAGCGTCCGGCCGGTTCTGCGGGAGGAGCTCGGTTGGAGCGGCTCCGACGTGGTCTTTGGCAGCCAGGGCCGAATCCTGCCGCGCAAGGGATATCGGGAGATGGTCCAGGCGGCCCGCCGCGCACTCGACTCCCTGGGTCCCAAAGAGCGTGGGCGCTGCCGTTTCGCGGTGCTCGGGGACACACCCCAGGACATGGCGCGGGATCATCTCGCCGAATGCCGCGCGCTCGTCGAAGCACTGGGGCTCGGCGGACAGTTCGTGTTCCTCGGCCACAGGCCCGACGTGAGGCCGTACGCGGCCGACTTCGACGTCGCAGTGGTGCCCAGCGTGTATCAGGATCCACTGCCGCGCGCAGTGCTGGAGAACATGGCTCTCGGCAAGCCGATCGCCGCCTTCGCGGTCGGAGGCATCGCGGAGGCGGTCGAGGATGGCGCGAGCGGCGTGCTCGTGCCCGCCCCCGACGTCGACGCGCTCGCCGAGGCGTTCGTGCGCTACTTTCGCGACCCCGAGCTGCGCCGCCGACACGGCGAGATGGCACGGCACCGCGCCGAGCAGTCATTCGGGGCGCGCGCACACGCGCTCTCCATCCAGCGGCGCATCCTGCATGCCGCCGGGGTCGCCGAGTGAAGAATGTGGAGCCTGCGGTAAACATGGCCGCGCGCGCGGCGCCCGCGAGGCCGGCGCTCGCGCGCACGGCGCTCGCGCTCCTGCCCCTTCAGATCGGCTTCCGGGGCGCGGAAGCGGCCTGGCCGCTCCTGCTCGCGGCCTGGTTCGGGCACACGCCGGCGACAGACCTCTACTTCCTGTGCGCGGCGGTCTACGTCTTCGCGGGTGCGCTCCTGGCTGGCGCCTTCCAGGACTCGGCGCTCACTCCGGTGCTGCTCGAGGTGAGGCATCGCGACCCAGCGCAGCTGCCCCGGGTGGCCGGTGCGGTGCTCGGGCATACGCTGGTGGGCGCGGTGATCGTCGCCGTCGTGACGGGGGCTCTGGCCGCGGCCGGGTTCGCGCTGTCTTGTCGGGGGCCGCTCTTGCCGTTGGCGCTGACCTTCGTGCCCTCGTTCTCCCTCTACCTGGTGGCGGTCGCATTGCGCGGCTTCCACGTGGGGCTGCTCAACGCCCTCGGGCGGTTCGCTGCACATCCGGTGGCGAGCGGGCTCGGGATGGCCGGGACCATCGCCCTCATCGCGCTCACCCGCTCGCGGCTGGGGGTCGCCGTCGTGCCGGTGGCGCTCCTCGGGGGGGAGTTGGTCGCGGTCTTTCTCCTGGCGGCGATGACCCGGAGGCACCTGAAAGTGCGCCTCCTCCCCTCGCTCCGCCGACCCGAGCCGGTGCGAAGGGTCTTCTCGCTCCTCGGATACGAGGTCGTCGGCAATACCGTCACCCGCATCAACCCCGTCGTCGACCAGCTCATGGCGGCGCTCTCCCCGCTCGCCGGCGCGGGGACCATGCTGCGGTTCGCGGCCGACGTGGCCTCGCTGCCCAACTCGCTCTTGCAGGCGACGCTCTTCCCCGCGCTCCTGTCGCGGCTGTCGCTGGAGGGGGCGGCCGGGCGGCGCGAAGAGTTCCGCGCCACGCTTGGAAGGTCGCTCTTCGGCGTTTGCACCATCCTGACGGTCACGAGCGCGCTCCTCATCGCCGTGCGCGCACCGCTCTTCCGGCTGCTCTTCCTGCACGGCGAGATGGACCCGGACGGCGTCCGGCGCATGGTGGAGATCGCGCCGTATGCGCTGGTGGGCGTTCCGCCGTTCGGGGCACTGCTCGTCCTGGCGCGCGCGCACGTCGCGCTGCAGAACGGCCGCATCATGCTTCCCATCGGGATCTTCAATGCTGCCGTCAATGCGCTGCTCGACCTGGCCCTGTATCCGCTGCTCGGTCTGGGTGGCATATTGCTCGCGACGAGCCTCGTGCACACCGCGATCGCAGCTGCGCTCTGGGTATGCCTGCGACCGCTTCTCGTCAGCGCCAGATCTTCGGGTGCGCCACAGGCCCGTGCCGGGGCGTCGCCGGCCGCATGCAGCCTGCCGCGCTGATCGCCAGATGAAGGAGCCACCAGGGCCCGAAGAGCTTGGCAGTGGTCAGCCAGCGTGCGGCGGACGACTTGCGCGCTGCCTTGCCGAGTCGCAGTGCGCGCTCACGCGCATCCAGGAATGCGGACGCGATGCGCTGCTCGACGGCTCGTGGCGAGGTGCGCGCGCGGCTGATGCGGACCCCGGACTCCCGGAATCGGGTGCGCATCTGGGAATCCCGGAGCAAGCCCACCAGGGCGCTCCCCATCGCCTCGTCGCCCTCCTGCATCTCCGCCGGCGTCTCGCCCGCCGGAAAGAGGAGCCCGTTCACTCCACTCAGGACCTGTGCGCTCGCCCCCATACCATCCGCGAAGGCCACCACCGGGCAGCCGCACCAGAGCGCCTCGCCCAGCACGTTGCCGTAGGTCTCGCTCAGGGACGCATGCACCAAGACGTCGGCGTTGGTGTACCAGGCGGGCATCTCGCTGAAGGGGACCTCGCCGGTGAAGAAGACGCGCTCCTCCGCGCCGCACTCGCCAGCGAGGCGCTTGTAGTAATCGGTGTCCGGACCTTCGCCGACCATGGTCAGCGTCGCCCCCGGCTCGTTCGGCATCACGTGGCGCGCGAAGATCCTGATCACGCGGTCCTGAGCCTTCTCCCGTACGTGGCGGCCTGCGCAGATGAGCCGGCGGCCGCGGCCCTTCGACAGCTCGGGCCCGAGCAGCTCGGGATAAGGGTCATCCGTGCATGGCGGGTCGAAGAACTCGGCCTGCACGGCCCGCGGGATCACGTGAATGGGCACCTCGACGCCCCGCGACCGCCAGTACTCGCGGAGGCCCTCGCTCAGCACCACCAGGCCGTCGGAGGCGTTGTAGACGGAGACGTAGAAGCGCTCGAACGGCTCCAGCGCCAAGCGGAACGCGGCGTGCGCCAGCTCCCACTTCGCGAGCGACGGCGGCAAGAGAACGTCATAGGCCGCTCTCAGGTGCGTGGTGTTCACGCAGAGGAGTGGCGTCCCGTTCATCTCCCGCAGCCAGACCCCGAACAGCATCAGGAGCGAATTCGACTGGGCGAACACGAGATCGTAGTCCCACTCGCGGAGCCTCAGCTCCCAGGGGGCCGGCGGCAAGGGAAGCCGCAGACCCGGATAGGAGCGCAGCGGCAAGCTCGGCAGCGCCACCGTCCCGGGGGCGAGCTCGTCCCCGGAGGCGGCGGGATCGCTCGCGGCCACGAGCGCCACCTCGTGTCCATTGGCACGCAGCTGTCGATAGAGAAAGCGCGTCTGGAACACGGCGCCATTCGCGTACGGCACGCGAATGAAGTCACTCAGGATCGCCACGCGCAGGTTCCTGCCGCCCGGACCGCGCAGGGCGCCCAGGGGCGAGGGCGCCGTGGCGGGGGCGTGCCGGTTCCGCTCCGCGCGGGGGCCGAGCAGCGTGGACTGTCGCGCCACCGCATTTGCCGCGAGCTCTTTTCGCAAAGGGGATCCTTTGAAGGTCATTGACGTCACCGAGTTTTTCTCGGAGCGTGGGGGAGGGGTGCGCACGCACCTCGAAGTGAAGGGCCGTGCGCTTCGCGACAGAGGCCATCGCCACCTGGTGATCGCTCCCGGCCCGAAGCGAGAGCCCATGCCCGAGGGCGTTCTGCGCGTCGGCGGTCCCTCGCTCCCCTACGACCCGAGCTACCACCTGCTCCTGCGGGCCGACCGGGTGCTGAAGGCGATCAGGGCCGAGCAGCCCGACGTCCTGGAGGTGCACTCGCCTTATCTGGCAGCGGCCGCTGCGCTGCTGGCCTCGCGCAGGCACTTCGCCATACGCACTTTCTTCTGGCACGCCGACTTCATCGACACGTACCTGAGGCCGGTCCTGGAGCAGCACTTGCCCTCCGCGATTGCCAGTGGAGTCCTCTCCCCTGTGTGGGTACTGGTACGCGAACTGGCGTCACGTTGCGACGGCACGATGGTGGCAAGTAGCCAACAATTTGCGAAACTGCGGCGCATGAACGTGCCGCGATTGCACAAGGTCCCGTTCGGCGTGGACAAATCCGTCTTCCGTCCCGACGCAGCGGATGCCCGGACGCGCCAGGAGTTCCTGGGGGAAGCGTCGAGCGAGTCCGTGCTCTTCGTGGCGGCCGGCCGCTTCTCCTACGAAAAACGCTTCGACGTCGTGATCGACGCGTTTCGGAGATTGCAGAGCGGAAGGAAGGCGGTCCTGTTGCTTCTTGGTGACGGCCCGGAGCGCAGCAGCCTCGAGGCGCGGGCGGCGGGCCTCGATGTGCGCTTTCTCGGCTTCGAGAAGGATCGCGGCAAGCTGGCCGCGATCTTCGCGAGCTCCGACGCCTTCCTGCACGGTTGCCCGTACGAGACGTTCGGTCTCACGGTCGCCGAGGCGAGGAGCTGCGGGTTGCCGGTCGTCGTGCCGGACGAGGGCGCCTCCGGGGAAGGAATCGACCTCGCATGCGGCGAGGTCTACCGAAGCGGAAGCTCCGAAGCTTGCGCGGCAGCGGCGGCCCGGCTCCTCTCCGGCGATGGCGCCGCGTTGCGCTCACGTGCCCGGGCCGCGTCCGCTGCGGTGTTCTCGGTCGAGCAGCACCTCGAGAGGCTCCTCGAGGTCTACGCCCAGCTCCTCGACGACAGGCGCCGTCGCGATCGCGTTGCTTGAGATGGGGATCGAGTCGTGAGACAGGGTCCGGCGTGTCTGTGCACATCTCGCTTCACGACGTCTCGCCCGCTGCCGCCGGCGAGATGGAGGAGGCGCTCTCCCTCTGTCGAGCGCGAGGCCTCGCGCCGGCGCTGCTGGTGGTGCCCGACTTCCACGGGCGGGCCCCGCTGCGTGACAGCCCGGGGTTCTGTTCGCGCCTACGTGAGCTTCAGCATGACGGGCTCGAGATCTTCCTGCACGGATACCTGCACCGGAGCCGCGCCGTGCACGCGGGGAC
>MEMX01000134.1:41928-51448 GCA_001768075.1 Anaeromyxobacter sp. RBG_16_69_14 | reverse complement strand
CCGGGCGCCTGCGATGGCTGCTTGCACAGACCGTCCTCTCCAGCGGCGAGGCCGAGTTCAGCGACCTCTCCCGCGCCGAGGCCGAGGCCAGGCTCGACGCGGGCGAGGCGGCGCTCACGGCAGCGGGCCTGCGCATCGACGGCTTCGTCCCGCCAGCGTGGGCGATGCCGCGCTGGCTCGTGCCGATGCTCGCGCGGAGGGGGTATCGCTTCTGCGAGGACCACCTGCGAATCTACGACCCTGCCGGCGAAAGGTCCCGGTTCAGCATGGTGCTGAACTTCTGCAGCCGCTCCCCGGCGAGGCTCTGGTCGAGCGTCGCGTGGTGCCGCATCGCCCGTCACACCCGGGTGATCCTGCCTGCGCGCATCGCCATCCACCCGGGCGACCTCCACTCGCAGGCGCTGCGCCGCGAGCTCGGGAACCTGCTCGACTGGGCGCGGGGCCACGGCGTATGCAAGGGCTCCGAGCTGTTCAGCTCCCCGTTTCCGTAGGGGTCCACCGCCATCGGCGTACGGCGACTGGGCACGCTCCGTCCTACGGATCAGCTCAACCGGGCAGCGCCATGAGCCGGAGGTGGGCTGCCTCCGTTGGGTTTCCAGACGTGGAGCAGCGCCGGCACCACCAGGAGCGCGCCCAGGAGGCAGGCCAGCTCGCCACTCACCGCGAGCCAGCCGAACGACTGCAGCGCCTGGAGGTCGGCCAGCAAGAGCGACGAGTAGCCGATCACGGTCGTGTAGCTGCAGAGCACCACCGCCCCGCCCACCCGCAGCAGCGCGGCTCCGATGTTTCCCGCAAGCAGCCGCGAGCGGTCGTAGACGTTGAACGGGTACTCGCACCCGATGCCGAACGTGATGGGCAGGGCGATGAAGTTGAGGAAGTTGAGCTTCTCTCCCATCCACGCGGCGCCGCCCAGGGTGAGGAGCACGCTCAGGAGGAGCGAGGCGAGCACCACGGTCGCTCCTCGCAAGCTGCGGGTCGCCGCTATGACCACGGCCACCACCGCGATGAACGACACCGCGGTCGCGAGCGGCCCGTCACGCTCGAGCGAGCGGATCAGCTCCGCGAAGACCGTGGCGCGGCTCGCCGTCAGCACCACCGTCCCGTCGGGCAGGCGTACGTTGTCGGTCGCCCGCGCGATCCGGAGCAGGTTGTGGCCGTCGGATAGAGAGACCTCGTCGCGGTACTTCACGTAGAGAACGGTCCCGAGGACGCCGTTTCTCTCCTCGAAGCGACTCCTGAGGAGCCGGGGCAGGTCCTCGGGTCCGATCGGCCGGAGCCCCGCCGGCGGCATGAGCCGCCGCACCTCGTCCCGCTCGTCCGGTCTCAGCGCCGCGACGAAGCCTGGCTTCAGCCGCGAGCGGATGCGCTCGACGAGCTCGAGCTTGCGTCGCTGCTCCGCCTCGGTCCCGGGCAGGAGGCTCCTCACGGTGACGATCTCGGCGATGAGGGGCCCCTGGGGATCTCTCCTGTCGTTGTCGAGGATCTGGCGCCTGGCGGCCTCGGTCTGGTCCGGGCGGTCCACGAACATCATCGCTCCGGCCACGTTGCCCTTCCCGCCAAAGACCTTGTCCGCCAGGTTGGACCACTCACCGGCGCCGCCCACCTTGGATGAGCGCGAGCCGAGCTTGTCGAAGTCGTATTCCCACGGATCGCGGAGGAAGCTGGGCAGCCGCGCCGCTGCCAGCACGGCCAGGATCGCCGCCGCGGCGAGGATGGCCCGTGGACTGCGCGCGGTCAGCCGTTCCAGTTTCTTCGACAGAGGTCCGCCCTCGCCTCCGGGCCCGAAGCGCGACGGCCTGTCCCGGAGCATGGGCGGCAGCCGGGGCTGGAGCCGCTCTCGCAGCGACAGGAGGGCCGGGACCACCGGGATCATCGACAGCCACACCATGAGCATGCCGCAGAAGCCGATGGCTCCGAACTGGCTGAAGCCGCGGAAGCGCGTGACGCCCACGGAGCCGTAGGCGATGGCGGCGACGCAGGCGCCGACCAGCTCGGCCCGGAAGGCATTCCAGACCGCCTCGCGGCGGGCGACGTCGGGCTGCATCCCGCGGGCGCGGAACTCCTGATACCGCGAGAAGAGGATGATGGGGTAGTTGATGCCGTTGCCGAGGATGATGGCGCCGAGGAAGGCGCCCACCGTGTTCACGTACCCGTAGCGCGCCATCGCGAACGAATAGGCGAAGCCGACGCCGAGCAGGGCGGGCAGCGCGATGATGGGAAGCGCCCACAGCGATCGGTAGAACACCACCACCCCGGTCAGGATGACGACCAGCGCGGCCACGGTGGCCCAGACGGCCTCGGAGACGAGGGAGCGCTTCTCGGCGGAGGCGTTGGGGATGTCGCCGGCGAGGCCGATCCTGAGGTCGGGCGGGAAGCCTGGACCGACTCCCTCGGAAGCGATGGATGAGCACGTAGAACAGCGGGAGGCGAGTCCGAGCGCTGCGATGTCCGCCTCCCCCTCGGCCTGGAGGTGGTCGCCGGCGGAGTCGCCGGTGCCCGTCGAGCGCGACACGAGGCGCAAGCCGGCCGCGCTGCCGTCGGGAAGCTCGAAGTAGCCGCGGGGAAAGCCGTCCACGGGCCTGCGCGCCTCCGCGATGTGGCGATGCAGCTCGGAGAGCAACGGCGCGGCGCCCGCGCCGGGTTCGCCGCCGCTCTCGTTTCCGGGTTCCTCCCCGACCTCGTCCTCGAGCTCTTCATCGAGATCAACGAGCAGACCGCTCTTCGAGAGGAGCAGCTCGCCGAGCCGCCGGTCGAGTTCGATGAGGTCGGCCTCGCTTGCGTACAGCCACTGGTACCGATCGAGGAAGGACTGGACGTCCTTGGTGCCGCGCTCCACCGCGCGCACCAGGTCGGGGCCGCACCGGTTCGCGCACGCGGCGTCCGCGGCGCACGCGCTCCGGCAGCTCTGCCGCTCGGCCATGCGCGCCTCGATGCGGTCCGCGAGGGAATCCACGAACCACTCGTTGGCGTCCCGGTCGGGCGAGGCCGCGATGACGAGCAGCGAGGCGCTGGCCGAGCCGCGGCCGAGCTGGTGCTCGAACGCGATGAAGCCGGGGCTGTCCCGGGGCAAGAGCTCGAGGAAGTCGGAGCGGGGCTCGAGGCGCGAGCCGTAGCTCCAGGTGCCGGCGAGGAGCGCCAGGGCCACCGCGAGCGTGCAGAGCGGCCGGCGGCTGCCCGCGTCGACCACGCGGAGCACGGCGCGGCGCAGGTGCCCGTCGGGCGGTGCGCCACGGATCGTGTCGCCCGGAGGTGGTGGCGGAGACGACCGGGGACAGGGGAGATACACCGCCCAGTCTTTGCCGCTCCGCGCCTGCGGATCCAAGCTCGACGTGCAGTTGCCGCGCTGACTTCACCGATCCGCCTGACGCCCGGCACCATCCGGTCTCAGACTCGCCTTCCACGTCTCTCGTGCCACCGAGTGCTGCCGAGGCGAGTCCGAGGGATTTCCGGGCTCGCTGCGCTTCGCGCAGCAAGCCCTCCAGTGGGGGGGCGACCGCCGCTCCCCCCCCCCATATCCCCCCACCGGGAAACCCACACCTCCTATCCGTGATGGTCTTCACTCATGTCCATGAACGCGCGGTGACGTCGAGACGTGATCCGGGTGTCACACCGCAGGTACGTATATGTCACACGGGCGTTCCTGCCAGTCATGGTACTGCTGTGACCGGTAGGCAAGCCGCACCTGTCGCCTGTGGTTGGCTGACAGTCAATCCATCGCAATCATCTGTTTGCGGGAGCGCTCCTCCTCATGTCCAATCTGCGAACGCATCTGGCGCCGGACGCCGGTGCATGGAACGCCGTCTGTGCCGTGGCGACCGCGCGCCCCGTCGCGGGCCGGCTACGTACTCATCGTGGACTGCGCCACCTCCTCGAAGCGGCGTCCGTGGCGACCTCCAACATCGTCTTCGTGCAGGGCGACGCGTCGGATCGAAAGGTCTCCTACGCCGAGCTGTTCACCAGGGCCAGGGGTCGACTGGGCGAGCTGCGCGCGAGCGGCCTGCGCGCCGGCGACCACGTCGTCCTCCTGGTCGGCGACAACGAGCAGTTCGCCGTGTCGTTCTGGGCGTGCATCCTGGGGGGCATCGTCCCGGCCCCGGTGGTGTGCCCTGCTTCGTTCACCGCGCGGAGCGAACCGCTGCGCAAGCTCACGGCCGTGTGGGCCCACCTCGGCCGGCCGGCCATCGTGGGAGATGCCAGCATCGCGGCGATCGCGCAGCCTCTCGCCGGCGACCTCACCGGAGCGCGTGTCCTCGTGCCGGGCCAGGGCGGAGGCGATCACCTCGATGCCGAGCTCGTCGATCCACCGAGCCTGGACGCCGCCGCCTTCATCCAGTTCAGCTCGGGCAGCACGGGCCAGCCCAAGGGCGTGGTCCTCAGCCACCTCAATCTACTGACGAACATCGAGGCGATCATCGACGGCCTCGGCCTCCGGCCCACCGACCAGATCCTGAGCTGGATGCCGTATCACCACGACATGGGCCTCATCGGGTTTCACCTCACGCCCATGGCCGCCCGGGCCACGCAGATCAACCTCTCGCCCATCAGGTTCGTGAAGCAGCCCGTGCTCTGGCTGCGCAAGGCCCACCAGCACCGGGCGACCGTCACCGGGTCTCCCAACTTCGGGTATCAGCGGGTGCTGGACAAGCTGACGGACGAAGACGTCCGCGAGCTGGATCTACGCTCGCTGCGCACCATCCTCAACGGGGCCGAGCCCATCTCGTGCAAGCTCATGCGCGCCTTCCAGGACAGGCTCGCTCCGGCGGGCCTGGGACCGAACGTCATCCTGCCGGTCTACGGGATGGCGGAGGCGAGCCTGGCCGTCACGTTCCCACCCTGCGGCGTGCCCGCGCTCACGCGCGCCGTCGATCGCCTCGAGCTGGCGAAGCGCGGCCGGGTGGTCGAGGTTCCGCCGGGATCGCCCACCGCGCTCGAGCTCCCCGACGAGGGCTCTCCGCTGGCGAGCAGCGAGGTGCGCATCGTCGACGACGCCGACCGGATCGTCGAGGAGGGGCGAGTCGGCCACATCCTCATCCGCGGCGAGAACGTCACCCGCGGTTACTTCGACAACCCTTCCGCGAACCGCGAGCTCTTCTGCGAAGGCTGGCTCCGCACGGGCGACCTGGGCTTCATGCTGGAGGGCCGCCTCACGGTCACCGGGCGCGCGAAGGACATCATCTTCGTCAACGGCCAGAACTTCTTCGCCTTCGACGTCGAGGAGTGCGCGGCGCAGGTGGCGGGGGTGGCGGACCGCCGGGTGGTGGCGGTGGGCTGGCACGACCAGGCGAGCGGGATGGAGCGGGTGGCGCTCTTCGTCGGGCTCGCGCCGCAGCTCCCGCCTGGCCGGTCCCGGGAGGACGTGTACCGCGAGGTCTGGCTGCGCATCGCGGAGGCCACGGGGGTACAGGTCGACGTCATCGTCCCGCTGCGCAGCGTGCCGAAGACGACGAGCGGCAAGGTCCAGCGCTACCTCCTCCTGCAGGATCTGCTCGACGGCGTCCACGACGCCGCGCGCGTGCGCCGCGAGGACCTCTTTGCCGCCGGCGCGATGAAGGACGCGATGGAAGAGCGGGAGGATCTCACGGCCACGCAGGAGGCCGTGCGGGGCGCCTTCGCGCAGGTGCTGCAGCGTCAGCCGGGTGAGGTGCCCCTCGACGCTCCCTTCCTGAGCCTGGGCGGCTCGTCGCTCGCGGCGGTGGACCTGCTCTCGCGGCTCGAGCACACCCTCTCGATGGATCTGCCGCAGCGGATGCTGGTCGAGTGCCGGACGGCGCGCGACGTGGCGAGGTTCGTCGAGGCCGAACGGGCCAGACCGGCTGCGGCTCGCCCCTCCCCATCCCGGCAGCCCGCCAGCCCGGGCGGCGAGATCGCCATCCTCGGCGTCGGCGCCCGCTTCCCCGGTGCCGCCGATCTCGACGGCTTCTGGAGGCTCTTGCTCGAGAGCCGCAGCGCGGTGGGAGAGGTGCCAGGGGATCGCTTCCCCGTTGCCGAGTACTACCGGGAGGGAGCGCAGGAGCCGGGGACCACGAACTGCAAGTGGGGAGCGTTCCTGGATGACCCTTACGCGTTCGATCACGCGTTCTTCCGGATCTCGGCCGACGACGCCGCCGGGATGGATCCTCAGCAGCGGCTCTTCATCGAGGTGGCGTGGCGCGCCCTCGAGCAGGCCGGCCATGCCGGGCCCCGAGCGCGGGGGAAGCCCATCGGTGTCTTCGCGGGCGCGGGGCACAGCGCCCATTTCGAGTACCAGCTCCATGCGCTCGCGTTCAGGCAGCTGGAGCGCTCCGCGGCCTTCCAGGCGCTGCCCGGGCCGCAGCGGGCGGCCCTGTCCGACGCGTGGCAGGGGAGCTTCGGGCAGGCCGAGCTCAGGCCCAACACGGTCGCGGACAACCTGCTCAACATGATCGCGGCGCGGGTCTCGCACCTCTTCGACCTGCGCGGTCTGAGCCTGACGGTGGATACCGCCTGCTCCTCCTCGCTGGTCGCCGTTCACCTCGCGTGCGAGAGCCTGCGCCGCGGCGAATGCGAGATGGCGGTGGCCGGCGGTGTGAACCTGCTCCTCACGCCCACGCCCTACCTGCTCTTCGCGCAGGCAGGGGCGCTCTCCGCCAGCGGCGCGTGCCGGACCTTCGACGCCGCCGCCGATGGCTTCGTGCCGGGAGAGGGCGCCGGTGCGGTCGTGCTGAAGCCGCTCGAGGCGGCGAGGAGGGATGGCGACCACGTGCTGGTCGTCATCAAGGCTTCTGCGGTGAACAACGACGGCAGCGCGCTGGGCGTGATGACGCCCAACCCAGATGGCCAGCGCGAGGTCATCCGCGAGGTCTACCAGCGGTGCGGTGTCTCTCCGCGGGAGGTGAGCTACCTGGAGGCGCACGGGACAGGGACGGCCATCGGCGACCCCATCGAGGTGAGGGCGCTCGCGCAGGCGTTCGGGGAGTTCACGGACGACCGCCAGTTCTGCGCCATCGGATCGGTGAAGAGCAACGTCGGCCACCTGCTGGGGGCGGCGGGCATCGCGGGGCTCGTGAAGGTCGTGCTCGCGCTCCAGCACGGGCAGCTCCCCCCGACGCTGAACGTCGTGCATCCGAACCCGCGCATCGAGTTCGAGCGGACGCCCTTCCGCGTCATCACCTCCCCCTGCGACTGGCCGAGCTCCAACGGCGCGCCACGGCGCGCCGGGATCAACTCGTTCGGGTTCGGCGGAACGAACTGCCACCTGCTGCTCGAGGAGGCCGCGCAGTGAACGCGCTCGCTCCGGCCCACGCCGGCACGGCGCAGCTTGCGCAGCTCCTCTGCGTCTCCGCGCATGGCGAGGGGGCGTTCCGACAGCGCGCCAGCTCGCTCGCCGATCGCCTCTCGGGCGCCGCGACCGAGCTGGGCGACGTCTGCTTCACCGTCAACGCTTGCAGCGAGCACCACCGGCTGCGCGCCGCCGTGGTCGGATCGTCCGGCGCCGAGATGGCGGAGGCGCTCCGTCGGGCGATCCCCCGCGAGCGCGGGCCTAGCAAGGAGGGCCCGCGCGTCGCGCTGATGTTCACGGGTCAGGGCAGCCAGTACCCCGGCATGGCGCGGGGGCTCTACGCCCGCGAGCCCCGGTTCCGGCGCGCCTTCGACGAGGTCGCGGCCTGCTTCGGCCGCGAGCTCGGAGCCCCGCTCCAGGCGCTCGTACTCGAGGGACAGGCGGACGCGGCGCGCCTCGCCGAGACGGACCTCACGCAGCCCGCCGTCTTCGCCGTGGACTACGCCGTCGGGCGCCTCCTGCTCGACTGGGGTGTGCGGCCCCACTGCATGCTCGGCCATAGCGTGGGCGAGTACGCTGCGGCGTGCCTGGCCGGCGTCTTCGACCTGCCGGTAGCGGCGCGGCTCGTGCAAGAGCGCGGCAGGCTCATGCGCGAGCTGCCGACCCGCGGGGCGATGGCGGCCGTCTTCGCCGCCGGGGACGTGGTCGAGCGCTTGCTGGAGCCGTTCCGGGGACGCCTGTTCGTCGCCGCGTACAACGGCGCGCACGTCGTGGTGTCGGGCGAGGTCGGCGCCCTCGAAGAGCTCGCGCCACGGCTCGAGGCGGCCGGCGTCGTCCAGAGCCGGCTAAAGGTCTCGCAGGCCTTCCACACCCCGCTCCTCACACCGATCGTGGATGCTTTCCGCCGCGCCTTCGACGGCGCGGCCATCCGCGCTCCTCGGGTGAAGCTCATCTCCAACGTCACGGGCGAGGCCGTGGATGGCCCGCTCGGCGTCGACTACTGGGCGAGGCACGTGCTCGAGCCGGTGCGCTTCGAGCAGAGCGTGCGGTCCGCGCTCCGGGATGGCGTGGAGGTGTTCCTGGAGGCGGGGGCGGATCGGGTGCTGAGCGGGATGTGCCCGGGGCTCCTGGGCGAGGCCGCGGTGGCGGTGCCGACGCTGAAGCGCAAGGGCGACGACGTGGCCCACATCCTGGCGGCCGTCGGGGAGCTGTACCAGCGCGGCGCGACCATCGACTTCTTCGCGCTGCACGGGACCGGAGCGCGGCGCGTCCGCGACCTCCCGCCGTATCCGCTCGCGGCCGCCTCGCTGGGGCGGCCAACCAAGCCGAAGCGGGCGGCCTGCGCCGCGGCGGAGCCGGGCGGGATCACGCCGGCGGTGTGGACGTGGGCGCCCGAGGCCCCGCGACGGAGGGCGCCCTGCGGACCCGGGCGACTGCTCGTGGTCGCGCCGGATCGCCTGAGGCCGCAGCTCGAGGTCGCCCTGGGGCGACAGGGCGAGCGCTGGGTGCTGGCGGTGCCCGGGCGGCGCACGGACGGCGCCGATACCTTCGCGTGCACGTCAGCCGACGCGCTGGCGCAGCTCGTGGACCTCGCGCGGGCGGAGCGCCCCATCGTCGGCGTCCTTCACCTGCTCGGCGGCTTTACCGGCCAGGCAGCTCTGGACGCGGCCTGGAACGAAGGGATCGAGCTGGGCGTGCACGGCCTCGTGCTGCTGGCGAAGGCGCTGCGCGAGGCATGTGGGACGTGCGCGATGCCGCTCGTGCTCGCGACGCGCGGCGGGATGGCCGTCGCACCCGGGGAGGCAGCGACCGAGGTGTGGCAGAGCCCGGCCATCGCCGTGGCCCAGGCGCTGGCGCTCGAGGAGCCGTGGCTCGCCGGGCGCGCGGTCGACCTCGAGGCGAGCGCGAGCGACGAGGCGCTGGTGCGGGCGGCGCTGGAGGAGCTCGAGATCGAGCCGGGCGAGGAGCGGCTCGCGGCCATCCGAGGGGACGTGCGCCTGGCCCGCACGCTCTCCCCGGCGCCGGCGCCGGCCGGTGGGGTCGAGCCGTGGCGGCCGCGAGACGGAGAGACGTACCTGCTCACGGGAGCGGCGAGCGGCATAGGCGGGGAGGTCGCGCTGCACCTGGCACGGCAGGCCAGGGTGTGCCTCGTGATCACGGGGCGGCGCTCCCTTCCGCCACCGCCGAGCCAGGGCGCGGTCGAGCTGGACGCGGGCGCGAGGGAGCGCCTGGCGCTGCTTCGCGAGCTCGAGGAGGCGGGGGCGCGGGTCCGGTACGAGGCCG
>MEMX01000134.1:41600-41897 GCA_001768075.1 Anaeromyxobacter sp. RBG_16_69_14 | reverse complement strand
GGACGCCGTCGTGCGGCGCGCGCGCCGCGACTTCGGTCCGAACCGCGGGGTCGTGCACTGCGCAGGCGTCGTCGATGCCGACGCGCTCCGGCTCACCGCCAAGAGCGCCGAGGCGATCTCGCGCGTGCTCTCGCCCAAGGTGCGCGGCACCGTCGTCGTGGACGAGGTCACGCGCGAGGATCCGCTCCGGGTGTTCGCGGCCTTCTCGTCGGTGTCCGCGTCGAGGAGCGGGTGGGCGAAGTGCCTGGCCGACTACGCCGCCGCAAACTTCTTCATCGACCAGTACTGCCAGCTTCG
>MEMX01000134.1:41073-41592 GCA_001768075.1 Anaeromyxobacter sp. RBG_16_69_14 | reverse complement strand
GGCGATCAACTGGGCGCTCTGGCGCGGCAGGGGCATGGGGCAGGTGCTCGGGATCGACGCCATCGCCGAGCGAAGCGGGCTCGCGACGCTCGAGCCCGGGGTCGCGCTGCGCGCCTTCGACGAGGCGCTGGGGCGCGACGAGGCTGTCCTCCACGTCTACCAGGCGCTGCCACCGGGGCGCGCGCGCCCTTCGGCTCCCGTGCCCGTCTCGGAGACCTCCACCTTCCTGGCCCCGCCAGCGCTGCCGTCAGCCCAGACCCCCGTTGCCCCCGGCGACGTCCAGCGGATCGTACTCGAGGTGCTGGGCGAACAGCTCGGCCTGAGCGCGAGCGCCGTCGACGCCGGGACGACGTTTCGCGATCTCGGCGTCGACTCGCAGGGTGCGCTCGAGGCGCTGCGCAAGCTGGAGGCGAGGTTGCAGCGCAAGCTCTATCCGACGCTCTTCTTCGAGCACGAGACACCCGAGGCGCTGGCGCGCCACCTCTCCGGCTCGAACGGCGTGGAGGGCCTGAAGCCGGC
>MEMX01000134.1:40466-41062 GCA_001768075.1 Anaeromyxobacter sp. RBG_16_69_14 | reverse complement strand
GGCGCCCTGCCCGTGCCTCTCGCGACGCAGTCGGAGGCCGTGGTCATCCCCTCGCACGCGCCGGCCGCGGCGTCGAGCTCCGCCGGGCCAGAGGTGGGTGACGCGCTAGTGCGCGACGTCGCCATCGTGGGTATGGCGTGCCGCTTCCCGGGCGCCGACGGCCCCGAGGCCTACTGGGAGCTCCTGTGCTCGGGCCGCAGCGCCATCCGGGAGGCGCCGGAGGATCGCTTCCCGGCCGAGACCTACTTCGACCCCTCCGGCACCGCGGCGCACGCGTCGTACTCGCGCTGGGGCGCTTTCGTGGAGGAGCCGTACGCCTTCGACGCCATGTTTTTCGGGATCTCGCCCCGCGAGGCGGTGAGCATGGATCCCCAGCAGCGCCTGTTCCTTGAGGTGGCGTGGCAAGCCATCCAGCGCGCGGGGTACGCGTGCGAGCGCCCCACCGACGTGGGCGTGTTCGTGGGCTGCGAGAGCAACGCCTATGCCGAGCACTTCATCAACTCCCAGCGGCACGCCGCGATCCTGACGTCGCTCGCCGGCAGCGCCTGGTTCCGAGCCCTCGCCGACGGGGCGCGCGCCGACCTGCTCGCCACCCT
>MEMX01000134.1:40343-40456 GCA_001768075.1 Anaeromyxobacter sp. RBG_16_69_14 | reverse complement strand
CCTCGCCCCCGCCGAGATCACCTCGGACGTGGTGGCCGGGAACGGCCTCAACGAGGTGGCGGCGCGCCTGAGCCACTTCCTCGACGCGCGCGGCCCGAGCCTCATCGTCAACA
>MEMX01000134.1:32046-40270 GCA_001768075.1 Anaeromyxobacter sp. RBG_16_69_14 | reverse complement strand
CATCGCGGGCAGTGCCTTTCTCAACTTCGGCACCACCGCCTCCGTGTTCCTCTCCAAGCTCAAGGCGCTCTCCCCCACCGGCGAGTGCCGTCCGTTCGACAGGCGGGCGAACGGGATGGTCCTCGGAGAGGGCGTCGGAGCGCTCGTGCTGAAGCCCCTGGCGGCGGCGCTGCGCGATCGTGACCACGTGCACGCCGTGATCAAGGGCTCGGCGGTGAGCAACGACGGGCGCTCGTCCGGCATCACCGTTCCGACGGCCGCGGGCCAGGCGGAGGCGATCCGCCGCGCCTACGAGGTCGCCGGCGTGGATTCAGCGACGGTGAGCTACGTCGAATGCCACGGGACGGCCACGTCGCTCGGTGATCCCATCGAGGTCCAGGGGCTCGCGCGCTCGATCGGGGCCGGCCACGGACCGTCGAACCCGTGCGCCATCGGCTCGGCGAAGGGCGCGGTGGGCCACATGCTCGCCGCGGCTGGCGCGTCATCGGTCATGAGGGTGGCGCTCGCGCTGGAACGGCGGACCATCCCCCCCACCGCCGGCTACGAGGAGCCCAGTCCACACATCGACTTCGGCCACTTCCAGGTCGCGAGCGGTTCGCCGCGGGCCTGGGCGTCCGCGGGGCTGCGTCGCGCCGGAGTGAACGCGTTCGGCTTCGGCGGCACGAACTGCCACGTCATCCTCGAGGAGGCGCCCGCGGTTGCCGGTGCGGCCGCAGGCCCGGAGGATCCGGGCGGGGCCCACCTCCTCTGCCTGTACGGGCGGACGCCGGAGGGGCTCCACCAGTGGTCCCACAACGTGGCTGGCGCCGTCGCGGCGCGGCCCGAGCTCACTCCGGCCGTGGTGTGCGCAGCGCTGCACCGATCGCAGCGACCGCTCGCGCAGGTGGCCGCGTGCGTCGTCCGCGACCGCGCGGAGCTGCTGGCCGCGCTCGACGGGATCGCGGCCGGCGCCGAGCGACCCGGCCTGCACCGCGGCAAGGTGAACCCGCGCCGCGCTTCGCCGCTCGCGGTGGGATTGGGGGCCGACTGGTCGCCTGCGCGAGCCGATGCCGAGGCGTTGGTCGCCGGCTCGCCTCGCCTTGCCACATGCCTGGCCGACGCCCTCACCGCGCTGCGCGGTGCCGCCACGTCGGAGCAGGCCGGCCTCCTCTCGCAGTACGTCGTGGCGCGCGCGCTGGGCGAGCTGGGAATGGTGGCGGACGACTTCGCAGGCGAAGGGCGTGCGTCGGCCGTCGCGGCCTGCTTGCGCGGAGAGATCCCGCTCGCCGATCTCGCCACCGCGGGAGCGGCGGGGGCTCCGGCGCGCAGAGGTGGCGCCGCAAACGCCCCGCCCGCACCAGTCGCACCAGCCGCCGTGGTCCTCGCGCTGGGAGTGCCGGCTGCCGCCCTCGCGCCGCTGGGCTGGAGCGCTGTCCGCGTCGTCGACGCCAGCCGCGGCCCGGTCGGGAAGCCATGGGCCCTCGATGTCTTCGCGCGCTTGCTGGCACGCGGCGCGGCCCTGCGGCTCGACGCGCTTCACGACGAGCGGCCCCTCCACGTCCCGCTGGCCGACTACCCCTTCGAGCGGACCACCTACCGCGCCTACGTCGAGGGAAGAGAGAACGCGCCTCCTCCCGCTCTCGCCTGTGCATCGACGCCGCGCTCCCTCTCCCGGGAGAGGACACCGCAGTGATCGCTTCATCGAGCCCCGATTCTGCAGGGCGGGGGTTCCTCCCCCGCCGTGGGCGCAGGGCGGCCGGGCGCAAGGCCTGACCTGCACGAACAGGAAATACAACTCAACCTGGCAGCACCATCACAGCCCTGCTGGAGGTCGCCGTGTACGAGGACAAGAGGCCTGACGACGTGACGAAGAACGGGTCTGGCACGGACCGTGGCATGAGCCAGCTCTGCCTGGGCGCCCTCGCCCGGGTCACGGGCCACCGCCTCGAGGACCTCTCCGAGGACATGTACCTCGAGGCCGACCTCGGTCTCGACTCGATCAAGATGGTCGAGCTCTTGAGCACGCTCATGCACGACCTTCCGGCCGCCGGCTGGGACCAGTTCGTGCAGCAGGATCTGCTCCAGAGCGTCATGCGCGTGGCGACCGTGGAGGACCTGCTGCGAGCGATCGAGCGCGCAGGCGCGACCCTTGAACGCGGTGATGCCGTAGCCAGCGCGCGGATGGACACTTTCGGAGGCCCGACAGGCACGGACCACGCACTTCCCGCCGCACTGACGATGTCCGGATCTCCGGTCCTCGACACGGGGGAAGCGCCGGTTCCCCCCGCACCCCCCGGAGTGGATGGCGGCGATGCCGCGACCAGCGCACGGATGGAGACCGAGGCGGCGCGGGACGCGGTCGTCGAGGCGATCGCGCAGGTCTCGGGTCATGCGGCGGCCGAGCTCTCGGACGATCTGTCGCTGGAAGCCGACGTCGGGCTGGACTCGATCAAGATGGTGGAGCTGCTCAATGCCCTTGCCCAGAGCTCGACAGCGGGGGCGGCCGGTTCGATCTCGGGGGGCGAAGGCATCGAGCGGCTGCTCCGGTCGCAGACGGTATTCGACCTCGTCCAGGCGGTGTCGGAGCTCACCGGCGCGGCTGTCTTGCGCGAGGCAGGACCGCAGACCCGGCAGGAAGAGCCGCCTCTGGCCTCTCTCGGCATCGCGGACGCGCAGGTCCCCTTCGTGGTGGCGGCGGTGGCCGGCGTGTCGCTCTGCTCCCTGTGCTCGCGCGTCCGCGTTCGCGGGCCGCTCGAAGCGGAGATCGCCTCCGCCGCGTGGGGGGATCTCGTCGACCGCCACCCCATCCTGAGGAGCAGGTTCGTGCCGCCGGGGGAGGGAGGTACGCTGGCCGACTTTGGCCTCGAGCACCTCCCGGCCGTGGAGCGCCCGCGGTCGAGGATCGTCTCGCTCACGCACCTCGGGAGGGCCGAGCAGGAGCGGGCGCTGGCCGAGCAACTCGACGCCGCCATCAACCGTGAGTGGATTCTGTCCCGCTGGCCCTTGCACGAGATCAAGGTCTACGCGCTCTCGGTGGACGAGTTCGAGCTGCACTTCGAGAACCATCACCTGGTGTCCGACGGCCTCGGGAACCAGATGATGGTGCGGCAGTTCCTGGAGTCCTACGCCGCCCATGCCGCCTTCGCCGTGGGCGGCGCCCAGGGGGGAGTCGACGGTCGGCCTGCCGAACTCAGCGCCGGCGCCTACAACGAGGTGGTGGCCGCCCTCGACGGCTGGGTGGACCAGGGCGAGGACGAAGCGCTCGAGGCCTTCCTGCGCGCCCAGGGCTCGGGCAAGGTCCTCTGGAACGTCCGCGGTCGGACGCCGACCAGCGGCACTGTCAAGAGCTCGAGCCGGCTCTACCGGCTCGACGGGCGCCGGACCGAGGCGCTCGTGCAGCAGGTGGCCGCGATGCGGGTGCCGCTCAACTCGCTCGTGGTCGCGGCGTATCTGCGCGCGCTCGGCGACGTGGCGGAGCTCCCGGCCCAGGTCATCCTCCATATCCCGACCGGCGGGCGCAGCCACCCTGGCGCCGACGCGTCGGAGGTCCTCGGTTGCTTCGCGCAGAATCTCTTGTTGTCGTTCGACGCGCCTCGGGTCGGCGAGAGCTGGGCCGACCTGTGCCGCCGGGTGGACGACGTGATCGCGCCCGCCGTCGGTGCCGGGATCGATCGGGCGCAGGTCCGGCGTGCGGCGCTCTCGGCGAAGAAGCACCTGTTGCCAAGGGGCGCCTCGCCCCTGCCTTTGTCCGCGCTCGTCCGCGCCAGCTCGAGATCGAACCTGTACCTGCCCTTCATCGGTCACACGCGCATCGCGCGGCGCTACGGACCGCTCGAGGTGATCGGGTACCAGGCTTCGACGGCGACGAATCCGGCGACCATCGACAACATCGTCGAGATCTTCGACGGCTCGCTCCATGTCTCGTCGAACTACGACCGCGAGTTCTTCGCCGCCGGCGAGATCGACGCGCTCGGCCAGGCGTACCTGGCCAGACTGGGAGAGCTCGCTGCGGCGAGGGAGCGCGCGCCTCGCGCGACCATGGCCGCGATACAGGCGGCGCCGCAGCCGCTCGAGCGCGTCGCCGCCGCCGTCGCGGAGGTCCGTCGCCGCCGGCTCGAGCCCGCCGACCTGCAGGCTGACCTCGAGGCCGATCTCGGCCTCGACTCGCTGGACCGGATCCGCGTCATCCACCGCCTCCGCCGCGATGCACCCGGCGCCGACACCCGGCGGCTCATGGCCTGCCGCAGCGTCGCGGAGCTCGCCGCCGCGCTGGACGGAGGAGCCGGCGCGCCGCCCGCCGAGGAGGAGGACGTCCTCACGAGCCCGCGCGCCATGCCGTACCTCCGCTTCGTCGAGCAGGCCAGGCTGTCGCCTGACGCGGTCGCCGTGTGCGATCGGACCATCGCGCAGACCGATGCGCGGGCCGATGCGTGGGCCGACGGCCGGACCGAGGCGTGGACCGGCGCGCTCTCCTACCGCGAGCTCGACGAGCGCTCGAACCAGGTGGCGCACTGCCTCGCACGCCACGGGGTGGTGCCACGGAGCCTCGTCGGCCTGCTGGTGCGGCCGGGCGCAGATATGCTGGTAGGTCTCCTCGGCATCCTGAAGGCCGGGTGTGCCTACGTGCCGCTCGACCCGGAGTACCCGGTCGCGCGCCTCGGCTACATCGTCGAGCACGCGCAGATCGAGACGCTCGTCTCCGAGGAGGCCCTGGCCGGCGGGCTCCTCGAGCGCATGGATCCGCGCGGCGGCGTGAAGCGCGTCCTCCTCGTCTCGGGCGAGGGCGGGGTCGGCGGCGGCCGGCTGGTCCTCTCCGCAGCCACCTGGCGCGGCGAGTCGCGCGAGGCGGTTCCTCCGACTGCAGGGCCGGACGATCTCATGGCCGTGCTCTACACGTCGGGATCGACCGGCAAGCCCAAGGGGGTGATGCTCCACCACCGCGGCTACATGAACAGGCTCGTCTGGATGCAGAAGGTCTTCCAGCTCCGGCCGGGCGAGCGCGTCGCGCAGAAGACCTCGCCGTGCTTCGACATCTCGGTGTGGGAGCTCCTGTGGCCCCTCATGGTCGGCGCGACGGTCTGCCCGTTCGAGCGGAGCGTGGTGCGCGACCCCTGGCAGCTCGCGTCCTCGATGCGGGAGGCCGCGATCAACGTGATGCACTTCGTCCCCTCGCTGTTCGCGGAGTTCGTCGCGTCGCTCGACGAGGGCGCCTCGCTCCCCGACCTCCGCTGGCTCGTCTTCAGCGGCGAGGCGCTCCCTGCCTCCGCGGTCCGCGCCTGGATGGATCGCTGCGGCGAGCGGGTCAGCCTCGCCAACCTGTACGGGCCCACCGAGGCGTCGATCGACGTGAGCTGGCACGTCATCGACCGCAGGCCCGGGCCGCACGAGCGGATCCCCATCGGACGGCCGGTCGACAACACGGAGCTCTTGGTCCTGGACGAGGCGCTCCGCCCGTGCCGGGACGGCGAGCTGGGCGAGCTCTGGATCGGCGGCGTGCAGCTCGCCATGGGCTACCTCGGCCAGGCCGACCTCACGGCGGAGCGCTTCCGCAAGATCCCGGCCGCCCGGAGTCCCGTGCTCTACCGGACCGGCGATCTCGCCTCGCGCTCGAGCGACGGCGCCTTCCACTATCACGGCCGCAGCGACGCCCAGGTGAAGATCCGCGGCTTCCGCGTGGAGCTGGGCGAGATCGAGGCGGCCCTCGATGGTATCGACGGGGTCCGCGAGAACGCGGTGCTCGCCCTCGACGAGGGCGAGGGCAAGCTGCGCCTCGCCGCCTTCGTGGCCAGCTCGCTGCCCGGGCTCGACGCTCGCGCGGTCCGCGACCAGCTCCGGCAGAAGCTGCCCGACTACATGGTCCCGCACCGGGTCGAGTTCCTGCCCGCGCTCCCCAAGAACGCAAACGGCAAGCTCGACCGCGGCGCGCTCCGCGGCCCGCCGGTCGCAGGTCCGACGCCGCCAGCAGGCGAGGCGGCGGGTAGCGGCCCGCAGTGGCAACGCGAAGCAGTCGCGGTCGTCGGCGCCGCCGCCGTCACCGCTGTCGCGCAAGACGTGGCGCCCGGCCCTGCGCAACGCTGGATGTTCTCCTACTTTCCCGCGCCCTGCGCGTGGTTCGGGTATTCGCGGTTCGTCTACACGCGACCGCTCGACGCGGGCCTGCTGGAGCGCGCGCTCAACCTGGTGGTCGACCGCCACGGGGCGCTGCGCACGACCTTCGAGCGTGACGAGCGCGGGTGGCGCCAGATCGTCCACCCTCCCGGGCGCGAGCTCGCCATCACCGTGTTCGACTGTGCGGACATGACCGAGGTCGAGCGAGAGGCGGAGGTGAGGCGCCTGCTCGAGCTCCGGTGCGCCGAGATGTCCATCGAGGCGTGGCCGCTCATGGCGGTCATGCTGTTCGAGGTCGGCGCTGATCGGCACGAGGTGGTCGTCGCGGGCCACCACCTCGTGAGCGATCTCCTGAGCAACCAGATCCTCTTCGACGAGGTCTGGACGACCTACGAGCGCCTGTGCCGCGATCCGGGCTGCGCCGACGCGGGGGCCGCCCCGCCATCGTACGCCGACTACGTCGACGTGCTCGAGAGGACGCGCGCCGACGGCACGCTGGCCCGACAGGCGGCGTGGTACCGACAGCACCTCGGACGAGGTCGGCCGCTCGAGGTCCCGCTCGATCACGAACAGGGACCGAACGTCGAGAGCGCGGCGCGGGTGGAGTCGCTCGAGTTGCCGGAAGCGGCCAGCCGGCGGCTCCAGGAAGATGCGCGCCGCGAGCACCGCACATCGGTCTATCACCTCCTCCTCGCCCCCCTCTACGCGGCCATCGCGGACTGGAGTGGCCAGCGCTGGGTCGTGCTCAGCCACCGCAGCCACGGTCGCGATCTCGGCAACCGGCTCATCTACCCGCGCTCGGTGGGCAACTTCGCGGTGAACTTTCCGGTCGCGCTCGAGCTCGATTCCGCATCGACCTGGGCCGAGCGGGTGCGCCTCGTGTCCAGGGCCTTCGCCGAGCTGCCCATGAACGGCGCGACCTACGACCTCGTCGGCGACGAGCTGGGGCCGGCCCTCTACCCGGACTGCAAGCTCACGCCAGTACGCGTCAACTACCTCGGGAACCGGACTCCCCGGGTGCTCGAGGGGTTCGAGTTCGTCGATTCCGAGCGCGATCAGCGCTTTGCCCTCCCGGATCAGCGGCGGACGACGCTCATCGAGGTGTTCCTCTCGTTCGTGAACGGGCGGCTGCGCGTCGATGTGAGCTACTGCGCGAACCACCACCGCGCCGAGACGATGCGGGCCCTGCTCGAGCGGTATGCGAGGCAGATCCAGGCGATGCTGGACGGAGACCGCCGGCTCGACGCGTTCGGTGGCGCGGCGGCGCGCAACGGGGCGGCCAGCCGGATCGAGGCCTCGACTCCGGAGCGACCGCTCGCGGGCAAGGTGGCCATCGTCACCGGCGGCGGGCGCGGGATCGGCCGCGAGGCGGCGCTCCTGCTCTCCCGGCAGGGCGCGCGCGTCGTCGTCGCGGCACGCACGCGCGAACAGGTGAGCGGTTGCGCGCAGGAGATGGAGACGCTGGGAGGCGAGGCGCTCGGGGTCGTCGCGGACGTGGCCAGGATGGAGGACGCGGAGCGCATCGTCGCGGCCGCCGTCGAGCGCTTTGGAGGCCTCGACGTCCTGGTGAACAACGCCGGCGTGACGGCGATGATGGCGCTCTCCGAGTCCGATCCCGCAGAGTGGCGCAGGGTCACGGAGGTGAACCTGTTCGGAGCGTTTCACTGCTGCAGGGCGGCGCTCTCGCACCTGCGCCGGCGCGGCGGCGGCAAGATCGTGAACGTCGGGTCCGACTCCTCGCACATCGGATACCCGCTCCTCAGCGCGTACGCGGCGTCGAAGCACGCGGTCATCGGCCTCACACGGGCGCTGGCGGAGGAGGTCAAGCTCGACGGTATCCAGGTGAATGCGGTCTGCCCGGCCATGGTGGACACCGACATGGCCCCGAAGGCCTTCCGCTCCGGGGCCATCCCGCCCTCCAAGGTGGCGCAGGTCATCGCGTTCCTCGCCTCGCCGCAGTCGGACGGGATCACCGGCGAGAGCATCAGCGTCCACGGCCAGCAGGACATGTACTGGTACGGCTCGAGGAAGATGGGCATGGTGCGCGCGGCAGTCCTGAATGGCCGGAGCGGTGAGAGAGAGACGCGCGCGTGAGCGGCCCGCGCCATCCGCTCGCGGAGAGCTCGGTCCGGGGGCT
>MEMX01000134.1:28533-31813 GCA_001768075.1 Anaeromyxobacter sp. RBG_16_69_14 | reverse complement strand
GGCTCCTCGGGCTCGCCGCTGCGCGCGCGGCCTGCGGGTTCGCCGTCGGCGTCTACACGACGGTCGCGCAAGCCGCGCTGCTGGCGCGGACGACCCAGCGCGACCGCGCCCTCATCACCGGGACCCAGGCGCTGACGTTCGCGGCCGGGCTCGCCGCCGGCCCGGTCATCGGCGTCGGGATCTACGCGCGCTCGCCGTTCGCCGCGTTCCTCTCGGGCGGGGCGCTCCTCGTCCTGGCTGGTGTGGCGACCTACGCGTGGGGGGCGCCGGAGTCCAGAGGTGGCGAGGTGCCCGCGGGGCGCGCCGCGGGACGGGCGGTCTTCCCGCTCGCGGCCGCCTTCGTCTACGGCTTCGCCGAGGCGGCGCTCCTCTCCGTGTATCCGGTGTCGCTGCTGGAGCGGAAGCTGGCGGTCAGCGCGATGGGCCTCAGCTGCTCCGCGTTCGTCCTGGGCGGCGTCGTCAGCACGCTGCCGGTCAGCATGGCCGCGGATCGCCTGGGGAGAGGGCGCGTCCTCCTCGCCTGCGCGGCATGTGGGCTGGCCGCCATGGCCGCCCTGTCGGCGGTGGACGGCGCCGCGGCCATGGTCGGCCTCTCCTTCGCGGTCGGCGCCAGCCTCGGCCCGCTGTTCGCGGTGGCGCTGGCGCTCGTCCGCGATCGGCTCTCCGAGGAGGAGCTGGCCTCGGGCACCGCCGGCTTCATGACCACCTTCAACGCGGGCTGCATCGCGGGCCCGGTGGCATCGTCGGTGGCGATGAACAGGCTCGGACCGGCCAGCGTGTTCGCGCCCACGCTGGCGCTCCTCGCGCTGCTCGTGCTGTACGGGCTGGCGACGGGGGCGGGTTGGACCGCGGCCGGGGCAGTCGCCGCCCCGGCCGAGGGCCGCGACCAGGCGTGAGGATGGAACCACGCGACAACCACCAGAGGGAGCAGATCGCTTCTCGGAAGTAGTGGATCAGTCATGTCAGGGCACGTACCCGTTCCGGGCCCAGGGGCGTCGAACCCGGAGTGCTCGAGCTCACCTCAGCACCACCGTCTCGAGCAGGATGAGCACGATGCCGACGAGGGCCCCGCCCGCGATGATCCCGGCGCAGAGCGTCTCCCGGTTCTCGACGAACGTCCGGTGAGCCCTCGTCCCGGGCGTCCTCAGGGTGCGGCCCAGGATGAAGAAGACGAGCGACCCGACCGACATCGAGAGCGCGTCGGGGAAGGTCACCACCGCCGCGAGCCCCACGCCCACGCCCGAGATCGGGAACCGCCCTGCCATGCGCAGATTGGCCCATTCCATGGCCAGGCCGAGGGCGGCACCTATGACGATCGCCCAGACGGCGGTCGTGTGCAGCGAGGAGAAGCCGCGCGCCAGGAGCTCGGCCACGGCGCGCCAGACCTGAGCTCCCGGCATCGGCAGGGCGTCCGAGGCGAGGCGCGAGAGGTCTCCCCCGACGATGAGCGAGTAGACGGGCACCGCCGCACACGCCCCGGCGGCGATGCCGATGACATGCCCGATGGCCTGCTGGCGAGGCTTGGCGCCGAGCATGTACCCGGGCTTGATGTCCATGAGGAGGTTGCTCGCGTTCGAGACCACCTCGGCGGTGATGCCCGCCGTGATGAGGTTCGTCCCCATGTTCCCCGGGGCGATGGCTCCGTAAGCGAGCTGGGTCAGCTTCCCCATGGCACCGCTGGGGGTGATGGAGGTGAGGCCCGTCGAGTTCACCGCGATGATGGAGAAGAGGAAGACCATGGGGATGGCGAGCGCGGACATCCACCAGTGGACCTCGAAGAACGCGGAGGCCATCGCCACCACCACCGCACCGACGAGGGGGATGCCCCACGCTGAGATCCTGAGCGGCAGCTCGATGTGCGCCAGGACGTCCCGGCTCTCGGCGCCCCCGCGCAGCTTCCGCAGCGCCCCCACGATGAGTGACGGCTTGGAGAAGAAGGAAAAGAGCGAGGAGGTCGTCATCATGGCCACGCCCCACCAGAGCGCCCACCTCGTGATGCTCCGGAACCCCGTCCCGCTGATGGCACCGAGCCTCATCATCCATGGGGCGAGCACGAGGTAGTTGGCGAGGGCGCCGATGAGGAGGGACATGCCCGCCTTCACCCCCATGAGGCCGCCGGTGCCCAACAGGACGATCGAGGAGTCCACCCGGACACCGAGGTCGCGGAGCGGGATGCCTGCGAGGCGCGGAGTGAAGAAGCGGTAAGCGAGCTCGTCCAGGTACTCGGGGATCGTCAGGAACGGAGCCCGGACGAGGTGCATCACCTTCTCCGAGCGGAGGACCTGGACGAAAGCGGAGAGAGCCGCCCCGGCGCCGAGGACCTTGGCCTTGAACAGCCCCTCCGCCCCGCTCCCCGTGTGAAGGTCGTCCATGACCACGCCAGCGGCGTACCCCTCGGGGAACGGCATCTGCTCGTCATTGACGAAACGCTTCTTCAGCGGGAAGGCGTAGAGCACGCCGAGCACGGAGAGGCACGTTATCCACACCGTCATCTGCCAGCCGGGCAGGAGACGGCCGGTGACCAGCATGTAGGCTGGGAGCGACGCGATGAGCGGTCCGGTCATGTAGCCGGCCGCGGTGGCGATCGACTGCATGGCGTTGTTCTCGAGGATGGTCATCTCGCGCCCGAGCCCCAGCCGGTGCAGGAGCTTGAAGGCCGCGAAGGCCAGGATGACCGAGGTGATACCGACGCCCAGCGTCCAGCCGGTCCGGATCCCCACGTACAGGTTGGTGAGGCTGAGGATCCCTCCCAGCACGACGCCGGTCACGATGGACCGCAGCGTGAGCTGAGGCATGTCCCCGCGGAAGACGTTCCGGAGCCACCAGTCGTCCTTCTTCTCCAGCGGCCAGGTGCGGATCTCCTCGGGCGAAAGGTGCGGGATGGCCACCGGTCCTCCTCTGCGATGAAGGCTGGGACTATAACCGCGTGTACGCGCGCTGCGCCGAGGACTGTTCGGTCATCGGTGTCGGGATCTACGCGCGCTTGCCGCTCGCCGCGTCCCCCTCGGGCGGGGCGCTCCTTTCACCGCCGCAGTCTGCCTCGGCTGACGGACGCCGCAAGCATCTTCGATTCGAGGGGCTGGGTGTCGATGGGGTTCTTCGGGGCTCCGGGGGCGGCGAGCGGGGAAACGCGTTAACCTCCTCTAGCGCGCGTCAAGCACGCCAGCGAGGCGAGGCGAATCGAGGCGGACATGCACGTGCTCGTGGCAGGCTGTGGCTGGCTGGGGACGGCGATCGCCTCCGCGCTCATCGCGCGCGGCGAGCGGGTGACGGGGATCCG
>MEMX01000134.1:0-28484 GCA_001768075.1 Anaeromyxobacter sp. RBG_16_69_14 | reverse complement strand
CGAGCCGCTCGCACTCGACCTCGCCGCGCCCGGTGCCGCGGACCGCCTGCCCCACACGGACGCGATCGTGGCCTGCCAGGCAGCGGGCGGGGAGGGTGCCGAGGCGTACCGGGCCGCGTACGTGGACGCGAACCGCGCACTCCTCATCGCGGCGGCCCGCGGTCGGGCCCGCGCTCTCGTCTACAGCGGGTCGACCGGCGTGTTCGGGCAGCGAGACGGCTCGGACGTGGACGAGGATGCGCCGCCGGCCCCCGCGAGCCCATCGGCCCGGGTGCTCGCCGAGGCCGAGGTGCTCGTGCGCGACGGCGCGGGTGGCGGGCTTCGCACGGCGGTCGTGCGGCTCTCGGGCCTATATGGCCCCGGGCGCGCGGGGTTGATCGACCGGGTCCGGAGTGGCAAGCACGCGCTTGGGCCGGACGATGGGACGTGGATGAACTTCTGCCACCGGGACGACGCGGTCGCTCTCGTGCTCGCGGTGCTCGAGCGCGGCGAGCCAGGCGCGGTCTACCATGGGAGCGACGCGACGCCGGCCCGGCGGCGCGAGGTGGTCACGTGGGTCGCTGAGCGGCTCGGCATCCCCGCGCCACGAACGGAGACCGCGGTTCCGGGGCCGGATCGGCGCATCCTCTCGGAGTGGACGCGGCGCAGGCTGGAGGTGGAGCTCCGGTACCCGAGCTTCAGGGTGGGTTTCGAGGCGCTCTTGCGACCCCCCGCCCCCTAGAACCGCACCGAGCACCGAGAAGAGCACCGGCCAGGCGAGTGCCTGGAAGCCGGAACCCTGAGTTGGCGAGTTCAGGCTACCCGGCCGCGATTCCCGGGGCGAGAACCGGTCGGTCCCGCGCGCATTCTTCGAACCATGGCGCCCGCCGCGACGCGAGGTACGATCACGTTTCGGGATTCCTCGCGCGCGGGAGTTCGGGCTGCGTCGTGAAGGTTGGAGGTTCGGCGTGGGAGCAAGACCTGGCGTGCCGAGTCGGAGGCTCGAGGAGGCGACGTCATGCGCCCTGCTCCCTCGGAGGGGAAGCCGCTCCTTGCGCTTCGGCCTCGCCGTCGGTCTGACCATCGCCGCGCTTGCAGTGCGAGCCGCGCTCGACCCGTTCCTCGGCGATCTGCTGCCTTACCTGACCTTCTTTGTCGCGGTCACGCTGACCGCCTACTTCGAGGGCTTCGCGCCAAGCTTGGTTTCGATCGTGCTGGGCTACTTCATGGCCAGATGGTTCTTCATCGAGCCTCGGTTCACTTTGCGGGCGCCCAACCCAGGAATGCGCCTGAACACCGTTGCCTACCTGGTAGGGAGCGCGCTGATCTGCGGTATGACCGTGCTCACGTCGAGGGCGCGTGTCCGCGCGGAGATGACGGCGGTCGAACTCGCTCGCCGGCAACGTCAGCTGGAGGCGGAGATCGTCGAGCGTGAGGCCGTGGAAAGGGCCCTGCGGGAAGCCGATCGGCGAAAGGACGAGTTCCTGGCGGTCCTCTCGCACGAGCTTCGCAACCCTCTCGCGCCTATCCGGAACGCCCAGTACGTGCTGGAGCGCACGGACCCCACGACCGAGCAAGCGGCTCTGGCGAGGGACATCATCGGTCGCCAGGTCGGGCATCTCGCTCGCATGGTGGACGACTTGCTGGACGCGACGCGCATCTCGCGCGGGAGAGTGCAGGTGCAGCGTGCGCGTCTGGACCTCGTAGCCGTGACGCGAAGGGCCGTGGAGGACCACAGGTCACTCTTCCTGCAGCGCGGCCTCACCATAGACTTCCGCGCTCCAGACGATTCTATCTGGGTCGATGGTGACGTGACGCGGCTCTCACAGGTCATGGGCAACCTCCTCCACAACGCCCAGAAGTTCACGGACGGCGGGGGCCAGGTCTGCGTCACCGTCGAGCGACGTGGCGGCGAGGTCGTCGTGAGCGTCCGGGACAGCGGCGTCGGTATTCCACGAGAGGTGCTTGACGTCATCTTCGAGCCGTTCGAGCAGGCGGACAGGACGATTCATCGAAGCCGAGGCGGACTCGGTCTGGGGCTCGCGCTCGTGAGGGCCATCGTCGAGCTTCACGGCGGTACCGTGCGCGCCCGCAGCGAAGGCGACGGGAGAGGGGCGGAGTTGGTGGTGACACTGCCAGTAGTAGGGGACGCAGCGGCGGACTCCCCCGCCCGTGGCAGAGACCAGGTCGCCCCGCAGGCGAGCTTCAAGCGCCGGATCCTCATCATCGAGGACAACGGGGACTCGGCGGTCACACTTCGACACGTGCTGGAGCTCAACGGACACGAGGTCCACGTGGCGGGAGATGGCCTGCGGGGAGTCGAGGACGCTCACCGTTTGCGACCCGACGTGGTCGTGTGCGATCTCGGACTACCCGGCATCGACGGCTACGAAGTGGCACGGCGACTTCGGGCCAGCGGGGATGCAAGCGGGGCGATGCTCGTCGCGCTGACCGGGTACGCGTCGGCCGAGGATGTCGGGCGAGCTGTCGAGGCCGGGTTTCATCATCATCTCGCCAAGCCGCCGGACCTGACGCGTCTCGTGCAGCTCCTGGGCGCGGCAGCTGCTCCTCTGCGCACGGCCTGAACCGCAGGCTAGCGAGAACCTCGCCCCGCCGCCTATCTGTTTATCTTCATCAATTCCTATCAATTTCCATCTCTCGGGATCAGCCGATCGACGCGAACGCACTCACCGGCCGCCGCAGGCTCACCGGCTCAGGGTAGCGATCGACGTAGCCGACGCGGAGCACGAACTGGGCCCGGCCGGCGAGGCCGAGCGTGCGGCTGATGGCGTCGCGCCAGGGCTCCTCCTCCAGCACCTGGGACATCGGGTGCGCGGCGAGACGCCGCTCCCGCAGGCCGAGCGCCCTGCGCGCGAAGGCACGGCCGGCGTCCAGCAAGGACGGCGTGCTCTCGTCCGGCGCATCGAGGACGAGCCAGCCGGCGCCCTCGCGCGCCTGGGCGCGCACCGCGTCCACGCCGGCGTCGCGGAAGCTCTTCCCCGTCACCGAGCCCGCGTCCATGAAGTGCCGCATGTAGAACCCTGCCAGGCCGCCCACCTCCATCGTCGCTGGCGTGAGACCGTCCGCGGTCCTGTCCGCGTCCCCCCTGGAAAAGCGGATCCATCGCGCCAGCTCCGCCTGCGCCGGATCGCGGCAGGTCTGTCCCTGGAACGACTGCACCGCCGCGTCGGCGAGCCAGTCGGCCTCCTTCGTCCCGCGCGGAAACCAGTGGGCGCCGCGGCCGAGCGCGAGCGAGCCGAGGTCGGCCGGCGATAGCGGCGCGTTCGAGTAGCCCTTCCGGAGCGTTCGCCTGCCGGCGATCCGGTCCAGATGGTCCACGCCGCGGGGACCTGCCGGAGCCTTGGAGAGCGTCACGCGGACGAGGTCGGACGCGATCGCGCCGCGCGCGTCATCGAGGCGCGCCTCGAACCCGAGCGCAGCAGCCGCCGTCGCGAGGTACTCGAGGAAGGCGCCCAGCGACAGCGCGAGCTCGCGGTCCGCTGGATCGATCACCGGGAGCCGCCGCGAGCCCTCACCACCGACCACCCACGCGTCCGGCGCGACGATCCGGACGTGCCAGGGCTGTGAATTGTGCGTGCTCGGCGCCCGGGCGGCCATCGCGAGGATCCGCTCGCGCTCGGCGCCGAGGAGGTCGCGGAGCGCGGATGACCTCGCGTCCGCCGTTCCCTTCTCGTCCCGTGCCTGGGCAGGGCCGGCGCAGGAGTGGAGGGCCAGCGCCGCGACGCCGTAACCCATCCCGCAAACGAACTCGCGCCGCGTTGCCTTCATGGACTCATCTCCTGGAAAGACCGCCCTGTGGCGCCCTTCTCACCGCGTACTTCCGGTGAGGGGCGTGGGGGGAGCGGCGGTCGCTCTCCCTATATCGAGGGCTTGCTGCGCGAAGCGCAGCGGGCCCGGAGGGGAGAACTCTCCCCCCCGCGCCCCCCATCTCGAGCGTCAGTTCATGTGGCATGCGCTATCAGAGGTCCAGATCGGCGCCAAGGCCGACGACGGCGAAGGGATCGCCTCGACGGTTCCGGTCGACCACGTTCACGCCTGCCATGGCGAAGAGCCGCGGCCGCGCGAGGAAACCGAGCTCGTCCGTCGGTGACCAGAAGAGGACGCCCTCGGCGCGCTGGCGCGTGATGTTGGCGCGGGTGGCGTGGGTCACCTCGTAGCCGGGGCCGGCGAGCAGCGTCGCCTCTCCGGTGCCGCGCCAGATCTCGAAGAGGAGGGTGGATCGGTTGGAGACGACGAGGTCGCGCCTCGCGACGAGGGTGTCGTACTCCCATTCGTAGAACCATCCCGCGCTCGAGGAGAGGGCGAACCAGGCGAGGTCGGTCTGGCTGCGCATCACGATCGGTCCCACTCGAGCGCGCAGCACCGGCGAGAGGAGGAGGCGGTGGCCCAGGCCGCTTTCCTCGGAACCGCCGGCCGCGTCGATTTCTGGCGCCCCGAAGCGCGAGGAGGCGGAGGGAAAGCGGAGGAGCGCGCCGTTCGCGCCGAAGAAGCCGTAGAGGTCGTACTGCACCCGAAGCTGGAGCGGCGCCAACGGGACCCACTCCACGCGGGCGGCGGCCTGGGAGTAGGCAGGGTTGACGCCCACCGATGCCCCGAACTCGAGATAGCGGCCCCGGAGGAGCGCGGAATCGCCGTCCTCCACACCCCGGCGCCGCAGGACGCCAGTGACGAGCATGGCGCCGTCCGGCGCGGCGCGCGCAAAGGCATCGGCGGACACGGTCGTCCGCGTGCCAGCAGGCTCCGCCCTGGCCAACGCGCCGGTGAACGAGGCGACGAGCGCGGCCCCGAGCGCGAGGAGGCGCAGGCCATTCCCGGCCGACGCCGATCTCCTGGAGCTGGTTCTCCGGAACCGAACCGCGGCGCTCACCATCTGGTGATGATGCCACGTCGCACGGTCGCAGGCTCAAGTGACAATTGCGCGACGCCGCCCTCGCGAGCGGAAGCGATATCGTGGCGGCTTTCGGTGCCCGAGGCCAGCTGCTCCCGGCGCGCGGGGGCCGACCAGCGCCGGATGTGGGACGCCCCCTCGATCGTGAGCGCAGCCACGTAGCCCGCGTCGAGGTCGAGAGGATTCATGCGCCACCGGGCCACATCCGCGGCGTCGAGCGAGGACCAGCGAAGCCGCGTCGGGTGCTCCGCGGGCTCGACTTCGAACGCGTCGAGCCGGACCAGGAGCCCGTCGCCGCGCGCCTTGAGGTAGGACTCCTTGCACGTCCAGCACCGGAAGAACGCCTCGTGCCTTCGGGGCTCCGGCAGGCCGAGCAAGGCTGTGCTCTCGCCCGGCGCGAAGAAGCGGAGCGCGATGTCACCGGCATCGACGGTCCTCCGGACCCGCTCCACGTCCACGCCCACCTCGCGCCCGAGCGCCAGCGCCACGATGGCGCGATCCTCGGAGTGCGAGAGGTTGAACCGGAGGGGTGACGCGTGCTCGCGGGCGAGCTCGGGCTTGCCGTTGCGGCCGGCTCGGATGACGACGTCCCGCGGCGCCAGGCGCAGGAGCCCGCCGAGGAGCACGCGCAGCATGCAGCGCCCTGCGATGAACCTCTCGCGATGCACGTCGCGGCCGAAGCGGTCGGCACGTGCCCTCTCTGCCGCCGAGAGCACGTCGAACGGCTCGTCGCTCGTCCGAGCGAGGTCGAACTCGACCAGCTCGACGTGGTGCGGATCGAGCTCGAGATGCCGAGGGAAGGGTTGCGGCCGGCGCCACGCCATGGCGCGATGTTCGCTCGCGATCGTGGCGCCCGGAGGTCGGGCCCGTGAAGTCGCGGCAACTGTCGTGTCAAACCATCCGTAGCGGACCGGGCACCGAAATGCCGCGCGGTCCCGCTAGGGTCCACCGCGCATGAGACGCGCCCCCCCATGATCCGGAGCCCGATGCGAGACCCTGCCGCGCCACCCCCGCCGCCGCGGCGCAACCGAGAAGTCACCGCACCGTCGCGGTCCATCTCGAGCGACGCCGGATATGAACGGATCCTCATCCATATGTGACGTGGCGTGCTCCGCACCCGAGCGCGCCACCGCTCGCGATCCCGATGCTCTCGCAGTCGAGGAAGGGAGGTTGGAGTCATGACCGCACGCTCGATCCTCACCACGCCGCTCGCGCTCGCAGCCCTCGTCCTGTGGTCATGCTCCGAGAAGGCACCTGCGCCGGGAGGACAGAGCGGCGAGGGAGCCGGGGTGCCGACCGCCAACGCCCCCGCCGCTCCGTCGCCCCCGTCCGGGGGGCTCGTGCGTATCCAGGGGGCTGGCGCGAGCTTCCCCGCGCCGCTCTACCTCAAGTGGTTCAAGGCCTACAGCGGATCGCACGGAAACGTTCAAGTTGACTATCAGTCCGTCGGCAGCGGCAGCGGGGTGAAGAGCTTCATCGACAGGACGGTGGACTTCGGCGCGAGCGACGCCGCCATGTCGCCGGAGGAGATGAAGCGCGTCGAGGGAGGGGTGCAGCTCTTGCCCATGACCGCCGGATCGATCGTGCTCGCGTACAACGTCCCCGGCGTGAAGGAGCTCAAGCTCTCTCGCGACGCCTACGTCGGTATCTTCCTCGGCAAGGTGAATCGCTGGAACGACCCGCAGATCGCGAAGGCGAATCCCGGCGTGAAGCTGCCCGATGCGGCGATCAACGTGGTCGTGCGCGCGGACAGCAGTGGCACGACCTTCGCGTTCACGAAGCACCTCAGCACCGTCAGTGACGCGTTCGCGAAGGGCCCCGGCACCGACAAGATGCCCGCCTGGACGGTGGGGACGCGCTCGAAGGGCAACGAGGGCGTCACCGCCAGCGTCAAGACCATCCCCGGGTCCATCGGCTACGTCGAGTACGGGTACGCGAAGAGCCAGAACCTCTCGACGGCGCTCCTCGAGAACAGGTCAGGCGCGTTCGTCGGCGCGACGACGGCGTCGGGCCAGGCCGCCCTCGCCTCCACGCAGCTGCCCGAGAGCATGATCGCCTGGGCATCGGATCCGGACGGCAAGGACGCCTACCCCGTCGTCACCTACACCTGGGTCATGCTCTACAAGAGGTACCCCGATCGGAAGAAGTTCGAGGCGATCCAGGACCTGTTCAACTACGCGTTGACGGAGGGCCAGAAGCAGGCCGAGGCGCTGGGCTACATCCCGCTCCCCCCGAACGTCGTGGAGCGCGACAAGGCTGCGCTGCAGAGCGTGAAGCCGGCGGAGACGTGAGCCGCAGTGCGCCAGGTGCGGGAGCAGCTCCGTTCACGAGAGGTGACGCTGTGTCCGATGAGACCTCCATCTCGCGGCCGCCATCGCGCGGCCAGCTCGTCGGTGACGTCCTGTTCCGGCGCGTGAGTCAGGTGTCCGCTGCGCTCGTCCTCGTCCTCGTGGCGTTCATCGTGTTGCGCATCAGCCTCGCGGCAGCGCCCGCGATGCGGCAGCATGGGCTGGGGTTCCTCACCGAGCGGATCTGGGATCCCAACAAGGCGCGCTACGCCATCCTCCCCGAGATCTGGGGGACGCTCTACACCTCGGTGCTGGCACTCATCCTCGGCACCGCGTTTGGCGTGGCGGCCGCCATCTTCCTGTCGGAAGGCTTCCTCGCGCAGGCGACGTACCGCGTCCTGCGCGCCCTCGGGATCGAGCTTCGCCCCTGGTGGAGCAAGCTCCCCGATCGCCTCGAGGCGGCGCTCAAGAACCTCGTCAACCTCCTCGCCGCGATCCCGAGCGTCGTCTACGGCCTGTGGGGCCTGTTCGTCCTCATCCCCCTCATCCGCCCGATCTGCAACTGGCTGCACCTGAAGCTCGGCTGGCTCCCCATCTTCGAGACGGACCTCTCCGGGCCCGGCGTGTTGCCGGCGGTGATCGTGCTCTCGATCATGATCTTGCCCACCGTCACCGCGATCAGCTGTGACGCGCTCGCCTCCGTCCCGCCGAGGCTCCGGATGGCCGCCTACGGGCTCGGCGCGACGCGCTGGGAGACGATCCTGGGCGTCATCGTCCCGACCGCGTCGCGCGGGATCTTCGGCGGCGTCGTGCTCGCGTTCGGCCGGGCGCTCGGCGAGACGATGGCGCTCGCGATGCTGGTCGGGAACGCCAACCAGATCAGCGTCTCGCTGTTCTCGCCCGCGAACACCCTCGCCGCGCTCCTCGCCAACAGCTTCCCCGAGGCGGGTCCGAAGCAGATCGGCGTCCTCATGTACGCGGCCCTGGTGCTGCTCGGCATCACGCTTGTGGTGAACGTGATCGGGTCCATCCTGCTGCAGCGGGCGTCCGCCGCCGCGGGAGCGCGCTGATGGACCAGGTGACCACCGCGCCCGGCTCGCCGCCGCAGAGTCCCTTCGCCGGCGTGGACCTCGGCGAGCTGGAGCGCTCGCTGAGGCGCCCGCGGACGCTGATGGGGTTCCTGCTCGATACCCTCGTCGCCGGGATGACGCTCTTCGCGCTCGTCCCCCTGTTCTCGGTCGTCGTCATGCTGGCGTGGCGCGGCGGGAAGAGGCTCCAGCTCTCGCTCTTCACCCAGCTCCCGCCGGCGCCCCTCGAGGCGGGTGGTGGGTTCGGGAACGCCGTCGTCGGGACGCTGTTCATGGTGGGCGTCGCGACCGCGCTCAGCGTCCCGATCGCCATCCTGAGCGCCATCCACCTCGCGCAGGCGAGAGAGGGGAGCAAGCTGGCGAGCGCGGTGCGCTTCGCGGGCAAGGTCCTCACCGGGTTCCCTTCGATCCTGGCGGGCGTGTTCGCGTACGGCGCGGTCGTACTCGTGACCGGCACGTTCTCGCCGCTAGCGGGAGGCGTCGCGCTCGCGATCCTGATGCTCCCCACCGTGATGCTGACCGCCGAGGAAGCCATCCGCGCCGTCCCCGCGAAGATGAAGGAGGCGGCGATCGGCATGGGCGCCACGCCCACGCAGACGACCTGGATGGTGCTCCTGCCCACCGCGCTGCCGGGCATCCTCACCGGTGTCATGCTGGCCGTGGCACGGGCCGCAGGGGAGACGGCTCCTCTCATCTTCACAGCGCTCTTCAGCAACTACTGGCTCGTGTCGCACGGGCGCCTGAACCTCATGCAGCCCACTGCGTCCCTCGCCGTGCTCATCTACAACTTCGCAGGAATGCCGTTCGACAACCAGGTCGAGCTGGCCTGGGCGGCCGCGCTCGTGCTCGTCCTGCTGGTGCTGGTGGCGAATCTCGTCGGGCAGAGCCTCTCGCGCCGCCGGATCACCTCGTGAGGAAAACGCAATGACCACGCCTCCTTCGGGTCAGACCGGAAACGGATCGACGAACGGTGCGGCGGCGCTGCTCGGGCAGGACGTCGTCATCGATTGCAACATCCGCGAGCTGTTCTACGGCACGTTCAAGGCCGTCCGGGACACTGCCATCCCGGTGAAGAGAAACAATATCACCGCGTTCATCGGTCCGTCCGGCTGCGGCAAGAGCACGGTGCTGCGCTGCCTCAATCGCATGAACGACCTCGTGCGCGGCTTCCGCTTCGAGGGCCACGTGCTGTTCCGCGGGAAGGACATCTACGCACGGTCGATCGATCCGGTGGCGGTCCGCCGGTACATCGGTATGGTGTTCCAGCAACCGAACCCGTTCGCGACCAGCATCCTGAACAACGTCGCGTTCGGGCTGCGCCTCAACCGCTACAAGGGGAGCATCGCCGAGCGCGTGGAGCAGGCGCTCCGCCGCGCCGCGCTGTGGGACGAGGTGAAGGACAAGCTCGGCAACAGCGGGCTCTCGCTCTCGGGAGGCCAGCAGCAACGCCTCTGCATCGCACGCGCGATCGCGACGGAGCCGGAGGTCCTGCTCATGGACGAGCCCTGCTCCGCGCTCGACCCCATCGCCACCAGGAAGATCGAGGAGCTCATGCTCGAGCTGAAGGCCCGCTACACCATCGCGATCGTGACGCACAACTTGCAGCAGGCGATGCGGGTCGCCGATCAGACCGGTTTCCTGTACGTCGACACGACGGAGGGCGGCCGGACCGGCTACCTCGTCGAGTTCGGCGCGTCGAAGGAGCTCTTCGAGGCGCCGCGCGAGGCGCACACGAAGAGCTACATCAGCGGGCAATTCAGCTAGCAGGCACCCCGGGGGAAGTGGAGCATGCGGTCGCGTTCTCTCCAGCGCAGGTAGTGGGGACGGCGTTCTCGCCGCGCTGGAGACCGTTGCATCGGCAGGGTGAGCAGGCGGTTCAGCGCCAGTGCGGGGCGGCCGGGTGGGCTGGTCCATGGTGGAGGCGCGCGATGCCATCGCCGAGGCGGACCCCTTGTCGCACCACCGCCGCGGGAAGGCCACATCGATGGTGAATCCTTCCCGGTGCGTTCGGAGGCTCCGGCTTCCGGGAAGGAGGCGCATGACGAACACCTTGCACACGCTCTGCCTGCCGGGACTGACCGCACGTCGCGGGCGATTCGCACCGACCCGAGGGCCCAACCCTGCAGAGTTGCTCTCACTCGTCAAACCAGGCGAGGTGGAGCAACACCGTAGCCTCTTCTGCGCCGTCTATGACGAGTGCCTGGATCTGGCGACCCGCCGCGGCTGGAGGAGCTGGACCTGTCAGTACTGCGATCTCTTCCGGTGCACCAGGGAGATGCAGGCTGTGGAGAGCACGCGCGAGGCCACGCTGCGTCCTTTCGCACGGAGGGTTGTAACACTATCTGTGTTGAGACCCAGTGAGCGCTGACCGGACCACGTGACCCGAGCGACGTGCTGGCGGGCCAGCGGCTCGGAGGAGGGCTCGCCGCCGCGCTCCTGGCCAACCCCGTCCTCTCCGCCGAGGTCGAGGCCGTGCACGCTGCCGAATGGCCGGCTCGCAGCGAGCCGGTGGCGCTCACGGGGGACACATCGCGGTTCCCGTCGGCGGGGAGGCGCGGTACACATCTCCGGCGATGCTCGTCGACCTTGCAGCGGTTCCGAAGCACCTCGAGGAAGCGTTGGCGGCGAGTGCCCGGTTCCTGGAGAGGGCCGCGGGCCTCGATGCCCGCTACCGCGCGGGCGAGGTCCACGCCCGCGTCCCCGCCGGGTTCCAGGACCCCGACCGGCTGCTCGAGGACGTCGTCGCCGAGGGGCTTCCGGCCTCGCACGCGACCCTGAGGGCCGCCGCGAACGGCCTCTTCTACTCGCTCCCTGTCGCGTTCGATCCGGCCGAGAGCGTCGGGCCGTACCTGGCGACCCTGGACCGCGACGCGACCGGAGAGCCGTTCAGGTTTCTGGACCTGGGGGCCCTCATCGCCTCGCAGCCCTTCGGCGAGAACGACGCGGAGATGGTGGCCGCCGTGCTCCGGCGGCTGCCCTACGCGGTCGGGCGATACGCGCACTCGGAGTACCAGACGGTCCTCTCGCTCGAGCTCAAGGCCGCCCTCGATCGGATCGCTCCAGCGGGTACCCCGCGCCACTTCGTGGTGAACACCGGGGCGGAGGCGGTCGAGAACGCGATCAAGGCGGTGCTCCTCAACCGGGTGAAGACACGAGCGCCCGATCCCGATCGGGTTCCAGCCGGCGGAGCCCTCGACGGGCGGAGCCTCTTCATCGTCTCGTTCGAGGGTGCCTTCCACGGCCGGACCCTGGGGAGTCTGGCGGTCACCCAGCGCAAGCGGGCCCGGCTCGGGTTCCCGACCTTCGACTGGCCCCACGCCGCCTTCCCGGTGGAGGACCCGAGGTCGGTCGCGCGGACGCGCCGCCGCGACGAGAAGAGCCTCGAGCAGGTGTGGACGCTGCTCGTCACGGGGCGGACGCCAGGGGCCCCCAGGCCCAGGGAGCAGTTCCGGCGCCTGCTGGCTGCGTGCGAGGACCTGCTCTCACGCTTGCCGCCGGAGCGAGCCGCCCGGGCAGGCGTGGTGCGGGAGTTCGTGGAGGAGCAGCGAAGGACGATCGACGCCGACGAGCTCGGGCGTGCGCAGCGGGCGGCCGGGGTCCTCGTCGAGCCGATCCAGGGAGAGGGTGGGCTCCGGTTCGCCTCGGCCCACTTCTTCCAGCAGCTCCGCCTGCTGACGCGGATCTACGACGTGCCCCTCGTGTTCGACGAGGTCCAGACCGGTGGGGGAGCCACCGGCCGGCTGTGGGCACACGAGCTCTTCGACCTGCCCTGCCCACCCGACGTGGTGGTATGGGCCAAGAAGGCGCAGAACGGCATCCTCTTCGTGAGCGAGGAGCTGGCGACGTTCTTCCAGGAGGAGAAGAAGTTCAACACGACATGGGAGGGCGATTCGGTCGGCATGATCCGGCTGCTCGCGTTCCTGGGGAAGCTCGACCTCGAACAGGTTCGCCGCACGGGCTCCCTGGCGAGGGAGGGGCTCGAGCGACTGGCGAAGGACTACCGGGGCCTCCTGCAGCACGTGCGTGGCGCTGCCTGCATGCTGGCCTTCGACGTGGTGAGGCCTGACTGGCGTGAGTGGCTTCGAGACAGGGCCTTCCGCCACGGGCTCATCTTGCTGCCCGCGGGCGAGCGGGCGCTCCGGTTCTACCCCCGCTACGACATGCAGCCCTACGCGATCGAGGAGGCGTTGACCCTGCTCCGCCGCGCGGTGGAGGACCTCGTCGGCGGGCGGGACTCCGTCCAGATCTCGCGGGGACCGGAGCTCCGCATCGGGACGCTCGAGGCGCGGCCGGCCACGCTCCAGGCCGTCGATCTGGAGGAGGACGTCTCGCGACTCTTGCCGCAGGTCGTGGCCCTGGAGGGGGAGCGGTACGGGAACCTGGCGCACTATCCACCGGAGGTGCTCAGGTCCGGACGCAGGCCGCTCCTCCAGTATCCGGCCGAGACGCTGGCATCGACCCTCGCCAATCCGCGGGCGTGCGGCGTGGCGCTGCGCGATCGCGTCTCGCAGCGGCTGGTGGCCTATGCGCTCGGAAGCCCGCTCGAGAATCACGACGAGATCGGAGTCCGCGAGGATCCCCGCTACGGCGAGAACGACACCTTCTACCTCCAGGCCATGGCGGTCTCGCCGTTGCTCAGAAACGAGGCCGAGGTCGAGGCGATGGTCCTGGACCTGCTCCGCGGGCGCGTACAGAAGCTTGGCTTCGCGGCGATCTCGGCGCTCATCGAGACGCGAGTGACGGAGACGGGCCCCCGGTGGATGCGCGACGCCGCGGTGCTGGAGGTGGTCGACGACTACCTCCAGAGTGGGATCCGCTTCGTCTACCTGCAGGCGCGCTGCTGATCTACGACCTGCGGGAAGGGTCGAGCGGCGCCTGCCACACTTCCGCGCACCTGCTGCCTTCACTCCGCGCAGAACTGCCGGAGCGCGGCGGCAAATTGCCCGTGTTTCCGCGGTCCGGCGACTCGGCAAGACGCTTGCTTGACCTTGGTCAAGCGTACCCATGGACCAGCCGGAGCTCGACGACATCACCGCGCCCGCGGGCGGTACCCTCGCTGCCGCTGGCGGGGGAACCCTGTCTCACTGTCCGTACTGTGCCTTCCAGTGCGGCATGACGATCTCGGGCCCCGCCGGCGCTCCCTCGATCGCCGGCGACCCCGCGTTCCCGGTGAACTTGGGTGTCCTCTGCGTGAAGGGTTACACTGCCGGGAAGACCATCGGCCATCCGGAGCGGCTCACCTCGCCACTCGTGCGCAACGCGCGCGGCGCGCTCGAGCCGTGCGCCTGGGACGAGGCGCTTGGCCTGGTGTCGAGCCGCCTCCGGGAGGTGCAACGCCGGCACGGGAAGAGCGCCGTGGGCGTGTTCGGCAGCGGCGCGCTGACCAACGAGAAGGCCTATCTCCTGGGCAAGTTCGCGCGCGTGGCGCTCGGCACGGCGAACATCGACTACAACGGCCGGTTCTGCATGTCGTCCGCTGCGGCGGCCTCGCTCCGGGCCTTCGGGCTCGATCGAGGACTGCCGTTTCCGCTCGAGGACATCGCTCGCACGGACGTGATCCTCCTCGCCGGCGCCAACCCGGCCGAGACGTTTCCTCCGATGATGCGCGTCATCGACGCGCACCGCGCACGCGGTGGGCGTCTCATCTTGATCGATCCGCGCCGATCGCCGACCGCGGACGCTGCCACCTTGCACCTCCGGCTCACGCCCGGGACCGACGCCGCGCTCGCCAACGGCATCCTGCACGTGCTCGTGCGCGACGGGCTCATCGATCGGGACTACGTCGCGTCCCGCACCGAGGGGTTCGCCGAGGTGCGGGCGCTCGTGGCGACGTACTGGCCCGAGCGCGTGGAGCGCATCACCGGCGTTACCGAGGCGCAGCTCGTGGAGGCCGCGCGCCTCGTCGGCCGAGCCGGGACTGCAATGGTCCTCACCGGCCGGGGCCCGGAGCAGCAGGCCCAAGGCGTGAAGAACGTCCTCGCCTACGTCGACATCGCGCTCGCCCTCGGGTTGCCGGGGAGGCCCTTCAGCGGATACGGATGCCTCACGGGCCAGGGCAACGGCCAGGGCGGCCGCGAGCACGGCCAGAAGGCCGATCAGCTCCCCGGTTACCGCCGCATCGACGACCCGGCGGCACGCCGTCACATCGCGGAGGTGTGGGGCGTGCCCGAGGCCGAGCTGCCCGGTCCGGGGCGGTCGGCGTACGAGCTCCTGGCCACCATGGGCGATCCCGAAGGCGTGAAGGCGCTCCTCGTCATGGGCTCCAACATCCTCGTCTCGGCCCCCGACGCCCTCCGGATCGAGCGGCAACTGCGCCGGCTCGACTTCCTCGCGGTCGCCGACTTCTTCCTCTCGGAGACGGCGTCCCAGGCCGACGTCGTGCTCCCCTCGGCGCAGTGGGCCGAGGAGGAGGGCACCACCACCAACCTCGAGGGCCGGGTCATCCGGCGCCGCCGCGCCTTCCCGCCCCCACCCGGCGTCCGCACGGATCTCGAGATCCTGTGCGCCCTGGCCGAACGGCTCGGCGCCGGTAGCGCCTTCGCCTTCTCCGGAGCGCGCGAGGTCTTCGGGGAGCTGCGCCGTGCCAGCGCCGGGGGCCCGGCCGACTACGCGGGTATCAGCTACGAGAAGATCGATGCCGCGCAGGGCGTCTTCTGGCCCTGCCCCACCGTGGAGCACCCCGGAACGCCGCGGCTCTTCCTCGAGCGGTTCGCCACGCCCAGCGGCCGGGCGCGCTTCCACCCGGTGAAGCACAGCCCTCCCGCCGAGGTGCCGGACCCGGAGTACCCGCTCTACCTCACCACCGGCCGCGTCCTCGCGCACTACCAGTCGGGCACGCAGACGCGCCGCGTGAGCGAGCTCACCCGGCTCGCGCCCGAGGCGACCGCGCACATGAACCCCGCGACGGCGCGCCGCAACGGCCTCGCGGAGGGCGATGCGCTCGTGCTCGCGACGCGCCGGGGCCGCGCCTGGTTCACCGCCAGGCTCGACCCGGGCCTGCGCGCCGACACCGTCTTCGTGCCGTTCCACTGGGGCGGCGAACACGCCGTCAACCGGCTCACCAATCCTTCGCTCGATCCGGTGAGCCGGATGCCGGAGTTCAAGGTCTGTGCAGTCCGCGTGGAGCGCGCGGACGGAAACGGAGCGACATCTTGAAGGAGCACGTCTTGAAGAAGGAGCGATCCAGGCTGGTGGTGATCGGCAACGGCATGGCAGGCGCGCGCCTCGTGGAGGAGCTGCTCGCGCGCGGCGGCGGCGATCGTTTCACCGTCACCGTCTTCGGCGACGAGCCGTATGGCAACTACAACCGCATCCTGCTCTCGAGCGTCCTCGCCGGCAGCCACGAGCCGGGCGACATCTTCATCAACCCGCTCGCCTGGTACGAGGCGAACTGCGTCGCGCTGCGCGCCGGCGTGCGGGTGGCGGCCGTCGATCCCGTGCGCAAGGTGGTGACCGCGGCCGACGGCACGGCCGAGCCCTACGACAAGCTCGTCATCGCCACCGGGAGCGCGCCCTTCATCCCGCGGATCGCCGGGCTCGAGGACGCGGCGGGGCGGTCGCGCGAGGGGATCTTCGCCTTCCGGACCCTCGACGACTGCAGCGCGATCACGGCGTACGCCGCGCGCTGCCGGAGCGCCGCCGTGATCGGTGGCGGGCTCCTGGGCCTGGAGGCCGCGCGCGGCCTCCTCGAGCGGGGGCTCACCGTCCACGTCGTCCACCTGATGGGCCACCTCATGGAGCTCCAGCTCGACGCCCGCGGCGGCGCCATCCTGCGTCAGAAGCTGGAGGGCATGGGCCTTCAGGTCCACCTGGGGAAGAGCACGCGCGAGGTCGTGGGTGAGGACGGCAAGGGCGGCGTGACCGGCCTGCGCTTCGAGGACGGCGGCACGCTCGAGTGCGACATGGTCGTCGTCGCGGCCGGCATCCGCCCCAACGTCGCGCTCGCACGGGAGGCAGGCCTGTTGGTCGAGCGCGGGATCGTCGTGGAGGACGACCTGTCCTGCCCAGGCTACCCCGACGTCCACGCCATCGGCGAGTGCGCTCAGCACCGCGGCCGGGTCTACGGCCTCGTCGCGCCACTCTGGGAGCAGGCGGAGGTGCTGGCGAACCGCCTCTCCGGGCGCGAGCCGCGCGCCTCCTACACCGGGTCCAAGGTCTCGACCAAGCTCAAGGTGATGGGCGTGGAGCTGGCGGTGATGGGCATCCGCGAACGGCTGGAGGCCGGTGACGAGGAGATCACGTACGAGGACCCCTCTCGCGGCGTCTACAAGAAGCTCGTCGTCCGCGACGGCCGGCTGGCCGGGGCGGTCCTCCTCGGCGACGCCTCGGCGGCGCCGGTGCTGCTCCAGTCGTTCGATCGCGGCCAGGACATCGGCCCCGACCCGGCCGAGCTGCTCTTCCCGTCCTCCGGCGCGTCCGCGCCTCGCTCCGTGCTCGACCTCCCGGACGACGCGCAGATCTGCAACTGCAACGGCGTGTCCAAGGGGCGGATCGCGTACTCCGCTCGCAACGGCTGCCGCTCGCTCCAGGCGGTCTGCGGCGCGACGCGCGCCGGCACCGGCTGCGGCGGCTGCAGGCGCGACGTGCAGGCCATTCTCCAGGACGTGCTCGGCGAGGGCGGCCTGATCGAGGATCCCGCCGTCCACTACTACGTCCCGGGGGTCCCCCTCGCCAAACCGGACCTGGTGCGCGAGATCCGCAGGCTCGGGCTCCGCAGTGTCTCGTCCGTCTTCGCGGCGCTCGCGGGCGGGCGGGAGGACGCCGCGAGCAAGCCCGGCCTGGCCTCGCTGCTCAAGACGATCTGGGCCGGGGAGTACGAGGATGAGCGCGACGCCCGGTTCATCAACGATCGCGTCCACGCCAACATCCAGAAGGACGGCACCTTCAGCGTGGTGCCCCGCATCTACGGCGGGGTGACGACTCCCGGCGAGCTCCGGCGCATCGCCGACGTCGCGGAACGCCATCAGGCGAGGATGATCAAGATCACCGGCGGGCAGCGCATCGACCTCCTTGGCATCCCCAAGGCGAGGCTGCCGCAAGTATGGCGCGAGCTCGGCATGCCGTCGGGCCACGCCTACACGAAGGCCTTCCGCACCTGCAAGACCTGCGTCGGGAGCGACTTCTGCCGCTACGGTGTCGGCGACAGCACGGCCCTCGGGATCGCCATCGAGCGCCGGTTCCAGGGGATCGAGTCGCCGCACAAGATGAAGCTCGCGACGGCGGGATGTCCGCGCAACTGCTCCGAGGCCACCACCAAGGACCTCGGCGCCGTCGCCATCGAGGGCGGGCGGTGGGAGCTGTACGTCGGCGGCGCGGCCGGATCGCGCGTGCGCAAGGGCGACCTCCTCTGCGTGGTCGAGGCGCACGAGGAGGTCCTCCGGCTCATGGGCAGGTTCATGCAGTACTACCGCGAGAACGGAAAGTACCTGGAGCGCACCTACGACTTCGTCGAGCGGATCGGGATCGAGAAGGTCCGCGCGGTCGTGGTGCAGGACGAGGAGGGGATCGCGGCCCGCCTCGACGCTGCCATGGAGGCTGCGGTGGACGCCTACGCCGATCCGTGGGGCGAGGCGAACGACCCCGTCCACCCGCTGCAGTTCGCCCAGGTCCTCGTTCGCCCGCGCGCCTCGGGCCAGGGCGATGGGCGCGATGGCCGGGAGGCGCCGGAGGAGCAGGTCGTCGCGGGGGAGGTGCGGTGATGCCGGAATTGACCAGGAGCGAAACGCCCCTCCGCAATCTCGGACCGGTGGATCAGATCCCGCCTGGCGAGGGCCGGGTCTTCGCCATCGACGGTCGGAACGTCGCGGTCTTCCGCTCGCGGGACGGGCGGCTCTTCGCCACCGAGGATACCTGCCCTCACCGGCAGGGACCCCTCGCCGACGGGCTCCTGGGGGGCTCGGTCCTCGTGTGCCCGCTCCACGGGTTCAAGTTCGACCTCGCCACGGGCCGGCCGGCGGGCAACGACTGCCGCGCCCTGACGACGTACCCGGTTGCGCTCTCTTCGCGCGGTGACATCGAGCTGCGCCTGGATCCCCGATGAGCGCGCTCGGCGGGATGCGGGTCGCGCTGCTCGAAGCGCGCATGCCCGAGGAGCTCGCCGCGCTCGTACGGCGCCACGGGGGCGAGCCCTGCTCGGCGCCCGCTGTCCGCGAGGAGCGGGTGGCGGGCGCGGCGGCCGTGCGCGACCTGCTCGAGCGGGCCAGCCGCGAGGCCGCCCCGGTCCTGGTGTTCTCCAGCGGGGTCGGCGTGGCGGCGCTCTTTGCCGAGTCCCGCGCGATGGGGCGCGACGGCGACCTGCGGGAGGTGCTCCGGCGCGCGACCGCCGTCTGTCGCGGGCCCAAGCCGGTAGCCGCGCTCAGGCGCGAGGGCGTCGAGGTGCCGGTGCGGGTGCGGGCGCCGTACACCACCGCCGAGCTGCTGGAAGCACTGGCTGGGCTGGGGGTGGATGGCCGCTTCACCATCATCGTGCACTACGGCGAGCGCAACACGCCGCTCGTGGAGGCGGTGGCCGCGCGCGGTGCCCGCGTGCACGAGCTCCTGCTCTACGTCTGGCGCTTGCCCGAGGACCTCGAGCCGCTGCGGCGGCTAGTTGCCGACATCGTGGATGGCCAGGTGGGCGCGGTCGTCTTCACCAGCCAGATTCAGGCGAGGCACCTGTTCCACGTCGCCGCCTCGATGGAGCGCGCGGACGCGCTCCGCGATGCGCTTCGTTCCCGCGCGGTCGTCACGGCGGTCGGGCCGACCTGCGCCAGGGCGCTCGCGGCGCTCGGCATCCCGCCGCACGTCGTGCCCGATAATCCAAAGATGGGGTCCATGCTCACCGCCCTCGCCGACCACGTGTCTCGGACTCGCCTCTCACCCCAACCCCCCACCGGAGCCCCGTTGTGAAAGGGCGGAGCGGGGAGAGGGGCAGCCGCAGGACGGCCGACCCTCGAAGGAGCACAACCGTGAAAACTGGTGCACGCACAGGGAACCTGCCAACGCTCATCGCCTGCTTCATGCACTTTGACCTCAGCTTCATGCTGTGGGTCCTCATCGGTTCGCTCGGGGTCTTCGCTTCCCAGGACCTCGGCCTCTCGCCGGCGCAGAAGGGGTGGTTGGTGGCGGTGCCCATCCTCAGCGGCTCCATCTTGAGGATCCCGCTGGGCCTGCTCAGCGATCGCGTCGGCGGCCGACGCGCCGGGATCGCGCTCCTCGCCTTCCTCTTCGTGCCCCTGGTCCTCGGATGGCTGTGGGCCGACAGCTTCTCGTCGTTGCTGGCAGCGGGCTTCCTGCTGGGTGCCGGCGGCGCTTCGTTCGCCGTCGCTCTCCCGCTCGCGAGCCGCTGGTACCCGCCGGAGCGCCAGGGCCTGGCGATGGGAATCGCGGCCGCCGGCAACAGCGGCACGGTCGTCACGAACCTGCTGGCACCACGCCTCGCCGCGATCGTCGGCTGGCACGGCGTCTTCGGGCTCGCCATGATCCCGCTCGCCGTCGTGTTGCTCGCCTTCGTGCTGCTCGCCAGGGAGGACTCCTCCCGCTCCCTGGTCGCCCCGGCCTCGGGGACGCGGCAGCTCCTCCGGGCTCCCGACCTGTGGTGGTTCTGCGCGTTCTACGCTGTCACCTTCGGCGGGTACGTCGGCCTCTCCAGCTTCCTGCCCATCTTCTTCCGCGATCAGTACCAGGTCACCCCGCTCCAGGCGGGCTATCTGACCGCGGCCGCCGCCCTCGCTGGCAGTGTGGCGCGCCCGATCGGTGGGATCGTCGCCGATCGCGTGGGCGGCGTGCGGCTCCTGTCGATCGTCCTGGTCGTGGTGGCCGGCGCCTACGGCCTCGCCGCGCGGCTCCCGCCGCTCGGGGCCATGGTGGGGATCCTCGTCGCCGGGATGCTCGGCCTCGGGATGGGGAACGGTGCGGTGTTCCAGGTGGTGCCGCAGCGCTTCCGTCGGCAGGTCGGTGCTGCCACCGGCATCATCGGAGCACTTGGCGGGCTAGGTGGGTTCGCCCTGCCGACACTGCTTGGAACACTCAAGCAGACGAGCGGTTCGTTCGGTTCCGGCTTCCTCGCGCTCTCCGTCGCCGCCGTCTCGGCAGTCGTTGCCCTGCGCGTCCTCGTCGGTGCTCGGGAGCAGTGGCCAGCCGCCGCCGAGGTACCCGAGATCACCTGAGCGCCGCTCCGAGCCCCGCCTCGAAGCCGACGTTGTCTGGCCCGGTCGGCGGGTCGGGTGGCGCGAGGACAGTGTAGCGGCTTGCCTGGCATCGTGGCATGATTGCGGGGGAGCCCGGTCAGGACGTCTCTCGCATCGCGCGCCGGCGCCGGGCGCGGCCGGGTCTTCCGTCGTGCGCAGGGGGGTCCCATGTCTCACCTCACCGCAGCGGCGCCTCGACTGGGAGGGTCATCCGGGCTGCGGTTGTGCCATGCCGATGCGCTGGCGCTCCTCGAGATCATCGACGGTTGCGTGCGCTGCAAGGCCGAGGAGGAGTTCCGGCGGCTGTTCTGGAAGCTCCAGGGCCTGTTCCCGTTCGAGCACGCGTGCGCCGTGCTCGGGCGGCGCGACGATCGGTGCGGCGTCATCGTGGAACATTTCCTCAACGTCAGCTGTGGCGAGCGGTTCGTGCGGGAGGCGGGAGACTACCTCCAGCGGAGCGCCCTCTCCAGGGAGCACTTCACCAGCTACCGCTTGAAGTTCTGGTCGGAGGCCCGGCGAAGGCTGGGGCAACCGAGGGAGCTCGTGTCGCTGGCCGTCGACTTCGGCATGCGGGATGGCTACACGATTGGCTCAGGACCCCTGCCCGCAGCGCCTCACGGAAGCATGTTCTGTCTCTCCGTCCCCACGGTGCGCCGCGACGAGCGCACCGAGACCCTCCTCGAGCTCGTCGTGCCCCACCTGCACTTCGCGTTCTGCCGGCTCTTCGACGGCCACCGGCGCGACGCCGGAGGCGTCGCCCTCTCCACCGTGGAGAAGGACATCCTGCAGCTGATCATGCAGGGGAAGAGCTCCTGGGACATGTCGGTCATCATCGGTATCAGCGAGCGGACCGTGAACTATCACGTCTACAAAGTCATGGAGAAGCTCGAGGCCATCAACAGGCCCCAGGCGGTGGCGGTCGCGCTGCGCCTCGGACTGATCGAGCTCAGCTGAATCGCGGCGCGCCGACCGCAATGTAAGAAATGACAGTGAAGGCCGGTGCGGAGTGTGGAACCGTCCTGGTGGGGAGGCCACGGTCGCTGACAGGCCGTCGCCGACTTCACCAGGGGCCGTCAGCGAGCAATCCAACCAACTCCGACCGTGAGAAACGTCCATGAAGAACCTATTGGTTGACGAGCGGGATCAGAAATTCGTCCTTCACGAGATGCTGGGGATCGACAAGCTCTGCAAGACGCCTCTCTACGGGCACCTTGCGAAGGAGGACATCGACGCAGCGCTGGAAGCAGCCTTGAAGCTGGCCCTACGGGAGTCCTATCCGATCATGGTCGAAGCGGACCGGGAGGGGTGCCGGCTGGAGAATGGCAACGTCCAGGTGCCCCGCTGCTTTCACCAGCTGAAGAAACAGTACGACCAGGGAGGATGGCCGTCGAGCTACGTCCCCCGCGAGAACGGTGGGCTCGGCTTCCCGATGTCCTTGTGGGCCGCCACGTTCGAGGACTTCGTCCATAATTTTGGTTTCCTCTGGCCCTCTGCGTCGCCGATGTCCATTACCCCTGCAATCTCGCAGCTCGGGTCCGAGGACCAGAAGAAGAGGTACTTACCGGCACTGATCTCCGGCAAGTGGGGCTCGGCCGCGGCGCTCACCGAAGATCGCGCGGGGGCCGACGAACTTGCCCATGTGACGACCACGGCCGCGCTACAGCCCGACGGTTCGTACCGCATCAAAGGCACCAAGCCCACGATCACCAGCGGTGATTCCGATCTGTTCGAGAACATCGTCCTCCTCGTCCTCGCCCGGATCGAGGGGGACCCGGGCAACGCCGCCGGGCTCTCGCTGTTCGTCGTTCCGAAGTATCTCGTCAATAGAGACGGCTCGCTCGGGCGGAGGAACGATTACTCGGTCGTGAGCCTGGAGCACAAACTTGGTCTTCACGCCAGCCCCACCGTCGGGATCAACTTCGGAGAGAACGGCGACTGCCACGCAGAGCTCCTTGGCCCAAGGGGACAGGCCCTGGGCGTCTTCATTGCAGCCTTGAAGGCTAGCCCCTTCTACGGGATCATCTCCACGGGTATTGCCTCGGCAGCGTATCTTCACTCCCTGGAGCATGCCAGGACTCGCGTTTCAGGGCCGCACATCTCCGAGATCGAGAACCCCGACGCCAGGAGCGTTGCCATCATCGCCCACCCGTTTGTCAGGCGGCGGCTGCTCTGGATGAAGTCCCATGTGGAGGGGATGAGAGCGTTGGTCTATTACTGCTGTCTCTGCCACGACAAGGCCAACGCGTTCTCGGATCCTGCCGAGAAGGAGAAATGGTCGGGGCTGAAAGACGTGCTCTTCTCCATTGAAAGGCACTACACGGCCGAGAGAGGCCTGAAGGTCGCGGAGACGGCCGTCAAGATGACCGGACGGTATGGGTTCTACAACGACTATCCCGTCCATCAGTTCATGCGCGACATCCTGCCCATCGGCTGGTGGGAGGGGGACGCCTCGGGGAACATCCTCTTCTATCTCACCCAGCTCCTCTTGCAGCGGGACGGCCAGGACTTCGCGAACCTCCTGACCGAGATCGGCCGGTCCATCAAGGAGTACGGGGAAGTCGAAGGCGTGCGCGACCTGACCGGAGATCTGGAAAGGCGCGTCGACCTCCTGCGGGAGATGGGAGGCCATGTCGCTGGTTGTTTCAAGGAAGGGAAGACGATCGTGCCGATCTGCAACGGGATGCCTCTCGTCTACCTCTTCGGGGACATCTGCGTCGGCTGGTTGCTGTTCTGGCAGGCGGGGATCGCCGCCAAACGCCTGGCGGCCATGTTCAAGGAGAATGGCGTCGACGTCCGTGATGCCGCCGGGAGGAACGACTTGTTGAGCAAGAACAATGACGCCGCCTTCTATGACGGAAAGGTGCACAGCGCGCGGTTCTTCATCAAGAACATCCTGCCCGAAGTCGACGGCGTGGCCACCGCCATCAGGAACGAGGACCTCTCCTTGATGGCGGTCCATGAGAACGGGTTCTGAACGGACCGAGTAGGGCGGGTGGCTTGTCCCCCGCCGGCAACCGCGAGATCGACCCAATTCGCGCGTCGAGCCGACTGTAAGAAATGACAGTGAACGCTGGGCCGGAGTGTGGGACCGTCGTGTGGCAGTTCGCTTCGTCGAGTCAACCAGAAGTCACCATTCATTCACAGGCAAGGAGATCGAGCGATGGCCATCAGGCTGCTGGTGCTATATCCTCATCCGACCGACAAAGATCAATTCGAAGCGCGCTATTTGAGCAAGCACGTACCGCTCATGCGTGGCGAACGGGTAACCACCTACCGCACGATCGACACACCGGAAGGACAGGCTCCATACTACAGGGGCGCCGATATTTACTTCCGGGACGCGCAGCACTTCGGCGAATTCATGCAATCCGAGAAGGCCAGGATCGCCGTGGAGTCGGCGCACTCGGTCTCCACCGGTGGCAAGCCGCTCTTCATCCTCTGCGGCGAGCCAGACGCTCGCCCAGAAGGTGTCCTGCCCTGATGATGAGCGCCTCGACCTCGCGTCAGGCCGGGCAGTAGGCCTCGATGCGCTGGTCGGGGTGTCTTGCGACCCGTCACTCGCGCCGCTACCGCTGGGGCGGGGGCGCAAGCGGCGCCGGGCCCATGCTGTTACGTTGCATGCCCACGGTCGCGGCTCGTTGCCTCGTTACATGGAGGCTGTAGCCCCTAGCCCGGTTTCTCCCTAGCCTAGGAGGAGAACCCATGAGACGGATGCAGCTGAGCACCCTCCTCGCCCCCCTACTCCTCGCGCCGACGGCCCTTCGTGCGCAAGGCACGGTCCCCACTCCAGAAACGGACCCCACGGCAGAAGAAGTGCGCAAGGTCGTGGGCTACTATCAGACCGGCAAGGACAAGGGCCCCATCCTCGTCGAGCTCAAGCCCTGCCTCACCATCGACACCCAGAAGGACAGCCCGACCCGGTGGGATTGCACCGAGCCGGTGACCACCCCGGTGAAGAAGGGAACCCTCGTCAGCGCCTGGACCTCGTGGCTCGTCCCCCAGGATGCAAAGTACGAGGACGTGGTCCTCCAGTGGGTCCTCGACGGGCAGGTCCGCTCCACCCAGGACGTGGCGCTGTCGTCCTCCTGGCGTTCGCGCACCTACAAGTCGAACACGCTCTCCAAGAAGGGCAAGTGGTCGATCAAGGTCTTGCGCGGCGACAAGGAGCTCGGTTCCGCAGACGTCCAGGTCGAGTAGTCCTCTTGCAGCGAGAGGCTCGTCGCCACGGGGAGCTGCGCGGCCGGTGAAGCCTCCGCCAGGGCCGCGCCCCGCGGGCTTGCCAGCCAGCCAAGCGGCTCGAGCGCGAGGAGGGGTGCGAGAAGGATGGCGCCCACGCCGAACATGCCGGCCATCGCGCCCGCGGCGTCGAGCCCGCGATGGATGGCGTGCTGGGCCGCCTCGACGTAGAGCACGTAGCCGAGCACGGCACCCAGCGTGAGCGTCAGGCCCACCAGATCGGGTGAGCTCTCCCCGGCTCCGCGCGTCGCCAGGAGCCCTGCCCCGAGCACCGTTGCAGCGGTGCCGATGGCCCAGCCGCGGGTGATAGCGCATGCCACATGAACTGACGCTCGAGATGGGGGGCGCGACCTGCGCCTACCACCAGCCGGACCGCGCCGATTCCGAGGGACGTCGCGTCGCGAGGGCCAAGCGCCTGCGAGGTCCCGGTGGTTCCGACCAGCCTTGGCAAGCTGTCGCCTGTTGAGAGCGTGGCACGCATGCGGGACGCACCGCAAGGGGCCCGTCGCGCTGGTCGGCGGCGAGATGCACTCCACAGGGACGAACCCTTCTGGAACGCACGCTCTTCAACCGATCATCGTTGTCATTTCGAATCAGATGGAGGACGATTCTTAAATACATGTCATACGCGATATGAGGGCAAGGCGATGGGCGTGGATCGCGGAGAGCTCGATCGGAGGCTGGAGCGGTTCAGGGAGACCGCCCGGAAGGCCGGCGTCAGGCTCACGCATCAGCGGCTCGAGATCTTCCGGGAGGTGGCCTCGAGCATCGAGCATCCGGCGGTCGAGGCGGTCTTCCGTGCCGTCCAAGCAAGGATCTCGACGGTGTCGCTCGACACCGTCTACCGGACACTCTGGATGCTCGAGGATCTCGGCCTGATCACGACGCTCGGACCGCGCCGTGGAGTCGCGCGTTTCGACGCCAACCTCCGGCCGCACCATCACTTCGTCTGCATACGTTGTGGGCTTGCCAGAGACTTCGAGAACCCCGCGTTCGACTCCCTGGGTGTCCCCGGTGCCGTGAAGCAGTACGGCGACGTCGTCAACACACGAGTCGAGATCAGGGGCGTGTGCCGGGCCTGTTCACGGGGGGCGACCGGGCGTACCCGGCCGAGTGTCAACCGCAAACCCGGGCAAGTGAGGAGAACGAAACTGGCTGACCAGAAATAGCCGACCACCGTTGCCGGGGCGCCCGTTGTCGGCAACCAGAAGGTGGTGACCGCCGGCCCACGCGGCCCGATGCGAGTGCAAACGAACCCAAGGAGAGAACCCATGTCAGATGAAGCAAAGTGCCCGTTCCATCGCAATGCCGGTGGCGGCACGTCGAACCAAGACTGGTGGCCGAATCAGCTGAAGCTGAACATCCTGCACCAGCGGTCGTCCAAGTCCGACCCCATGGGCCAGGACTTCAACTACGCTGAAGAGTTCAAGAGCCTGGACCTGGGGGCCGTGAAGAAGGACCTCCGCGCGCTGATGACCGACTCGCAAGACTGGTGGCCGGCGGACTTCGGCCACTATGGTCCTCTGTTCATCCGCATGGCATGGCACAGCGCCGGCACCTACCGCACCGGCGACGGGCGCGGCGGAGCAGGCAGCGGCAGCCAGCGCTTTGCACCCCTCGACAGCTGGCCCGACAACGTCAACCTCGACAAGGCACGCCGGCTGCTCTGGCCGATCAAACAGAAGTACGGCCGGAAGATCTCCTGGGCCGACCTGATGATCCTCACGGGCAACGTCGCCCTGGAGTCGATGGGATTCAAGACCTTCGGTTTCGGCGGCGGACGCGAGGACATCTGGGAACCGGAACAGGACATCTATTGGGGCTCCGAGAAGAAGTGGCTCGATGACAAGCGCTACGCCGGCGACCGGGACCTCGAAGACCCGCTCGCTGCCGTGCAGATGGGCCTGATCTACGTGAACCCGGAAGGCCCGAACGGCAACCCGGATCCGGTCGCTGCGGCCAAGGACATCCGGGAGACCTTCGCCCGTATGGCGATGAACGACGAAGAGACGGTGGCGCTCATCGCGGGCGGCCACACCTTCGGTAAGACCCACGGCGCAGGCGATGCCAAACATGTGGGGCCGGAGCCGGAAGCGGCCAGCATCGAGGAGCAGGGCCTGGGCTGGAGGAGCAGCTTCGGCACGGGCAAAGGCGGTGACACGATCAGCAGCGGCCTGGAAGTCACCTGGACCACCACGCCCACGAAGTGGAGCAACAACTTCTTCGAGAACCTCTTCGGCTACGAATGGGAGCTGACGAGGAGCCCGGCCGGTGCGCATCAGTGGGTCGCGAAGGGTGGCGCGGGCGCCGGCACCATTCCGGATGCCCACGATCCGTCCAGGCGTCACGCGCCCACCATGCTGACCACGGACCTCTCCCTGCGCCTCGACCCGGTCTACGAGAAGATCTCGCGGCGCTTCCTCGAGCATCCGGATCAGCTCGCCGACGCGTTCGCCCGGGCGTGGTTCAAGCTGACGCACCGGGACATGGGTCCGCGTGCGCGCTATCTCGGCCCGGAAGTGCCTGCGGAAGAGCTCATCTGGCAAGACCCCATCCCTGCGGTCAATCACCAACTGGTCGATGAAAAGGACATCTCCGCCCTCAAGGCCAGGATCCTGGCTTCCGGTCTGTCCGTCTCCGAGCTCGTGACGACCGCCTGGGCCTCGGCGTCCACCTTCCGTGGCTCCGACAAGCGCGGCGGTGCGAACGGTGCCCGCATCCGCCTGGCACCGCAGAAGGATTGGGAAGTCAACCAGCCTGCCCAGCTGGCGAAGGTGCTCAAGACGCTGGAGGACATCCAGAGCGCGTTCAACAGCGCCCAGTCGGGTGGCAGGAAGGTCTCGCTGGCCGACCTGATCGTTCTGGCCGGTTGTGCCGGCGTCGAGCAAGCGGCGAAGAACGCCGATCACAAGGTGACGGTTCCCTTCACCCCGGGACGAATGGACGCCTCGCAGGAGCAAACCGATGTGGTCTCCTGCGCCGTGCTCGAACCGGTCGCGGACGGCTTCCGCAATTACCTCAAGAGCAAGTACAGTGTATCGGCCGATGAGTTGCTGGTCGACAAGGCGCAATTGCTGACCCTGACCGCGCCCGAAATGACGGTGCTCGTGGGCGGCATGCGCGTCCTGAAGACCAACTTCGGCCAGACCCAGCACGGCGTCTTTACCCAGCGGCCGGAGGAGCTGACCAACGACTTCTTCGTGAACGTGCTCGACATGAGCACGGAGTGGAAGGCGGTCTCGAGAGGCGCGGACGTGTTCGAAGGGCGCGATCGCAAGACGGGTAAGGTCAAGTGGACCGGCACGCGCGTCGATCTCGTCTTCGGTTCGAACTCCCAGCTCCGCGCCCTGGCGGAAGTCTATGGCAGTGCGGATGCGCAGAAGAAGTTCGTCCAGGACTTCGTGGCGGCCTGGACCAAGGTGATGAACCTGGATCGCTTCGACCTGGCGTGATTGGAGACGATCGGGGCAAGCCTCGTGGGGCCGGCCGCCGTGACAGCGGCCGACCCCGCGACGCAGAATCGTCACTTTCAGTCTGCCTGGCTGGGTGGCAAGAGGGAGGACCATCACCCAGGGACCGGGCTCGACCTGCGGGCCGTGAGGGCCCCCAGTGATTTCGAGCGCTCCATCCACCGGACCCCTCTTGCGGGGCGTGGCGAGGCTCGGCGGCGGGGAGAACGCGGCCCGCGTCAGGACCCGCGCGGCCGCAGCCGCTCGCGTGCCTCGGCCACCACCGCGCGGGTGAGGCGCTCCACCGCCGCCGGCGCGAGCCGGGCGTGGTGCCAGTGCAGCGGCACCTCGAGCGCGGTGCCGCGGAC
>MEMX01000133.1:116085-125271 GCA_001768075.1 Anaeromyxobacter sp. RBG_16_69_14 | reverse complement strand
CTTGAGGCGCCGCAAGGCGCCGGACATCAGCTCACAGCGGCGGCGGTGACGCTGGAGAATCACATCAACTGGTCGCCGCTGTGACTCGCCTTTCGGCTCTCTTCGTGCTCATCCCCGATCAGATCCTCGGACCATAGTCATCGGGCACGGGCGGTGGCAGCGCCGGCAGTTCAGGCGGCTGGACCTCCTCCTCTGGCCTTGTCCCGGCCAGGTCCACCGCGTGAAAAAAGGCGGCGATCTGCCGAGCGGCGACCGAGCTCGTCTCGGGGGCGGATTCCATGCCGGAGGCCTTCGCCAGATGCTCGCGCATCCTCGCGGTGAAGGCCCGCGGGTCGCGCCGGACGGCCGCGTTCTTCAGCTCCGGGCCGCGTGTTCCGCCGACGCCGCGCACCATGTGGCACCCGATGCAGGAGACGGAGATCGCCTCTGCGCCGAGCCGCGCTTCATCACTCGAACCCTGAGGGACGCGCAGCGCTCTGCCGTAGGTCGCGATCCAGTTCTGGATCTCCACCTTCCTCACGCCGGCCACCCACCACCAGCGCATGCGCGGGTCGCTGTCGATGCCAGGCTGCTCCACGTTGGGCCAGGCCAGCTGCAGCGGCGCCGCATCCCTGCGCCACTCGCCGACCGATACGCCGTCCACCTTGTCGGCGAGCACCGGCCTCAGCTGGCGGAGCGCGGCGATGGGTACCGGAGCGGCGTAGCCACCCTGGCCGTGAAAGACCGCCGTGTCACCGCCCTTCGCGAGCTCGAGCACGTCGGCGAGGATCGCGGTCACTGCGAGACCCTCGAACTTCGCCTCCTTCCCGGTGAACGGCGAAACCGCCTTGAAACCGTGCCGTGGCAAGCGGGCCAGATCGTCCTTTCCGAAGCGGAACGGTCCGTTCTCGACCCTGCCCTCGAAGGAGACGGCGACCTCGCCCTTCGGAGGGCGCGGCTGCGGTCCGGAGCAGGCGACGAGGACCGCGACCGTCAGGACGCGCATTCTCATGCAGCGCCTTTTACGCTACATTGTCGGCGCGTTCACACCCAAAACGGAGAAGGACGAGGCAATGGCGAGAGCGTTCATGGGGACCGTCGAGTGCCAGGTGACCGTGGACAAGGACCTCGGCGACAGCTGGGCCGTCGCGGTGATCCCGCCTCCGCCCTCGCGCAAGGGTGAGCGCTCCATTCCGCCACTCGTAGTGAAGCTGCAGGGTGACGACAAGGAGAAGATCACCAAGGGCGCGCTAGAGATCCTCAAGCAGGGCGGGCAGATCGACCGCTTCGAGCTCTAGAAACTCTCATCCCAGTTCCGCACTCTGGGGAGCCGCAGCCCGTAGCCCTGTAGCCCGTAGCTCAGGGCGAGGGTCCGTCCGTCTCCCACCGGGCGCCAGCTTGTCGATTGTTCCGGGACATGTTAGAAGTCGCGTAGTTCCGGGCATTTACGAGCGAGGCGCCCATGGCGCAGCCGGCCACTTCGGAAAACCCCGAGACCACCCATCCAGGCGCGGCACCGGGCGGAGACTCCATCGGCGAGCAACTCGAGGCGCGCCTGGCGCAGCTCCCGGCCGTGCCGAGCGACGCGATGGACTGGGCGTCGCTAGCCGCCCTCTACGAGCGCGAGGCCGCGGCGCTGGGGACGGATCCGAGTGCCGCGCGGCTCCTCCACGAGGCAGGACGGATCCACGAGGAGCGTCTGGCCGACCCTGCTGGAGCGCTCGCCTACTACCGCCGCGCGGCCGCTTCGGACCGCCTGTTCCTTCCGAATCTACAGGCTGCCCGTCGCCTGGCAAACGCGCTCGGCGACCTCGAGCTCGAGTGCGACCTCCTCCAGGCCGAGGCAGCCGCGGTGAAGGACCCGCGCGACGAAGCTGCGCTCGACCTCGTCCGGGCGCGCTTGCTCGAGGAGCGACTCGGTCGGGCCACCGAGGGGCGCGCGGCGCTGGCCGCAGCAGCGAGCGCCGATCCGGAGAGTCTCGCGGTCGCGGAGCACCAGGCGATCCTGGCTGCCGCGGAGGGGCGGAACGAGGACCTCTCGCGCGCGCTGGAGCGATGCGCCGAGCTCGCAGCGGCGCCGGGGTTGGCGGCGGCGTGGCTCGTATCCGCCTCGGGCGTCGAGCAGGACCGGCTCGGCCAGCCTGACCGCGCCGCCCACCTCGCCCTGCGGGCTTTCGAGCTCGCACCGACCGACGCGACCGTGCGCGCGGCTGCGCGACGCCACTCGGAGCGCCAGCTGCGCTTCGACGCGCTCGCTCGCATCCTCTCCGCCGGGGCCGCCGCCGAGGGCGCGCCGCCGCGCGAGGCGGGCCTCGCGCTGTGCGAGCTGGCGCGGATCGAGGAGGAGCGGCTGAGCCATCCCGCCCAGGCCCGCGCGGTGCTGGAACGAGCGCGCCAGGTGGGCGGAGCCGATCCCATAGTGCTCGACGCCCTGGCACGGATCCACGAGGCTCGGGGTGACTGGGAGGCGACCGCCGACGTGCTGCGCGCGCGGGCCGCTGCCGGTGTGCCCGAGGACCCGGCCGAGCTCGTCACCGGCAGTCTCCGCCTGGCGGAGCTGTGCGACGAACGTCTGGGGCGCCCCGATGAAGCGCTGGCCTGCTATCGCGCCGTGCTCTCGATCGACCCGCACCACCGCGGTGCGCTGGCCGCGCTGGGCCGCCTTCATGCGCGCGCAGGGAACTGGGAGCAGCTCCTGGGGACCTTCCTCTCCGAGCGCGATGCAGCGGGCGATGCGCGCGAGCGAGCGCAGCGCTGCTTCAAGGCGGCGGAGGTGCTGGAGGAGCACCTCGGCCGCGTCGACCAGGCCATCGAGCTCTACCGGGAGGCGCTCGTCCTCGATCCATCCCTCCTGGCCGCGAGTCAGGCGCTGGAACGGCTCTACGAGCGCACCGGTCTGTACGCCGAGCTGGCTGCGCTCCTCGAGGCCGACCTCGCCGCGACCCACCAGCCGGAGGAGCGCATCGCCCTCCTCTTCCGGCTGGCGCGCCTGCACGAGGACCGGCTCGGCGACCTCGACGCGGCGGCCCGCGACTACGACCGCATCCTCGAGCTCGCGCCCGAGCATGCGGTCGCCCTGCGCGCGCTGGCGAGCGTGCACGAGCACGCCGGCCGCCACGCGGAGCTGGTGCAGTTGCTCGAGCGGCTGGGCCGGCACACCACCGACCCTCGGAAGGCCATCGCCCTCCTCCAGCGCACGGCCGAGGTTCAGGAGGAGCAGCTGGGGGACGAGGCGGCGGCCGCCACGGCTTGCGAGCGCATCCTGCGCCTCGATCCGACCTACCTCCCGGCGCTGCGCGCGCTGGGGCGGCTCTACGCGCGAACCGGGCGCTGGGCGGAGCTCGTGGCCATGTGCCGCGCCGAGGCAGAGGCCTCCCCTTCGACCGAGAGCGCCGCCGGCGTCCTTTTCCGGGTGGGCGAGATCCTGGAGCAGCGGATGGGACAGGAGCTCGAGGCGGTCGCCGCCTACCGCGAGGTCCTCACGCTCTCGCCCGCGCACGTGGGCGCGTTGCGTGCGCTGGCACGGCTCTACCGCGCCCGATCCGAGTGGGAGAGCCTCATCGAGGTCCTCAGGGCAGAGGCCGCGACCCGCGCGACGCCAGATCGTCAGGCGGCGCTCCTCTGCGAGGTGGCGGAGATCTGGGAGACGCGGCTCGGCGAGCCCGACCGAGCCGTCGAGGTCCACGAGGAGATCCTGCGTATCATCCCTGGCTTCGAGGCCTCGCTGCGGGCCCTCGATCGCATGCTGGCGGAACAGGGCCGCTGGGCCGAGCTGGCGAGCCTTCGCCGCGCCCAGGCGGAGCACGCGCATGGCCCGGCTCGCGTGGACTCGCTCGTCCGCGCTGCAGAGCTCCTGGCCAATCGGCTCGGTGACGGAGCCGCCGCTGAACAGGCTTGCCGCGCCGCCCGGGCCGAAGGGCCTGACGATCTCGCCGCCCTCCTCCTCCTGGCGCGTTTCCGCGCTGGCCGAGCAGAGGCGCGCGCAGACCTCGCAGCCCGCCTTCCCGAAGCGCACGGAGCCGCACAGCTCCTCGTCGCCGCCGCGCTCGACCTCGCCGCCACCGGGGAGGATGGCGCTCCATACCTCGCGCGGGCCACCGAGCTGGCGCCAGGCCAGCCAGTCGCCGCGCCGCTCGTGGAGGGGATGCTGCGGCGCGCAGGAGACCCCGTGGCGCTCGCCTCGCACCTCGCGGCGAGGCGCGACGCCGATCGGGATCAGACGGGCAAGGCTCTCTGGGCCCTCCGGATCGGCGAGGCCTGGGAGACCGCGGGCGACCCCGAACGTGCCCTGGCGGCCTACCGCGAGAGCCTGGCGCTCGCGCCCGACGCGCTCCCCGCCCTGCGAGCGGTGCGGCGCGCGCATGCCCGCGCTGGCGCGTGGAGCGAGGTGCACGCGACGCTGCGGGTCGAGGGCGCCTCGCTGCGCGACGCCGGGTTGGCGGCCGCGGCATTTGCCGAGGCGGGCGAGGTCGCCCTCTCGCGCCTCGGCGATCCGGCAGCCGCCGCAGCCGACTGGAGGAGCGCCCTCGAGCGCGACCCGTTCGACAGCTCCCTCACGGACCGCCTGGCCGTCCTCCTGCAGTCGTCCGGCAGCCCAGCCGAGGCATGCGAGCTGCGCGAGGCGCAGGCGCGTGCAGAGGGGGTCCCGGAGCGCGCCGCCGAGATCTGGATCGCCGCGGCGCGGCTCGCTGTCCAGATTGGCGATGGCGACCGCGCGCTCGCGGATCTGGAGCTCGCCCTCGCCGCCCACCCAGCCTGCGCGCAGGCACTCCTCGTGCGCGGCGAGCTCCTCGCTGATGCCGGCCGTCCCGTCGACGCGGCGCGCGACCTCTCTGCCTGCCTTGCGCTGGGCGGTGACCCCGCGATGGTGGTGCGCGCTCATCTCGATCTCGCGGTCATTCACCAGGGGTCCCTCGGCGATCCTCAACGCGCCATGAGCCACCTCAACGCCATCCTGGCGACCGACCCGGAGAACTCGAAGGCGCTGGCTCGCCTGGCGCGCGCCCACAGGGAAGCCCACAACTGGCCGGCCGCCGCCGACGCGCTCCGCCGGATCATCGCCCTCCCCTCGCTCGCGCCGGAGCAGCTTCGCGATCACCTGGTGGAGCTCGCCGACGTCCGCGCCGAGGGGTTCGGCGACGTGGCTTCGGCAGCCGAACTGTGCGAGCGAGCGCTCCAGCTCGCCCCGGGCGACTCGGGGGTCCAGGCGAGGCTGGCGCGCCTCAAGAAGCGCGCGACCGACCACCCGGGCGTCAGCTCGGTCGTGGAGGCGGCCGCGGCGGCCGCGCCGGCGGGTTCCGAGCGCGCCCGGGTCCACCTTCGCGCTGCGCGCGTGCTGTCGAGCGTCCTCGGCGACGCCAGGCAGGCCGTGGCGGAGCTGCACCGCGCGGTCGAGGCCGATCCCGGTCACCCCGAGGCGCGCGCCGCGCTGGCCGACCTCTACGCCAGCATCGACCCCGCGCTCGCCGTCGAGGAGCATCGCCGTTTCCTGGCCGAGGACCCGGCGCGGCACGAGAGCTGGCGTGCGCTGCACGACATATTCCGGGTCGCCAGGGCGCACGATCGCGCCTTCGTGGCGGCGGGCGTCTTGCGTTTCCTGCAGGCCTCCGACGCTGCCGCGGATGGAGTGTACTTCGCCCAGATTGCGCCCCAGGCGCCCTCCGGCACGTCGCAGGCGCTCGCCCCCAGCGAGTGGCTCGCGCTGCGCCACCCGGCCGCCCGTGGTCCGCTGTCGGATCTGCTCTCGCTCGTCGGCGACGCGCTCGCCGAGGCGGCAGGTCTTTCGGCTGGGCCGCGCGACAAGCTGAAGGGCGCGCAGCCCCTGTGGGACCTGGTCGAGGAGGTCTGCGCGAACGTCGGTACGGAGCCGTTCACCCTGCGCAATGGCGGCGAGGGGACCGGGCTGACGATCGAGCCAGGCAATCCCCCTGCCGTGCGCGCCGGGGCGGATCTGGCCCGGCGGCACTCCTTCCCCGAGCAGCGGTTCCTCCTCGCCCGCGCGGCTGCGCGGCTCCGGGCTCGCTCCGGCCTGACCACGCGCCTCGACCCCTCCGCCCTTGGCGAGCTCCTCGCCGCTGCGGTGCGGCAGGTCGTGCCAGGTTACGACGGCACGGGCCAACCCTCGGACGCGCTGGTCAAGGCCGTGGGACGTGCGCTCCCGCGCAGGGTGCGCAAGGCGCTCGACGAGCCCGCCCGGGCGGTCGCGCTCGCCGGATCGCAGGACGTCGCGGCATGGCAGGCTGGGCTCGCCGCCACCGCCGATCGCGTGGGACTCCTCTTTGCCGGCGACGTCCCGTCGGCGCTCGGCATCCTGCTGCGCGAGGGTGGCCTCACTGCTTCCGCGGCGGAGGTGACATCGGGCGTGCGCGCGCGGGCGGACCTGCGGCAGCTCCTCTTGTTCACCGTCAGCGAAGAGCACTTCCGGCTCAGGCAGCGTCTACGGCTGGCGATCGCGTAGCAGAATACGGGCTACGGGCTACAGCTGGACAGGCTGCGAGATGTTCGAGCGCAGACAGCAGATTGTTCGCCAGGTCCGTCCGACGCTCTTGTCCACGAACCGAAGCCCGTAGCCTGAAGCCCGTAGCCCGTTCTTCACGGCCCCTCGCAGCGCACCACCGCACCCTCGGGCAACGCCGCCAGAAACGCGTGCAAGGCGGCCTCCACCCGCTCCGCGTCCTTGGCCTCGAAGGTCACCTTGACCCGGTGGTCAGCCTCGTCGAAGCGAGGATAGCTGCCGATGTCCACGTCGGGGTGCTCGAGCGAGACGCGGTCGAGCGCGGGGGCGAACCGGGGCTCGCCGATGGCGAGGTAGGCGCAGGCGAGCCGAAACGGCGGCGCCTCCAGCACGGCTGCAAAGGCGTCGAACTGCGCCCGGAAGAACTGAGGTGGCCCCGGCAGCATGACCACGTTCTCGACGACCATCACGGGGTGGAGCGCGTCGCCCACGAGTCGGGTACCTTCGGGCACGTCGGCCATGCGCAGCGCCGCCTCGGGTGGCTCGGTGCCCTGGCGGCTGTACCAGCGGCGAACGTTCTCGACCAGCGCTGGATGGCGCGCGAGCGAGCGCCCCAGCGCCTGGGCGATGGCGAGGAGCGTCACGTCGTCGTGCGTGGGCCCGACCCCGCCGGAGGTGAAGAGCCAGTCGACCCGTCGGCGCTCGCGGGCGACCGCTTCCACGATCATGTCGAGCCGATCGGGCAGCGTGAGGAGCGCCATGAGCTGCACGCCGTGGTTGCGCAGCGCCTGTGCGGCGTAGGGGCCGTTCTCGTCGCGCACCTTGGCGGACAAGACCTCGTTTCCGACGACCAGGACGGCGGCGGTGGGCGTCTTCATCTGCCCTCGGAGCATACACCAAGGACTCGTCCCCCTGCGCAGTTCGAGCCGCCGAGACTCGTGCTTCGCCCTCTCCGAAAAACTGCGAGAGGCGAGTCACAGCGGCGACCAGTTGATGTGATTCTCCAGCGTCACCGCCGCCGCTGTGAGCTGATGTCCGGCGCCTTGCGGCGCCTCAAGCGGAGGGGAGAACTCTCCCCCCGCGCCCCCCATCTCGAGCGTCAGTTCATGTGGCGTGCGCTATCAGAACAAGGTCACCATTCTCTCAGCCAGCGCGGCCGTGACGGCTTCCGCTGCGAGCTCACCGTCGACCAGCTCCACCCTCTGCCCCAGCGCTCGCAGCCGCGCGATTCCGTTCCGGTAGGAGCGGGCCACCTTACGCTGGAACGCCGGGACCTCGAAGATCTCGCGCTTCCCCGCCGACGCCGCGAACCGACGCCGCACGGCCGTGGCAGGGCTCACCTCGAGAAAGAGCGTCGCGTCGGGCGCAAGGGCCCGGCCGTTGATCGCCTCGACCCAGGGCGCATCACCGCAAGTCAGCGATTGGTAGGCGAGCGAGGACAGCGTGAAGCGGTCGGATACGACGTCCACTCCCGCTGCGAGGCGCGGCGCGATCTCCACCGCCACGTGGTCGAGCCGGTCGGCCGCAAAGAGGAGCGCCAGCGCCGCAGCGTCGAACCCGGCGGCGCCTCGCGCGCCTGGGACTCCCGCGATGCGACGCGTGAGCACCTGCCGCACCATGACCCCAACGGGGCCGCCGGAGGGCTCCGCCGTGAGGTGCACCTTGCGCCCGTGCTCGCGCATCCAGGCCACGAGCCGCTGCGCCTGCGTCGTCGTGCCGGCCCCGTCGAGCCCCTCCAGCACCAGGAAGCGACCCCTGCGCCGCCTCATGGCGCGTCGCCGCCATGAGGTGGCGACGCGCCGCCAGCCCACCGCTGCCAGGCAGCGGGGTCGAGGGTGGAGCGGCGGGGCTTGTCGCGCATCCCGGTCACGGATCGAGCTCCAGGCGGCTCCGCAGCTCCTGCATGCGTGCGAACTGCGCGTCTTCGACCTGCATACGCCGCCGCGCGTATAGCACGTAGCGGGCGGCGAACGAGACCAGCACCAGGGCCAGCGCCAGCGCCGAGAAGAAGATCACCGGCGGCCCCACGAACCGCGTGGGGCGCGTCGAGAACCAGCGGTCGAAGCCGAGCTTCACGGCCAGACCACTGACGATGAACCCGGCGAAGCCGGTGAGGGCGCCGCGCCGCACGAGGTCGATCGACGAGCGCGCAGCCAGGCGCTCGGCGAGGGCATCGTGCTCTACACGGAGCTCGCACCGGGGCGCTCCATGAGCAAGGGGCGATCCCGTTGCGCAAGTGGCCACGGTCACGTCCGCGCTCACACGGCCGACAGGTGGCCCGGCGAGATTGCCTTCGGAACCGGAGCCGTGGTCGACCAGGAGCTCGGGGCGACCGGAGCTCGCGCTCATGAAGAGCTCCTCCCGAAGCGCGCTGCGATGGCATCCTGTACCGCGCCGAGGGTTGCCCGGACCTTCACTGACGGATTCACGAGCCTCGGGTCTGCGCCAGGGAGCGCACGTGCGTGGTAGCCCACCTTGAAGTCCGAGAACTTGAGGCCGTGCGCAGTGGAGACGACGACCGTGCGCTCGCCCTTCTTGATGGTCCCTCGGGCGGCCAGCTTCTCCAGCACGGCCAGCGCGACCCCCGTGTGCGGGCACGCGTACGCGCCCGCTCGATCCGCGCGTGCCGCGGCATCCGCGAGCTCCTGCTCCGACGCCTGCTCCACCATGCCTTCGAGCGCCTCGAGCGCGCGCAGGGCCCGCCTGGCCGACACCGGTGCGCCGATCTGGATGGCGGAGGCGAGCGTCGCCTT
>MEMX01000133.1:111896-116065 GCA_001768075.1 Anaeromyxobacter sp. RBG_16_69_14 | reverse complement strand
GCCCGCTGGTCGGCTTTCCGCCCGCCGCGGCGACCGCCTGGTAGAGGGGATTGGCATTGGCCGCCTGCGCCACCACCAGCCGCGGCAACCGGGACACGAGGCCGAGCTGCTTCATCATGAGCAGACCGCGCCCGACCGCGCTGGCGTTGCCGAGGTTGCCGCCCGGGATGACGATCCAGTCCGGGACCTCCCAGTCGAGCTGCTGCGCGAGCTCGACGGAGAGCGTCTTCTGCCCCTCGATGCGCAGGGAGTTCATCGAGTTGGCGAGGTAGAGCCCCGGCGCGCGGGACAGCTCCTGCACCACCTTCATGCAGCCGTCGAAGTCGGTGTCGAGCTCGAGCACCAGCGCGCCGTTCGAGATGGGCTGCACCAGCTGGGCGATCGAGATCCTGCCGTGCGGCAACAGCACCACGCTGGGGATGCCGGCCGCGGCGCAATACGCGGCCAGCGCGGCCGAGGTGTCCCCCGTGGAAGCGCAGGCGACGGCGTCGATGGGGACGCCCCGCGCACGCATCTCCTTCACGGCGGAGACCAGCACCGTCATGCCGAGATCCTTGAAGGACCCGGTATGCGTGACGCCGCACTCCTTCAACCACACGTCGTCGAGGCCGATCTCGCGCGCGTAGCGGTCGAGCTTGAGGAGCGGGCTCCCGCCCTCGTACATGGAGACGACGTTCTCGAGCGCGAGCTGCGGGTAGACCCACTCCTTCTTGCCCCATACACCCGAGCCGAGTGGCCACGGGCCTTTGCGAAAGCGGCCGTCGAAGAGCGCCTTCCAGTCCGCGGCGGAGCGCTCGCCGAGAGCTGCCAGGTCGTGGTCCACCTCCAGCAAACCCTGGCACTTTGGACAGCGGTAGACGACCTCGGCCAGCTCGGCCTGGAAGTCGCAGCCCTCCGAGCAGCGAAAGGTGGCGCGGAAGCGTTCGGGCCTCATGGGTCGCTCCTCCGGTTCCCGTTCACCCCGAGGACGGGCTCCAGCTCGGTCATCCGCGTGCCGCCGTCGCCCGCGGGATGGGGGTGTGCGAGGGACGCGGCTCGGCCGCCACCTTGCTGAGAAACTCGCCGACGCGATCGGCAGCGAGCTTCATGCGCGGCTCGTCCTCGACGAGCGCTATGCGGACGTACCCTTCGCCATGTGGCCCGAAGCCGACGCCGGGCGACACCCACACGCCAGCCTCCTCGACGAGGCGACGGGTGAACTCGAGCGACCCGAGGTGGCGCAGCGGCTCGGGGATCGGCGCCCAGGCGAACATGCTCGCCGCGGGCGAAGGCACCGGCCAACCGGCGGCGCCGAAGTGGCGCACCAGCGCGTCGCGGCGGCGGCGGTAGTTGTCGCGCACCTTGCCAGGGAAGTCGTCGCACTCGTTGAGCGCCACCGCGGCGGCCACCTGCGTCGCGCCGAAGAGCCCGTAGTCGAGGTAGCTCTTCACCCGCGCCAGCGCCGACACGAGAGCATGGTTGCCGGCGGCGAACCCGACCCGAAATCCCGCCATGTTGTAGCTCTTGGACAGCGAGACGAACTCGAGCGTCCGCTCGCGCGCGCCCGGTATCTGGAGCACGAACGGTGCCTTGTCGCCGTCGAAGACGATGTCGCAGTAGGCGAGGTCGGAGATGATGAAGAGGTCGCGCGCCTCGGCGAACTTCACGATCTTTCGGTAGAGCTCGGGGGTCGCGACGGCAGTGCTGGGGTTGGCCGGGAAGTTCACGAGGATGCCGCGTGGCCGGCGCTCCGCCTTCTCGGTGGCGACCAGGAGCGACTCCATGAAGTCGACGCCCGGGCCGACCGGCACCGGAATGGTCTCGCCACCGGCCAGGATCGCCCCGAAGGCGTGGATGGGGTAGGTCGGCGCGGGGGCTAGCACCGCGTCTCCCTCGTGCAGCAGCGCGACCATGGCGTGGCCGATGCCCTCCTTCGAGCCGATGGTCGCGATCACCTCGCGCTCGGGGTCGAGCTCGATGCCATGGCGTCGCTTGAACCAGGCCGCGGCCGCTGCTCGCAGCTCCGGGATGCCGCGCGGGTTCATGTACCGGTGGTACCTCTTGTCGGTCGCGGCGGTGCGCAGCGCCTCGACCACCCTTGCCGGAGCAGCGCCGTCCGGGTTCCCCATCGAGAAGTCCACCACGTCTGCGCCTCGGGCGACGGCGGCGTCCCGCCACCGATCGGTGATGGAGAACACGTACAGGGGCAGGTGCTTCACGCGCGCGAAAGTCTCAGGGTCGTTGAACGTCTTCATGATGGGGCCGCCCAAGTTGCCGAAAGCCGGACCGGATGGCAAGAGGTCCGGAGTGTCAGGTGTGCGTGAGCGCTTTCATGCCTCGGCAGGAAGCCGCGCGCCGCACGACGGGCACGCGTCGCCAGTGCCGGAGGCCCCGCAGAACCTGCACCTCCGCGGCGGGCCGCGGCGTTCCTCTGGCCGGGGCGACCGGTAGACGGCGAGCTTCAGGCCACAACGTGCGCAGAAGACCTCGCCCGGTGCGGCCGGGGCGCGGCAGTATCGGCATGTGGGGGGCTCGAGCAGGTCGCGACGCGGCACGGCGTCTGGCGCCGCGGCCGTGCGCTCGACCTCGAGCTCCTCGATGGTCGCGGCCAGCACCGGATCGCGGACCGTGTGCTCGATCCACGGCGCCAGCTAGCCCGGAGTGCCAGGCTCGGGCACCTCCAGGGCGGTCGGCTCCAGATCCGCGAACCGCTCCGGAGCCGGGGCCGGCAGGGCCTCGGCGTGGGTGGCCTCGAGGCCGTCGAGCTGCGGCGTCGGGTCGGCCGGCGCGGCAACCGCGAGGAGGCTCTTGCCGCAGACGAAGCACTCGACTCCGCGCTCCTGTTCGTGCTCGCAGACCGGGCAGACCATCATCTACCCCATGATATCAGACTCGCCTTTCGCCGTTCCTTGTGCTCCTGAAAAAGGGCGAACACTCGCCTTCGCCATCAGGAATCCCCGGTGAGCGGGACGAACCGCACCGGCAACAGGTCCACCGTCGCGCTCACGCCGTCGTTTCCGCGCTGGAACAAGCGCAGGCTCTGCACTTCGGGATCGGCGCCGACCGGGATGACCATGCGCCCTCCCGGCGCGAGCTGCGCCACGAGCGGCTCCGGGATGGTCGCGGGCGCGGCGGTCACGATGATGCGCTCGAAGGGGGCCGCCTCGGGCCATCCCTGACGTCCGTCGCCCACGCGCAGGCGCACGTTTCCGAGGTGCATCGGGCCGAGCAGCACCTCCGCCGCGCGCGCCGCCAGCTCGGGCACGATCTCGATCGAGAAGACCTCCCGGGCCAGGAGCCCGAGCAGGGCGGTCTGGTAGCCCGAGCCGGTGCCCACCTCGAGCACGCGCTCCGCGCCCTCGAGCCGGAGCGCTTCCGTCATGAAGGCCACGATGAAGGGCTGCGAGATGGTCTGGCCGTAGCCGATGGGGAGCGGCCTGTCGGCCTCGGACTCCCCTCGCATCGCCGGCGGGACGAAGAGCTGCCGCGGCACCTGCTCGACCGCCCGGAGCACCCGCTCATCGCGGATACCCATCCCGGCGAGCTGCCTCGCGAGCGCGCGGCTCACGCAGCCATCATATGCCAGACCGGGTCCGAAAATTGACGATTCGTAAGGGCGGCGCACATTCCTCGGTGCCCTGCAATCCGCCTATCCCACCTGCGCGAGGGAGAGCCGCTCCACCCAGCGCTCGGCGAGCGCCTCCCTGGCCGCGGCGTGCTCGGGCCGAGCAAGCTCAGGGTCGGACTCTGCGATGGCGAACGCTTCCTCGCGCGCCTCCTCCAAGATGACCTCGTCGCGGTAGAGATCGGCAATCTCGAAGAGCTTCTGACCCGACTGGCGCGTCCCGAGCAGCTCGCCTGGGCCGCGAATTCGCAGGTCGGCGCGCGCTATCTCGAAGCCGTCCTGCGTCGACTCCATCACCCGCAGCCGTTCGCGCGCCTCTTCGCCGGTGCGCCTGAAGTGGGCGATGAGAAGGCAATGGCCTTCCGCCGCCCCTCGCCCGACCCGCCCCCGGAGCTGATGCAGCTGGGAGAGGCCGAAGCGCTCGGCGTGCTCCACGATCATGACGCTCGCGCTGGGCACGTCAACCCCTACCTCGATGACGGTGGTAGCCACCAGCACCGCGATCTCGCCGGCGCGGAAGCGGGCCATGACCGCGTCCTTCTCGTCCGCCTTCATCTGGCCGTGC
>MEMX01000133.1:103135-111795 GCA_001768075.1 Anaeromyxobacter sp. RBG_16_69_14 | reverse complement strand
ACATATGCCTGACGCCCCTGCTCGATCTCGCGGCGCGCGAGGTCGTAGGCCTTCTTCCGCTGCGAGTCGCCGAACACCCTGGTCTTCGCCGGCGCCCGGCCCGGCGGCAGCTCTGCGATCTTCGACTGGTCGAGATCGCCGTAGAAGGCGAGCGCCAGCGTGCGCGGGATGGGCGTCGCGGTCATGACCAGCACGTCGGGCCGGACCCCCTTCGTGATGAGCCTCGCCCTCTGCAGCACCCCGAAGCGGTGCTGCTCGTCCACCACCACGAGCCCGAGCCGGTCGAGCCCCACGCTCTCCTCGATGAGCGCGTGGGTGCCTACCGCCATGTGCGCGCGCCCAGCGGCGAGAGCCTCGCGCGCCTCGCGTTGCGCCTTGCCGCGGGTCTGCGCTCCCACCAGCGCCAGCTCGACGCCGGAGCCCGCGAGCCACGAGCGCATGGTGCGTCCATGCTGCTCGGCCAGGATCTCGGTGGGCGCCATGAGCGCCGCCTGGTAGCCGGAGCGCACCGCCAGAATCATCGCCACGAAGGCGACGGCGGTCTTGCCGCAGCCCACGTCTCCTTGAAGGAGCCGGTTCATGGGCTCGCGGCGGCCCATGTCGCCGGCGATCTCGTCGAGCGCGCGTCGCTGCGCGCCGGTGAGCGTGAAGGGCAGGAGCGCGGTCGCGTCGGAGAGGCGCACCGGGGAGACGTCGAAAGCGATACCCGGCTCGCGGCGCACGCCCCGGCGGCGCAAAGCTAGCGCCAGCTGCAGGAAGAACAGCTCCTCGAAGGCGAGGCGGCGGAAGGCGGGCGTGGCGCGCGCCGCCGCATGCGCGGGATCGGTCCCGGCGGGGGGGAAGTGCGCCTGGTGCAGCGCCAGGGCGACTGGCACGAGCTGGCGGCGGCGCCGGACCGCGGCGGGCAGGTCGTCCACCGCGAATGGAGCGAGCTCGTCGCACAGTCGCTTCATCAGCTTGCGGAGCGCGGGGTGCTGGTAGTCGGCCGGTCCCGCGTAGAACGGGACGATGCGCCCGAAGTTGGCCGAGTCACCCGGGAGCAGCTTCTCCAGCTCGGGCTGAATCATCTGCCGCTGGCCGCCGAAGCCCTCCGTGACCTTGCCCGAGACGAGGAGCGTCTCACCTGCCGAGAACTGGCGGAGCCGCCAGGGCGGCGGATTGAAGAAGACCAGGTCAAGCCGGCCGCTCGCGTCGGCGATCTCGACCTTGAGCATGGGCTTGCCGCTCCTCATGCGGGCCGCGCGCGAGGCCCGGACCTGACCGACCGCGATCCCCTCCTCGCCCACGCGCAGCTCGGCGATGCGCCGCGACAGCGTGCGGTCCTGATAGGACTTGGGCCAGAACGAGAGCGCCTGCTCGACCGTGAGGTAGCCGCGTTCCTCGAGCAACGCGCGCGGGGCGGGATGGGCGCGCGGGAGCTCGGACAGCCTGGCGCGGAGGCGTGAGCGCCGAGCCTTTCGCTCTGCGGCGTCCCGAGGCTCGGGGTGCTCATCGGCGGGGCTTGGACCTGGAGCCCCGAGCTCCGCTCGCGCCTCAACCCTCCCCCGGGCCGCGAGCTTTCGCAGCTCCTCCGGTACGGGGATGAGCGCCGACAGATTGCCCGCGATGCGCGCCAGCGCCCTCTTCTTCTCGGGCGAGGCGAGTCGATCGAAACCGTCGGCAGCGGCGGCGAGACCGCGCAGCGCGGCCGAGTCGGGCGCCCCGGCAGCCCGCGCGCGCCCCACGGCGCCGCGGAGCAGCTCCTCGAAGGAGCTGAGGCGCGCCAGCGCGGCAAACCCGTCGCGCACCGCAAACCGGAGCGGGGGCACGAGCGCAGCCAGGTGGCGCGCTGCCTCTGCCGCGGGACCGCCGCCGCCCGTAGGTGTTCTGCCGTCCGCGCCCGAAGGCACGCGTCGAAGGACTCCCGGCTACGCCCCTTCGGCCGGGAGGCCCTCCTCGATGAACTCGACCGCGTTGATCTCGTATTCTCGCACGCCGCCGGGCGTCTGGACCTTGACCACATCGCCCTCCTGCTTGCCGATCATCGCGCGCGCGATGGGAGAGGTGACGCTGATCTTCCCCTGCTTGAGGTTGGCCTCGAGCTCGCCCACGACCTGGTAGCGCATCTCCCCGCCGGTCTCGGAGTCGCAAACCGTCACCGTTGCGCCGAAGACGACCCGATCGCCCTTGAGCTTCGCGACCTCGATCACCTCGGCGCGCGCAATCCAATCCTCGACCTGGATGATGCGGCCTTCGAGGTGCGACTGCTTCTCCTTGGCCGCGTGGTACTCGGCGTTTTCGGAGAGGTCACCGTGAGAGCGCGCTTCGGCGATCTCCCTGACGATCTTGGGGCGCTCGAAACCCTTGAGACGCTTCAGCTCGTCCTTGAGCCGCGTCAGACCGGGTTTGGTGATGGGCATGCGGGTTTGGGCCATGGCCTGCCTCCCGAGGAAAAAAACCGCGGCCGCCCTGTCGGGGCGGCCGCCGAAAAGCAATCGTGCTTCAGCCCGAGGACGTTGTCAACCGCCCAATCGATCAGCTCGCCAGGGGCCCCGCTATCAGGGGATCGCTTTCCTTCGGGAAAGACATGGAGCCCACGCCCTACCGGATGGAGTGATACTCTTGGAGCGAGCGAGCCTCGGGGCGCCCGGCCTTCGCCGCCTCGATCGCGCCCACCGCCGCCCGCGCACCCGTGAGCGTGGTGAAGTAGGGCACGCCCTTCATCAAGGTCTCGCGCCGGATGGAGTAGCTGTCGGAGATCTCCCGCTTGCCTGCCGTGGTGTTGAAGACGAGGTGGATGTCACCGTTCTTGATGCGATCGACCACCGAGGGCCGGCCCTCCTTCACCTTGAGCACCACCGTCGCGGGGAGCCCCCGCTCGCCCAGGAAGAAGGCCGTACCGCGGGTGGCGAGCACCTCGAAGCCGATGTCGACAAGCCGCCTGCAGATCTCGGCTGCCCCTGGCTTGTCGGCGTCCTTCACCGAGACGAAAGCGCGTAGCCTCTCGCCGCCGCGGGGAAGCGTGTTGCCCGCAGCGGCCTGCGCCTTCCAGAATGCGCTGTAGAAGTCCGCGGCGATGCCCATCACCTCGCCCGTCGACTTCATCTCGGGGCCCAGCACCGTGTCGACGCCGCGAAAGCGCGCGAACGGGAAGACCGCCTCCTTCACCGAGACGTGCTGGGGGCGGGGCGTCTCTCTAACGCCCTGTTCCCGCAGCGTCTTTCCCACCATGGCGAGCGCGCCCACCTTGGCGAGGGCGAGCCCGGTCGCCTTGCCCACGAAGGGCACCGTGCGGCTGGCGCGCGGATTAACCTCCAGTACGTAGACGTCACCGCCCTGGATGGCGAACTGCGCGTTCATCAGCCCCTTCACCCGGAGCTCGCGCGCGAGAGCGATGGACTGGCGCTCGATCTCGGCGACGAGGACGGGCGAGAGGCTGTAGGGAGGGAGGGCGCAGGCCGAGTCGCCGGAGTGGATGCCGGCCTCCTCGATGTGCTCCATCACGCCACCCACCACCACGTCGACCCCGTCGGACACGACGTCCACGTCCACCTCGGCCGCGTCGCGCAGGAAGCGATCGATGAGCACGGGTCGGTCGTTCGACGCCTGTACCGCCTCGGTGAGGTAGGCGCGGAGGTCGGCGTCGTCATAGACGACCTCCATGGCCCGGCCACCCAGCACGTAGGACGGACGCACCATGGCAGGGTAGCCGACCCGGCGCGCCACCGCGAAGGCCTCCTCGGCGCTGCGGGCGACACCGTTCTCGGGCTGGCGCAGCCTGAGCTTCTCGATGAGCGCGGAGAAGCGCTCCCGGTCCTCGGCCCGGTCGATGGCGTCGGGGCTCGTGCCCAGGATGGGCACGTCGAGATCGTGGAGCGGCACCGCCAGCTTGAGCGGGGTCTGCCCGCCGTACTGGACGATGAGGCCCTCCGGCTTCTCCACCCGCACGATCTCGAGCACGTCCTCGAGCGTGAGCGGCTCGAAGTAGAGGCGGTCGGAGGTGTCGTAGTCGGTGGAGACCGTCTCCGGGTTGCAGTTGACCATGATGGTCTCGAACCCGGCCTCGCGCAGCGCGAAGGAGGCGTGAACGCAGCAGTAATCGAACTCGATGCCCTGGCCGATGCGGTTCGGTCCGCCACCCAGAATCATCACCTTGCGCCGATCGGTCGGAGCCGCCTCGTCCTCCTCCTCGTACGTGGAGTAGAGGTAGGGGGTGTAAGCCTCGAACTCGGCTGCGCAGGTGTCCACGCGCTTGAACACCGGTCGCACCCCGGCGGCCGAGCGCGCCTCGCGCGCGTCCGCCTCCTTGACCCCGGCCAGCGCCGCGAGCCTCCTGTCGGAGAAGCCCATGGCCTTGACCCGCTTCCATTGGGCGGCGTCCTGCGGCAACCCCTTCGCGAGCGCCGCCTCCTCGCGGACGATGGCGTGGATCTCTCGCAGGAACCAGGGGTCGATAAAGGTGAGGCCGTGCACCTCCTCGACCGGGAGCCCAGCCCGGAAGGCCTCGGCCACCCAGAAGATCCGATGTGCCCTGGCCACGCGGACCTCGTCGCGGATGCGGTCCGTCTCGGTGTCGCTGAAGGGGTCGCCTGGCCTCTTGCCGAGCGGGGACTCGAACCCGGCCTTGTCGATCTCGAGGCTGCGCAGCGCCTTCTGCAAGCTCTCCCTGAAGGTGCGGCCGATGGCCATGACCTCGCCCACCGACTTCATCTGGGTGGTCAGCGTGTCGTCGGCCCCCTTGAACTTCTCGAAGGCGAAGCGCGGGACCTTGGTCACCACGTAGTCGATGGTCGGCTCGAAACAGGCCGGCGTCTCGCGGGTGATGTCGTTCCTGATCTCGTCCAGCGAGTAGCCGACGGCGAGCTTGGCCGCGATCTTGGCGATGGGGAAGCCGGTCGCCTTCGACGCGAGCGCCGAGCTGCGGCTGACGCGTGGGTTCATCTCGATGACGACCTGGCGCCCAGTCCTCGGATCCACACCGAACTGGATGTTGGAGCCGCCGGTGTCGACGCCGATCTCGCGGATGATGCGGACGCTGGCGTCCCGCATCCGCTGGTACTCCTTGTCGGTCAGCGTCTGGATGGGCGCCACGGTGATGGAGTCGCCGGTGTGGATGCCCATCGGATCGACGTTCTCGATGGAGCAGATGATGACGACGTTGTCGTTCCGGTCGCGCATCACCTCGAGCTCGTACTCCTTCCACCCGAGGATCGACTCCTCCACCAGGATCGTGTGCGTGGGCGAGAGCTGGAGCGCGCGCCGGGCCAGGTCCTCGAACTCCTCCCGGTTGTAGGCGACTCCCCCACCCTCTCCGCCCATCGTGAAGGAGGGCCGGACGATGACCGGGAAGCCGATGGAATCGGCGACAGCGCGGGCCTCCGCCCAGGTGGCCGCGTAACCGGACTTCGGCATCTCCACGCCGATGCGCTCCATCGCGCTCTTGAAGAGCTGGCGGTCCTCCGCCTTCTCGATGGCCTCGAGGGAGGCGCCGATGAGCTGCACGCCGTGGCGCGCCAGGGCGCCATTCCTCGCGAGCACCACGGCCAGGTTGAGCGCCGTCTGACCGCCCAGCGTGGGAAGCAGGGCGTCGGGCTTCTCGCGGGCCAGGATCTGCTCGGCAAACTCGGGCGTGATGGGCTCGAGGTAGGTGCGGTCGGCGAAACCCGGATCCGTCATCACCGTGGCGGGGTTCGAGTTGAGCAGGACGACCTGGTAGCCTTCCTCCTTGAGCGCCTTGCAGGCCTGCGTGCCGGAGTAGTCGAACTCGCAGGCCTGGCCAATCACGATGGGGCCGGAGCCCACGATCATGATCTTCTCGATGTCGGTGCGGCGGGGCATGGGACGCGCAACCTAGCACAACCCATACCGCGCCTGGAACGCGTTGCGGCAGGCCACCGGAGGCGATCGGCGAGCGCGCGAGCATTGGGGGGAGGCGCGCTCCGGGGTGGCCAGGCTAATCGCCCCGCCCCCCACGGATGTAAGTGTGCGGCCGCTCGACGAGGACGTTGTCCTCGAGCATGAGAGAGCGCCCCCCCGCCCGCTGGCTCACTTCCCGCGCACAGCCCGCACGGCCTTCGCCGCCGAGCTGAAGACACCGGGGATCTGCGCCTCGGCGAGGCACGAGAACGCGACGCGCAGCTCGCGCTTGCCGAGGGAGATGGTGCCGACGCCGTGGTCGTCGAGCAGCCGCACGCGGACGGTGTCGGCGTCGGCGTCCTTGAGCCGCAGGCACATGAAGTAGCCGCTGTTGAACGGATAGACATCCCAGCAGTCGGCGTATTCAGGCCGGCGGCATTCCTTCGCCACCACCGAGGCCCGGGCCCGCAGGATGGCCACCTTCTCTGCCTGCTGCTTGCGGAAGTCGGCGTCGCCGATCGCCTTGAGCACGACCGACTGGCCGGGGTTCGAGATGTTGGAGACGTAGGCGCGGATCACTCCGGCCGTCTTGTCCTCGAGCGCCTTGTAGGCGGCCGCCGTGCCGTTCTTCACGCCGAAGGTGATGAAGCCCACGCGCAGTCCCCAGACGAACTCCTCCTTGGTGGCGCCGTCGATCTTGACGGCGAGGAGGTTGTCGGAGGCGCTTGCGAGCCGCCCGAAGAGCGACTCGGTCTCGCACGCGTCGTCGTAGAACATCCCGTAGTAGGCGTCGTCCACCACGACCACCAGCTTCGTCCCTGCCTCGGCCTCGGCGGTGAGCGCCTTGGCGATGGCGTCGGCCTCCGCCTTCGTCGGCGTGTAGCCGGAGGGGTTGTTCGGGAAGTTGAGGGAGACGACGAGCTTCTTGCCGCGGTACTTCGCCAGGCCCGCGGTGAACCCCGGGACGTTGAAGCCGGTGAGCTTCTCGTCGAAGAAGGAGTAGTAGTCGAACTGGGCGCCGAGCCGGGTCTCCCAGCTGAGATTGTAGTTCTCCCACATCAGCTCGCTGGAGAGCGCCTGGTCGCCCGGGTCGAGGAAGAGATCGCCGACCAACCCGAGACCATGGGTGAGCGCGTTCGTGACCACCGGGTTCGAGAGCGGGTGCGTACCGAGCCTGGGCGTCTCGGCGCGCTGCTTCTTCGCCCAGGCGGCGCGCAGCTCCGGCTTCCCGTAGCTGGGGGCGTAGTCGTAGATCTCGCTCGGGGTGAGGCCCTGGTAGTACTTGTGGATGCAGGCGAGGTGCATCGGCACGCCGTTCTCGGTGGCGATGCCCACGGTGGCGTTGGCGGTCTTGGCCTTCTGCTTCGCCTCGGCCCCCTGGGCCAGGATGCCCTTCGCCGGGAAGAAGAAGCGCTTGCCGCGCTCGCTCAGCATCGCGAGGACGACCGGGCAGTCCTTCGCCAGGGCGTCGTTGGCGGTCTGGGCGAGAGGATGAAGAAGACTGGCGTTGCTCATCTATGGCTCCTGAGGCTCGGGATGCTCGGCTCGTCCGGGGAAGTCCGGGGTCGACCGGGGCCAGGGGTGGCCCGATTTCGAAAGCGGGAGAGATTACCGGAACTGGGCCCGAGAGACAAAGCCCCGGCCGCCTTCTGCGGCAAAAAGACCTGCGGCAATAAGACGTCAGCGGCGGCTCGCACCCTCGGCGCGCTTGCGCTCGAGCGCCAGCAGTACGTTCCGCGGCACCAGGCCCGAGACGTCGCCTCCATAGCGCGCCACCTCGCGCACGAGCTTGGCCGACACGTAGAAGTAGTCCTCGCCCGTCATCACGAAAACGCTGTCGAACTGCGGGTCGAGCTTGCGGTTCATGTTGGCGAGCTGGAACTCGTACTCGAAGTCCGAAACGGCGCGGAGTCCGCGCAGCACCGTGTGCACGCCGCGACGCTTGGCGTACTCGACGAGGAGCCCGTCGAAGCTGTCAACCTCGACGCGCGTGTCTCCGCGCACCGCGTCCCGAATGAGCTGCTTTCGCTCCTGGACGGTGAAGAGCGGGGTCTTGTCCGGGTTGTTCGCCACCGCCACCACCAGCCCGTCGAAGATGTCGAGCCCGCGCTGGATGAGCGACAGATGGCCGTTCGTGAGCGGGTCGAACGACCCGGGGTAGATGGCGAGGCGGGGCATGAGCTCGATTCTCGCTCACTCGAGGCGATAGATCGAGATTCCGGTATCACCGTACTCGCGCCGGTCGGCGAGCGCGAGCGCCCCGTAGCGGCTGGCCGGTGGCCGGCGGGCGTCGTGTTCCGCCATCGCCAGCCCGCCCGGCGCCAGGACGGGCGCGAGCCCCGGCAGGGCCATCTCCGGACCGAGGGCATAGGGTGGGTCGAGGAAGGCGAGCGCGAAGGTGGCGCGCGGCAAGCGTCCGAGAGCGGCTTCTACCGGCTCGCGGCGGATCTCCACGCGTTCGGCGAACCCGCAGGCCTCGGCGTTGCGGCGGATGGCCACCGCCGCCGCGCGGTCGTCGTCCACGCACACGGCGCGCTCACAGCCGCGCGAGAGCGCCTCCAGCGCCAGCGCACCGGTGCCGGCGTACAGGTCGAGCACGGCGCCGCCCTCGAAGAACTGGCCGAGCACGTTGAAGACGGCGCCGCGAACCTTGTCGCTCGTCGGCCGCGTGCCGCGCCCGCGCGGCGCGAGCAGCCTCCGCCCGCGCGCTGATCCGGCCACGATACGCATCAGCCCGTCGCGAGCGCCGCCGCGACCTCGGCCGCGCTGCCGCCACCGCGAAGCCGCTCGACCAGCGAGGCGACCTCGGCGTAGGCGAACGCCTC
>MEMX01000133.1:94483-102980 GCA_001768075.1 Anaeromyxobacter sp. RBG_16_69_14 | reverse complement strand
CACGAGCGCGGATGAGAGCGGGCCGCGCCGCAGCACCGGACGGTCGCCGAGGGCCGACGCCAGCGCCTCCAGTGCCGCCACCTGCGCCTGCGCCTCCACCTCGGTGGCGGCGGCCGGAAGCCGCGCGCTCACCACGTCGGCGCGCACGCCCCAGCCCTCGAACTCCTCCACGAACGCGGCCGCGCCCTCGGGATCGATGGAGCCACCGGCGGCGGGGAGCACGCAATCGACCGCGATCTCGTGTTCCGAGGCGAGCCCCGAGACGTGGGCGGCGGCCCGCGCCCGACGCGAGAGCGCGACCGCCGAGACGTCCACCGCAAGGTGGGTGAGCCCCGCCTCGACCAGGCGGTGGCCAGCGGCGTGGGCCCGCTCGAGCCCCGCGTCGCCGTCCTCCACCCGCACCTCGCCCGAGAGGAAGAAGGGCAGCCGGGGCGCCAGCTCATCGGCGTCGCGCGCGATCTCCCCGAACCAGGATTCGGGCGCGATCCCAGGCGCCAGCGCCAGGCCCAGCACCGCGCTCGCCTCAGCGGCCGCGAGCAGCGCCCCACGCGCCACCGCCGGCAGCGGCGCGGCGACGAGGAGGAGCGTGGCTCGGCGGTGCCCCAGCGCACGCGCGATCTCCCGCAAGGAGAGCGGGCACGCCTCGCTGCGAGCGTCGAGCCGGTGAACGGCGCTGACGGGCCGCAGTGAGAGGATCCGCCGTGGTGCTGCTGATGATGACATCAGACTCGCCTTTCGCCGTTCTGCGTGTTCACCGATCGTCTCCGAGGCGAGTCTGAGGGATTTCCGGGCTCGCTGCGCTTCGCCCTCAAGCGGGGGGAGCGACCGCCGCTCCCCCCATGCCCCCCACCGGAAGCTCGCCGTGAAAAGGAGCGAAGCACAGTCAGTGGGTGTGCACGTCGTCGATGTGAGCGTAGTCCACCGACTCGATCTGGAGCGTGGTGTGGTCGATGCCGTAGCGCTTGACCAGGGACGACTTCACGCCCGTGAGGATGGCGTCGTTGCGCCCGACCGCGTCGGCGTGGATGACGAGGTGCGCGGACAGCGCGTAGAGGCCGCTCGAGATGGTCCAGACGTGGAGGTCGTGGACGGCGACGACACCGTCGTCCGCCCGCTCCATCACCTGCGAGATCTCTTCCACGTCGAGGTGGCGCGGCACCGCTTCCATGAGGATGTCGCTGATCTCGAGGACGATCCGCCCGGCGCCCCACAGGATGAGGAGCGCGATGCCCAGCGAGAGGACGGGGTCGATCCAGGCGAGGTCGGGCCGGAGCCACATGACACCAGCGCCGAGGAGCACCGCCATCGACGCCACGGCGTCACCGAGGACGTGCAGGAAAGCCGAGCGCGTGTTGATGTTGTGATCGCCCCTCAGCCACACCAGGACGACGGAGTTGCCGAGGAGGCCTACCGCGGCTACCCCGGCCATGACGCCGAGCCCGATCTGGGGGCCAGGCGAGCGGAGCCGCGCCACCGCCTCCCAGCCGATCCAGCCGGTGAGGATGAGCAGCGTCGCGACGTTGATCTGTGCGGCGAGCACCTCCAGCCGGCGAAAGCCGAAGGTGCGCTTCATGTCCGCTGGGCGCGCGCCGAAGAGAACGGCCAGCAGCGCCAGCGCCAGCGCCGCCGCGTCCGTGAGCATGTGGCCCGCGTCGGAGATGAGCGCGAGAGAGCCGGACAACCAGCCCCCCACCGCCTCGACGATCATGATGGTGCTGGTGATCCCCAGCGATACGCCGAGCCGGCGCACGCTGCTCGCCTCCGAGGGCCCGTGCGCCGCGTGGTGATGGGCGTGCGCGTGCCCCGCGTGCCCATGGAGGTGGTGGTCGTGCGCGTGCTCCGGCTCGAGGTGGTCGTGCGCGTGTCCTTCGTGGCCCGTCCGATGGGACATCCGGCGCCTCCCTCCCCCTTCCTCCGTTGCTGCGGTCGCCCCCCTGTCCTAACATCCCGCGGGCGCAGGATCACGCGTCGGAAGGAACCGTGAACGTCGAGGAGCACTTCGCGGTCGCTGAGGACGGCACTCGCATCTGGTGGCGCGCCGCCGGCCAGGGCTCGCCTGCGGTGGTCCTGAGCGACGGCATCGCTTGCGCCGGGTACATCTGGCGGCACCTCTTCCCGGCGCTGGCGGCCCGCGGCCGCGTGCTGCACTGGAACTATCGCGGCCACGGCAAGAGCGAGTCCCCGCGAGACGTGGACCGCGTCTCGCTGCTCGACTGCGTCGGCGATCTCTTCGCGGTCCTCGACGCCGCCGGTGAGCCTTCGGCGGTGCTGGCAGGTCACTCGATGGGGGTACAGGTCTGCCTGGAGGCGCACCGGCAGGCTCCGGCCCGCGCCCGCGCGCTCGTGCTCATCTGCGGAGCTCCCGGCCACACGCTCGACCACTTCCACGGCCGGCGGTTCCTCTCGACCGTGTTCCCGTACATCAGGGAACTCGTGCTGACGGCCCCTGGCCTGGCTCGATGGGCCTTCCGGAAGGCGCTGTCGACGGAGCTCGCCCTTCAGGTCGGCCTCTGGTTCGAGGTGAACCGGCACCTGCTCCCACGAGAGGATCTCGAGCGCTACCTCGCCGACGCCGCGGAGGTGGACCTGGAGGTCTATGTCCGGATGCTCAGCACGGCCGCACGGCACGACGCGAGCGCCCACCTGCCGAACGCAAAGATCCCCGTGCTCGTGGTGGCGGGCGAAAAGGACACCTGGACGCCCTTTTCGCTCTCCAGCAGCATGCACGCAGCCATACCGGGAAGCGAGCTCTTGGTGCTCCCGGCCGGCACCCACACCGGCCCGCTCGAGCACCCCGAACTGGTCGCGCTGCGCCTCGAGAAGTTCTTGTCCGAGCGCGTCGTCGCGCTCCCCGGCGCCGGGGGGCCACCCCCGCGGCGTGCCGCTGTGCGCCGTTCGCGAGCCCCGTGAGAGCGTCGATCGCCCGGGGGACGCCTGGCCCACGCGCTGGCGTCAGCCTGGCTCGCTCCCCGCAAGGAGGGGGCTCGCCGGGTCACGGACAGCGGGTGCTTCGCCACGGAGGTCCGAGCGCCAGGGCAGGCGGGGTGCTGTGCCCTTGCGAGCGGCCTCCGCCGATGCTAGAACGCGCCCGTTCGCCGACATAGCTCAGCCGGTAGAGCAACTGATTCGTAATCAGTAGGTCCCCGGTTCAATTCCGGGTGTCGGCTCCAGAAATCAGGTACTTAGAAGGCGCCCAGTGACTCGAAAGAGCTCCCTGTGGCGCCTTTGTGCCCCAACGCGACACCCCCACCGACGGTAGCCGTGCAGCGATGTGGCAGCGCATGAAGGGTGCTGCGGGGACGGCTCCGGCCTGATTCCCCGCACGCGCGGCGACTGCCTGCGCGGCCGAGGCCGTGCCGCATGCGTGGGCCTCGGACCAGTTTTCCCGGTACGGGGACCCACTAGCGCAGGCGCTTGAGAGCCGCTCGCATACTTTGGCGGAGGCGGTCGACGGACTTGGTCAGTTCTCCGACCTCGTCGGCACTCGTGCTCGTCAGGGGTGTGTCGAGTTCTTCGCCCATGCTGACCGCGGCGGCGGCGCGCGTCAGGTCGACGAGGGGGCGCGCGATGGTCCTCTCGGTGTGCTTGTAGAGCAAGACCGCGACGACGACGGACAGGAGCACGGAGAAGAGCAGAAAGAGATAGGCCTGGGTCCTCGAGGTCTTGATGATCTCCGAGACAGGCTGCACCGACACGATGTACCAGTCGTGGCGCATGAGGATCGGGCTCGCCGCAAAGGCGCTCTTCGCGAGGCGGGAGACGACGTAGAGATTCTCGACGCCCCGGTAGCTGTCGAAGAACGAGGGGTCCGTGCCATGCAGGACCGCGTCTGTGATATGGCCGATCTTCTTCGACTCGGACTCGTTGAGAATGAGCTTCTTGTCGGGATGGGCGATGACCTTGCCGGTCTCGTCGAACATCATCAGATAACCCGTCTCGCCGACCTTTGCCGGATCGATGAATAGATTGGTGAAATAGTCCATGCGGACCCCGAAGAGAGCCACGCCGATCACTTGCCCATCGGACTTGATGGGTGCGGACACGACGAAGAGCGGATTGCCTCGGAGGATGCTGGGATAGACCTCGCTGATGTAGTAGGGGGCGCCTTCGTAGATGCTCTTGATGTAGCTGAAGTCGGGGCCGCACTTCCCCAGGGTGCGTCCCTGAACCGTGTCGACCAAGAACGTCCCGTTCTTGATGACCCTCGGCTCCCCGTTGACGTTGATCGAAAGCGTACGACCGGGCGGAAGCCGGATGGCGATGGGCATGTTCTCGTAGTACTTGTAGCGATCGTGGAGTTGCTGAAGGTACGAGTGCGCTTCCGCGCGGGCGTGTTCGTCCGTAGGGCTGAGGATCGCGGCCACGACCTTCGGCTCCGCCGCGATGGTCTGCGCCAGGTAGATCTGATCCTGGATCCAGTTGACGAGGGCCACCTTCGTCTGATCGGTGAGCAGGCTCGAGGACTGCCTGGAGAACTGGACCAGCGAGCCGCGGGTCATGAAGAAGCCGGTCACGCCGAAGAGCAGGAACGAGAGCGTGAGCAGCGGGATGATCCAGCGCAGGAAGCGAAACGACAGGGTAGCCTTTTTCAGGAGGCCCTTCTCATTCGACATCTGATGCTCCTTCCGTGAATCTTCGTAACTGCCGTGCAAGGGAACGAAGCGCGAGTCAAATACCGGCCTCACCGCAGACCACGGCCAGTACCTGCTCGCGCCGCCGCACGAGAAAGCGGCCGACCAGTGGAAGCGTCACTTTCCAGGCCGCGGCCGCGCCGGCGGCGAGGACCGTCCAGGCGACCGGCAGCACCCACAGCGCGTCGAGCCAGAGCGCTCCCATCACGGGCAGCGCAAAGACCACCAGCGCGCCCGAGGTGATCCCCATGGCTGCCAGCGCCGCCAGCGACGATACCGACCCGGCGCGCTGGAGGCCGAAGGGCGCGACCCGGGGCGTCGCGATGCTGAGGATGTTGCCCAGGCCATAGAGCACGGGAGCGAGCCCGACCTCGAGCGCCAGCGCGCCAGCGACCACCCAGAGCGGCTGGGCGCCTGCCACCATCAGATAGGCGCTCGCCGCGAGCGCGAACACCGCCGTGGCGCAGGCGAAGAGCGCCAGGTTCTTCGCCGCCAGCACTTGCTCGGGCGCGATCGGCGCGAGGAAGAGAGCGCGCGCTCCGCCCCGCTCGAAACCGAGGCAGTTCACCCAGAAGACCTGCAAGCCGAGGTGGACATAGGCGGCGAGTCCGAAGAGAGGGAGAGCGCGCAGGAGCTCGGCCAGATCGCCGACGAGGTACGCGGGCGCCTTCCAGCCCAGGAACGCCGCCACTGCGGGCAGCGCCAGCACGTAGATGCGCGCGGCCGGATGCCTCGTCAGGGTCCGCAACTCCTTCTCGAAGAGCGGCCCGAAGCGCTCCGGGAAGGGCGACCCTGGCCGGCTCGCATCTCGCGAGACCGCGACCCTTCCCGCCTCTCCGCCCGAGCGCGCGGTCGAAATCCCGATGCGATAGGCGAGCCAGCCGGTGGTGGCGGCTGCTGCTGCGAGGATGGCAAGCCAGGGCAGCGACGCGAGCGGGCGGCCGCCGTACAGACGTTCCACGGCCTCCGTCGCGAGCGCTGCGGGATAGAGGATCCAGCGCAGCTGCCGCAGCACGGGAAGCGCACCTCGCAGCGCACCGCCGCCTCCAGCCGAGCTCGAGAATACGATCAAGAGCCAGCCCGCGATGGCGGTCGCCGCGGCGAGCTCGCGCCAGCGGCGGCTGCGTGCCAGGCGCCCCAGGGTCTCCTGCGCCAGGGCGATGAACGCCACCGTCGCTGCCGCGAAGATGGCCAGCTCCAGCGCGAGGAGCAGGATCCAGGCGCCCGGCCGCGCCAGCGCAGCGCCGACGAGCATGCCCGCCAGGAGCACCAGCCAGAAGAGCGCGAACGGGTCGCCCACGATGCTCGTGCCTAGGCCGAGCAGGTAGAGTCGCGCGGGGGCCACCGGGTAGACGAGCAGCCGGCGGAGGTCGATCGCGTCGCGCTCGCTCATGGTCAAGCTCACCGCGGTCCAGGTCTGCCACAGGCCGTAGAGGACGGCGGCGATCGTGACGGTGGCCTGCAACCCGTGGGGTGCGCGTGCGGCACGGAAGCTGCCGACGCCGACCAGCGCCGCGAAGAGGATGCTCGCCGGCAAGGACACCGCGAAGAGGAGGAGCTGCGCCACGCCTTCGGCCGCCCCGCCCCGGCCGCGCAGCCGGCGCCAGGCGAGCAGGAGGCGCAGCTCTGCCAGATCGGCGAGACCCGGCGCACGGCGTGCGGGCGCCCTCGTGCTCACGTGCCCTCCGGCGCGCCGCCTTCGCGACCCAGCCAGGAGAGCGCTTGCGGAGCGGGGCGCTCCTCGCCCACCGCGCGGATGAAGGTCTCCTCGAGCGTGCCGCTGGCGCGCACCTCGTCGAGCGTGCCCTGCGCCACGAGCCGGCCGCGATGGATGATCCCCACGTGCGACACCAGCCGCTCGACGACCTCGAGGACGTGGCTCGTGAGGAAGATGGTCATGGCGCCGCGTGAGACGAGGTCTTGCAGCATGCGGCGGATGCCCGCCACGGCCACGGCGTCGATGCCCTCGAAGGGCTCGTCGAGGAAGAGGAGCTTCGGGCCGTGGATGAGCGCGCAGCCGAGGGCGAGCCTCTTCTTCATGCCGTGGCTGTAGTCCTGCACCAGTTTGTCGGCGTCCCCCACCAGCTCGAGCGCTTCGAGCAGCTCGAACGCCCGCCGCGCCGCCTCCCGCCGTGCCAGACCGTAGAGCTGGCCGTGGATGCGGAGCTGCTCCGCGCCGGTGAGCCGCTCGAAGAGGTTCAGCCCGTCGGGCACGACGCCGGTCAGCGCCTTCACCGCTAGGGCGTCTCGAGCGAGGTCGATGCCGAGCACGCGCGCTGTCCCGGACGTCGGCGCGAGCAGCCCGGTGAGCATCTTCATGGTGGTGCTCTTACCGGCGCCGTTCGGGCCGAGGAAGCCGTAGAAAGCGCCTACTGGAACGACCAGGCCGAGCTCCAGTACCGCCGGCTTGCCGTCGAAGAGGCGGGTGAGTCCCTGCGTCTCGACGGCGAGCATGACCGGTCGGGTAGCACGGGTCCCCCCCCTGGGCAAGCCGGTCGAGAGGCGCGCGGCGCCAGGTGTCAGTGCACGACCGGCGGCCTCTCGCCCTCGGCGTCGAAATACAGGAAGCGCACGCCCATGCCCCGCACGGCGATCCGGCGGGACGTACCATCGGTAGACCGCCCGAGCAGATGGCACACGTAGCGTACCTCGGTCACAGCCGTCATCTCTCCTGCGCGCGATGGAAACGTGATTCGCACCTGACTCCCGAGCGGTTCCGGGTTTCGGGTCTCGACGAACATACCTCCATGGGAGATGTTGCGAGCGACACCGAGCGCGCCGCCGCGATCTCCTTCGATGAAGACGGGAAAGACCTTGTCGAGGCGCGCCGCGGCCCGGCGCTCCGCAACTCCCGCGGCATCGCCCGCTCGCGCCCGCCTCTTCCCCATCGCTTGACCCCCTGATACGAGTAGCCAGCTTAGGTGGGTAGGCCAATGTAGTCAATTAAGCTACCCACTTCAGTCAGCGGTCTCACAGCGGCGACCAGTTGATGTGATTCTCCAGCGTCACCGCCGCCGCTGTGAGCTGATGTCCGGCGCCTGGCGGCGCCTCGAGCGTCGGTTCAAGTGACATGCGCAATCACAGGTGGGGAGGCGTGGCGCTCGTTCATCAGATCTCCCCACGCCAGGGCCGAATGCAGGCGTGGACGCGTCCCCAGACCCGTGGTCATGATCGCGCATGCTCCTTCATCGCGCCGCCCTCCTCCTCGCCTTGCTCGCGTCCCCGGCCCTCTCCCTCGGCAGTGGCTTCGGGGCCCTGCGCGGGCAGGCCCAGCGCCTGCCCAGTCTCGGGCCTTTCCTCGAACGCTACGTCGGGTCGTGCAGGGACGAGTTCACGCGCTCGGACTGCGAGCACAACGTCCGCGAGGTGCGCCGCAGCCTCGACCACCGGGTCTACGCCGCGAGCGTCGCCGAGCAGACGCTCGACATCGTGAAACCGCAGCGTATCCACGGCGGCTACCGATTCCTCGTGACGCCGTTCATCGACGGGGGCGGGCTCGCGCTCACGCACGGTGAGCCACGGCGGCAGGATGCCGCGGGCCACCCGCTCATCGCGTTCCTCGTCATGGAAGGCCCGCTGCCGGCCGGGCTGGATGAGCTGGCCCTGGAGAGCGCGCTTCGCACCGGCCGCGTGGAGCTCGAGGTGGTCTTCCGGCCCGAAGGGACCTGGAAGCTCAAGCGCAAGGGTGAGCGAGGCTTTTACGAGGGCGTGAAGGCGAGGTTTCTCGGGCTCCGCCTCGTGGACTCGCGAAGCGGGATCGAGATCGCGAGCAGAGTGTACTGATTCTACGACCTGCGAGAACCGTCCGGCCGCCGCGCCGCGCGCCGGTTGACCAGGACCAAGTCCAGGTCCAGTCGGGGGGGGCG
>MEMX01000133.1:92972-94473 GCA_001768075.1 Anaeromyxobacter sp. RBG_16_69_14 | reverse complement strand
CCCCCGCCTCGAGGACCGGAGGTCCGGAAATCAACGCGGCCCCTACCCTACTTGCCGCCCAGCTTCACGGGCACGAACACCGCCTGCTGGCCGCGCAGCACGCGCAACAGCGCCACCTGCCCGGTCTTCATCTTGCCGATGCTGCTCACCAGCTGGTCCACGCTGGTCAGCGCCTGGCGGTTCACCTCCAGGATGACGTCGTTGCGGCGGATACCCGAGCTGGCGGCGGGGCCGTCGGGGCTGACCAAGACCACCAGCACGCCCTTGTCGCCCGGCACCCCGAGCTCTCGCGCGATCTGCGGCGTGAGTGGCGCGACACGGATGCCGAGCTTCTCCTCGCCCTGCTTCCGGGCGCCGCCCTGGCCCTGCTCTCCCTCTCCCTCCTCCGGGCCCGTCTCTCCTCGTCCGCTCGCCTCCTCATCGGGGCGTTGCGCGACGAGCGCCTGCAGATCCTTCTTCTCCTTCCCGCGGAGCACCGTCAGCGTCACCTTCCCTCCCGGCGCGACGGCCGAGACGGTGCGCGTGAGCTGGGTCGAGGTCTCCACCGGCTTTCCATTCACCGCCACGACCACGTCGCCCGCCTGGATGCCGGCCTTGGAAGCCGGGCTGTTCGGCTGAACCGACTGCACCAGCGCGCCCTTCGTGCCCTCCTTGAGGCCAAAGCCCTGGACCAGCTCGGGAGAGAGCTCGCTGACCACCACACCCAGGAAGCCCCGCGCCACTTTGCCCTTGAGAAGCTGGGGCATGAGCTGCTTGGCGAGGTTGATGGGCACCGCGAACCCGATGCCGGAGCCGATCTGCGGCGAGATGATGGCCGTGTTGATACCCACCACCTCGCCCTTCATGTTGAAGAGCGGTCCACCCGAGTTGCCCTGGTTGATGGCGGCGTCGGTCTGGAGGAAGTCGTCGTAGGGGCTGCCGGTGAGCTGGCGGTCCTTGGCGGAGACGATGCCGAAGGTCGCGGACTCGCGGAAGCCGAGCGGGCTGCCGATGGCGAGCACGTAATCACCCTGATCGAGCGCGTCGGAATCGCCGAGGGCGACCGTGGGGAGCTTGCCGCTCACCTTCTGCAGCTTGATGAGCGCCACGTCGGTGGCAGAGTCGCGCCCCACGATCTTCGCATCGAGCTCCCGCCCGTCGGCGAGGCGGACCTTGATGTCGGTCGCGTCCTTCACCACGTGGTTGTTCGTGAGGACGTAGCCGTCCTCGTTGATGACGAACCCCGAGCCTAGACTCGTGCCCTTCAGCTCCTCCGGCATCTCGCGCTGCCCGAAGAAGCGCTCCAGGAGCTGATCCTCCTCGTCACCGCCACCGCCACCGCCACCGCCTGGCCCGCGACGCAGGCCGCGGTGCGGGTTCTTCACCACGGTGGTGCTGGAGATGTTCACCACGGCCGGCTTGAGCTGCTTGATGAGGGGACCGAGCGAGGCCTGCGCTGGTACGACCGCGGCAGCGGGCGCGGCGACACCCTGGGCGGCCTCGCGCCAGAGCTGCTTGCCGG
>MEMX01000133.1:88631-92958 GCA_001768075.1 Anaeromyxobacter sp. RBG_16_69_14 | reverse complement strand
TGGGAGCCTGCGGGGCCGGGCCCGCGTCGGCGCGCCCGTCGACAGCACAACCGAGCGCGACGGCGAAGGCGAGGGCAACGATACCGTGGGTGATGGCGTGACGCCGCATAACCCTCCTCCAAGAGGTGAATTAGTTCATACGGTCGCGTCGGGAGCTTATTTCCGGCAGCCGCGAGTGGGATCTCAAGCCTGGGCGATCCGCCCTACCCTCACGCGGGCAGGGCGAAGGACGCGATCGCCGATTCGATAACCGGCGCGCACCTCCTGCACCACCACGTCGTCCTGGGCGCCATCGGAGACCGGCACCAGGTCTATCGCCTCCGCCACGTGCGGGTCGAAGCGCTGCCCGAGCACGCAGATCCGCACTGCTCCCAGCTCCGCCACCTTCTTTTCCAAGGAAGCGAGGGTGAGGCGAACCCCGTCCACGAGGGGTCCCGTGGCGTCACCCGCCGCCGCGAGCGCTCGCTCCAGATCGTCCACCGCCTCGAGCAATACCTGCGCCAGCTGGGTACGGTTCGCCTCCATGACCCTGGCCTTCTCGCGCTCCATCCGCGCCCGCACCGCCTTGCCCTCCTCCACCAGGGTGGCCAGGCCGCGCATCAGTTCGTCGATGCGGGCCGTTTGCTGTCCAATGGTCGCGTCGCGCGGGTCGGGTGGCGCCTCCGCCTCGATCACGGGCGCAGCTTCGACCGGCCCGGAGGCACTCACCGTGGCCTCGTCGTCGTCGGCGATCGGCTCCCCTTCCGGCGTGAACCGGCGACGATCGTGGACCTTCACCTGCGGCTCCGCGCCGTTGCCGTTGACACGCTGCTCGTCAGACATTCCTCTCCTCCGGCGGCGAAAGTAAGCACAGGCAAGGGGCTGTCAAACCCGCTGGGGTCCCTCGGCCTGCGCGGCGTGGGCTCGTCCCCGGCTGGCGACCCCGGCGCGGGGGACGAGCCTTCCTATATCAGGTGATCTCGCTAGTCCAGAGGCGGCGTGCGCAGCTCGAGCCCGCTGACCTGGGTGCCGTCCGCATCGCGAATCTCGACGCCCGAGGCGCGAAGGCTGTAGTAGAGCAGCCAGCGCTCCGAGTCGGTGAGCGAGCCAGCCGGGAGCGCTCGCTCGATCTCCTGGACGGTCAGCGTCCCTTGCCGGATCCCCCGCTGGAAGAGCTCCTTCCGCGCGCGGTGGCTCCGGCTGGTCTTCACCCGCGCTCCCTGGGATCTGCGTCGTCCGCCGTACCGGCGATGGCGCGCGGCGCGGACCACGCTCGCGTGCCACCCTCCGCCGAGAGGGGCCGGCTCGGGTGCTCGGGTGGCGCCTCGGTGTGGCCGCGCCCCTCGAATCCGCCCGGCCGTTCCACCTTGGGGCCCCACAGCCTGACCATCTCCTCTTCCTCCACGGCTTCCACGGACAGGAGCCGCGCCGCCAGCATGTCGAGCTTGTCGCGGTGGAGACGGAGGACGTTGCGGGCGCGCTCCTGCGCCTCCATCACCAGCGCCTGCACCTCGCGATCGACCTCCAGCGCGGTGCGGTCGGAGTACGTACGCGACTCGGGCCCCTTGATGCCGAGGAAGGTCGTCCCGCGGTCGTCGGAGAGCGCCACCGGGCCGAGGCCGCTCATTCCGTAGTCCCGCACCATCATGCGCGCGAGGCCGGTGGCCTGCTGCAGGTCGTTGGAGGCGCCGGTCGAGGGCTCTCCGAAGATCTCCTCCTCCGCCGCGCGCCCGCCCATGAGGCCGGCCATCCGGTCGCGCAGCTCGCTGCGAGTGAGGAGATAGCGGTCCTCGATCGGCAGCTGCAACGTGTAACCGAGCGCGCCCAGCCCGCGCGGAATGATCGACACCTTCGTCACCCGATCGGCGTTCGGGAGCATCCACGACACGAGGGCGTGCCCGGTCTCGTGGAAGGCCACGATCTCCTTCTCGCGCTCGTTGATGCGGCGGCTCTTCTTCTCGAGGCCCGCCACCACGCGCTCGACCGCTTCCTCGAATTCGGAGCGGCCGACCGCCGTCTTGTTGCGCCGTGCGGCCAGGAGCGCTGCCTCGTTGACCACGTTGGCGAGATCAGCGCCTGCAAAGCCAGAGGTGCGCGCGGCGATGGAGCGCAGGTCTACGTCGGGGGCCACCTTCACGTTTCGCGCGTGGATCTGGAGGATCTTCTCGCGCCCGCGCTTGTCGGGACGGTCCACGAGCACCTGCCGGTCGAAACGCCCCGGGCGCATCAGGGCCGGATCGAGGATCTCGGGGCGGTTGGTGGCGCCCATGATGATGAGGCCCGCGCGCGCATCGAAGCCGTCCATCTCCGCGAGGAGCTGGTTCAGCGTCTGCTCGCGCTCGTCGTGCCCGCCCATGATGCCGGAGTTGCGCGACTTTCCGAGCGCGTCGAGCTCGTCGATGAAGACGATGCAAGGCGCCTTAGCCTGCGCTTGCTGGAAGAGGTCGCGGACGCGGGCCGCGCCCACGCCGACGAACATCTCGACGAACTCGGAGCCCGAGAGCGAGAAGAAGGGCACGCCCGCCTCACCCGCGGTAGCGCGCGCGAGGAGCGTCTTCCCGGTGCCGGGCGGCCCGACGAGCAGCACGCCCTTGGGGATACGGCCGCCGAGGCGGCGGTACTTCTCCGGGGTCTTCAGGAATTCGACGATCTCCTCCAGTTCCTCCACCGCCTCGTCGATACCGGCCACGTCTTGGAACGTGACCCCGGTGTCGGGCTCCATGTGGATGCGAGCCTTGGACTTCCCGAAGCTCATGATGCCGGGCGGACCTTGGCCGATCTGACCGGTCATGCGGCGCATCATCCAGCCCCAGAACAGCAGGCCAAGCCCGACGGGGACGATCCACACCCAGAACAGATCGCCCAATCCGGACGAAGACGCGGCGTCGTATTCGACCTTGGCGGCCTCGATCTGAGGTACGAGGCTCTCGTCGCCCGTGAGGCGCGTAGCGACGTAGGGAAGCGCCTGTCCGCCCCCTTTCGCCTTCGATGCGTCGTTGTCCGGAAGGGGAGCGGCGGGCTTCGGGTAACCGCGTACCCACTCGGGGCTGACCACCACGCGCTCGAACGACCCGCCCTTGAGCATCTCCTTCCATTGCGAGTATCCGACCCGATGCACCCCCACGTCTTGGAAGGCCCGGAACATGAATACCGCGAAGGCGATGAGGACGAGCCAGGCGACTGGAGATGCGAACGGTGAACGTCCCGGTGCGCGGCCCGGCCTCTCCTGCCGCGCCCCGCCCTTCTGATGGTCGGCCACGCTACCTCCCAGCCCCTTTTCGGCAAGATGTGCACGTCGGGCAGCCGGGCAAACTGGCCCGCACCGATCCACGATGTCCCTGGAGGGGCGTCTCCGCTCGTGTCGTCGCAAGGAGCGGACGAAGGTTCGCCTGCAGCACGAAGAAACGGCGAATGGGCGAGGGTTCGCCTTCGCCGCGCGAAAAGACGGCGAACGGCGAGTCTCACCTGCTAGAGGCCGAGCAGCTTTCCGATCGTCTTCTCGTCGGCGGCCGGGAACTCGTAGCTGTCGAGCTCGTCCGGCCTCACCCAGCGGTGATCGTGCACGCGGATGTGCTGGATCGCGCCGCCCGTGTGCTGGCAACGGTAGACGCAGAAGTCGATGTCGTAGCTCTCGTAGGCGTGCTCGACGTGGATCACGCGAGCGCCTACCGCGACGGAGATCCCCATCTCCTCCCCCAGTTCGCGCGCCAGCGCCTCCTGATCGCTCTCGCCGGGCTCGACGCGCCCACCGGGGAACTCCCACAAGAGCGGCAGCGTTGCGTGCGGCGGACGCTGGGTGATGAGGTACTTTCCATCGCGCTCGATCATCGCCCCGACCACGCGGATCTTCCGGCGCATGTTCTCTCCACGGGGCATGCAACCCCGCGTCGTTGTGTCTTCTGACTGGTCCCTGCGCCGCATTCCGAGCGGCCACGATAAAGTCATTGTAGAATCCGGCCCACAATGCCGTCCATCCGCTTCCCGTTGGAACCCGCCGCAGGCCCCTCGGAGCCCATCGCTGGTGTCGCGGACCCCGTCACCCGTTCCCGGCTCCTCTGCGTCCCCGATGGGGCTCTTCCGTCCGGCGCTGGGCTCCACGTCGATCGCGAGCACGAGAGAGCCTTCCACCCGAGCGCCGTGCCCGTGGTGGCGCGCGGCGGCTCCAGGGGCCCCGCCCACGCTGTCCTGGCCACCCGCGGTCTCGAGCCCCCGCGCTCGCCCGACGCGTGGAAGGCGCCGTGACGCTTCTCCTGCTGGATGCAGGGATGGGCACCGAGCTTCTCGACGCCGGGCTCCCCCTCGACGGGGTCGCGGAGAGCTGGCTCCTCGACAGGCCCGACGAGGTGGC
>MEMX01000133.1:82177-88566 GCA_001768075.1 Anaeromyxobacter sp. RBG_16_69_14 | reverse complement strand
GCTTCGCGACTCCGGGATCGCGGAGTCGCTCGAGGAGCTGGCCCTCCGGGCGGTGGCGTTGGCGCGCAGGGCCGCACCTTGGGCCCGCGTCGCGGGCGCGGTGGGGCCGACCCTGCTGGCAGGGGTCGCCGCGCCCGCCGAGCTGCGCGAGCGCTACGCTGAGGCCTACCACGCGCTCGCCGCGGCAGGCGTGGACCTCGTCTGGACAGAGAGCCACTGGGACCTCGCCGAGGCGCGGGCGGCGCTCGCCGCGGCCCGCGACACCGGCCTGCCGGCTGTGGCCACGTTCACCTTCGGAGACGCGGGCGGCATCCTCGCGGCGTCCTCGGGCGAGCCGGCGCTGGCCTGCCTCGAGGCGGTGGCTGCCGACGGCGCGGCGGCGGTGGGCGCGAACTGCAGCCTGCCCGGCGCGCCGCTCGCCGATCTCCTCGCTCGCGCCGCGCAGCGCGTCAAGGTGCCGCTCGTGGCGAAGCCATCGGCGGGGCTGCCAGGCGACATCGTCCCGCCCGAGGATTTCGCCGCCTGGATGATGGAGCTGGTGCGGGCCGGTGCGTCGTGGGTCGGGGGCTGCTGTGGCGCGGGCACGGCGCACCTCGCCGCGACAGAGCGTGCGCTGCGGCAGTGAAGCCACGAACACACCGGGCCTCACCGACCCGTTGCGGCGGAAGCCGGGCCCCGGCTATCCGCGGGGGTAGGAGCCGAGCAGGTGGAGCGCGTGGACGCGCTCGAGCACACCCGCGATGGCCTCTGCCCCCTGTGGCTCGGAGCGATGGCCCTCGAAGTCGATGAAGAAGACGTAGTGTCCCAGGGCCTGCTTGTTGGGGCGACTCTCGATCTTGGAGAGGTTGATATGTCGCTTCGCGAACTCGCCCAGCACCTCGTAGAGCCCACCTGGCCGATCGCGATCGAGCGTGAAGGCGATGCTGGTGCGATCGCGTCCGCTGGGCTTCTCGTCTTCCCGCGCCACGAGCACGAAGCGCGTGGTGTTCCCTTCTCCGTCCTGGATGCTCTCGGCGAGCACTGCGAGTCCGTATCGCTCGGCGGCGGCGCGGGAACCGATCGCGGCGCAGCCCTCGCGCTCGGCCGCTTGCCGGGCGGCCTCCGAGGTCGAGGAGGAGATCTCGTGTGGCACCCCGTGCAGCTTCTCGCGCAGAAAGCCGGTGCACTGTCCCAGCGGCTGGGGGTGCGAGAGGATGCGCGCCACGCCGGACAGCTTCGTCCCGGGTCGAGCGAGCAGCTGCTGCTCAATAGGCAGGAGCACCTCGCGCCGGATACGGAGGCCAGGGCGGTGCACGAGCATGTCGAGCGTCACGTTGACGCTGCCCTCGAGCGAGTTCTCGATGGGGACGAGGCTCATCTCGACCTCGCGCTTCGCGACCGCCTCGATGGTGTCCGCGATCGTAGGGTAGTCCACGCGCTGCGCCCCGGCGGCGAGATCGCAACGCGAGAGCGCTTCCTCGCTGAAGGTGCCCGGTGGGCCGAGGTAGCCGACTCGCATACAGGTCTTGTAGCAGGCGCTCCGAGGCGGCTCCAAGAACGAAGACGCCGACGCAGGTGAGCGGGGCGCACATTCCAACGTCGTTGCGCCCTGGCATTCCCCGGAGTTGCGCCGTGCCGTAGTGTCACCGCATGCGGCTCAGCAGGAGGCAGATCACCGAGATCCGCAGCGCGATCGGCAAGGGGGGTCTCGACGCGGCCCTCCTCGCGGCGCAACTCCTCGAGCTGGTCGAGAAACTCCAGGGGACTCTCGCTGCCGAGGAGGCCCTCCTCGTGGAGGCGCGGCGCGAGATCGCCAAGGCGGAGGCCGTGCTCGCGGAGGAGCGGCTCACCGTGGCGGCAGCGCTTGGAAGCGAATGCCGGAAGTGCCACAACGCCGCGGCGCGCGCCATCGTCGAGCGGCTCTGGAGCATCGCCAGGATGCGGCAGGGCCGCTGACCGAGCACGTCGGCGTGCGGTGCGCCCCGGCCACTCCTTCCTGCAGAAACCCTTCACGCCCGAGGTGTTGCTCCGGAAAGTGCGGGACGTTCTCGACCAGGACTCCGCGACGGCACCGAGGAGCGTCGCCCGACTGGCCTGACGGCGAGACCCAACAGACCCGAACCCTGACGTTCAACCGGGGTTCCCGAAGTGGCCGCGCCAATACGATCGATCTTGCTGTTGGGTCGCCGCGACCAGCTCTATGACCCGCTCAATCTCGAACGGCTTGGCCAGGCATCCCTGGGCCTCGGCGGCAACGGATTCAGCGCGCGCGCCGAAGGCGGTGATCAAGATGATCGGCACCGATCGCAGGCGGGGGTCGGTGTGGACGAGCTCGAGGAACTCGGCGCCGTCCATGACGGGCATCATGAGATCCAGGAGTATGAGCGCCGGGAGAGGTGCGGACTGCAGCCATTCCCACGCTTCGCGGCCGTTGGCTGCCAGCGCGACGCGGTAGCCCTCGAGCTCGAGCGCGCTCCTGATGGCACTGCACGTGTCGGCGTCGTCGTCTACGACCAGTACGTCCGAGCAAGCGTCCATCTGCTACCTCCAAGTGCTTCGTGGACGGACCATTAACAATTGTGGCTCGAAAAGCCAATGTTGCTGCGCGCGGATGCGGAATCCGGGCGTTTGAAATCCGGGCTCTGTGGTGCTTGACGCTACAACCGCTCGGCAGCCACGCTTCTTGCCTTCCCGGCCGCCGGACCTCCCGTTCGTGGCTCCCCGAATGGGAGCCCCGACCGTGTGGCGTCGCGGTTATCGCTGTGAGTGGTGACTCGTGTCGGCGGGTGCCCCTATCCATATCGTGCATTTCTACGAGGACGGCGCCTTCCCCGCCGGATCGGTGGCGGACTTCCTCTGGGCGGGCCTGCGGGCAGACGAGAGCGCGATCATCATCGCGAATCCGGAGCACGCCCGCGCCTCGAAGGACCTCCTAGCCGCCCGCGGTGCCGCGCTCGACGCCCTCGAGCGGAGGGGCGGTCTCATCGCGCTCGACGCGCGCTCGACGCTGGAGAGCGTCATGCGCGGGCGGACCCCCGACCGGGCGCTGCTTGGCTCCGTCATCGGTCGGGTCCTCGATCGAGCTCTGGCCGCCTCACCGAGCGGGCGGGCACGCGTCTACGTCGAACTCGTGGCCACGCTCGCCGACGAAGACAGCGTCGCCGCCTCCCTGGGGCGCGGCATGCGCGAGCTGGAACGCTTCTGGAACGAGATCCTGTCGACGCGCCCCTGTCGTCTTTGCTGTGCGTACCCGATCCGCCTCTTCGCGCACAGGTCGCTCGCCGAGGCCTTCACCGATGTCTGCGACGCGCACGATCGGGTGGTTCCCGTCTTGACCGGGCTCGACAAGCACGGGGGCAGTGCACGGACCATTGCCGTTCTCCAGCAGCAGGCCTGCGCCCTGCAAGAGGCGCTCGCTCGAGAGCGTCCCGGCTCGCTCCAGGCGATCCCCGAGAACCTGTCGAAAGGGGCCCACTCGGACGTCCTGGTCGTGGACGACGACGCCGACATTCGCAGCGCCCTCAGAAACGTGCTCGAGCTCCAGGGATACCACGTCGCGGTGGCGGCCAACGGGCGCGAAGCATGGGAATGGCTGCAGTCCACGCCTCTCCCGGCGCTCGTACTCCTGGACCTCATGATGCCCGTGATGGACGGGGCTGAGCTCCTCGGACGCGTCCGCGCTGACACCCGGCTGTGGTCGTTGCCAGTAGTCGTGATCAGCGCCTTCCGCTCGCTCGCCGAACCCGTCACTGCCGAGTCGCAGGGCTTCCTCGCCAAGCCGTTCGACGTCGAGCAGCTCCTGGATCTGGCCTCTCGCTTCTGCCCGCCGAGGCTAAGCTGAAGCCGGGAGCACAAAAAGACGGCGAAAGGCGAGTCACAGCGGCGACCAGTTGATGTGATTCTCCAGCGGCACCGCCGCCGCTGTGAGCTGATGTCCGGCGCCTTGCGGCGCCTCAAGCGGAGGGGAGAACTCTCCCCCCGCGCCCCCCATCTCGAGCGTCAGTTCATGTGGCATGCGCTATCAGATGGGCACCACCTCGATGAACGGGTTGACGCCGCTCTCCTCCTCGAGGACGCGGATGCTCGCGCCGCTGGCGGCGCGGCGGCCGATGTCGACGAGTTGCTGGCGGGTCCGGTAGAGAAGCTCCCACTCCAGGTGATACTCCATGATCCAGCGGTGTGGGTGATCGACCATGTTGCCGATGAGGACGAGCCCCCCGGGAACCACTGCGGCACAGAGATTGCGCGCGAGCCGCACGGCGGTCACCTCGTGCAGGTAGTCGAAGAGGCCGCACGAATAGACGGCGTCGAACCGCTCGAGGTCCTCGAACAACCTGCCGTCCCGGAGCAGGCGCTTGACGGACTCGTTCAGGAACTCGATGGACACCCGCCCCGGGAAGCGCGCGTCGGCCAGGGGACGGAGGCGGTGGTAAGCGTGCTCGAGCGCTCTCATGTCCTGATCGAACAGGACCACCTCCAGCGCCACCGGGAGCTCCTGCATCTCCGTGAAGAGTTCCTCGAGCTCCCGCGCAGGACCCGACGCGATGGACAGGAACCTCACAGCGCGTGGTGATCCGGCCTTCCGCTCCAGTATCGACCTCAGCACCCGCTTCATCAGATCTTTGCGGCAGCGCACTGCCCGGGCCGCCGCCGTCTGCATGCACGCGTAACCAATGGTACGAGCGTAGAGCGTCGGGCCCTCGAAGTCCCTCTCGTAGATGTAGTTCATCACCTCGTAGTCCCCGGCGTACCCGAGCGGCTTGTACCGGGCGCGGTGCAGCCACGACGCCTGCATCAGGAGCGCATGGATCTGTCGGACCGAGAACTCCTTGAGGGCGCTCGACTCGGCCGGATCGGCACAACGCGCGGCGGCGCCGATGTCGGTGAATAGACGGAGGACGTCCGTCGCGACGTCCGCGCGGAGGCGCGCCACGAGGGCCGTGCGGGAGACCGACCACCGGCCCTCCGCGACGCTCCACGGGAGGGTCGCCTCGAGCGCCCGCAGCTTGTCCTGGATGGTTTCCAGATAGAGGCGCAGCTCGGACACAAGCGCCTTGAACTGGTGCGCACCGCGCGCGCGCCACGGCTGCTCCTCCAGGCGGATGTCCAACGTCCCTGGGATCCAGATCTCGCGCAGCTGCCGCAGCTCGTCCGTGTCGAGGAGGACCTCGCCGAATGCGGCCGCGACCAGCGTTCCGCCGTCCTGCTCTCGAACCGAGCGGACGCGAGCACGGCCAGACCAGATCGCATTTTTGTCGAGCCTCACCGACAGCTCGAGTGATTGGCCAAGCTGCACGGAGAGATCATCCGGCCGGGCGAACGCAACGCCATTTCGCGACACGTCCCGGACGACGCATTCGCGCTCCACCCCTCCTGCCTCCAGCGTCACGGTGCACTGCAGGGGAGAGAAGTCGGGGGCTGCGAAGCGACGCGGCCTGAACGTGAGGACGCGCCCCTTCCCGCCCTCCAGCTCCTCGTACGTGCGCACGCCCCCGGGGCTGGCCGGGGAGGGCACATGCGCCACACGCAACGGTGCGCTCGTCACTTCCACGTGTGCCTCCCGTCCCATGCTGGCGCGCACGTGAGCACGGTGTCCTGGTGGGGAGCGCGTAGGGTCACGCGAACGCTCGGCTTCCCGCTGCCCTGGGTGGCGCGCGCCCGGCGGGCGGCGTGGCACGAAGCGTGGAACAGGTGTGCTCGCTCGTGGGTTCGTGCAGGCACCGGCATATCGCATCCCTCACAGCGGCGACCAGTTTATGTGATTCTCCAGCGTCACCGTCGCCGCTGTGAGCTGATGTCCGGCGCCTTGCGGCGCCTCAAGCGGAGGGGAGAACTCTCCCCCCGCGCCCCCCATTTCGAGCGTCAGTTCATGTGGCGTGCGCTATCACATGCCGCATGAGCCTTCGGGCTCCAGGGCACTGAAATATAGGGGCAGCTCACGATTCAGCGCTCGCTAGACACCCCGAGAAACCAGCGGCCTGGTTGCTGGTGGTTGGGGCGACGCGCGGTCGCCCACCCGTTGAGCGTCCGCCGCGCGGGACGAGTCGCAGGCAAGATTCCCGCTCGACCTCGTCTGGTTCAACGGCGGCTGTCAACACCTCCGAGGAGGAGGTCACAGTTCAGGTCACAGCTGCTGGTACGGAAGTAGAAAACGCCTGTAGCTCTTGGGAGTTACAGGCGTTCACGAGTATGGGCGCTGCTGGTTTCGAACCAGCGACCCCCGCCGTGTGAAGGCGGTGCTCTACCGCTGAGCTAAGCGCCCGAAAGACCGAAACGGGGGCGGAGTATGCCGAGGGGTCCCATGGGTGTCAACGTGAACCATGGCCGCCCGCGCCGCCGTCGCGGCCGTCGGATCTGGGGGCGCCCTCGAGCTTCTGGGAGAGCTCGCGCGCCTTCCGCTTGAGGCGCGC
>MEMX01000133.1:81767-82137 GCA_001768075.1 Anaeromyxobacter sp. RBG_16_69_14 | reverse complement strand
CGTGGAGTGCGCGTTCCTGCGCGGCCTCGAAGAACTGCAGTCCGCGCTGGGCCAGCCCGACCGCGCGCGCGACCGCCTCCTGGCCACGCGGGTCCGACATCACCGCGCCGGCCGCCCGCCCCACTGCCCTTGCGCCCTGCTCGAGCAGACCCCCCGCCAGCCCCTTTGTCACGGTCGCCCTCCTTCGTCCGCGAACTCCGTCTCGATACAGCCCAGCACCGCGTCGAGGACGTGACGGTACCGTGCACGCCTCACGAGCGCTTCCAGGTTCCCCTGCACCTTCACCCGCCCCGAAAGCGCGGCCCTGATCGGATCGTCACCGCGCACGAGCGCCTTCCAGACCTCGTAGGGCGCGCGCACGACGTAGGCG
>MEMX01000133.1:78930-81740 GCA_001768075.1 Anaeromyxobacter sp. RBG_16_69_14 | reverse complement strand
ATCCAGATCGGCCAGCACGCGCACCCCCGCGATAAGGCCACGGTCCTGACGGCCATAGACGGCGAACGTCTTCCGCAGAACCGGCGGTTCAGCCTCGACGACGGCGGCCAAGTCGCAGCCCAGCCCCCGCAGCGCAGCGGGAAGATCGGGATGTCGGTTCGCCGCCGCGACCAGCGCGGCCAGCCACGGCTCGGACGGAAAGATCACTGGCGTCCCCTGAGCCAGCCGAACAGCCCGCCGCCCCGCCGGACCGCGCGCTCGGACGATTCCCCACCGGGCGCCCGTCGTGCCGCCTCCTCGGCGAGGGCCCGCCTGAGCTGCTCCGGCGTATCACGCGTCGCGAAGTCCACTGCGCGCATGCCCTGTGCCGGATCGTCGAAGGTCACCTTGAGCAAGCACTCCTCGTCGAGCTTGAAGTCGACGCGGCGGCCCGTCGCCGCCGCGGGCAGCCGGATGGATCCGAGGAACTCATTGTCCACGATATCATCCGAGTCGCCCTGGTAGATGTCGAGCTCGATAGACTGTCCCGGCTCGCGCGGGGGCGGTAGCCGGAAGGAGCGCGAACAGGGAATGGCATTGTTCTTCTCGAGAACGCGGCGGAAGCGGCCCTGCGGTGTCGCCACGCCGATGGGCATCGACAGGACGTCGACCAGCGTCACCGAGTCGATCCGGTCGAGAGAGTCGCCGAGCAACGCGGCGCCGAGCGCCACGCACTCGTCCGGATGGACGCCCTTGCGCGGTGGCTTGCCCAGGCGCTGGCGGATCTTCTCCTGCACGAGCGGCATGCGCGACTGCCCGCCCACCAGGATGATCTCGTCGATCTCGGCAGGCTTGAGGCCCTTCTCCGACAGCACCTGATCGCAGATCTCGAAGGTCCGGTCGACCAGGTCGACGGTGAGGTCGTCGAGCTGCGTGCGCGAGAGCCGGACGCGCAGGTCGAGGGGCTTGCCCTTCTTCTCCTCGATGTACGGAAGCTCGAGGGCGACGTTGGGGATGAGGGTGAGATCGATCTTGGCCGCCTCGGAGGCGCCCTTGATGCGCTGCATGGCGATGGGCGAGCCGGCCAGGTCGATCTTGTGCTCGCGCCAGAAGACCTCGAGCACGAAGTCGATGATACGGTTGTCGAAGTCGACGCCGCCGAGGAAGGTGTCGCCGCCGGTGGCGAGCACCTCGAAGACGTTCGCCGAGAGCTGCAGCACCGACACGTCGAAGGTGCCGCCCCCGAGGTCGTAGACCAGGATCTTCTGGTCGAGCCCCCTGTTGAAGCCGTAGGCGAGCGCGGCTGCAGTGGGCTCGTTGACGATCCGCTTCACCTCGAAGCCGGCGAGTCGGCCCGCCTCCTTCACCGCGTGGCGCTGGTTGTCGTTGTAGTAGGCGGGCACCGAGATGACGGCCCTGCCCATCTCGCGGCCGAGGAAGGCCTCCGCGAGCTTCTTCACGTGCGAGAGCACGAGCCCACTTATCTGCGGCAGCGTCCGGACCTCGCCGCCCAGGCTCACCGCCGCCTCGCCTTGTGGCCCCTCGACGATGTCGTACGAGTAGTAGCTGCGCAGTTCCTGTACGACCTTGGAACTGAACTTGCGCCCGATGAGCCGCTTCGCCCCGTAGATGGTGTTGCGGGGGTTCGTGACCATCTGATCCTTGGCCACGCCGCCGACCAGGAAGTCGCCCTTCTCCGCGAGCGCGACGACGCTCGGCAAGACGAGGCTACCCTTGTCCGTCGGGACGACGCGCGGGATGCGGTTGCGGACGTGCGCGACGCAGGTGTTGGTCGTGCCGAGGTCGATGCCTAGGATGGGATTCTCGCTGGACGGCGAGCTGGGCATGGCCACCCGGTTGTAGCACAGGAGTTGCCACTCCTCACCGTCCCGCCGTCCCGATCCCTAAGCGGCAAGACCTTTGGGGGCCGACCGAGGGCTCCGCGCGCGCAGGCCACCCGGAGGCACAGGCCCTCCTCCAACCTTTGGTGACACGAAAACTGGACGCAGCGCCGACGGTGAGTAACATCGGTCCATGACGGCCCTCCGCTCAGGCCTCGCCGTCGCACTCGCCTTCGCCCTCCTGGGGTGTGCGACCAGCGACGCGAGGTTACCTTGGGCGCGCCGCCACGCCATGCCCCCGCCCGCCCGCGAGAGCCGGGCCGGCGCTCCCGAAGAGAGCGCCGGCCCGGCGCCCGGTCGCGCGCCGGACGCCAAAGTGGTGCAAGCGGTCGAGGCGGCCTCCTCGCTCGTCGGCCGGCGCGCCATCGTCCTCGACGGGGTCGACTACGGCCCGGGTTGCGCTGCGTTGGTGCGGGCTGCGTTCGCGCGCGCGGGCCATCCGCTTCCGCCCGAGGTACGCGACGCCGAGGCCGTGCACGCGCTCGCCGATCGAAGAGGTGCCCTCACAGCCTCGCGCCGTCCCGCCAGGGGTGATCTCGTCTTCCTCGCCGACCGCCCGGGCGGGCCACCCGTGCACGTTGGCCTGGTGGCGCGGGCGGAGCCGGACGGCACGTCGCTCGTCGTTTACAGGGTCGCGCGCGGTGTCCTGCGCGTCCGCATGAACCTGGCTCATCCCGCGCGGCCGACCGACCCCGCCACCGGCAAGCACATCAACGACACCCTCGTGGTCAAGGCGCGGGCAGTGCCCGCCGGCAGCCTGGTGGTAGGCGTCTCGGACCTCCTCCGGCGCGGCTGAGCTAGGCACCATTCATCTTCGGTTGCGGCTCCGCCCCCGTGCTCGCCGGGCGCGGGGCGAGGTCCAGCACGGCCTGCCCACCCACCACGGTGGCGATCACGGGCGCCTGCGGCAGGCGCTCGACCGGCAGCGCC
>MEMX01000133.1:74597-78884 GCA_001768075.1 Anaeromyxobacter sp. RBG_16_69_14 | reverse complement strand
CGCCGATCCTCGGCAAAAGAGGCGTACGCCGCACCCCACGTGAACGCGCGCAGGGCTTCTTCGCGCGTGAGTCGCTCATCGGAAGCCCACGGTGCCGCTGCGCCAGCCGGGCGGCGCGCCTCCGCCGCCAAGAGGCCCAGCCGCGGATCGGGGCTCTCCACCGGGAAATCCGAACCAAAGGCGAGCGGTGCACCCATCTCGAGCACCTGGCGCCAGGCGTAGGCGCCACGCAGCGCCGGCGTCCCCTCCCCCACCCGCGCGGCGATCCAGGCTGCGTCGCTCGTGGCATGGGTGGGCTGCATGGACGCGATCGCGCCGGACTCGCGCAGCAACGGCAGATCTTCGGGGCGGACGATCTGGAGATGCTCCACGCGCGGACGCAGCCGCGCCAGACCGAGCTCGTGCGCGAGCGCCGCCAGCGCACCGAGCACCGCCCTGCAGGCCGCGTCGCCGATGGCGTGCACGGCAGGCTGGAAGCCCGCCCGCGCCACCCTTGCCACGCGCTCGCGGAGGGCAGGAGGCGGAATCAGGAAGAGCCCGTGGTTTCCGGGCTCGTCGGCATAGCCGTCGAGGAGCGCCGCCCCCCGGCTCCCCAGCGCCCCGTCCGCGAAGAGCTTCACGGCGCGGACGTCGAGTCGCCCTATCGACGGCGTCGCGGACCAGCGCGCCAGCTCCGCCGCCAGGGGGCCCTCGGGCTGGCCGCCGTCGATCATGGCGTAGACGCGGAGCGGCAGCCGATCGGCCGCGGCGAGGCGCGCGTAGGCGCGCAGCACCGAGGACGTGCACCCGGCGTCGTGGACGGCGGTGAGCCCGAGCCGCGCCAGATCGTCGAGCCCTGCCAGGATAAGCCGCTCCAGCTCGCGGGCCGAAGGGTGAGGGATGCACGCGAGGACGAGATCCTGCGCAGCGTCCACCAGCACGCCAGTGGGCCGTCCCTCCGCGTCGCGGAGGATGCGGCCGCCCGCGGGGTCGGGCGTGTCGGGACCGATGTTCGCCAGCGCCAGAGCGCGCGCGTTCGCCCACGCGGCATGGCCGTCCACGCGCTCGAGGAGTGCAGGGTGATCCGGAACGGCGGCGCTCAGCGCGCGCCCCGACGGCAGGGAGCGCCCGGGCCACCGATCCTGATCCCAGCCGCGCCCGCGGACCCATGTCCCCGGCGGCAGCGTGTGCGCCCGTGCCGCCGCCCGCTGCGCGCACTCGCCTTCGTCGCGCGACCCCCCACATCGCACCTCCTCGAGGGCGCGAGCGTGCAGCACCACGTGTCCGTGCGAGTCGGCAAGCCCGGGGACGGCACAGCCGCCGGTCGCATCCAGGTGCCGCACTCCGGGCCGCGCCTCGCGCCGGCACTCGACCACAGCGCCGAGCCGCAGGATGCGCCCCCCGCGCGCGAGGAGCGCCTCAACGCGCGGACGAGCCGGGTCGAGCGTGTGGATGGTCCCGGTGACGAGCAGGTCGGGCGTGGACACGGGGCGAGTGTAGTCCCTCGTGTCAAGCCGCGCTCTCGGGTTCACCCCGGTGAAGCGAATTCTACGCCGCGCCCGCCCCCGGCGCGGTGCGGTCCGTTCGCTGCCATGCCGCGCCCTGCGTCCCGCGCACGAAACGCCAGAAGCCGACCGCGAGCGCGGCGTTCATGGAGACGAAGTAGTAGGCAGCCGAGGCGAGACGGCGCGCGGGCCCGCGCGCTCCAAGCCGGCCCGCCAGTGCGAGTCCGTAGAAAGCCAGCTGCCCGGCCAGCACGAGTCCCCACGGGATACTTCCTCCGCCGGCCAGCGGGAAGGACAACAGGAGCGACGCGCCGAGGAAGAACGGTACCAGCCAGCGCATCAGCTTGTGCGAGACGAAGGCAAAACACAGGAAGCCAGTGCGCGGGTCGAGCACTTCGGGAACGAGTGCTACCGCTTGCCAGTTGCCGGCGCCGATGCGCGCGCGCCGTCCGAACTCGCGGTCCAGGTCCTCGGTCGTCTCCTCGAAGGCGACCGCGTCCGGCTCGTACGGAATCTTCCAGCTTCGCGCCGCGATGCGGACCGGCACCACGAAGTCGTCGATGATGGTGGTCCCGCGCAGCTGCGGGAAGAGCTGGCGGCGCACAGCGTAGATCCCGCCGTTCGCACCCAGCACGCAGCCTTGCTTGCCCTCGTAGTACTTGAGGATCGTCTCGTACTTCCAGTAGAGGCTCTCCTCGTAGTCGCGCTTCACGCGGTTGTAGAGGCGGAGCCGGCCCACCACCGCGCCCACCGCCGGATCGTGGAAGTGGCGCGCCAGCGCCTTCGCCGCCCCAACGTCGAGCATGACGTTTGCGTCAGTGAGAACGACGATGTCGCCACGCGCACAGGGCACGAGCCGCGACAGCACGGTCGCCTTGCCCAGGCGTGGCCCCTCGACGACGCTGACGCGCCCATCGCCCGCCGCGCGCGCGAGCTCCGCGGTCCGATCGGTGCAGCCGTCGCACCCGACCAGCACCTCCAGCCTGTCGGCCGGGTAGTCGAGGGCGAGGCAATTCTCCACCTTCCGGCGGATGCACGTCTCCTCGTCGTGCGCGGCCACCACGATGCTGAGGCTCGGCCAGCGATCCTCTCGGCGCCGGGAGCGCCGATCGGGCCCGCCCGCCAGGAAGCGCACCCCCTCGAGCGCCTCGCGCAGGCCGGTCCACGCAGCGAGGAGCAGCGGATAACCAACATAGGTGTAAGCGACGAGCGCCAGGCACACGAAGGCCAGGACATCCATGCTCCGGGAGCGAAGCAAGCGCTGCGCCAGAACTGGGTGAGCTGCGCCGCACACCTGCCGACTGGCCGTGGGCAATCTGTTTCCGCGGCGTATGATTCGCCGTTCCCGCGATGGGCACCGCTGGCTCGCTGCACTTCGCGCAGCAAGTCCTCGGGGGGGGGAGCGACCGCCGCTCCCCCGCCCGCCAGTCTGAACTGGGGGGCGGACCGCGCCTTCAGTGCGCGCGCTTCTTCGAGCCCGGGGCGGCGGGCTCGATGGAGCCGCCGTCGAGCCGCGCCGCGTCGTCGGCAGCGGGCGCCGGCGCCGCGTGCTCGGTGCGATCATCGGGGAGGAGCGACGACTGGCCCTCGCGCCGCTGCGTAGCTGCTGGCTCGACACGGTGGCCGAGTATGCGCCAGGCGATGACGGCGATCACGAGCGACGCGAGGACGGCGAGCGGGACGATCCAGAGCAGGGCCTTTGGCCGTGGAAACCCGGACAAGGCGCTGACTCGGCCCGCTGCCTGGGCAATTCCAGGGAGTTGCCCAGCGCGCGCGGGATCTTCGACCTTGGGGAATGGAACCTTGCGAATGGGGCGGCCATCGGCCGTGAACTGCGGCTCGATGGTCGGCGTGGAACAGGCGGCCGCGGGCTCCGCCTCCTCGCGCAGAGGGAAGGAGAGTGGCGGGTCCACGCTGGGCGGCGGAAGCTGGGACCGCGCCCCTTCGTCGTAGTCGCCACGGGGAGACTCGGTGCGAGGGGCCGGGTAAGCCGTGAACACGAACTGGCACTTGCTGCACTGGACCGGCGCGCCGCGGGGCGGGATCAGGTCCTCTTCGAGCTCGTAGAGCGTGGAGCACTTGTCGCAGCGAATGAGCACGTGCGTCCTCTCGGAATGGCCCGGGGAGGATAGCTCGACTCTGGCGCGTCGCCTACGGCTTGATTGCAAGATACTGCCGTGCGCGGGCGAGCCGGGTGGGGCCTATCCCCCGTACCCGGATGAGGTCATCGAGGCTCTTGAACGGCCCCTTGCGTATCCGCTCGGCCACGACGGACACGGCGAGCCTGGCAGAGAGCCCGGGGACAGCGGCCAGATCCTCCGGCGTGGCAGTGTTCACGTCGATGAGGACCCCGGCGAGCAACCGCTCACCGCCGGTCAGGTCGCGCCGCGGACCTTCGTCCGCAGCGCAGCCGATCCAATGCCGCGGTGCGATCCCCCTCCCGTCGGGTGCACAGTCACGTGATCGGAGGGGACGCGCGGCGAGCCCGCGAAGAGCCACGGGAACGAGCGTGAGGGCGCAGACGGCGACGAGCGCGAGGCGGCGATGCACATGTCTGGCTCAAGCAAGGCGCGCGCCCGGCAGCGCCGCTCGCCTCGCCCGGCGGCTGCGCCTTCGGCGCTTTGCTCGCTGGCGCGAGCGGCCGCCGGCTTCGCCGTCATGGGATTCGGGGGGCTGCGCCCCCCCCGATGCCCCCCTGCTCGGAACACCATCCGCGCCTACGTTGCGGCAGCGCCGCGCTGTTTTCCCGCCGGCCGCGGCTGCACGTCGTCCTTTGTCAGCTTGTACTCGATCGCGTCGGCGA
>MEMX01000133.1:73209-74553 GCA_001768075.1 Anaeromyxobacter sp. RBG_16_69_14 | reverse complement strand
CCGTACCCCACCGGTCGCGCCCGTCCGCGCTCTCGATGAGGACCCGCACCGGTCCAGCGGTGCCGACTCCGGAGGAGAGGTTGCGCGAGCGCGACTGCACGAGCTGCATGTCGGAGAGCTCGGGGTAGTGGCCCTCCAGGGCACGGCGCAGCGCGCGATCGAGCGCATTTACCGGGCCGACGCCGATGGCCGCGGTGTGCAGGTGCTCGCGACCCACGGCCACCTCGACGGTCGCCTCGGTGAAGCTCCTCCGCTCCCGGTGCACGTCGAGGATGCGATAGGCGAGTATCTCGAAGTACCTTCGGCGCCGTCCCGCGAGCGCTCGCAGGAGCAGGTCGAAGCTCGCCTCCGCGCCCTCGTATCGGAAACCGCGCCGCTCCCACTCGGCGAGCCGCTCGAGCACGCGCCGGGCGTCCGCCTCACCGCGAGCCGTCAAACCAAGAGCCCGGGCCACGCGCAGCGCCCCCGGGTGGCCGCGCTCGTCCGCCATGGCGGCCTCGGCCCTGTTGCCGACCGCCTCGGGACCGACGTGCGGTGGCGCGCCCCTGGCCACCGCGAAGGCGTCGCGCCCGACATAGGGCTGATCGCGGGGCGGCTCGCGGTCGGCGATCTCGGCCACGAAATGTGCCAGCGACGTGAGCTGTTTCAGCTGCCCGGGAGCGAGCGCACGGTGACCCATCTTGAGCTCGAGCGCCGCCGCGATGGGGATGAGGTCGGCCGCGCCACAGCGCTCGCCATACCCGTTCACGGTCGCGGCCAGGAGAGTGGCGCCCTTGCCAACCGCAGCCAGGCTGTTCGCCACCGCAAGCCCCGCGTCATCGCGGGCCCGGACCCCGATGGCGGTGCGCCCTGCCGCGCGGCGCGACGCCACGACCCCGGCTTCCACCTCGTTCGGGAGCGCGCCGCCCGTCGTGTCGGACAGGAGGATCGCTTCGGCTCCGGCCGTCGCTGCTTGCTCCACCATCATCGTCAGGGCCGGGCCCGCGCCCTGCCGGACCGCGTCGAAGAACCCCTCCAGCTCGACGATCGCGCTTCGCTTCGCGCGCCGGATGGCTTGCACACCCGCACCCAGGTGCGACGCTGCTCGGCCGCCCGCACCGCGCCCCCCGGTCACCGGGACTGAGAGCGTCACCGCGGGGGCACCCGACCGCAGCGCGGCCTTGAGCTCGCGGTCCCCGGTGGCGCGCCCGCGGAGCGACAATGTCGCGCAGGCGCACAGGCGCGCGCCCCCCATCTCGAGCCGGCGCGCCTCTCGGAAGATCTCTGCGTCGGAGCTGCGCCCGCCGGGCCAGCCTCCCTCCACGAAGGAGACGCCCATCCCGGCGAGCCGCAGCGCGATGCGCA
>MEMX01000133.1:72872-73193 GCA_001768075.1 Anaeromyxobacter sp. RBG_16_69_14 | reverse complement strand
GATGCCCGCCTCTCGCGCGCCCTCGGTGAGGGTGGCGTCGTAGATCGCGATCTTCACACGGTGAAGCTAGCTGACCTCTGCCGGAGCGTCGAGGCCGAAGGGGTGCGGGGCTCGCGCGGCGGTCACTCCACCTCGGTCACACCCTCGCCGCGCCGCCCGCGGAAGGCTGGGTGCAGGCGCCGCGTCGCATTATCCATCTGCCAATGCGCCACGTTCTGCTCGACGGCGACACGCTGAAGCTGGAGGAGGTGCTGGTCATCGCACAGGGCGAGGGTCGGGTCGGCCTCGCGCCGGAGGCGCGCGCGCGCGTACGCGCCGCGC
>MEMX01000133.1:69545-72808 GCA_001768075.1 Anaeromyxobacter sp. RBG_16_69_14 | reverse complement strand
CCGAGGTCCGGATCGACCGCGCCGACCTCGTCCGCCTGCAGCGGAACCTCGTCCTCTCCCACGCGGCGGGCGTGGGGGCGCCCTTGCCGCTCCCCGAGGCCCGCGCCCTCGTCCTCCTGCGCGCCAACGTCCTCGCCAAGGGCATGAGCGGCATCCGGGAGGCCACCCTCGATCTGCTGGTCGAGCTGCTCAACCGCGGCTGCATCCCCATCGTGCCGGAGCGTGGATCCGTGGGGGCGTCGGGCGACCTCGCGCCGCTCGCCCATCTGGCCCTCGTCCTCATCGGGGAGGGCGATGCCTGGGTGGGCGCGGAGGCGCTCCCGGGTCGCGCCGCGCTGGCGCGGGTGGGGCTCGCGCCGGTCGAGCTGGCACCCAAGGAGGGGCTCGCCCTGGTCAATGGCACGCAGGCGATGGCGGCCGTGGGGACGCTGGCGCTCCTGCGCGCCGAGCACCTCGCGCGCACCGCCGACCTCGCCGGCGCGATGACGGTGGAAGCGCTCCTGGGATCCCACCGGCCTTTCACGGAGGCGATGCACCTGGCGCGAGGGCAGCCCGGGCAGCTCGCCGCCGCGGCGCGCCTGCGCGAGCTGCTCGCCGATTCACCGCTCAACGCCTCGCATCAGGGCCCGAGCTGCCACAAGGTGCAAGACCCCTACTCCCTGCGCTGCATGCCGCAGGTGCACGGAGCAGCCCGCGACGGCCTGGCCTTCGCGCGAGGTACGCTGGAGCGGGAGGTGAACGCGGCCACCGACAACCCGCTCGTCTTCGCCGAGGAGCGCGAGATCGTCTCGGGCGGCAACTTCCATGGACAGCCGGTGGCGCTCGCGCTCGACGTCCTCGCCATCGCCGTGTCTCACCTCGCGACCATCTCGGAGCGGCGGGTTGAGCAACTCGTGAACCCTTCCCTCTCGGGCCTGCCGCCCTTCCTCGTCCCCAGGCACGGCCTCAACTCGGGCTTCATGATCGCCCAGGTGACGAGCTCCGCGCTCGTGTCCGAGAACAAGGTGCTATGCCATCCCGCGAGCGTGGACTCGATACCCTCCTCCGCCGGGCGGGAGGACCACGTGTCGATGGGCATGATCGCCGCGCTGAAGGCCCGGCAGGTGGTGGAAAACGTCCGCACCAGCCTCGCCATCGAGCTGCTGGTGGCGGCGCAGGCCCTCGACCTGCGCGCGCCGCTAAAGCCCGCGGCCAGGGTGGCGGAGGCCCAGCGCCGGATCCGCGAGGTCGTGCCCCGGCTGGAAGAGGATCGCGAGCTTTACCGGGATATCGCGGCGGTGTGTCGGCTCGTGGACGCGGGGGGGCTCGAGGTCTAGCACCTCCGACCCTCAACGAATCGAGAAGCTCGTCCACCTGTCGTCGGCCGACAGGTCGTCGAACAGGCTTCCTTCCCTCACGACCTGTCCGTTCCTGGTAATCTTGCATTCGCGCCAGAAGTCAATCGGGAACCTGCCCAAGAACTCGGCGAGAACGGCCGAGCTCTCGTAGACGCCCCGCTTCAGGAACGATTCGCCCAGGTCGGCCAGCACCAGGTTGAACAGCTTGACGTGGATGACACCCTCGCCCCGGACGACACGTTCATCCACGCTCTCCTTGTACGTGATCGACGAACGCATCGAGGACAATCCGTCTCTCCGCATGGCAGCCCCCACCACGCCCGGCAGTGCCCCGGAGAGGGCCAGGATGGCTCCATCCTTGACGAAGACGGTATCCACCTCGTTCACGGGACTGAAATTGAGAAAGAGTACCTTGATGTCGTTCTTCAGGTACTCCGGACTGATCTGAAACTGCTCGCAAATGAGCTCTCGCAAGCTGCAGCCGGTGCGGACCTTGACGAAGCATCCCTTCGCGAGGAGCGCGCGGAGGTCCGGGATCTGGGCTGCCGTCGGCTCCAGGACGAGCCTGGCCGCATCGGCCACGGACAGCTGGACGGGCGTAGGTCGTTCGCTGCTCACGCTGTTCACCATGTCATCCTCGCGCATCATGAGCTGCCAGTCGCTGGTCCGGGGAGCGCAATCGGCGCATCCGATCACGTACTCTGACACTCGGAGGGGGGACCGAGAAAGGAGAAAGGCGCAGCTCATCGGCCCAGGAGCAAGAACGGTGGCCTGGTACAGCACCTGGTACACGCCAGGCCGAACGGCAGCCGCGCAGGGATGCGCTCCATCGCCGGGAAGGCTCGAGGCCGGCGCTGTCTTCGCAAGCGGCGGCCGAGACTTCCCTTGAGCGCTGTTCCGGCGCTCTTCGGGGCGTGGCCTGGATGTGGCGACCGGCAAGGGGGAGTCCTGGGGGGACGAAGGCACAGCGCGCTGCAGCCGATCTCGCGCACCTCGACCTAGTCTAGCCGCGCAGGAGGGCCTGCGCTGAAGCCTCCTCGTCTCGCGACGAGAGCTCGTAGAGGTTGCGGCAGCGCCGTCGGGCGCGGAAGAGGACCCGGTTGAACTGTAGGCTGTCAAGGCCCAGGTCCCGGCAGATCCGTTCCTTGCTGTCCGCGTGGAGGTAGAAGCGCTCGAGCACCTCACGATCTCGACTCGAGAGAGCCCGCAGCACCAGGCGTATGCGCCGGGAGCGCTCGTCGGCCAGCAACAGGTCCAGCGGACCCCACGTAGGCGCCCCCATGTCGTCGCCCTTCAGGTCCACGAACCGCGGCCTCCGCCGGAAGTGCTCGCAGGCAAGATTTCGGGCCAGGCTTGCAATGAACCCCGGTAGCCGGCAGGGATCGCGCAGCTCGCCTCGGCGGAGCTTCGTGATGGCGATCTGGAACGTCTCCTGATGCAGGTCGTCCATCAGGGACGGATCGTTGCCGGTGGCCCGCCGCAGAATGCGGTTCACTCCAGGGCCAGTTTGATTGCAGAAGTTGATCACCTCCTGCTGCGAGATCGTGTCGGCGACGTCCGGGAAACGGATAAGCACGCACAATCCGACATAGTTGCCGACCGTGACGGTCCCCTGCGGAAGAGCGTCCGGGGCCGTCATCGGCATCACGGACCGGAGCTGCGCCTTCTTCTGGTCGCGGCGCGTCTCCCATCGCCTCTTCTGTCCCTGCTGCAGCGGCGAGCTGAGCGCCTCCTGTCTCGCAGTCTCTCGGCGAATCCGAATGTGGCGCTGCAGCACTGTGGATGTCGACACGCACCGCGGGGCGACCCCGACGGCCGAGTCCTTGCGCATCACCGGTGAGCAAGTGCGCGCGCGGGTGGAGGCCGCGAAGATGGACGCAGTCGCGCTCGAGGCAGCGATGCAGCAGGTGCGAGATCCTGTCTGGT
>MEMX01000133.1:64937-69380 GCA_001768075.1 Anaeromyxobacter sp. RBG_16_69_14 | reverse complement strand
CTCCGCTTGAGGCGCCGCAAGGCGCCGGACATCAGCTCACAGCGGCGGCGGTGCCGCTGGAGAATCACATCAACTGGTCGCCGCTGTGAGGCGTCGGGTCGAGCCTCGCACCGACGTCCTGGCCGGCGAACCCCGGGGACCGTGCCTCGCGAAGTCTGCCTCGGGAAGGCGTGGAAGGCCGGGTACGAAGCGGCGGGCAAGACCGCAGGGCCTCCCCTCTGAACGCCCCGGCCGGGGCTTGCGCGACCCGCCATTTCTCGGGTCGGCCATCGCTGGATCGCGACGTCGTCGGCCTGATCGGCACGAGGTCGAAGTCGAAGGTGACCTGGCGCGCTCCACAGCACACCCCAACGAAATGGCCAAGATCGGCCTTGAACCTCGCAGTGTTCATCGTCGCACACTCGACGACCAGCCCGCCAGGCCGCCGCCCGTCACGGGATGAGGAGGCGGTGCGTCGCGAGCTCCCGCCGCATGAGCCGGCCTCGGCGTGTAGGGACTTCGCGCGCCCCCGTCGGGCCCTGGGGCGGATTGGGGTGGAAATCGCCGATACCACGAAAGCGCGTATTCGCTGCGCCTTCGTTGCACCGAGACCGTGGAACGCCCGATTTCCAGGCCGATGCATCCGCCGAATGTTTGACGCGGCGATTCCGACGCGCTATCAATGCGCATCTTTCACGGGGTAGCGGCCTTTGCCGCAAGCCCACGGGGGGTTCCCGAAATGACGCAGGCCCAGTTCTTCCAGGCGGTCGCAGAAGGCTCTCAGGTTTCGAAGGTGGACGTCAGGCAGGTGTTTCAGGCAATCGAGCAGATCGTGACCAAGAGCCTGAAGAAGGAAGGCAAGATCCCGCTCGGCGGTCTTGGCGCCGTGAAGCTCGTCGACCGCAAGGCCCGCATGGGCCGCAACCCGGCCACGGGCGAGCAGATCAAGATCCCGGCTCGCACGGCGATCAAGATCACGCCGGCCAAGGCGCTCAAGGACGCGTTCAACAAGAAGGCCAAGAAGTAGGACTCCGAAACCCGGTGCATCGCGCGCGGCGCGCTGGCGCGCCGCGCGCGATGCCGCACCGGCAAGGCGGACCCGCCGACCGCGGCGCGCTACCCGGTCATCGCCGGCGGGTTCAGGCAGAGCGCCTCGTTCAGGGCGATGATGGCGTTCTTGTAGTCGTCACGGTTGATGACGAACTGCATGTTCGTCTGGCGGAGCGACTGCGAGACAGCGTTCACGTTGATCTTCTTCTCTGCCAGCGCCTGGGTCGCGCGGGCAAGGACGCCCGGAAAGGCGATGTTCGACCCGATCACGCACACGATCGCCGACGGGACGGCGCTCACGACCTCGTAAGTGTTCTCGAGCTCCTCGATGAACGCGGGCGTGACCGACTTGTCCCATATCACGTGCGTGATCGAGTTCGCGTTGGTCGCCTTCAGGATGTAGGAGATCCCGTGGTTCCTGAAGATCTCCATGACGCCGTGGTCGAACCCGACCGTGCCGACCATGGAGGGGTCGTGGATCTCCACGGCCGTCACCTTCGGCGAACCGGCGATGACCTCGATGCGGGCCTGCTTCCCGACGAAGTCCTTGGTGACGAGCGTGCCCGGGTGATCCGGCTCGAAGGTGTTCTTGAGGCGGATCGCGATGCCGGCGAGCTCCATCGGCTTTGCCGCCTTGGGGTGGATGGCCTCCATGCCCACGTCGGCGAGCTGATCCGCGACGTCGTAGTTGGTCACGCCGACGACGACGGTGTTCTTCGCGCCCACGATCTCGGGATCTGCCGAGGAGAGGTGGAACTCCTTGTGGATGACCGCCTCGTCTGCCTTCAGCTCGACGGCGACCTTGCTGAAGGTGACCTCGGAGTAGCCGCGGTCGAACTCCCGCATGATCCCTTCGACGCCCTTGGTGTAGCCGGTGACAACCACCACTTGTTTCTCCAGATCCACGCCCTTGAAGGACTTGTGGATGCGTTCGTCGATGGTGAGCGGATCGTCGTCGTCGAACCCGGAGAGGTCCATGAGATGGGCCTGGACGCTCTTTGCCCTCAGGATCTCGACGGAGTTGAAGGCGCTGTGGGCCTCTCCGATCGCGGCCAGCATCTCGCGCGCGGCGAGGAGGACGTTCTCGCGGCGCAGGTAGCCGCTCGCGAGGACGTGGCGCATGGAGTCGAGATAGGCGCGCAGCTCCCGCATCCGTTTCTCGAGGAAGCCGTCCGCGCGGGTGAGGTCGAGGCCGAGCGGCGCGAGCTCCTTGTTGGTGGCCTTGAGCTTTCCGGTGAGCGACTCGAGCTGGGACCCAAAGTCGCCGCCGGAGACGAAGGTGGCGTAGACGCCCTGCTCGCCCGTCTTCTTGTGCTCGAGGAGCTTGTTCGTGACACCTGAGTAGGCGGAGACGACGTAGACGCGGCCGTAGACGTGCTTCTGGTCGCGCAACATGATGTTGCGGAGCACGTCCTCGAACCGCGACATCGAGGTGCCACCGATCTTTTCGACGCTGATCATGCGAGGTTTCTCGGGAGCGGGTTGAGGTGACGAAGAAGGCACCGTGCCGGTGCCTTGGTCCAATAATACTGCATGCCCCTCCCGGAGCCACCCCGCATGACGAGGCGCCGCTCGCCTGCCGGGGTCAGCTGGTCGCCAGGCTCGAGGCCCGACGCAGTCCCGCGAAGCCGAGCTTCCCCTGCGCCTCGGCCGGTGTGAACCAGGCGTGCTCGACGTGCTCGTCCGAGATGCGGCAGGCGAATCCGGGCGGAAGGCGCGCGCCGAAGGCGGTCTCCTCGGCGACGAGCAGGCCCGGCGCGACGTCGCGCAGGAGCTCAGGCTCGAGGCCGAACGCGTGGCGATAGCCGAGCGGAGTCACGGGCACGTCCGCGCCGGTCTCCTCGAGGAGCTCGCGACGCGCTGCCCCATCGGGGCCCTCTCCCGGCTCGATCCGGCCAGTGACCGGCTGCCAGAACCCTCCGTGCTCCGCGGAGCGCCGCAGGAGCAAGACCCGTCCGTCGGCGCCCACGGGCACCACCGAGACCGTGCGCAGGTTGGGCCCGCGGTCCTCGCGCCGGCGCTCGAACAGCGCCGCGAGGTGATGGGCGAGCCGCTCCTCGACCTCCGCCAGGGCGGGCACGGCGCGTCCTCGGGACGACAGCTCGTCGGCAAGGCTCGTCACGCCCAGGCGCGGGTCGGCGATGCCGCAGGGTACGATCACCTGGAAGTGCCGCATGTCCGGGGCGACGTTGAAAGCGAGGCCGTGCGAGGTGATCCAGCGCGCGAGGTGCACGCCGACGGCGCCGATCTTCTTGCGGCCCACCCAGACGCCCCGGTGCTCCTCGCGTCTCGATGCAGCCACGCCATAGTCCGCGCAGGCGCGGATCATCGACTCCTCGAGCGCCCCCACGTACTTGCGAACGTCGGGGTGGGCAGAGAGGTCGAGCACCGGGTAGGCGACCGCCTGTCCCGGTCCGTGATAGGTGACATCTCCGCCGCGATCGGTCTCGTAGATCTCGAAGCCCTGCTTCGCGAGCCAGTCCGGCGAGGCGATGACGTGGCGTTTCTCGGCGCCGCGCCCGAGGGTGAGGACGGGCGGGTGCTCCAGGAGGAAGAGGAAGTCGGTAGCAGGCGGCGTCCCGGCGCGGACCGCCTCGCCGGCCAGCGCCATCAGCCGCAGGCCGTCCTCGTACTCCACCCGTCCCAGCCTGTGGACAAGCAAGGTTCGCATCACGCCTGCGCGGCCGCTCCGCTCGCGGCGGCCTTCCGCGGCCGCTCGGGCCGGTTCAGGGCGTGGATGGCCTCCCCCAGCGCAGCCTTGCACGCTTCCATGAAGGCCTCGGGCAAGGTCGGGTGCGCGTGGACGGTCAGCGCGACGTCCTCCAGGGAGGCACCCATCTCCAGCGCCAGGGCCGCCTCGGCGATGAGGTCCGCGGCCTCGGGGCCGACGATGGTCGCCCCGAGGATGAGCTTCGAGGCCCTGTCCGCCACGACCTTCATGAAACCCTCGGTGTGGTCTATGGCGATGGCGCGCCCGAGCGCGGCGAACGCGAACTTGCCGGTGATGGGGTCGTAACCCGCCTTCTGCGCCTCGTCCTCGGAGAGGCCCACGGAGGCCACCTCCGGATCGGTGAAGATGCCGGAAGGCATCGACACCCAGTCGCGCACCGACTTCTTCCCCGCGATGACCTCGGCAGCGATTTCGCCCTCCTTGGACGCCTTGTGCGCGAGGAGCGGCGGACCGCAGAGGTCGCCGATGCAGTAGATCGACGGAACGCTCGTCTGCATCCGCTCGTTCACCTCGACGAAGCCCTTCGGGCCGACCTTGACGCCCGCCTTGTCGAGCCCGATCCCCTCGCTGTTGGGACGGAAGCCGACGGCCACGAGGACCTTGTCGCAGGGGACCGACTGCTCCTTGCCGTCCACCTCGATGGCCACCAGGAGCTCGCCCGACTTGCGCTCGAGGCCCTTCGC
>MEMX01000133.1:63816-64909 GCA_001768075.1 Anaeromyxobacter sp. RBG_16_69_14 | reverse complement strand
CGCTGCCGCAGGCCCTTCTGGACGAGCCGCACCGCATCGGGATCGACGCCCGAGAGGATGGTGGGGAGCGCCTCGACCACCGTCAGCTCCGAGCCGAGCTTGGCGTAGACGGTGCCCAGCTCGAGGCCGATGATGCCGCCGCCGATCACCACCAGCCGCCTGGGGATCTCGGGGAGGTCCACCGCCTCCCTGGCGCTCCACACATCCCCGCCTTCGAACTCGAAGCCGGGGATCTGCACCGGCCGAGCGCCCGTCGCGACGATGAAGGCCTGAGCCTCCAGGCGCGTCGTCGCGCCGTCCTTGCCGACCACCTCGACGGCGTCCGGGCCGGCGAAGGTGGCGGTGCCCTTCAGCACCTCGACGCCGTTGCCCTTCTCGAGCATGCCGACGCCGCCGACGAGCTTCTTCACGACGTCGTCCTTGAACCGGCGCAGCTTCGCGACGTCGATGGCGACCTCGGCGGTGATCCCGCGCTCGCCCGCCCCCCTCACGTCCTCGACCAGGTTCGCGGCGGCGATGAGGGCCTTGGACGGGATGCAGCCCCAGTTGAGGCACACGCCACCGAGCGCCTCGCGGTCGACCAGCGCCGCCTTCTTCCCGAGCTGCGCGAGCCGGATGGCGGCCACATAGCCGCCCGGGCCCGCGCCGATCACCACCGCGTCGAACGTCCTGCTCGCCATCGCGTTCCTCCTTCGGGTGGCTGCGGAGCGGCTTCGGGGCGACTTCGGCCGACCATCGCCCGATCAAAGTCACTCGCGACCCGAATATAACCGGGAGTCGTCCCTACACCAGCTCCATGAAGAGGAGGCTCGGATCCTCGAGGTAGCCGATGAGGGCGTAGGCAAACGCTGCGCCCACGTGGCCGTCCACCACCCGGTGATCGAAGGACAGCGACACGTGCATCACCTCGCGCGCGACGATCTGGCCGTCCTTCACGACGGGCGTCGGGCGAATGCGGTGGACGCCGAGCACGGCCACCTCGGGGAAGTTGATGATGGGGGTCGCGAAGAGGCCGCCCAGAGTGCCCAGGCTCGTGATGGTGAAGGTCGAGCCACCCATGTCTTTCGGTTGGGCCTTGCCCGCCTTCGACTCG
>MEMX01000133.1:52950-63737 GCA_001768075.1 Anaeromyxobacter sp. RBG_16_69_14 | reverse complement strand
GCTCCGTCGCCGAGGCGATACCGATGTGATACTCGCGCCTGAGCCGGATCTCGCCGCGCGCCTCGTCGAGCGTGGCGTTGAGCCACGGGTGCTTCTTCAGCGCCGCCACGGCCGCCTTCACGATGAACGGCAAGAAGGTGATCTTCACGCCTTCCGCGCGCGCCGCCGCTGCGACGCGGTCCTTCACCTTCACCAGCTCGGAGACGTCCACCTGCTCGACGAAGGTGAAGTGCGCCGCGGTGCGCTTCGACTGCGCCATCCGCTCGGCGATGCGGCGCCGGACGCCGCGCAGCGGGATCACCTCGTCCCCGTGCACTACCTGCGCAACCGGTGAATGCTCCAGGAGCTGCTCGGCGAAGGGCGAAGGGCGCTGCGGCATGGGCGCGGGCGTCGGCGGCGGAGCGTGGCCGTTGCGCGCCTGCGCGAGGTCCTCCTTGGTCACGCGCCCGCCGGGGCCCGTCCCGCGGACGCCCTGGAGGTCGATCCCGAGCTGGCGCGCCATGGCACGGACGGAGGGTGTGGCGAGGGCCTTACGGAGGGAGACCTCATCGCCGGGCGACGCCTTCGCCGTCGCGGTAGCCGCCGGCGAGCTCGCGGTCGCCTTCACCTCGGGCGCCTGCGCCGAGGGAGCTGCCTCGAGCTCCAGATCCAGCAGCGGGTGGTGCACCCTCGCGAGCTGCCCTTCCTCGTAGTGCAGTCTGGTCACCCGGCCATGCCGCGGTGACGGGATGGTCACCGTCGCCTTGTCGGTCATGACCTCGACGAGCGGCTGGTCTTCATGGACCTCGTCGCCGGGCTTCACGAACCACTTCTGGATCTCGGCCTCCACGACCCCTTCACCGATGTCGGGGAGGATGAGCTCGAACGCCATGGGGGCCTCTGTGCTCGGCTCTGGCTCTGGAAGAGCTAGTACCGGACGGTCTCGCGCACGGCTTGCAGGATGCGCGGAGCGCGCGGGAGGTACTCGTTCTCGAGCGTGTAGGGGAACGGAGTGTCGAAGCCGGTGACGCGCGCCACCGGCGCCTCGAGCGAGAGGAAGCAGCGCTCCTGGATGAGCGCCGCCAGCTCCGCGCCGAAGCCGCAGGTCCTGGGGGCCTCGTGGACGACGACTGCCCTCCCCGTCTTCGTGACGGAGGCGACGACGGCGTCGATGTCGAGGGGCTGCAAGGAGCGCAGATCCAGCACCTCGCAGTCGATGCCTTCCTGCTCCGCCTCGCGCGCCGCCTGGTCGGCCTCGTACCACATGGCACCCCAGGCCAGGATGGAGATCTGATGCCCGGCGCGCGTCAGCTTCGCCTTCCCCAGGGGGATGGCGTATTCGCCCTCCGGGACGTCGCCCTTCGCGGCCCGGTAGACGCGCTTCGGCTCGAAGAACAGCACCGGGTCGGGATCGCGGATGGCGCTCACCAGGAGCCCCTTCGCGTCCGCAGGGGTCGCCGGCACCACGACCTTGAGTCCGGCCGTGTGGATGAAGTGCGCCTCCGGCGACTGAGAGTGGTAGTGACCGCCCCGGATCCCTCCACCGTAGGGCGATCGGATGACGAGCGGGCATGTCCACTGGCCGCCGGAGCGGTAGCGGTACTTGGACAGCTCGTTCACGATCTGGTCCATGGCAGGGAAGATGAAGTCGGCGAACTGAATCTCGGGCACCGGCCTCAGCCCGTAGAGCGCCATCCCGACCGCCGTGCCGATGATGCCGGTCTCGGCCAGGGGCGTGTCGATGACGCGGTCCGCGCCGAACTCGGCGAAGAGGCCTTGCGTGGCGCGGAACACGCCACCGAACTTCCCGACGTCCTCGCCCAGGACCACGACGTTCTGGTCGCGACGCATCTCGGTGCGCAAGGCGTCGTTGACCGCCTGGATGATGTTGAGGGTGGGCATCGGATCAGCGTCGCGCACTGCGCGGGTCAGCGACGCGGGGATCCCCTGCCAGGGCGCGCTGTAGCTCCTGGAGCTGCTCGCGTTGCTGCCAGAGCGGCTCGGCGTAGACGCCTTCGAACAGGGTCTCGAGCGGCGGCTTCGCCGGATGGGCTTCCGCCTCCTTGACCGCGAGCTGGATCACCTCGCGCACGTCGGCGAGGAGCTTCGCCTCCTCGGCCTCGCCGAGCAGGCCGCGCCGGGCGAGAAGGGCCTTCATCCGCAGGAGGGGATCCTTCTTGCGCCACGGCTCGACGAGCTCCGCGGGACGGTAGGACCGTGGATCGTCGGAGGTGGAGTGCCCCTCCATGCGATAGGTCACGCACTCGAGCAGCGTCGGTCCGTCGCCCTCCGCAGCGCGCGCTCGCGCGCGGACGGTGGCACCGTGGACGGCGAGCAGGTCGTTGCCGTCCACGCGCTCGCCGCGGATGCCGTAGGCGATCGCCTTCTGGGCGATGGTCTCCGACGCGGTCTGGCGCTCGCGCGGCACGCTGATGGCCCAGCCGTTGTTTCGACAGGCGAAGACGACCGGTACCTTGTTCACCCCCGCGAAGTTCAGGCCGGCGTGGAAGTCGTTAGAACTGGTGGCGCCCTCGCCGAAGTAGACGAGCGGGACCATGTCGTCTCCCTTGATGCGCGCCGCCCACGCGGCGCCCACCGCATGTGTGATCTGGGTGCCGATGGGCGAGCTGATGGAGGTGTAGAGAGCGGGACGCCAGGCCTCGTGGCAGGGCATCTGGTGGCCGAGCATGACGTCGCCGGCGTTGCCTAGGAGGTCACAGATGTAGGTCGCGAGCGGCAGGCCGCGCAGGAGCGCCGCGCCGTGCTCTCGGTAGCACGGAAGGATCCAGTCGGAGGGCTTCATGGCCCTCGCGGTCCCGAAGACCGTCGCCTCCTCGCCGATCGACCCTATGTAAAAGTTGATCCGGCCTTGCCGCTGCATGGCCACCATGCGCTCGTCGAGCGTGCGGTTGAGCACCATCCAGCGGTAGAGCGCGACCAGGTCGGCGTCGGCGAGCCCGATCTGGTCCGGCGGGGCGCTGCCGTCGTCCTGGATGACGCGGTAGAGGGGAAACGCCTCGGCGGTCTGCTGCGCCGGCGCCGGCAAGCCATTCGCGCCCTTGCGGCGCGCCAGAATCGACACTTCGGGCTCACGTCGCATCCTTCGCCTCCCCTCTCCTGTCGGCGCTGCGCGATGCGATCTCCCCGCGCAGGAACAGCTCCGCAGCGCGGTAGCTGGAGCGCACCAGCGGCCCACTCGCGACGTAGCGGAAACCGCGCGCCTCGCCCATGCCCTTGTAGGCCTGGAACTGCTCCGGCGTGACCCACTGCATCACGGGGAGGTGCCAGGCCGACGGCCGCAGATATTGGCCGATGGTGAGGATGTCGACTCCAACCGCGCGCAGGTCACCCATCGTCTGCTCCAGTTCGTCCCCGCGCTCCCCGAGGCCAACCATGATGGACGATTTCGTGACCACACCCGGGAATTCGAGCTTCATGCGCGCCAGGACCGCCAGGGTCTGGTCATACCCCGCCTTCTGGTCGCGCACGACCGGCGTGAGGCGTCGCACCGTCTCGATGTTGTTGGCGAACACGTCGGGCCCGGCACGGCCGACCTTGCGCACCGCTTCGACATCGCCGCGGAAGTCGGGCGTCAGCACCTCGACCAGCAGGCCAGGGATCTGCTTCAGCCTCAGGATCGCGTGGGCGAAGTGGGCGGCGCCACCGTCGGGGAGGTCGTCGCGGTCCACGCTCGTCACGACGATGTAGTCGAGGTGGAGGGTCTGGATCGCCTCGGCCAGGTGACGCGGCTCGTCGGGGTCGAGCGCCGGCGGGTGGGCGGCCGTCTTCACGTTGCAGAAGCGACAGCCGCGGGTACACACGTCTCCCATCAGCATGACGGTGGCGGTGCCGCCGCCCCAGCACTCGGCCACGTTCGGGCAGTGAGCTTCCTGACAGACCGTGTGGAGCCGCAGCGTTCGCAGTGTCTCGCGGACGCGCTGGTAGCGCTCGCCTCCGGGGACGCCCACGCGGAGCCACGGTGGCTTCTTCACGCCGGTGGGCAGCCCGCCGACCTTCAGCTGCATCGCGAGGTCGCGCCGCGCTCGAACGGCGTCGCCTCCGTCGGCTCGGTCGCCCCCGTCGTATCCCTCGCTGCCCATGACGGGCAGGCTCCTGTCGGGTCGTTTGTCCATGCCAGGCGCTCGCCTGCTGCCGAGTCTACAGGCGCAGATCGAAGTCTGCTCAGCAATATAGTGCACAATGCTTCCAGGACCCGGCACGGGCACGCCCCTCGGCTTCCCGTGCAACGGTTTCGAAACCCGTTCGTTTCGAAACCGTGGCGCGGCCACGTTTCCGTGAGAGGCCCGCATGGGCGGGTTCTCGAGGCGTACGTCACGCCGGACGGCATCGACGGGTGGTTGAAGGCCGGGAAGAGACGGTTGCCGGCGGAAGTCGTGACGCGTAAGGGCGCCTCGACTACGGCAAGACTTGCAGCTGCACCCGCTCCTGAGCCTCCCCCTCGCCGGTCCGCGGCGGCTCCCTCTCGGCCACCTCGGCCAGGTGGCCGTGGATCTTCATCGAGCAGAACTTTGGGCCGCACATCGAGCAGAACTCGGCGCTCTTGAAGGCCTCGTGCGGCAAGGTCTCGTCGTGCATGCTGCGCGCGGCCTCGGGGTCGAGCGAGAGGGCGAACTGCTTGTTCCAGTCGAAGGCGTACCGGGCGCGGGAGAGTTCGTCGTCCCGGTCGCGAGCGCCGGGGCGGTGCAGCGAGATGTCGGCCGCGTGCGCCGCGATCTTGTAGGCGATGATCCCCTGCCGAACGTCTTCGACATTGGGGAGCCCGAGGTGCTCCTTGGGCGTGACGTAGCAGAGCATGGCGGCGCCGTGCTGCGCGGCGATGGTCGCCCCGATGGCGCTCGTGATGTGATCGTAGCCAGGGGCGACATCGGTCACGAGCGGCCCGAGCACGTAGAAGGGGGCCTCGTCGCAGAGTTCGCGCTCCTTCTGCATGTTCATCGGGATCTGGTCGAGCGGCACGTGGCCCGGGCCCTCCACCATCACCTGCACGTCGTGCTGCCACGCCTTGCGAGTCAGCTCTCCAAGGACGCGGAGCTCCGCGAACTGGGCCGCGTCGGAGGCGTCGGCGAGGCAGCCAGGGCGCAGCCCGTCACCCAGCGAGAAAGCCACGTCGTATTTCTTGAAGATCTCGCAGATGGCCTCGAAGTGGGTGTAGAGCGGGTTCTCCGCCTTGTTGGAGATCATCCACTGCGCCATGAGCGCACCGCCGCGGCTGACGATGCCCGTGATGCGGTGGGCGGCGAGTGGAATGAAGTCCCTGAGCAGCCCCGCGTGGATGGTCATGTAGTCCACGCCTTGCGCCGCCTGGGCCTCGATGATGTCGAGGAGCGTGTTCGGCGTGAGGTCCTGGACCTCCTTCACGTGCGTGAGGCACTCGTAGATCGGGACCGTGCCCACGGGCAGCGTGCTGTGCCGGAGGATGGCTTCGCGGATCTGCGGGATGTCCCCGCCCGTGGAGAGGTCCATCACGGTGTCGGCGCCGTACTTGATGCAGACGCGGAGCTTCTCCAGCTCCTCCTCGACGTCGCCAACCACCGCCGAGTTTCCGATGTTCGCGTTGATCTTGCAGGTGGCGGCGAAGCCTATGGCCATCGGCTCCAGCTCAGGGTGCTTCGCATTGGCGGGGATGATCATCCGCCCGCGCGCCACCTCCTCTCGGACCTGCCCGTCCGGCAAGCGCTCGCGCTTCGCGACATGGCGCATCTCCTCTGTCACGACGCCCTGCCGGGCGAAGTGCAGCTGCGTTACGCTGGCGTGACCACGGCGCTTCGCGATCCATTCGGCGCGCATGTAGTTCTCCCTCGGAGGTCGGGGATGGGAAGCTAGCGGGGGCCCGGCGCGAAGTCAACGCACTGGCCAGGCCAATTCAGCCAGAACCAGCCGTAACCAGGCCTTTTCCTCGCTTCACTCGGCGTCGGACGCGGACTCGCTGATCGCGTTCTCGGAGAGTGGAGCGGCGGCAGTGGACCTGCCCCGCCCTGCGGCATTCGAGGGAGCCGGTACCGAGGACCCACGGTCGCCTCGACTCGGCACGTCCCGGGCTATCCGGAGTAGTCGATGATGACCACGCCCCTGCGATCGCGCTCCGAGTCATCCGGGCGCTCGTCGTCCTGGTGCGCGGGTTCCCTTGGCTGCGGGAGGGGCAGCTCGACTACAGGACGATCGTCGTCGGTGCGCTCGCGCTCACGCCGCTTGATCTCCTCGATGATGAAGGCGTCCAGCATGGCAGCCTCGGCCCTTCAACCTGCTGATTCCGAGACTCAGTTGGCTGCAAGCCTTGTTCCAGCAGTACTGAACTTCTCGCGCTCCCTTTCCTATCTAACCTCCCCGCACGGATTTGCATCCCTCGAACCACACTCTCACGAACCACATGCCTCTCGCGAGGAACGCCCTCGCGGCCGGTCTCAGCACCGACGACCTCGTAACACCCCGCTGACCCAGGGGTCAAGGCGCCTATCTGGCACAGTGCTCCCCCAGCGCCCTGCTGGGCGTGGCAGATCAGCACGGGCACCGAGGAAAAGGCGCACGGTTGGCTTGCAGCGGCACACGCCGCCTGATCTACGATCGCCGGTGCTCGAAGTCTCATCATCCGTTTTCGGCACGCAACTTGAATGCTTCCAACGTCCTGGGTAACTGGACCCGGGTGAGCTGGTCACTGACGCGGTCCACCAGCGCCTGCGGGATGAGCGCGGGTTTCGCAATCTGGATCTCGACCGTGTAGCGCGCCCGCGTCTGTTCGCCCTCCGGGATGAGCTCCCACGATCCGTTCGAGACCTTCATCCAGTCGCTCGACACGAGCGACCAGGAGATCCGGTTCGGACGCTCCTCGATGTGACGCAGTGTGTACCGAATCGTCTTCACCCCCAAGTCGAGCTCGAACTCGACCTCGACGGTGCTCCCCGTCCGCTTCGGTCGGCACGCCCGCACGGACGGCACGAACTCGGGGTAGCGGGCGTAGTCGGCGATGACGTCGAAGAGCTTGCCTGGTGGGACGGCGATCGCGATCTCGCGGGCGATGCTGGAGGCCATGGTGTCCTCTGGGCGGCTAGAGAGCGAGCCGCTCGCCGGCGCCGAGCCGTTCGAGCAGCCCCCTGGGAATGCGCTGGATCCGTCCTTCGCGATCCACGCAAGCGTGCACGGTGTGACCGGTGGCGAGCAGGGCCTCGTCGCGTACGAGGCGATAGCCGAAGCGGGCGGAGGCGTGCCGCACCTCCGTGAGCGAGATCTCCACCGTGACGAGGTCGTCGTAGCGCGCTGGCTGCCTGTAGCGCACGGCTGCCTCCACCACCGGCAAGAGGAGCCCGTACTCGGCCTCGAAATCGCGGTAGCGAAGCCCCTTGGCGCGGATGAACTCGTTGCGCGCCGCTTCGAAGAAGCGCAGGTAGTTGGCGTAGTACACGACGCCCATCTGGTCCGTGTCACCGTAGATGACGCGAATCTCGGTCTTGACCATGCTCTCAGGGACTCTCGATGCGGATGAGTCGCGTCCTCGCCATGGTCGTGTCGTAGCGATCGACCTCCGCGATGGCGGCCTGCACGTCTGCCTCGCGCGCCCGGTGCGAGACGATGACGAGCGGCACCGCTCCCCCCTCCTCGTTCTGCTCTCGCTGCTGGACGGCGGCGATGGAGATGCTGCGCGCCGCCAGCGTGGTGGCGATGCGGGCGAGCACGCCCGGGACGTCCTTCACGGTGAACCGTAGGTAGTAGCCACAGCGAATCTCGGCGTGGGGGCGCAAGCCCACGCGCGCCTGGGCAGGCGGGAGCGGCACGCGCCCGGGGCTGCGCGAAAGGATGTTGCGCGAGAGGTCGATGATGTCGGATACGACAGCGCTTCCGGTGGGCATTGCACCAGCGCCCTGACCGAACAGGAGCGATGGCCCGAGCGCCTCGGACCGGAGCAGCACGGCGTTGAAGGCGCCGCGGACGCCCGCCAGGAGGGAGCCCGCCGGGATGAAGGTGGGATGGACCCGCGCTTCGATTGTATCCGGGGGATAGGGCCACCCGGAACCGCCCGGCAGGCCAGACTCCACGAGCCCTCCGGCGGGGCTCGACTCGTCCACCGCTCGATCCAGGGCAGCCTCGACCTGACACCTCCGCGCCACCGCCAGGAGCTTCAGCGCGTACCCGAACTCCCGGCCCCAGACGAAGTCCTCCGGCTCGAGGCCCATGATGCCCTCGGTGAGCACGTCCTTCTGTCCGAGCCGCGCCCCGAAAGCGAGTTGGGCGAGCACGCAGAGCTTCTGCGCAGCGTCGCCGCCGGACACGTCGAGCGTGGGATCAGCTTCGGCGAACCCGAGGCGCTGGGCCTCTGCGAGCGCCTTCGACAACGGCTTCCCTTCCTCGGCCATGGCGGAGAGGATGTAGTTGGTCGTGCCGTTGACGATGCCGTGGAGCGAGGTGATGCGATCCGATGCGAGCGCCTCACGAAGCGTGCGGATGATGGGCACGCCGCCGCAAACGGCACCCTCGTAGTAGACGTCGACGCCCTTCTCCGCCGCGAGCCGGAAGAGCTCCTCGCCGCGCGCCGCCAGGAGCGCCTTGTTCGCCGTGACGACGTGCTTCCCCCGCTCGAGCGCGCCCTTCACGAGATCGAACGCCTCGCCGGTCCCGCCGATGAGCTCGACCACCACCGCGACGTCAGGGTCGTCGAGGAGGTCCTGCATGCGAGTGGTGACGATGCCCTTCTCCACCTCCACCGCCCGCGATTTCTCCGGATTCCGCAGGACCACCTTGCGCACCACGATGCGGGCGCCCAGCCGCGCCTCGATCTCCGGCTGATGACGTTCCAGGATGGAGAGCACTCCGCCCCCGACCGTCCCGAGCCCCGCCACCCCGATGCCGACCTCTCGCATGTCTGCTCACCTCCGATTCACGATCCGATATGACTCGAGCACGCCGCTTATCTGTGGCCTGGCGACCCCGCTCACGACGGCGAAGGTCTCGAGCCGTACCGGCCCAACCCCGGGCGCGTAGGTGAGCTCCGCCACCTGGTCCGCCTTTCCCGCGTGCAGCTGCGAGCGCACCCGGACGCAACCCCGGAAGGTGCCCGCCGGGACCGTCACCGTCTCGTCCACGCCCGCGATCTCGTAGCGCTCGGTAGCGGACACGCCGACCACCGAGCTCCAGGCGGAGCCGGGCTCGATGGGGCGACAGAGGAGCCGACGCGCGCGGTCGTGGAGGCAGTCGGGATCCGCGCGCAGCGCTCCGCGCTGGTCGTCCACGAAGTAGCCATCGGCGTCGCGCTCGACGATCCGCACGGTGCGGCGGGTGGGCTCGAGTTGCTGGGGCGAGCGGTCGAGGAAGGTCCACGTGTTCCCCACCGCCAGCGGAAAGTAGTCGGCGGGTGCGGCAGCACGCGGGGCCGGCGCGACCGGAGCGCGTGCGCAGGCGGCGAGTGCGAGCACCGCGAGCAGCCGAACTCCGACTCGCATCTGAAGCGCTCGGCGAGCACGAAAAACGGCCAAAGGCGAGTCGGAGTCGGCGGGCGAGCAGGAAAAACGGCGAAAGGCGAGTCGGACGGTCACACCAGGCATCCTAATGCGATGTGGGCGGCAGCCCTCGCGTTTTTCAGCGTGCGCCATCGGCGTTGACCCGCGCGTGTGGCGCACGCGCGGACATCTCGGCGAGCGCCTCGCGGGCCGCACCGCGCACCACCTCGTCCGGGTGACCAGAGGCCATGGTGAGGAGCCAGGCTCGTGCGTCGGGGCCGCCGATGTCGCCCAGGATGCGCGCCAGGTTCGCCACGTATGGAGCGTCCCGGTGGTGAGCGAGGTCGATGAGCGCCGGGACGCCACGGGGGTCGCGCAGCTGGGCGAGCGCACCCACCGCCCGCTCCGCGATCTCAGGATCGGGATCGCGCAGGACCGCCGCCAGCGCCGGCACCGCGTCGCGCTCGCCGCGCTCGGCAAGCACGCGCACGGCGTGGTCCCTGACGCGCGCCTCGGGTGAGGAGAGATCCTTCACCAGCTCCGGGCTGCGCTTCCGCTCGGCGCTGAGCTGCATCGAGAAGGCGCCCACCGCTCGCTCCATGGCCGCGGTGGCAGCCCGTTCCAGCGCGGTGCGGAGCGCCCCAGGCTCCGAACCGACCGGTTCCGCGGCGCGGCCAATCTCGCGCAACACCGGCTCCCCATCCACGGGCGCGAGGTCGACGGTGACGACGACATGGGCCACCGCGCCGGTGCCCAGGCCGGCAGAGAGCGCCTCCGCCCGCAGCACGTGGAGCCTGCCGAGGAAACGCCGCGTCTTGCCCCGCGCCTCGCCGGCCGGCGCGAAGCCCGGCGTGGCGTCGAAGAGCCGCGTGGCGGCCTGGGCGAGAGCGCCACGGGTTACCCCCGCGCTCTCCAGGCGTTCCGTCGCGTCCGACGGGGCCACAGCCATACGTTCGACGGAGTAGCTGGAGCGACCGCGGCATGCTGTGAGCGCGAGCAGCGCAAGCACGGCACCGGCCAGACGCACCGGAGTTCGCCTGCACGCTCCCCTCCCCCCAGACGGAATCGTCGCGCGGCTCGACGATTCTCCGAAGTGGTAGAGCAGCGCTTGCGCACGGATCGTCAGCGATCGCCTCCCTGGGGCGGATCGGGGGCCTGGGGTGGCAACCGCGGCGATGCCGACGGCTCCTGCTCCGGGGAAGGCTTTGCATCCCCGGGCGCATGCGGCACGCCGCCCGGCTGCGCCATGGCACCGCCCTCTCTGTTGCGCCCGCGCCCCCCCCGCCTGCGCCGGCGGCGCCGGCGGCGGGCGCCTTCTCCAGCGCGCTCCTCCTCCGGATGGGCGAGGCTCGGCGCGTCGGA
>MEMX01000133.1:52057-52937 GCA_001768075.1 Anaeromyxobacter sp. RBG_16_69_14 | reverse complement strand
GCTCGTCATCCTCCCCTTCCTCGGCCGCGTCGTCGTCCTCCAGTTCCTTGTCCGCCAGATCGTCGAGCGCTTGCGCGAACAGCTCGGTTGGTGCCGGGGGGATCTGGAGCGCGCCGCCCGTGACCTCCGAGGCGGGCGCCTCGGTGATGCGGGTCGTGGCAGGCTCGTCTGCGGCGGACTCGCGCGGCTCGCGCTCGCGACCCTCCTTTCCTTCGCGGCCCTCTCTAAAGCCTCGGCCGTCGCGCGCTTCCCGGCGCTCGCGCTCCTCGCGCCGCGCACGGCGCGCCACATCCTCCAGCTGTGCCGCCTCGGTGGCGGCCTTGAAGAAGGTCTCGTCGACCTCGGGTACGACCACGGGCCGGCAGCCCACGGCGTTCTCGGTGAGCGCCTCGGCGAGCGCGTCCCCGCAGAAGAGCAGGACCGGGATCTGGCCGGATGCGCCGGCCTCGCTGCGCGTCTCGCGAGCGGCGTCGCCGGGCGACACCAGGACGCCGATCTGCGCCCCGTAGTTCCCGACGTCGCGGCGGACGTCCGCAACGTCCCGCCGGCCGGCTTCGCCCGGGCCCCGCAGGACGCGTATGCAGTGCCGCACCTCGCCGAGCCCCATCCTGCGGCGCCCGGTGTAGACGACGTGGTCGCGACCGCGCTTTGCCACCTTCAGCTCGCGCAGCCCCATCGCCTCGAGGAGCTTCGCCACCACGTATTCGACCGTGGCGGGATCGCACTCGCGGACGCGCCGGCGCAGCGCCAGGAGGGCGCTCTTGCGCAGCTCTCCCGCGGCGGCCGCCGGCCGCGCAACGGCGAGTGGCACGGCTGCACGCTCGCCCGGCTCGGGCTGCGCCGCCAGCGCAACCGTGTCGTCCTCGAGCGCGAAGAGGGG
>MEMX01000133.1:26358-52047 GCA_001768075.1 Anaeromyxobacter sp. RBG_16_69_14 | reverse complement strand
GCCGCCTCTCGGCGCTTGTTGTCCTCCGCGAGCGCCGCGGCGAGCGCCGCTCCGTCGCGTACGAAGGCATCCGGCATGAGGAACCGCTCGGCGCCCTGGGCCGCGATCTCGGCGAGCGCGAGCGGGTGATCCGCTCCCGCCAGGATCTCGTAGGCCACCTCGGCGGGTGGTGGATAGCGCCGGCCACGCCGCTCCTCGCCCTCCTCGCGGCGTCGAGCGCGCGCCTCTCCCCGGCTCGCGCCGCGCGCCGCCTCGCGCGACGGCGTGGGGTGCCGTTCGTTGGAGCGGTACGGGATCTCGCCTTCGGGGGGCTGCTCGATGAGGTTATCGAGTCCCGACGGATCCTCGTCGAGGCCCCACTCCACCAGCGCGAAGGTGCCGGGCTGCACCACCAAGACCTTCCGGTCGGTGTGCGGTAGCTTGCAGTGCGTCGCGAGCTGCCCACCCATGACCTCCTCGGGGATCTTCCCGACGTGATCGAGCAGGCTCTCGCGGACCGCGATCTCGGCGATCTTCTTGAAGTGGAGCGGCTTTCCCTCGCGCCTCAGGACTTCGATGGCGGCTTCGGTGAAAGTCATGTCTTCCTTGGTTTGTCAAAATCCGTAGGTCCGTTAGGACGTTAGATGGGCTGCCCAGTCTGGAGCCCGATCGCCCGCCTGTCAATATTGAAACCGTCGTCTCGGACGAGCATGTGTGCCATCTGTCATGGTGCGCGGCCGGCTCGGAAGCACGTGGAAACAGGACCCCGCCCTGCGCTCGGCGCTGGCGGGTGGCGGCGCCACCGCCGAGCGGGCGGCGGCGCGGGCGGTGGACGCGATGGCCCTCGAGGTCGACGGCGTCGACGTCGGCGCAGGCCGCGCCGAGGGCCCTTTGCTCGCCAGCGTGGAGGCTCTAGGCGAGGGGGTACTGCGCCTTCTCGCCGGAAGCGCGCGGGCGCAGGTCCACTTCAGCGAGGGAGGGGTTGAACTCGTCCTCGCGCGCCGCGGCGCGAGCGCGCTGCTGACCGTGGTGGCGCTCGGGCGCCCGGCGCGCGTGCTGGCTCGTGACGTGGAGGTCGATCTGGCGGAGCTCACGCGTGCGACGCGCGAGGCGGCCACGCGCCTCGCAGACGACCTCGGCTCATTCCAGCCCAAGCGGATGGCCGCGTCCACGGGGTCTCTGCGCAGCCTCGCGCGGCGACTCGAAGCCGCTCGCCCAGCTCCGACGGAGGTGCCGCCGTCTCCTGCGCGCGCAGCCGTGCAGCGCCCCCCCCGTCGCCCTGACGCCCCCACCTGTTCCTTCGATCTGCGGGACGACGAGGCGTTGCTCGTGTCGTACCGTGGTCCGGGCGCGGACCTCGGCTCCCTGCTGCCGGCGGGGCGCGTCGCGCTGCGCTCGACCGATGGTCGAGAGATCGTCTCGGTCAGCGGACCGCCGTTCCTCGTGCTGCGCGACCTGTCCGCGTTCGCCGGGCGCCTGGCCGACGCGGCTCGCCACGGGGAGGCAGCCTCGTCGGTCGCGCTAGCGGCCCCCGGGCGGCACGCGACCGTGAACCTCGAGGCGGATCTGGTGGCCGGGACGCTCGCATGCGACGGTGGTCCACCGTTGCCGTGCCCTCCGCTGCCGCTCGCCCGCGCGCTCCTCGAGGCAGCGGTGGACTTCTGCGGGGTGGTTGCGGCCAGGAACGCCTGGCAAGCCGACAACGGCTGGCTGGCGGAGCTGCGGACCAGCGCCGCCGAACGGCTCGCGCACGTTCAGGAATTGCTCGCCGGCGACCTCGTGGCCACCGAGGGAGCGCCGGTGCGGCGGCGCCGAACGCGCCCGCTACCGCGCACCCCGCTCGGTCCTGGCCACATGCGCCGGCTCGCATTCCGCCGTGCCTGGGAGGCAGACGCAGGCGCCCCGGCTGGCTTCGGGGTCGCCGTCCTGGCAGATCTCGTCATCGCGGCGGGCGCCCGCGCCGTGCTCGGGTTGGACGCGCGCCGCGGCACAGAGCGCTGGTGCCGCCCGGGCGCGACGCTGGCCACCGTGAGCGGCGGGGCTCTCTTCGTCGCCGACGGAGTCCGGCTCGCCTCTCTCGAGCCGACCACTGGGCGCGAGCGCTGGTCTCGCGCCGTCGACGAGCTGCCCGAGGGCGTGCGCGATGTGGTCCGGCTGACCGGCGGGCTCGCGCTCGCGCTCGCCCCGGGTGCTGCGGCCGCCCTCGATCCCGCGTCCGGGCGAACGGCATGGACCTTCGCGCCTCCCGCAGCGCTCACCCTCTGCGCGAGCGCGCTCGGACCTCTCGCGGTGCTGGGGAGCGACGCCGGCTTCCTGTACGGCGTCGAGGCGGCAACCGGGAGGATGGCCTGGAGGCTCCGGCTCCCGGGCCCGCTGGCGGGGCCGCCCTCGGCCTACGGGGACGCCTGCCTCGCGCTGTGCGCGACGGAGCTCGGAGGCTCGCTCCTCGCCGTCGATCCAGCCACAGGGCGGCGGCACTTCGAGGTGCCATTCGACGTCGCGCCATCGGGCTCGCCCGTCCCGTTCGCCGGGCTACTCGGCGTGCCCGGTGTGGTGGCGGGCGATCCGGTGGTGACGGCCGTCCATCCGGCGGGGCGTCTCGCCTGGGAGGATGCGCCCCCGCTCGGGTCAGGGCCGGTCGCGCTCGCGCCTCTCCCAGCAGGTCTCCTCGCCAAGACAGCGCACGGCGCCTGTGTCGCGCTCGACCGCGAGGGCACGGCGATCTGGTCTCATGCGCGCGTCGTAAAGCATCCTCCGCCCGCCAACGCACCGCCCGTGGTCGCGCGCGGGGTGGCGCTCGTCCCGGGAGAGCAGGTGGACGCTCTCGAGGCGGCGACGGGGAAGGTGCTCGGCCACGCGAGCCTGGCGGCTCCGGTGCGGCTGTTGGCCGACGCGGAGCTGAATGCATGGGGGATGGACGCGGAGGGGGTCGTGACGGCGGTCAGGTTGGAGACACACCTGAGCGTGCTCTAGGAGGAAACCAGCAGTCGCGAAGCACGGGCCTGACTACACACCAAGGAATAGTCGCTTCCCGAAGTTCAGGGCCAGATCGGCGTCGAAGATCTTCTGCGCCGCGGCCTCGATGTCGTAGGGCACGCGGTGAAAATCGACCACGCGCGTCTCGGTGTCGTAAATGACGAAGGAGGCGCGGCTGTCGTAGTCGCGCGGCTGGCCCACCGAGCCCACCGAGAGGATGAACTTTCGAGTTCCGTCGAGGAGGACGTGGGTCCCCGCGAGATCCTCGGCGTCACCCCGTGCGTCGAGCGCGAAGGCTTTGCACAGGTGCGAGTGACCGATGAAGGTCACCGGCGAGAGCCTGGGAAAATGAGGCGCGAGCTCGCGCGCCTGCTCGACCGCGAAGATGTAGTCGAAGTCACCGGGCAGGATGGGTGAGCCGTGGCTGAAGGTCACGTCGTCGGCGCGATGCGTGTACGGCAGCGAGCGCAGCCACGCCACGTGGTCCGGATCGAGCTGCCGCACCGTCCAGTCGAGGGCCTGGCGCGCGGCATCGTAGTAGTACGTGTAGTCCATCCGGCCGGACACGGCTGCGTCGTGGTTGCCGAGGAGCGTGGTGGAGGCCAGCGCGCGGACTCGCTCGCAGCAGGCGTTCGGGCTCGCTCCGTAGCCAACCACGTCGCCCAGGCAGACCACCCGATCGACACGCAGGCGGCCGAGCGCGGCCTCCACCTCGACGAGCGCCTCGAGGTTTGCGTGGACGTCGCTCAGGACGGCGATGCGCATCGGCGCGGCATCCTTCGCTAGCGCTGTTCCGGACAACCTGCAAGACCGTTCATGACCACGCGCACTCCATGGGGTCAAGCGGGGTCGGGGTCAAGCGGGGTCGAGAGAAGGGCGCCCGGAAGGGGGTCACGCACCCCGAGAAGGTAGAGATCGAAACGGCTGACAGGGCACCGGTCATCCGTTCGGGCTCCCGTTCTCGAACAGGTCCAGCTCGAGGTCGTCGAAGTGCGTCAACTGGCGGAACTCGGTGTAGCGAGCGCGGATCTTCTCGTGGGATAGCGCCTTCAACCCCTCGAGCGAGAACTGCTCCACCGCGTAGCTGGCCAGGACCCCACCCAGGACGATGGCGCGTCGCATCACGTCCGGGTCCTCGCGCCCGCTGCGGGCGACGTACCCCATGAATCCGCCGGCGAAGCTGTCGCCGGCGCCGGTCGGATCGAAGAGAGACTGCAGCGGGTAGGCCGACGCGGCGAAGACGTGGTCGCCCGTGAAGAAGAGGGCACCGTACTCGCCTCGCTTCACGACCAGCGCGCGCGGGCCACAAGTGAGGATGCGCCGCGCCGCCTTGACGATGTTGTGCTCCCCGCTGAGCTGCCGCGCCTCGGCGTCGTTTACGAAAAGCATGTCCACGCGACGCAGGGTCCTGAGCAGGCTCTCGCGCTTGGAGTCGATCCAGAAGTTCATCGTGTCGCAAGCCACGAACCGCGGCGCACGCACCTGGTCGAGCACTCGCCGCTGCAGGTCGGGATCGATGTTGCCGAGGAAGACGTATTCGGAGCCGCGATAGGCAGCGGGCAGCTCCGGCCTGAAGTCGGCGAAGACGTTGAGCTGGGTGTCGAGCGTGTGCGCCTGGTTGAGGTCGAACTCGTAGCGGCCCTTCCAGCGGAAGGTGCGCCCCGGCTTGCGCTCCAGGCCCGCCACGTCCACGCCGCGCGCGGCCAGGAACTGGACGTGCTCGTCCGGGAAGTCCTCGCCCACCGTCGCCACGAGCCGCACGGGCCCGAAGAAGCTGGCCGCCGTCGAGAAATAGGTGGCGGACCCGCCCAGGACCTCCTCTCGCCGTCCGAAGGGCGTCTCCACGGAGTCGAGAGCGATGGAGCCTACGACGAGCAGGGTCAAGGGCTGCCTCCACGCGGCGGCGCGCCGCAAAGCGCGGGTTCTAGCAGGGCCGGGAATGCAGGGTCAACGCGGTTCGCCGACCCTCACCCCTGCCCTCTTCCTTCCAAGGAGAGGGGAAGGGCTCCGGGTGCCAACGGCCCGTTCCCGGGGTGTTCCACCCCCGCCTTCCTGCGGCGGGGATCCCCGGGGCCGCCCTCGGCCGCGAGCTGCCCGCAGGCCGCGGCGATGTCCTGGCCGCGGTCCTTGCGGACGACGGCGGTGACGTTCCGACGCACCAGGCGATCGCGGAACGCCTCGACCCGCGCCGGCTCGGGCGCGGCGAAGCTCAGTCCTGGTCCGTCGTTGTAGGGGATGAGGTTGACCTTGGCAGGAATGCCGGCGATGAGCTTTGCTAGCCGCTCCGCGTCGGCGTCGGCGTCGTTCACGCCGCGCAGGAGCACGTACTCGAACGTGATGCGCCGCCCCTGTTTCATGGGAAAGGCGCGGCACGCCTGGAGCAGCTCGGCCAGCGGATAGCGCCGGTTGACGGGCATGATCCGGTCGCGCTGCGAATCCGTGGTCGCGTTCAGCGAGACGGCGAGCTTCACCTGGGTCTCCTCTCCGAGGCGTCGGATCTGGGGCACGAGCCCGGAGGTGGAGACGGTGACGTGGCGGTGCGAGAAGTTCGGCCCATCCTGGCACAGGAGGAGGTCGAGCGCCGACTTCACGTTCTCGAAGTTGTGGAGCGGCTCGCCCATCCCCATGAAGACGAGGTTCGTGAGCGGCCGCGGAGCGGGCCCCAGTCCCAGCCCGACGAGCCGCCGGTTGGCGCGGTGGACCTGGTCGGCGATCTCGCCAGGTCCGAGGTTCCGCGCCAATCCCATCGTACCGGTCATGCAGAAGGTGCAGCCGATCGCGCAGCCCACCTGCGATGAGACGCACAGCGTACGCCGCCGACGGTTGCGCGGCGCGCCCTCGTCATCCTGAACGTCGTCCTCTTCCAGACCCGATCCGCCGCTGTCGCCGTGCGGCATGTAGACCGATTCGACGAAGAGCCCGTCCACCGTCCGCCACTTCCACTTGATCGTGCCGTCGGACGAGCAGTGCTCCTCCTGAATCGTGAGCGTGTACAGGTCGAAGCGCTCGCCCAGCCGAGCGCGCAGCTCCTGAGGCAGATCGGTCATCTCGTCCCACGACGCCGCGCCTTTCTGGTGCAGCCAGCGGAAGAGCTGCCTCGCCCGATAGGGCCTCTCCCCCAGGCGCGCCAGCTCCTCCGCCAGGCACGACAGCGAACAGCCCCTGAGATCCGGTCGTCCGGGCCCGAAGCGCATGGTCATCCTGTAGCGTGGCGCGCTGCCCGCCGCCCCGTATGAAGCGATCCTCGCCGCGCCCCGTTCGCAGGCTGGACGCCACTCGAGCGCGACGGCTCCGTCACGGCGCTCGCCCGAGCACCACGGCGTCGCTCGCCGTCTCGGCTCGCGGCTCACCAGGTCGTTCCTCGCGCTCCTCTCTCATGGTGGGCGCGTCGCGCCGCCTTGCGATCTCGACCTTCGTCACGCGGCGCTCGTCCCCACCCCGCACCGTGAAGGTGAGCCCATCCCAGGCGAGGAGCGATCCCACCGCTGGCACGCGCCCCGCCGTCGCCGTGACGAACCCACCCAGCGTCTCGTAGTCACCCTCCTCCGGGAAACGCACCTCGCTGTCGCGGTCTTCGCCTTCTCCCTCGACCCGATCGTTGAGGAAAGTCTCCAGCTCTCGCAGGGCCACGCTCGCGTCGGCCAGATAGACGCCAGGTGAGACCTCGCGCACGGGCGCCGCCTCGACGTCCCCCTCGTCCTGGATCTCGCCCACGATCTCCTCGATCACGTCCTCCAGCGTGGCGAGCCCGCTCGTGCCGCCGAACTCGTCGACGACGATGGCGAGGTGCGTCTTCCGCTTCTGCATCTCCTTGAGCAAGCGGGAGATCTTCATCTGCTCGGGGACGAAGAAGGGGGGTTTCAGGTGTCGGTCGATGGTGGCGAGGACACCCTTGGGCCCCTTCGCCAGCTCCGGGATGATCTCCCGCACGAGCAAGATGCCCATCACGTTGTCGATCGAGTCGCGGTACACCGGCATGCGGCTGTACGGGTTCTCCGTCACGATGCGGAGGATCTCCTCGGGCGGCGCGTCGCGGTCGATGGCCGCCATGCGCGTGCGCGGGACCATGACCTCCTTCACCACCCGGTCCGCGAACTCGAGCACGCTGTTGAGCAGCTCCTCCTTCACCTCGTCTAGCACCCCTTCGCGGGTACCCATCTCGATGAGGTACTCGATCTCGGCGCTGGTGACGGCGGGCGTGGGCGCGCGGGTACCGCCGAACACCGACACGATGGCGTTGGTGATGTGGACGAGCCCGGTGGTCAGCGGCCAGAGCAGCCAGTAGAGCAGCTGCACGAGCGGGATGGCCGAGAGAGACACCTGTATCGGGTGGCGCTTTCCCAGCGTCTTGGGGATGATCTCGCCGAGAAAGAGGACCACGGAGGTGGTCACGGCCGTCGCCACTGCGATGGCCGTTCCCTGCGGCCAGCCACGCACCCTGGCCAGGTCGCCAGCTGCGTCGCCGGCGAGCGCGCCGGCACCGATGTTCACGAGCGTGTTGCCGATGAGGAGCGTGGCCAGCACGCGCTCCGGGCTCTTCACCCAGATGGCGAGCAGCCGGGCGCGCCGTCCCCCGGATTCGAGGAGCTGGCGGGAGCGCGCGTCACCGAGGGCAGTGAGAGCAGTCTCGGTGCCGGAGAAGAAGGCGGAGCTGACGACGAAGAGGAGCCCGACGATCGGCTGCCATGACGACACCCCTTCCACGCGTTTCCTTTCCGTCTCGTCGGCGGCAGACGAGCCGCCCAGCCACAAACAAAAACCCGCCCTGAACGGGACGGGACCTATGAACATTCTAACCTAGAAACGGCCCGGCGGCTCCCCCGAGCGCGAAGCCCAAGAGAAACAGCCGTTATTACCGGTAGTTAGGCTGAAGCCTGGCTCGCGCTACGAGCTGGCCTTCCACGCGTAGCTGGTGATGGCCGTCTCCGGGAAGAAGTAGGCGATCTCGACCTTCGCGTTCTCGAGGCTGTCCGACCCGTGCACGGTGTTCTTCTCGATGTCGGTCGCGAAGTCCTTGCGGATGGTGCCTTCCGCCGCCTTCTTGGGGTCGGTGGCGCCCATCACTTCACGGTTCCGGGCGATCGCGCCATCGCCTTCGAGCACCATCAAGACGACCGGGCCGCTCGTCATGAACTTCACGAGATCGTCGAAGAACGGTCGTTCCCTGTGGACAGCGTAGAAGCCCTCGGCCTCGGCCCGCGAGAGCCGGGCCATGCGAATCCCTACCGGCTTCAGCCCGCTCGACTCCAGGCGCGAGATGACCTTGCCGATGATGCCCTTCTCGACACCGTCGGGCTTGATGATGGAAAGAGTGCGTTCGTTGGCCATGGTGAAACGTCTCCTATTGCCCGCCGGCGACTCGCCGGCGAGGGGCGGTACATACCCTGATTCCCGGGCGCGCAGTACTGCGGAAGACCTCTCCGCTAGCCGTGGTCGCCTTTCGCGACCTTCTTCGCGACCTTGGCGGCACGCTGCAGCGGGGCTTCGACCTTGGGAGTCGCTCCGGCCCTGGCATGCGTGGCGCCAGGCTTGCCCCGAGCCGGCGCACCCTTGGCCCGGGTGCTCCGGCGATCGAGGAGGTCCTTCATCGTCTTGCCCAGGAGATGCGGACCGTCGCAGACCGCGACGCCAGCCGCACGCATGGCATCCAGCTTCGCCTCGGCGGTCCCGCTCCCGCCCGAGATGACCGCACCGGCGTGGCCCATGCGCTTGCCCGGGGGGGCAGTGCGGCCGGCAATGAAGCCGACGACCGGCTTCGACATGTTGTCCTTCACGAAGGCAGCACCCTTCTCTTCCTCGGCACCGCCGATCTCGCCGATCATGATGACGGCGTCGGTCTCCTCATCGGCCTCGAAGCGGGACAGGCAGTCGATGAAATCGGTGCCGTGGACCGGATCGCCACCGATGCCGACGGCCGTGGACTGGCCGAGCCCGAGCTGGGTGAGCTGGTGCACCGCCTCGTAGGTGAGGGTTCCGGAGCGCGACACCACGCCGATTCGACCGGGCTTGTGGATATGGCCGGGCATGATCCCTATCTTGCACTCACCCGGAGTAATGAGGCCGGGGCAGTTCGGCCCGAGGAGGCGGGTCTTCGACTTGTCTTGCAAGTAACGGCGCACCTTGACCATGTCGAGGATCGGTATGCCCTCGGTGATGCAGACGACGAGCGCGATGCCCGCCTCGGCCGCCTCGATGATGGCGTCCGCGGCGAAGGGCGGCGGGACGAAGATCGCCGCGGCATTGGCGGAGGTCTCGCGCACCGCCCGCCGGACCGAGTGGAATATCGGGACTTCCCCCTGAAACTTCGTCCCGCCGCGACCGGGCGTCACGCCGGCCACGAGCTTCGTCCCGTAGGCCAGCATTTGCTCGGCGTGGAACGAGCCGGCGGAGCCGGTGATCCCCTGCACCAGGACCCGCGTGTTCCTGTCCACGAAAATGCTCATGTGGTTCTCCCCGCTGCTCAGGCCCGGGCTGCGGCGACCGCCTTGCGCGCAGCGTCACCGAGGTCGTCGGCGGGGACGATCTTGAGCTCGCTGTGCGCCAGGATTTCCTTGCCGAGATCCACGTTGGTGCCCTCCAGGCGGACCACCAGCGGGATGGACAGGCCCACCTGCCTGGCCGCTGCAACGATGCCGTTCGCGATGATGTCGCACTTCATGATGCCACCGAAGATGTTGACGAGAACCGCCTTCACTTGCGGATCGGAGAGCAGGATCTTGAACGCCGCCGTGACCCGCTCCTCGTCGGCGCCTCCGCCCACGTCGAGGAAGTTCGCCGGCCGGCCGCCCGTGAGCTTGATGATGTCCATCGTGGCCATGGCGAGGCCCGCGCCGTTCACCATGCAACCGATGTCCCCGTCGAGGGCGATATAAGACAGCTCGTGTTCCCGGGCGCTGTTCTCGCGCGGATCCTCCTCGTCCGGGTCGCGCATGGCCGCGATGTCCGGGTGGCGATAGAGCGCGCTGTCGTCGAAATTGAGCTTGGCGTCGAGCGCGAGCACGTCCCCCTGGACGGTGATGACGAGCGGGTTGATCTCGGCGAGCGAGGCGTCGGTGGCGACGTAGGCGTTGTAGAGCCCGGTCGCGAAGCGCACGAACGCACCCACCGTCTCGCCGGTGAGGCCGAGCATGAAGGCGACCCGCCGCGCCTGGAACGCGAGGAGTCCGGTGAGTGGATCGACCGCCTCCTTGAGGATCTTCTCCGGCGTCTTCGCCGCCACCTCTTCGATGTCGACACCGCCCTGGCTGGACGCCATGAGGGTGATGCGCCCGCTGTCGCGATCGAGGGTCATGCCCAGATAAAGCTCCTGGGCAATGCGGCACCCCTCTTCGATGTAGACCTTGCGGACCTCCTGACCCTCGGGACCGGTCTGCGGGGTCTTCAGCATCATCCCGAGCATGGCCTCGGCGTGTTGCCGCGCCTCGTCAGGTGAGCGCGCGAGCCGGACGCCACCGCCCTTCCCTCGCCCGCCCGCGTGGATCTGCGCTTTCACAGCCGTGATGCCGCCGCCCAGCTGGCGAGCCGCGCCCTCGGCCTCGAGCGGGGTCACCGCGAGGTAGCCGCGAGGCACAGCGACCCCAAATTTCCGGAGGATTTCTTTCGCCTGGTACTCGTGGATCTTCACTGTGGTCGATGCCCCCTTGGGTGGCGGATGTCCTGCGGGGCTCCATCAACTGCGACCGCGACTGCACGGTTCGCCGCCGACCGAGGAATAGGCATCTTCGTCTACTCCGAGCCGGGCTGTCTACAACTGTGAAGAGGCGTCGAGCAATCGACGTCTCTTCGGCTCGCGGCGGGGGACAGCCCCGCCCCACCTCGGCACGAAACGAGAGCGCAGACATGCGAGGGGCCGGCGAGTCGCCCCGCCGGCCCGTCGGTAAATTGGAGCGGCTACGGTCTTGTTTCGGCGACGCTCTTCTTCACGCTCTCGGCGCTCCTGGCGAGCTTCGCCTTCTCCTCGTCGTCGAGATCGATCTCGAGAACCCGCTCGACACCGCCTGCGCCGATGACCACCGGCACGCCGATGAAGAGTTCCTTGATGCCGTACTCGCCGTCTACATGTGCCGGATGATCTCGTCGCCGAACTGGGAACACTTGACCTCGGTGGCGTCGGACACTCCCTCCTGCTTCATGAGGCGCGCGAAGTCGTACGTGACGCGGTGCCCGCCGATGGCGCCGTCCATGCCCTTGATGATGAGGTCCGCCGCCTCGAGCCAGCCCATGTGGCGAAGCATGAGCTCACCGGAGAGGATCTCGGAACCCGGGTTCACCTTGTCCAGGTCGGCGTACTTGGGCGCCGTCCCGTGCGTCGCCTCGAAGATCGCGTGGCCGGTGATGTAGTTGGCGTTACCGCCGGGGGCGATACCGATGCCGCCCACCTGCGCTGCCAGGGCGTCGGAGAGGTAGTCGCCGTTCAGGTTCAGCGTCGCGACGACGTCGAACTCCTCCGGCCGCGTCAGGATCTGCTGCAGCGTGATGTCGGCGATGGCGTCCTTGACGAGGAGCTTGCCCGAGGCGAGCGCTGCCTTCTGCTCGGCGTTGGCCGCGTCCTCGCCCTTCTGCGCCTTGGTCCGCTCCCACTGCTCCCAGGTGTAAACCCTGTCGCTGTACTCCCTCTCCGCCAGGGCATATCCCCAGTTCCGGAAGGCGCCTTCCGTGAACTTCATGATGTTGCCCTTGTGCACGAAGGTCACGGACTTGCGCTTGTTCTTGAGCGCGAACTCGAGCGCCGCGCGCACCAGGCGTTCAGTACCCTCCCGCGAGACGGGCTTGACGCCGATGCCAGCGCTCCCCGGGAAGCGGATCTTCTTGAACTCCTTGGGGAACTCCTTTTCGATGAACGCGAGCATCTTCTTCACCTGCTCCGAGCCCGCCTCCCACTCGATGCCTGCGTAGATGTCCTCCGTGTTCTCGCGGAAGATGACCACGTCCACCTTTTGTGGATTTTTCACCGGCGAGGGGACGCCCTTGAACCATCGCACGGGCCGCAGGCAGACGTAGAGATCGAGCATCTGGCGCAGCGCCACGTTGAGCGACCGGATGCCGCCGCCGATCGGCGTCGTGAGCGGGCCCTTGATGCCGATGATGTATTCCTTGAAAGCCTGGACGGTCTCGTCGGGAAGCCAGTTGTTGAATTTCGTGAAGGCCTTCTCGCCTGCATAGACCTCCATCCAGTGGATCTTGCGCTTGCCGCCGTATGCCTTCTCGACGGCCGCGTCGAGCACGCGCACGGCCGCCCGCCAGATGTCGCGGCCAGTGCCGTCGCCTTCGATGAACGGGAGGATCGGCCGGTCTGGCACGGTGAGCTTGCCGGCAGTGAGAGTGATCTTCACACCATCCTTTGGGACTACGGGCTTCGCATCGGCCATGTCCGAGGCTCCTCGTGCCTGCGAGGGAGGGTAGGAGGTTCCACTACACCTAGTTGATTATACCTGTAAAGGCGCGATTCTTGTCGCGGCCCATTGTCGCGGTCGTTCCTCCTGAATTCATTCGCGGGCGTGTGACGCCCTGCGTCAACTCGAGCTGCCGGGCCGCGGCCGGTCGCGATCGCCTGGCTCTGGCTCCCTGGCTCTGGCTCCCTAGCGCTGGCTCTGAAGAGCGGTGGCGAATCTACCCAGCACCGCGCCGCCGCTCTCGAGCGCTGTGAGCGCGGCTGGGTCGCAGAGCGCCACGAGCTCGGTCTCTCGCTCCGCCGCGAAGCTGGTGCGCACATGCGTCGGCGCATGACCTGGGTGGCACATGAGCTCGATCACGCCCCCAGGCAACGCCGCGAGCGTCGCCAGGAGCCGCTCACGCGTCCAGCAGGGTCGGAGCGCCGCGTCGCCCAGGAAAGCGTCGGCGGTCGCGACACCCCACGCGCGCAGGGTATCGCGCATGCCACCTTCGAGCGCGCGCAGAGGGATGCCTTCCCTCCGCGCCGCCTCCGCGAAGGGAAGGAGAGCGCCTGGCACCGCGTGGGCGTGGCGGTGGCTGTCGAGGTGTGTGGGCGCGGCGCCGCGGAGCGCGCGGAAGCGATCCAGCTGACGCGCGATCTCCTCCCGCAGGCGGGCCTCTCCGCTCTCCGGTGGTACGACGACGTGGAGACCGAGGTCGAGCGTCACCGGTGCCTCGGCGAGGGCCCGTCCGGCGAAGGGCGTGTCGACCATCGCGGTGGCGGCAGTGACGATCCCGCGCCCGTGCGCCTCGAGGATGCCGCGGTCTATGGCCGGGTCATAGCCGAGGTCATCGGCATTCACGATGAGGACCGTCTGCATTCGGCCCCCTCCGCGTCGGCCGCGTGCCTCGGCCGCGTTACGCGCCGTCAGGCGCTTCGCAAGACCGGCGAATCAGTTCAGCAGCTTCACCCCGCCCTCGCTCGACTGTGGCGCGCGCACCGGTGGGACGCGAGGCAGGTCGACCGTGAAAGTCGCGCCGGATCCGGGCGTGCTCGCGAGGTGGATGCGACCGCCATGCGCCACCACGATCTCGCGTGCGATGTAGAGTCCAAGTCCGAGCCCGCCGAAGTGTTCCGTGGAGACAGCGCGCTCGAAGCGCCCGAAGACGCGGTCCTGGTCGCTGGGCTCGATGCCGATGCCCTGGTCTCGAACCGTGAGACGCGCGCGCTCGGGGTCGGCGCCGACCTCGACGGTGATCGGCTTCGACTCCCCGAACTTGATGGCGTTGGAGAGCAGGTTCGTGATCACCTGCTCGAGGCGCAGGCGGTCCCAGCGCCCGATCGCCGCGCCCTCTCCGACGATGTCGATCCGCGAACCGAGGCGGATGCCCTCCTCGACCAGGTGCGCCACCGCCTCGCGCGCCAGCTCCACCAGGTCGATCTCCTCCAGGCGCAGCTCGAGGTGGCCCAGTCGCAGCCGGGAGACGTCGAGGAGCTCGTTCACGAGCAGAGCGATGCGCCGGCACTGCCGCTCGAGCGCGTCCATCTTGGCGGCAAGCGCTTCGGGCAGCGCGCCGCCCGGCCGCCCCGCCGCTCGCTGGATGAGCTGCAGCTGGAGCTGCAAGGCCGTGACGGGCGTGCGCAGCTCGTGCGAGGCGATGGAGAGGAACTCGTCGCGCTCCCGCACTTCCTCCTGCGCCTTCCGGTAGAGCTGGGCCCGCTGCTCCAGCTTCTTGCGCTCCGTGACGTCGCGCACGGCGGCGATCGCGTAGACCTCCCCGCCCACGCTCAGAGGGGAGAGGCTGATTTCGGCCGCGAACTCCTCGCCGTCCTTCCTCAGGCCGAAGAGATCCAGGCCCAGACCCATCGGCCGCGTGCGCGGCGCCGCGTGGTAGCCCGATCGGTGGACCTGGTGCATGGCGCGAAAGCGCGCGGGCAGCAGGACGTCGATCGGATTGCCTACCAGCTCGGCGCGCACCCAGCCGAAGAGCGTCTCGGCCACAGTGTTGACGTGCACGATCCGCCCGTCGCGATGGGTGATGATCATCGCGTCGGGGACCGACTCCAGGAGCGAAAAGTCCACGGGAAGGGAGATGTCATGCTGGTGGATCCACCACCATAGACTCGCGCCCCATGACCCCAAGTGGGCCCTCCGGGAATCGTCGAGCCCAACCCGGTAGCCAGGACCCGGGGCGCGCGAACGGCCGGCATCCTCGACTCGGGCGATCGAGGCAATGGCCCCGTCGGTCTGTTCCCCACTGCGAGGAGCGACCAAGGTCGCGCCCGGCAGCACGACCGCGGAGATGGCCCCGACGGACATTTCCGCCCCGCTCGGGCTCGATGAACCAGGTGCGAGATCCATTGACGCCGCGCCTCGCCCAACACATGCTCCACCCGACCTTGCCGAGGAGCGCCGATGACGCTCGACCTCACCTGCCAGGCCTGCGACGCGAGCTTCGAGCTCGACCTCACCGAGCTGGTCGATGACCCGCGCGTCCAATGTCCGAGCTGCGACGCGCGCGCGCCGGTCACGATGGCCGAGGGGCTTTCGAACGCGCTCGACGACCTGCTCGGTCAGGTGGCGCGGCTCCGGCCTAAGTTCCAGCTCGTCTTCGAGGTGGAGAGCGACGAACTGCCACCGCCCTATGATCGCGAGCGCACGCGCGCAGCGATCGACGATGACGAGCCGGTCGAGGAGGATCTCGAGCCCGAGGACGACCAGGAGATCGGGCGCGACGCAGACGATTGACCTCCCGCGCCGGGCCTGGCTGCTCGACCGAGGGGCCGGGCGCCATCCGACCTTGCGGCCCTGGGGTGCGGTTGGCTGTCGGTCCGGCTCCAGGTGACGTGCCTCCAGCTGCGTCCCCACATTGAAGTGCAGCGGCCGCCGGCAGCGCCCCCATCGAGCCCGGGGGACGTGACGCGCGAAGCGCGCGAGGGTCTGGCGGCAGGGGGACCGCATGCACATCACGCCACCGAGGGCGGGCCTTGCTCTTTTCCCGCTGCTCGTCACAACCGGTGCCGCCTTCCTGATCGGCGGCGAGACGCACGCCGCCGCGCCCCAGGATGTCGTCGAGCTGGAGGTCCTCGGAGTGGCCCCCCTCGAGTCCGAGGCGGCTAGCATCCTCGTCCTGCGGCAGAAGGGTGCGCAGGTGGTGCTCCCCATCTACGTGGGCCGCGAGGAGGGAGCGGACATCGATCTGCGGCTCAGACGAGCCCCCTCGGCCCGTTCCCACGCCATCGACCTGCTCGCGGGAGCGATCGTCACCCTGGGCGGGAAGGTGACGAGGGTCGAGATCCAGAGCGTCCACGCGGCGCTATTCCGTGCGCGGGTGCTGCTGCAGCAGGGCGACAGACGGCTGGAGCTGGAGGGGCGGCCCTCCGACTCCGTGGCGCTCGCGCTGGCCGAGCACGCGCCCATCTTCGCGGCCCGCAAGGTCATGGCCGAGGTGGGGCTGGGCCCGTCGGATCTCGACCGCATGCGGGAACCGCCACCAACGGCCGAGGAGCAGAAACTCGGGCCCGTGGAGAGTTTCTAGACGAGGGTCCGCGGTTCGCGACCGGGTCCCGCGGAACGGATTCCGTAGGGCGGGAGCTGGTCCCCGCCGCTCGCGGGAAAGGCTCGGGAGAATGAGAGCGAGACGAGGAGGTTATCAGCCGCGGGGTCGCGAGCGCGGGGCGGGCGTGGCGACCGAGCGCGCCTGGGGCCGGAAGTCGTAGAGCGACTCCACCTTCACGTTGCGGTAGCGCTCGAGCTTGAACGCCATGCGCGAGAGCGTCGCGATGAAGGTCTCCACGTCGGGCAGGTTTCCTTTTCCCGCCTCCTTCTTCAGCCGTTTCGCCTCGTTCAGGATGAGCTTGCGGACCTCCCGCGGGTGATAGAGGAACGCACCCGAGAAGAAGAGCTTCGCGTCGAACGGCAAGAGCCGGGCCTCGAGGAGGTCGCCCTTCTCGAGGCCGACCATCTGCCGTCGCTCGGTGACGTCGTGCAGCACGTCGGTGAAGCAGTCGCGCAGCCGCACGTCGCCCGGCCGGAGCCTCTTCACCTCGAAGATCCCGTGAACGCTCTTCGCCAGCACGCGGTAGAGGGCGAGCTCGTCGGTGGTGAGCTGGGGCCCCATGTGCTGCATGAAGATCTCGATGGTGGTCTCGGTCGAGCCGGGAGGGCGAAAGTCGTACAAATAGTAGTCGAGCATCCCGTTCATGCGGGCCTCGAAGCTCTTGTCCTCCTCGTGCGGTTCCCCGTGCCGATCGAAGTAGTCTCGCCGCGCGGCGAGGAGCCCCTCCTTGCGCGGCTCGGCGGTCGCCCAGGCGAGGAGCTTCTCCTGAAGCTCCAGGAGCGTCATCGGCGCTGCTCCATCATCCGTGCGAAACGCCCGAAGAGCTGGCGAGCGTCGTGCGGTCCGGGGGATGACTCCGGGTGGTACTGCACGCCGAGCGCGGGCGCGTCGAGGATCTCGATGCCCTCCACGGTGCCGTCGTTCAGGTTCTGGTGGGTCACCCTGGCGCGCTTCCCCAGGCTCCGCTCGTCGACCGCGAAGCCATGGTTCTGACAGGTGATGTCCACCTTGCCCGTGGCGAGATCTTTCACGGGCTGGTTGGCGCCGCGGTGTCCGAACTTGAGCTTGTATGTCGTCGCGCCCACCGCCAGCGCCAGGATCTGGTGGCCCAGGCAGATACCGAAGACCGGAACCCTCCCGAGGAGGCCTGCCACGGCCTCGCGCCCTCCCTTCACCGCCGCCGGATCGCCCGGCCCGTTCGTGAGGAAGACGCCGTCGGGCTCGAGGGCGAGCGTCTCGTCGGCAGGGGTCGCGCCGGGGACCACCGTCACCTTGCAGCCCATCTCCGCGAGCAGGCGCAACATGGCGCGCTTGAGGCCCCAGTCATAGGCGACCACGTGGAAGCGGGGTTCGGGGAGCGGCGAGCGTTCGATGTCCGAGTAGGCGTCCGCGCCCCGTTCATTCCAGACGTAGCGCGTGCGCGTGGAGATGACCGCGGCGAGATCCTGCCCCTCCATGCCGGGGAGGGCTCGCGCGCGCTCGACCAGCGCCTTCGCACTCACGCCGCTCGCGACGACCCCCATCTGTGCGCCAGCGGTGCGCAGGTGGCGGGTGAGCCGGCGGGTGTCGATACCGCTGATGCCGACGATGCCGTGCGCCTTGAGATACGCGTCCAGGCCTCGCTCGGCGCGCCACGAGGACGGCTCGTCCGCCCAGTGCCGGACGATGAACCCGGTCGCGTGCGGCCTGGCCGACTCCTGGTCGGCGCCGTTCACCCCGTAGTTGCCCTGCTCGGGGTAGGTCATGCACACCATCTGACCGACGTAGGACGGATCCGTGAGGATCTCCTGATAGCCCGTCATCGAGGTGTTGAAGACCACCTCGCCGGTGGCTTCTCCGGTCGCGCCGAAGCTCGTCCCGTCGAAGGCGGTGCCGTCGGCGAGCGCCAGGACCGCTCCCTTCATGGTTCTCCCCTGTCGAGTTCGTGGACGAGCCGACCGCCCACCAGAGTGTGCGTGCAGCGCCCGACGAGCAGGGCATCCTTCCACGGCGAGTTCCTGCCCTTCGACCTGAAGCGCCCGGGATCGCAGCGCCACGTGAGCCCCGGATCGAGGATGGCCACGTCGGCGGGCGCGCCTCTCGCGAGCGTGCCACCAGGCAGACCAAAGGCTCGCGCTGCCGCGATCGTGAACGCCTCGACGAGCCGCGTCTCCGAGAGCGCACCCTCGCGCACGAGCGCCAGGCAGACGGCGAACGCCGTCTCGAGCCCGACGATCCCGTTCGCCGCCGCCTCGAACTCGAGGTCCTTCTCCACGGCCGAGTGAGGCGCGTGATCGGTGGCGATGCAGTCGATGGTCCCGTCCGCCAGCCCCTCGCGAACCGCCCGCACGTCCGCCGCGGACCTGAGCGGCGGGTTCATCTTGAAGGAGGTGTCGTAGCGCGACCGCGCCACGTCCTCGTCGGTGAGCGTGAGGTGGTGCGGCGTCGCTTCGGCGGAAACCCGGAGCCCGCGGCGCTTCGCGTCACGCACCGCGCGCACGCTGCCAGCGCTGGAGAGGTGCGCGACGTGGAGGCGGCCACCAGTAAGCTCGGCAAGCGCGATGTCACGCAGGACCATGACCTCCTCGGAGGCCGTGGGTATGCCCTTCAGGCCGAGCCGGGTCGCGGTCGGCCCCTCGTTCATGACTCCCTTGCCGACGAGGCCGAGGTCCTCCTCGTGGACGGTGACCGGCAGCTCGAAGGCGCGCGCGTACTCGAGCGCGCGTCGCATGAGCGCGGAGGACGTGACCGGCTTCCCGTCGTCGGAGAGCGCCACGCATCCGGCGCTCTTGAGCTCGCCGTACTCGGCCAGCTCCTCGCCTTTCAGGCCCCGGGAGATGCAGCCGACGGGGTAGACGCGGGCGAGGCCCGCCGCCGCGGCGCGCGCCAGCATGAGCTCGGTGACGCTCGCGTTGTCGTTGACGGGGCTGGTGTTCGGCATGGCACAGACGGCGGTGAAGCCGCCGGCCACCGCGGCGCGCGCGCCCGTCTCGACGGTCTCCTTGTACTCCTGACCGGGTTCCCGCAGGTGCACGTGGAGGTCGACGAGGCCGGGCACGACCCACCTACCGCGGGCGTCGATGGCGCGGACGTCGCGGGGACGCTCCCATCGCTCGGCCACCTCGGCGATGCGCCCGTCGCGCAAGACCACGGTCCGGACGCCGTCCGTTCCGCTGGCGGGGTCGATGACACGCCCACCCTCGATGAAGATGGTCTCGCCGTTCATGAGCGCGCCGCTCCTTCCGCGGCGGAGGTGTGAGCCCCTTGGGCACCGCCGGCGAGCAAGTAGAGGATGGCCATCCGGATCGCCACCCCGTTCTCCACTTGGTCGAGGATGACGCTCCGCGCCCCGTCGGCGACCTCGGGCGCGAGCTCGACGCCGCGGTTGACGGGGCCGGGGTGCAAGATGACGCAGCCCGGCGTCAGCCACTCCGCCGCCTTCTTTTCGTTGAGGCCCCAGAACTTGGAGTACTCGCGCGTCCCCGGGATGAGCGGATCGCCGATGCGCTCGTGCTGGATGCGGAGCATGACCACCGCATCCGCGCCCTCCACGGCCTCGCGCAGCTGGTAGTGGACGGTGGCGCCGAGCGTCTCCATGCCCTGCGGGATCATCGTGGGGGGCCCGCAGACGCGGACCCTGGCGCCGAGCTTGGTGAACCCGTGCAGATCGGAGCGCGCCACCCGCGAGTGGCTCACGTCGCCCACGATGGCGATCGTCTTGCCCGCGATGCTCCCGAAGTTGGGCGCCGCACCCTTCTCGCCGACGGCCTTGCCGCGTACGCCGCTGAAGTGCTCGGCGAGGGTGTAGAGGTCGAGGAGCCCCTGGCTCGGGTGCTCGTGTGCGCCGTCGCCAGCCGAGACCACCGCGCAGGAGACGTGGTCGGCCACGAGCTGCGGCGCACCTCCGGCCGGGTGGCGGATGACGAGCACGTCCGGGTGCATGGCCTCGATGTTTCGAGCCGTGTCAACGAGCGTCTCCCCTTTGGTCACCGACGAGGAAGCCGAGGTCCAGTTCAGCGCGTCGGCCGACAGGATCTTGGCCGCCGTCTCGAAAGAGGTCCGGGTTCGGGTGGAGGCCTCGAAGAAGAGGTTCACCACCGCCTTGCCGCGCAGCGTCGGGACCTTCTTGATCGGCCGCCGCAGGACCTCCTTCATGGAGATGGCGAGCTGCAGCACGCCCACGATCTCCTCCCGCGAGAGGGGTTCGAGCCCGATGAGATGCCTGTGCCTACCGATCACGCGTTCCCCCTCGGCTTCACGATCACCTGATCCTCCGCGGCGCCTGCCTCGACCAGCTGGACCTCCACCTGTTCGGCCTCGGGCACCTCCAGCCGAGCGCCCACCATGTCGGGCGCGATGGGCAGCTCGCGTCCGCCGCGATCGACGAGCACCGCCAGCAGCACGCGCCGCGGCCGGCCGAAGTCGACCAGTTCGTCGAGCGCTGCGCGCACGGTGCGACCCGTGTAGAGCACGTCGTCCACGAGGACGATGGTCTTGCCCGTGACGGAGAAGCGGATGTCGGTGGGGCCGACCACCGGTGCGCTCGCGCGCTCGGAGAGATCGTCGCGGTAGAGCGCGATGTCGAGCGTCCCCAGGGGGAGCTCCTGGCCCGTGGCCTCCTCCAGGTCGCGCCTGAGGCGCTCGGCCAGGTGCACGCCGCCCCGCCGGATGCCCACGATCGCGAGCTCGCCGCCGCGGGCGCGCTCCACGATCTCGCGCGCCATGCGCTTCAGCGCGCGCTCGATGCCATCGCTGTTCATGATGCTGCGCTCCCTCACCGCGAGGTTCCCCAGTTCGGGGTGGACACGTCCATCGTCAGGTCGACCGTCATCACCCGCTCGACATCGCGGTCGAGGAACGGGAACACCACCTGGCGCTGGTAGTCGAAGGCGACGTGAAGCGACGCCGGCTCCACCCGCTCCCAGGTCACGTCCTGCGGGCGCAGATCGACGGCCGGGCGAGGCTCGTGGCGCCCGTCGGGCCCTGTCTGGGCGACCTGCTCGAGCGAACGGATCTTCTCCACCATGGTCTGCACCAGCAGCGCATCGTCGTGGTTCTTGACCGCCTGGTTGCCGAACTGGCGCACCACCTGCTTCACCTCGTAGTGCGTCACGTAGACGGGCACCCAGGCCCACGCCAGATAGGCCCCGGCGCTCACGCCGAGGAGGAGGGTCAGTCCGACCCAGGTGATCGCACCCTGGGCTTCGATCCTGGAGTGCGTCTCGCGAGCTGCGGCCATGGGCTCCGGTCTTCTAGCGCTACTCGATCCATTTGAAAAGCCGCTCGACGCGGTGGCCGCCGGCGTCGAATTCCTCGACGACCTCTCAATCCTCCACCTTGAGGACGGCGAGGAAGGCCTCCTGGGGAATCTCGACCGATCCCACCTGCTTCATGCGCTTCTTCCCCTCCTTCTGCTTCTCGAGCAGCTTGCGCTTGCGGGAGATGTCGCCACCGTAGCACTTGGCGAGGACGTTCTTGCGGTAGGCCTTCACCGTCTCGCGCGCGATGATCTTCGCGCCGATGGCAGCCTGGATGGCCACCTCGTACATCTGCTTCGGGATGACCTCCTTCAGCTTGCCGCACAGCTCGCGGCCTCGCTGGTAAGAGTGATCCCGGTGGACGATGACGCTCAGCGCGTCGACCGGCTCGCCGTTGAGCAGGAAGTCGAGCTTGACGAGGTCGGCCTCGGCGTAGCCCTTGAGCTCGTAGTCGAGGCTGGCATAGCCACGCGAGACGCTCTTCAGCTTGTCGAAGAAGTCGAAGACCACCTCGGCGAGCGGGATGTCGTAGGTGATCTGGACTCGCCTGGTGCCGATGTACTTGAGATCGCGCTGCACGCCGCGCCGGTCCTGGCAGAGCTTGAGGATGTTGCCGACGTCGTCGGTGCGACCGTGGAGGTGGCAGGTGAGGATGGGCTCCTCGAGCTTCGCGATCCTCTGCACCGGCGGCAGCTTGGCGGGGCTGTCGATCTCCTGCAGCTCACCCTGCGTGTCGGTCACCCGGTAGACCACCGACGGCGCGGTGGTGATGAGAGAGAGCTCGTACTCGCGCTCGAGCCTCTCCTGGACGATCTCCATGTGCAGGAGACCCAGGTAGCCGCAGCGGAAGCCGAATCCAAGCGCCTGCGAGGTCTCCGGTTCGAAGGTGAAGGCCGAGTCGTTGAGGCGGAGCTTCACGAGCGCGTCGCGCAGGTTGTCGTAGTCCTTGGCGTCGATGGGGAAGACGCCCGAGAAGACCATGGGCTTCACCACCTTGAAGCCGGGGAAGGGCTCGTCGGTGGGCCTCCCCACCTCGGTGATGGTGTCGCCCACCTTCGCGTCGTGGACGTCCTTCACGTTCGCGACCACGACGCCCACCTCACCGGCGATGAGCTTCGTCACCGGCCGCGAGAACGGCGCGAAGACCCCTAGATCCTGGACCTCGAACTCCCTCTTGTTGGAGAAGAGCTGGATGCGCTGCTTCGGCGCGAGGGTACCCTCGAAGACGCGCACCAGCATGACCACGCCGCGGTACGAATCGTACCATGAGTCAAAAATGATGGCCTTGAGCGCCGCCTGCGGATCGCCGCCGGGAGGAGGTACCTTGCGGACGATCTGCTCCAGGATGTCCTGGATCCCGATGCCCTCCTTGGCCGAGGTGGGTACGGCCTCCTTGGCGTCGAGGCCGATGACCTCCTCGATCTCTCGGCGGACGCCCTCCACGTCGGCGGAGGGGAGGTCGATCTTGTTGATGACCGGGATGATCTCCAGGTCGTGGTCGAGGGCCTGATAGACGTTGGCGAGCGTCTGCGCCTCGACCCCCTGGCTCGCGTCGACGACGAGGACGGCGCCCTCGCAGGCCGCGAGCGAGCGCGATACCTCGTAGGCAAAGTCGACGTGGCCCGGCGTGTCGATGAGGTTGAGTACGTATTCCTTGCCGTCGAGCGCTCGATAGATCATCCGGACCGTCTGAGCCTTGATGGTGATCCCGCGCTCGCGCTCGAGCTCCATGTTGTCGAGAAACTGTGCCTGGGCTTCCCGCGCCGTGACGGTGCCCGTCTTCTCCAGGAGCCGATCGGCGAGCGTCGACTTGCCGTGATCGATGTGCGCGATGATGGAGAAGTTACGGATGTGCTGGTTTTCTTGGGGCATTGGAGGACGGGCTTTTAACATGCTCGCGCGGCGCTTGCGCGGGCGCGATGTCTTAACCCCGGCAGCCTACCTCACCTACAAGAGGGAGAGACATGTTCGCACCCGCGCGGCCTGCGCACTTTTGCGCACCTGCGAGATCGACCGAGGGCCCTCCCAGGCGCCCGGCAGCTCCCATGGGTCGGTGCCGTAGAATTTCAGCAGGTTGATGGCCGTCCGAGCCATCGTCGAAGACTGAAAGCCTGATGAGCGCCATCGCGCTCGGGGCGTCGAAAGCAAATATGTCCCCGCCGCGTGCACTCAGGGCGGGGGACGAGCCCCCGCCCTGCACCGCCTAGCTGCAGCCCGTGGTCGCGCCGCAGTTGTTGCACTTGTAGCAGGCGCCGTTGCGCACCGTGATGCTGCCGCAAGTCGGGCAGGGCGGGGCGTCCTGCTGCATTTCCACCGTGCTCTCGCCCGGCGCGGGCTGGCGCGCGATGGGTGGGAGCACCACCTCGATCCTCGCCGCCGTCAGCTCGAGCGCGTGCGCGGTACCCGCGGCGAGCTCCCTGTCGGTCTCGTCGAGCTGTCCGGCTTCCTCGCCGGGCAGGAACTTCAGCGTCAGCCAGCGGAAGATGTAGTCGGTGATGGACTTCGCGATGGGGATATTGGGGTTGCCGGTGAAGCCGGAGGGCTCGAAGCGCGTGTGGCTGAACTTGTCGCAGAGGATCCTGAGCGGCACGCCGTACTGCAGCGCCATGGAGATGCAGGTGGCGAAGTTGTCCATCAAGCCCGAGACCACCGAGCCCTCCTTGGCCATGGTCACGAAGAGCTCACCGGGGGAGCCGTCGTCGTACATGCCGACCGTCATGTAGCCCTCGTGCCCTCCGATCGAGAACTTGTGCGTGATCGATCGGCGCTCGTCGGGCAGCCGCCGGCGCGCGAGCCGCTCGGGGGCGGCGATGGCCTTCTCCGCCTGGTCCTCCTTGCTCGTGTTGAGCGGCTGGCTCCGCTTGCAGCCGTCGCGATATACCGCGATGGACTTGAGGCCGAGCCGCCACGCCTCGAGGTAGGCCTGCTCGACGTCTTGCGGGGTCGCGCTGGCCGGCATGTTGACGGTCTTGGAGATGGCACCCGACAGGAACGGCTGCACGGCGCCCATCATGCGGACGTGGCCCATGTAGTGGATGGAGCGCGTGCCGTTGGTCGGCTTGAAGGCGCAGTCGAACACCGCCAGGTGCTCGCCCCTCAGGCCGGGGGAGCCTTCGATCGTCTCCATCTCGTCGATGAAGTGCAGCACCGAGTGGACGGTCTGGGGCGAGTAGCCGAGCTTCTGCAGGGCGAGCGGGACCGTGTTGTTCACGATCTTGAGCACGCCGCCGCCGACGAGCTTCTTGTACTTCACGAGCGCGATGTCCGGTTCGATACCGGTCGTGTCGCAGTCCATCATGAAGCCGATGGTCCCGGTCGGTGCGAGCACGGTGACCTGCGCGTTGCGCACGCCGTATTGCTCGCCCAGGCGCACGGCATCCGCCCACGCCGCGCGCGCGGCAGCGACGACGTCGGCCGGCGCCAGCGCGCGGTCGATGCGCTCCACCTCCGCCGCGTGCTTCCGGAGCACGCCCAGGCAGGGCTTGCGGTTCTCGTCGAAGCCGCTGAACGCCCCGGTATGGGCGGCGATGCGCGCGCTCATGGCGTACGCCTCGCCCGTCATGAGGGCCGTGATGGAGGCGGCGGCGGCGCGGCCGGTGTCGGAGTCGTACGGCAGGCCGCTCGCCATGAGGAGCGCTCCCAGGTTCGCGTAGCCGAGGCCGAGCGGCCGGTACGCGTTGCTGTTCTGGGCGATGGCATCTGTCGGGTAGCGCGCGTTCGAGACCAGGATCTCCTGCGCCAGGATGGTGAGGTCCACCGCTCGCTTGAAGCTCTCCGCGTCGAACCCGCCGTCGATCGACCGAAAGTGCATCAGGTTGAGCGAGGCGAGGTTACAGGCGGAGTCGTCGAGGAACATGTACTCCGAGCAGTTGTGGACCACGATTCCCGAGGCCACGAAGTGATGCGTGGCCGGCTCGGTGAGATCGTAGACCGTCTCTTCGCCGAGGAGCTCCAGGCTCACGGCTCGATCCTCGAGGCGGTCGCAGTATGTCGAGACGTCGCGGTTGAGCTCGGCGAGCTGCCTCGCCTTGGAGCTACCCGGCACGAACCCGATCTCCTTCTCGAGTACCTGTCGCGAGCTCCGGCTGATGCGGAGGCTGTGGATCTGGGCAACAGGGTATTCCTTGCGTCCGCCGCGGCCGTCGGGGAGCACAGCCATGGTCTGCCCAGCGACGCGGCGGTCGCGGTAGAGCTTGGCCTTGACCCCGAAGGACAGGAGCATGAGCTGCGTCTGCTGGAGCAGCTCGAGCGAAGCGCTGTCGAGCGAGACGTACTGCGACTTCTCGCCGTAGTTGGCCACGGTGCCGTCGGCCGTGAACAGGCCACGCAGGACCGCCGCGATCGACGCGCGGTCGAGCGAGAAGATCTCCGGCCGAAAGGCCTTCTTCTCGCTGCCGCGGTCGAGCACCGCCCAGCGCTGGAGCTCGTCGACCACGCAGCGGGCGCTGGTCGCGAGGCGCAGCGTCCCCTGAGGTTGGGTGACCTCGATATCGCGCGCTGCGCGGCCATCGGCAGCATGCTCGCGCTTGTAGGCGGAGAGCCGCTCATGAGTGCGGCGGGCGAC
>MEMX01000133.1:24429-26324 GCA_001768075.1 Anaeromyxobacter sp. RBG_16_69_14 | reverse complement strand
ATCTGCTGCTCACCTGCCACGCAGCCGTCGCCGACGAGCAGCCCGAGAAACTCGCCCAGCCGCTCGTCGAGCGTGCCCCGGCCAAAGGCGGGCCGACCGAGGACGAGCACGTCGTCCTTGGTCAGCTCGCATGCGGGCACGTCGCCCCGGTTGAGGGTGAGGACGCGGTGGTCGCCGGTGAGCTTGAGCTGCAGGCCCGTGCGTGTGGTCAGGCGGTAGACGGGCTTGACACCGGTCTTGAAAGCGGGCTCGACCTCGTGGAGCTCGCCGTCCGCTCCCACGAGCCGGGAAGACCGCTCCAGCAGCGCGTCGATGCGATGCCAGCCCTCGGCGGTGGCCACCAGCGTGTCGCCGGTGACGCACGGGTTCGACGCGTTGATGCGGTCGGTGTTGCTGCACGTGTGCCAGGCGTTCACCGTGGAGTCGAACTGCATTCCGGGATCACCGCACAGGCAGGCGGCCTCCGTGATCTGCCGCAGGAGGGCCCGCGCCTTCACCTTCTCGACCACGCTCCCGTCGAGGCGGCCGAGGAGCGCCCAGTCGGCGTCGCGCTGTACCGCGTGCATGAAGGCGTCGGTCACACGCACGGAATGGTTCGCGTTCTGGAAGAACACGGAGTCATAGGCCCCCCCGCGCACGTTGAACCCACCGTCATACCCAGCCTCGATGAGCGCCCAGGCCTTCTTCTCCTCGGTGGCCTTGCACTCGACGAACTCCTCGATGTCCGGGTGATCCGCGTTCAGGATCACCATCTTGGCGGCGCGACGCGTCTTGCCACCGCTCTTGATCACCCCCGCGAACGCGTCGAACCCTCGCATGAAGCTCACCGGTCCGGAAGCCTCGCCTCCGCCGGAGAGCGGTTCCTTCGAGGAGCGGATCTTCGAGAGGTTCGAGCCGGTTCCAGAGCCGTACTTGAAGAGCATGCCCTCCGTGTGCGCCAGCCGGAGGATGGAGTCCATCGAGTCGGACACCGAGTTGATGAAGCAGGCGCTGCACTGCGGATGTTCCTCCACCCCCACGTTGAACCAGACGGGGGAGTTGAACGACATCTTCTGCCGGTAGAGGAGGTGGGAGAGCTCGGCCTCGAAGGCGGCCGCGTCATCGTCCGAAGCGAAGTACCCGTCCTTGCGCCCCCAGGCGCCGATGGTCTTCACCACCCGCCCCACGAGCTGGCGGACGGAGCGCTCGCGCTGCGGCGAGCCGAGGGCGCCCCTGAAGTACTTCGACGCGACGACGTTGGTGGCGAGCGCCGACCAGCTCTTCGGCACCTCGACGTCCTTCTGCTCGAAGATGGACTGGCCGCCCTCGCCGGTGATCGCGGCGGTGCGCAGCTCCCACGCCAGCTCCTCCTCCGGATCGACACCCGCCGTCGAGAAGTAGCGAGACACCACGAGGCCCTTCTTCAGCGCGCGCTTGCTCGCCTTTCCGTTCCGCCTCTGCCCGGCAATGCTTTCCCGCTCGATCATCTGACGTTCCTCTGGTTCCGAGCTCGACTGTCCCGGTCCGATCGATGTTCGACGGCCGCTCCGCTCCGCGAAGCGCCCGCAAGAAAAAAAGGTCTCCCGGCCGGCGCGCGATAAAGTGCCGGGAGCTCGCAACCCAAGATGTTGAAATTTCAGCGGATTACTTCAGGGCTTTACATCTTGATAGCCGCGTTCGGGCAGCTCGCCCCGGTGCTCCTTTGCCGCCTGCCACCTTCGGCAGGGCTGCTGTCTAGGCTGGAGCTGCTGTCTAGCAAGAGCATCTGACATCCCAGACATGCCAGCCTCCCTGGCCCTCTCCGTACCGTTCGGCTCGCACTTCGTGCCTGTTCTGGTGACCAGGGGCAGCGAAGCGGAGGGTGGACGGAGATCGGAGAATCCCTCCCGGCGATTTCGATGGTGAGTACAATGTAT
>MEMX01000133.1:10895-24421 GCA_001768075.1 Anaeromyxobacter sp. RBG_16_69_14 | reverse complement strand
CATGTATGGTCAAGTACAAGATGCTGTGGTTTTTCGGGGGTCCTGGGACGCTTACGCCCTGTCGGCCACGATCGTCCTTCCCCTTCGCTGCGCCTGATGAGCCCGTCGGCAGCTTGGTCATGGCGTTCAATGAAAATCGCGTGCCCTGGGCTGGATACCATGAGCTGTCGGGAGCGGCGCGAGCGATGAGACGCGGACGTTCACAACCTGCCCCATTCGCTCCACCCTCCCCTGCGCGAGCAGGAAGGCTGCTCCGCGGACGAGCGGCCGGAACCGCTCATAGACATCGGGCATGACGACCAGGTTCGCGATCCCCGTCTCGTCCTCGAGGCTCACGAAGACGATGCCGGAAGCGGTCTCGGGGCGCTGCCGCACGATGACGAGCCCGGCCACCTCGACGGCAGCGCGGTCGCGCATCCTCAAGAGCTCGCGGGCGGTGCGGACCTGGCGCACATCGAGCCTCGGCCGGAGCATCGCCATGGGATGGGCGCGCTCCGAGAGGCCAGTGGTGGCGTAGTCGGCCGCCACTTCCTCGGACGCGCTCGCCTCCGGGATGAGCGCCGCCGGCTCCGCGGTCGTCACGCCGGCGAAGAGATCGCCCTCGACCGCGGACGCGCCCACCGCGAGCGCGCTCCATAGCGCCCGCCGCCGCTGGTCCTCGAGCCCGCGCAGCGCACCCGCCGAGGCGAGCCGCTCGAGCCAGGCGGGCGACAGCGCCGCGCGTCGTGCGAGATCGGCGATGGACGCGAAGGGCCGCTGGCGCCGCGCCGCGACCACGGCCTCGCCGACGGCCCTGGGCAGCCCGCGCACCACGCAGAGCCCGACGCGCAGCGCCGGGCGCTCGCCCTGGCGCAGCGAACGGCCGGGGTCCGCGCCCTCCAGCGTGGACTCCCAGTCCGAGCGCACCACGTCCGCTCCCCGCACCTCGACCCCGTGGCGCTTCGCGTCCTCGACGAGCGTGTGCGGGGCGTAGAAACCCATCGGTTGACTGTCGAGCAGCGCACACGCGAAGGCTGCCGGGTGATGGAGCTTCAGCCACGCCGACGCGTAGACCAGGAGCGCGAAGGAAGCGGCGTGCGATTCGGGGAATCCGTAGCCGGCGAACCCGAGGAGCTGCCGGAATACCTCCTCCGCGTCGGCGCGCGGAATGTTCCGCTCCGCCATGCCGGCCACCAGCCGCGACTTCATCGACTCCATCCGCTCGTGCGAGCGCTTGTGGGTCATGACGCGCCGGAGCTCGTCAGCCTCGCCCGGCGTGAACCCCGCCGCCACCACCGCGAGGCGCATCGCCTGCTCCTGGAAGAGCGGTACGCCGAGCGTCTTCTCCAGCACCGGTGCGAGCGGCGCGTACGGGTAGCGCACCGGCTCGAGCCCATCCCGTCGGCGCAGGAACGGGTGGACCATGCCGCCCTGGATCGGCCCAGGGCGGATGATGGCGACCGAGATGACGAGGTCGTAGAAGCGCCGTGGCTTGAGGCGCGGCAGGAGCGACATCTGCGCGCGCGACTCGATCTGGAAGACGCCGATGGTGTCGGCGCGCGACACCATCTCGTAGACGGCGGGATCCTCCGCGGGGATGGTGGCCAGGCTGTCCGGCCAGGGGATCGCCGTGGGCACCGTCGGACCCGGGTGATGGGCAGCGAGGAGCTCGAGGCATCGCGAGAGCGCGGTGAGCATACCGAGGCCGAGCAGGTCCACCTTGAGGAGTCCCAGCTCGGCGATGTCGTCCTTGTCCCATTGCACCACCGTGCGGCCCCGCATGGCGGCCGGCTCGATGGGCACCGTCTCGCAGAGCGGCCGGCGCGTGATGATGAATCCGCCCACGTGGATGGAGAGGTGGCGCGGGAAACCCTGCAGCTCGCGCGCGAGGAGGAGGGTCTGCCGCACCGCGGGCGACGCGGCCGTGTCGAGGCCCGCCTGGGCCAGGATCTCCGGCGTCACGGAGGCCAGATCCTCGTAGGCGCAGAGGAGCCTGGAGAGGCGCTCTACCTGCGCCAGCGAGAGCCCGAGCGCCTTACCCACGTCGCGGAGGGCGGAGCGGCCGCGGTAGCTGATGACCTCGCAGACCATGCCGGCGCGGTCTCGCCCGTACTTTGCGTACACGTACTGGATCACCTCCTCGCGGCGCGAGTGCTCGAAGTCGACGTCGATGTCGGGCGGTTCGCCACGCTCGACCGAGATGAAGCGCTCGAAGAGGAGCCCCATGCGCACGGGGTCGATGGAGGTGATCCCGAGGCAGTAGCAGAGGACGGAGTTCGCCGCGCTGCCGCGCCCCTGACACAGGATTCCGCGCTCGCGGGCGAAGCGGACGACGTCCCAAACGGTGAGGAAATAGCTCGCGTAGTCGAGGTGCTCGACGAGATCGAGCTCCTTGGCAATCTGCCGCCGCACCTCCTCGGGAGTAGGACCGTTCCAGCGCCAGCGCGCGCCCCGCTCGACGAGCGCGCGGAGGAGAGGCATGCCGGTGACGGCGCAAAAATCCACTCCCTCCTCGAGGGGATCCGCCGGGGTGTAGGGCGGGGGCTTGTCGCCCGGCGTCGCGAGGACCGGAGGAAGCGGATGCTCTCCGTGGATCTCGTCGAGCCGGAAGCGACACGCGTCCGCGATCGCCACCGCGTTCTCGAGCCCCTCCGGAAAATCGGGCCAGAGCAGGGCCATCTCCTCGGGGCCCTTGAGCGTCCGTTCCGCGTTCGGGAAGAGCCGCCGCCCTGCCTTCTCCACGGTGGTGCCGAGGCGGATGCACGCGAGGACGTCCTGGAGCGGCTGACGTCGCCTTTCGTGCATGTGCGCGTCGTTCGTCACCGCCACCCGGATCCCGAGCCGCCGGCCGATGCTGCGCGCCGCGCCGATGCGCGTCTCCTCCCCGGCGACGTGGTGGCGTGCCACCGCGAGCGCCAGCCGCCGCCCGAAGGCGTCGCGGAGCCGTGCCGCCGCCTCGCCGTCCACGCCAGGGAAGAGCGCGAAGAGACCGCGCGCACGCTCCGCCACCTTGCGGAATGGGAGGTCCACTGTCTGGCGCCGCGCGGGCGCGCCGTCCTCGGCGGGCGGCGCGCCGCAGTGCGCCTCGCTGAGGAGCCTGCATAAACCGGCGTACCCCTCGCGATCCATGGCCAGGAGCACGAGTGGCGACACGCGAAACGGGCCGGGTGAGAGATCGACGCAGGCGATCTCTGCCCCGACGATGAGCGGTAGCCCACGCCGCTTGGCCTCGGCATGAGCCCGCACCACGCCATAGAGCCCGTTCACGTCGGCGAGCGCGAGCCCCGCGAGCTCCAGCTCCACGGCGCGAGCGACGAGTTCCTCGGGATGGCTCGCGCCGCGCAGGAAGGAGAACGAGGACTTGCAGCGCAGCTCTGCGTAACGAGCGGGGGCCATGCTTGGCGAACCTCGGAGCGGTAGTCAATCGAAGAACCCGTGAAGCCAGAGTCGGCCATCGCCAGCGTCGCGAAAGATCCAGCAGTCGCCCATGCCCTCGATGCTGGCGCGGTGGTAATCGCGATCGAACGGATCTCCCCACCATTCACCGGCGAGCCGTTCCGCCGGCGAGAGCGCGAGGACGCGCAGCGTCTGCCCGCCAGCGCCGACGCGCTGGCCAGGCTGATCGACGCGGAGTGCAGTGAGCCGTCCGCCCTCGCCCAGCGCGACGAGCGGCTGCGGGTGCGGCAGGAGACGCGTGGGGCGGACGAGGGCGGAGATGGGGGGCGAGGCAGCGGGAGAGGAGAGGCGCTCGCTCCCGGCTTCGACCCCATTTGACGGCCCCTCTGCTCCGTTTGCCCTGTTCCGCCTGCCCTTTCCCGTCCCCTTCCCGGTCTCCTTCCTGCGGTCCTTCTTCACCGCGAACGCGCCGGCCTGGTATGCGGACTCCGGCCGGTGCCGGTTCACCGGTTCCGCAGCGAAGAGCGCCCCGTCGCCGAGGCGCGCGGCGAGGCGGACAAGGACTCCCTCCAGCGCCGCGAGCTGCTCCGGGCGATCGCCGATGGCGAGCTGCTCGATCGGCGCGGGCGCTGCCTCCGCCACGCCTAGCACCGCCGCCGTCACCGCCCCCGGGAGCCGCAGCGCGGCAAGCCGTTCGCGCAGCACGAGGAGCCAGCGCGACGCAGCGCTCGAGGGCGAAGCCAGCCGGATCTCGAGCCGCACTTCGCTCTTCCGACTGCGCGGATCGAGCAGGAGCACGAGCGCGAGGCGCGTCGCGCCGAGGCTTCGGCCGGCGAGCCGCGCCGCCAGGCGATCGCAGAGGCGCTTGAGGCCGAAGAGAAGTGGTTCCGAGCTCTCCACGGGCGCCTCCAGCTCGAGGCGTTCCTCCGGGAGCCGCTCGGGCACGTAGGGCACGAGCGGCGACGGATCGTCGCCGTGCGCCAGGCGCCAGGCAGCGAGCCCCGCCGCACCGAAACGGTGCGCGAGCGCTTCGGCGGGGAGCCGTGCCAGATCGCCCACCTCGCGCAACCCGAGCGCGGTGAGTCGCCCCTCGAGCGGGGCCGACAGCTCGAGCGCGGAGATGGGCAGGCCAGCCAGCGCCGCGCTGCCGGCGTCCGACGGTGTGGGCGCCCGGCCGTGCCGGGCGAGAGCGCGCGCCGGCGCACGTCCGCTTGCGACTGCCGCCCGGCAGCGCAGCCCGAGACCGGCCGCCAGCGCCACCGCTCGCTCCGCCAGGAGCGCTTCCCATTCAGCCCCTGTGCCACGCTCGTACGGGAGGAGGTGCGCCCCGCTCGCGTCGAGGAGGAGCGTATCGGGCCAGGCGATCTCCACTACGGGAGCGAGGGCAAGGAGCGCCTCCGCGAGGCCCTCCAGCGCCGCGCGGTCCTCCGCTTCGTCCGCCGGCACCAGCTCCAATTCCGCGCAGGCAGCCCGCGCCTGAGCAAGCGCTTCGCCTCGCCGCACACCCCGCTCGCGCGCCTCGGCGTCGCACGCCACCACGTATCCGTTGTGCTCGACTGCGAGTGGTATGCGGCGTGATGCACTGGCGCCGCGCTCCACCCCTGCTGCCTCGCGCGCCCGCAGGATGCGTTGCAGCGACAAGTCCGGGACGCACAGGGCAACGAGTCTAGGAGGAAACTCGGCTACGGGCTGCGGGCTACAGGCTGCGGGCCACGGCCCTTCGGCACCCCGGCCGTCCTCGTTTCGTGCGAAGGGGTCGGCCCAGCCGGTGCCGCAACTGACTCGTGTTTCGCTCATGTCGCAGCGCTTTCGGTGCGCATCATGCTCCCCGCGCGAAAGTCGCGCCGCACTTGCAAGCCCACCGAGCCGGCCGAGAGCTCGAGGCGCACCGCCGACGGCACATGCACGCTCCCCGGCACGCCGAGCCAGACCCCCACCGCACCCCCCTTCTCCGCCGCCGCGCGCAGCCTGCGCAGCATCCCCGCCAGACAGGCTGTGCCGGCCATCCGATCGCGAACGCCCCCGATCGGCACGTCCATGGCGACCGCCTCGAAGGCACCGCTGGAGAGCAACGCCTCGGCTGCCCAGAGCGCGCGACGGGCCACCTCGCCCTCCCCGTCTCCGTGGCCCAGCGCAAGTGGACGGACGACGAGCAGGCGATCGAGGTCGATCCCGAATGCGGCAGCGGCGGGCGGGTAGAGCTCACCCCGACCATCGACGAAGGCAGCAAGCCCATCCTGTCCCATCGCGGCGGCGAGCGCCGACAGCGCGAGCGCAGTCTTTCCGCTCGCATGGCCGCCCGCGAGCTCGGTCAGCGCACCGCGCGGAAAGCCGCCGCCAGGCAGGAGAGCGTCCACCTCGGGGCGACCGCTCGATGCGAAGCGCGCCCGCCGCGGCGGCCTCCGCTCGATGCGGTGGATCGCCTCCTGGAGCCCCTCGATGATCTCTCTCGCGTTCGTTGCCATGCCGTGCCCGTCGGTGTCCTTTGATGAAGTAGCTCTCTAGAGGCAGAATACTGATTGTATGTTCAGGTAGCAAGGGGGTCTGACAGCGGACCCCCAGCGGGAGTCGCGTCCCTGCCAGCGGGCACTCGCCACCTCGCCAGCACCTCGCAACCCCACTGGCGCCTGGGGATTGCGTCATTACCGTATGGCCAACCCAGCGAAGAGCGCCGGCCTACAACCGGCTTCCCTGCGCGCTAACGATAGGGGGATGTGATGAAGAAGATGGGATGGGGCTTCGGCCTCGCCACCGCCGGCATGGTCTTCATGGCCAGCCACGCCTTGGCGCTGACCGGCGGCAGCGGTACCGAGAGTACGGGCAGCACTGGCTCCACGACCGGCACGATGGGTGAGAGCTCCGGCTCCTCCACCGGGTCAGCCGCGACGAGTGGCACCTCCCCGACCAGGTCCGGCACCGAGCTTCAGGGCAAGGTGGAGAAGTTCAACCGCTCCAAGAACACGCTGACGCTGTCGGGCAGCAGCAAGACCCTCAAGGTCGACTCGAGCACGAAGGTGATGAAGGATGGCTCGAACGCCTCCCTCGACGACATCAAGGAAGGCGACGAGATCCGGGCCAGCTATTCCGGATCGGGCAACACGGTCAAGGTCAAGAGCCTCGACATCATGTCTGCCGGCTCGATGGGCACAGACACGGGTATGGGTACCTCTCCCAGCCCCTCAAGCCCTTCTACCGGCACGGGCACAGGCACGGAAACCACCCCGCCCCCGCCCCCGAGCAGCGAGTCCCCGAGCGGCACCAAGTAGCCACGCGCGGACCGTAGCAGGGCGGCGGCCCGGTACCGCCGCCCTGGCTTCGTGTGCGCTCCACTTCACCTTCCGTCTCACAAGCGGTCAGCTCGAGCGTGACCGCTGCGGTTGGCGGCGGGTCACGGCGTATCCGACTTCTTCTCCTGCTGCTTCGACGCGATCCGTGCGCGCACTGTGTCCATGTCGAGCGCGCGCACCTGCCGGATGAGGTCTTCGAGCCCCGACTCGGGGAGCGCGCCCGCTTGCGAGAAGAGCAGCACCTTGTCGCGCAGGATCATGAGTGTGGGGATGGAGCGGATCTCGAACGTCTCTGCCAGCGCCTGTTCCACTTCGGTGTTCACCTTGCCGAAGGTGATGTCCGGGTGCTTGGCCGCCACGAGCTCGTAGGTCGGGGCAAAGGCCCGGCAAGGGCCACACCATTGCGCCCACCAGTCGATGAGCACGATGCCGTCCCGGTCCACGAGCGACTGGAAGTTCTGCTGCGTGATCTCGACTGTCGTCGCGCTCATCTCTCGAGGTCCTCACGTGTGTACGGCGCGGCACCATCTCCAAGGCTCGGTGACGGCATGGAATCGCCTGCGTTCGCGTCCGCGCGTTCAAGGGGTTGGATGAACCTGCATACGAAAAGGGTTCGACTGCTCGGACTCGGGGAGCCGGTCCCGGAGGTCGCGAGCTCATCCTTCATCCGGCCCCGGCGTCCGTACCTCTTAGAGGTTGTCGAAGAATTCGGCAACCTCCCAGGCCGACCCCCTGTCTAAAGTCAAGACCCGTCGATTGATCGACTGCTCTTGAGCAACACGTCGTCGAGGCTCGCGGCGAGCTGCCCACGGGTCAGCACCTCCTCGATGCCGATCAACCGAGCTTCGTCCATCAGGTCGGAGCGGAGGTGGCCGAGGAAACCGATCACCCGCGTGGTGGGCACTCGGGCGCGGATGGCGCGCAGCTCGCCCATGATGCTCGGCTCGCCGAGGTCGGCCAGGATGAGCGCCGGCCGCCGCTCCAGCGCCACGATCGACAACGGGACGTTTCGCGGCGCCCAGGTGACTTCGACGCCGAGCCGCTTCGCGGCGGCGTCGATCTTGGAGCCGAAGACGAGATCACGGACAGCCACGAGGAGCATGGGATCCTCATCAGACTCGGGTTTCGCCCTTTTGCAAAAGCGGGCTTTCGGTGGTGGGGTCTGGGGCTCGTCGGAATCTCGGAGTTTGCTCCTACCGTGACGGTGGATACTTCTGCAGCTTCCGCTGCAGCGACCTGCGATGGATTCCCAGCCGCCGCGCCGCTTCGCTGATGTTCCCGCCGCAGTCCACGAGCACCCGCTGGATGTGCTCCCATTCGGCCCGAGCAAGAGAGGGCGTCTCGATGCGATCGGGGGCGGGATGGGCGCCGGACCGCGCGAACGCGGCGAGGAGCTCGTCGGCGTCGACTGGCTTGGGCAGGTAGCCCTCTGCGCCGAGCTTGGTGGCCTCGACGGCGGTGGCGATGCTGCCGTACCCGGTGAGCACGAGGATGCGCGTCGCCGGGTCGTGTTCTCGCATCTCGCGCAGGAGGTCGAGCCCGCTCCGCCCCGGCATGCGCAGGTCGAGAACTGCCATCTCCGGGGAATCTGCGCGCACCTGCTCCATCGCCTCGTCGGCGCTACCGGCGGTCCGTACGTCGAAGCCGCGCTCGCGCAGGGCGCGCGCGAGGCGCTCGCGCAGGGTCACATCGTCGTCGACGAGCAGGATGCTCGGCGAGGGGTCCTTGGGGGTCTCGGGAACGGGGGGGACGGTGGTCGTTGTCATGTCACTTCACTCCTGTATTCGCGTGCCACGGGAAGCTTGAGCGTGGCGAGGGTGCCGCTGCCGGGCTCCGAGCGGAGCTCGAGACTGCCGCCGAGCTGCACGGCGAGGGTCTGCGTGAGAAAGAGGCCGAGGCCCATGCCTTCGCCTGGGACCTTGGTCGTGAAGAAGGGTTCGCCGGCGCGCGATAGGATGTCTCCTGGCATGCCGCAGCCCTGGTCGATCACCTCAGCTACCACCAGGTCGCCCTCGATGGCTACTCTCAGGCGCACGCGCGAGTCGGCGGGCGATGCCTGCAACGCGTTCTTGACCAGGCTGCGCAGCGCCCGCGTGATGCCGTTCGGCGGGCCCGACACCGCGCGCACCTCGAGATCCACGCCTGCTTGCACATCCACGCGAGAACGCTCGGGCAGGAACTCGAGCGTGCCAACCACCCAGCGCGAAAGCGGCAGGGCGACGAACGGCTCTCCCGCGTTCTCGCCCGCCTGCGCAGCCATGTGGTGCAGGATGTCGCGGCAGCGCCCCACCTGCTCGCGGATGAGCGCGAGATCCTGGACCGCGCTCTCCGAGCCGTTCTTCTCGGCCGAGCGCTGGAGCTCCTTCACCACCACCGCGATGGTGGAGAGCGGGGTCGAGAGCTCGTGAGCGGCGCCCGCCGCCAGCGTGGCGAGCGAGGCTACCTTGTCCTTTCGAGCGGAGAGGCTGCGCTCCTCCGCGAGCGCCTGCTGCACACGCGTCAACGCCATCTGCACGCGCTGCATGATGTAGACGATGAAGGAGGCCGTGACCACGAAGGCGACCCACAGGCCTTGCATGTGGAGAGCCATGATCTCCTGGTGGTCGAGCGTCGAGAGCACTTGCAGCGCCCCGAACTGAGCGAGGGCGAACAGTGAGCCGAACAGCGCCAGGCTGATGGCGAGCATGGCCCAGGCCCAGGCGGCGTCGAGGAGCACGACCGCGAGTGCCACGTTCACGAGGTAGATCGTCGAGAACGGGTTCGAGTAGCCCCCGGAGAGCGCGAGGAGCGCCGTGAGGATCACGGCGTCGAAGAACATGGTCCCGGCGATGAGGCCGTCGCGCACCTTCTCCGCCCGCGGCAGCCACAGCTCGAGCACGACGTTCTCCGCCACCTCGAACCCCACCAGCGAGAGCAGGATCACCACCGGGACGTCGATCTTGATGATCCAGCGCGCAGCTACGATGGCGAGGGTCTGCCCTGCGATCCCACCCCAGTGGAGCCGGAGCAGCCAGGACAGCTTGATCCGATTCGTGTCGGCGCGAGGATCCGGCCAGGCCGGGTCCGGCGCCGAGTTCGGCGCAGCCGCCTCGAGGCTCGCCGTGGGCGTGCTCATGTTCCAGAATCTACCAAGGAAACATCCGAACGGGTAAGCGTCCAGGGGGAGCCAACGCTCCCCCACCTTGACCGCACCCGACGCCCGCCCTAGCCTCCAACCCTCCATGCGCGGCCGAGGACGCCCCATCGCGTCGGTTCTCACCGACGCACTCGCGAGCCGACCCGACGCTCGACTCGCCGCGCTCACGGCTGCCTTTGCCGAGGCTTGTGGATGGGCACTCGCCCGGGAGGTCGCGCTGCGCGCCATCACGCGCGAAGGCCGCCTCGTCGCCGTGGCCAGCTCGCGCGGGTGGGCTGACCAGGTCACTGCGCTGGGCCCTAGAATCCGCGCGAGGATGAACGCGCGGCTCGGCCGCGAGATCGCAACCGGCTTCGACGTCCGGGTGGGGCCGCTCGATCGGTGAGCGTGGTGCTCTCTCGTCGGGCCCTGGCGGCCGTGGGCATGCTCGTCGTCGGGTGCGGCCACGTAGGAGCTCCCGCCTCCGGCGCCAGACCCTCTTCGCCGCCTACCGCAGCGCGATCGTACGCTCCTCCCGCCCGCGGCAACTACGGGCCCGAACCCGAGGCGAAGCCGACGACGCTCGAGCGAACCGCGCTCGACGTCGCGAGGGCGCGGCTCGCAGGTGGCGGCCCACCGCCGCGCGTCTCGCCAGCCCTGGTGCTCGCCGCGCGTGAGCTCGCCCAGCGCGCCGCCGACGGTGACCCGGACCCGCTGGCGCGTTCTCACCTGCGCGCCGCGCTCGCCGGCGCGCTCGCCTTCGATCCCGCGCCAGCAGCCCATCTCGCGGTCGCGACTCCAGCGGACGCCCCCCGCGCGCTGGTCGAAACGCTCGTCACCGCGAGTGCGACGACCCACCTCGGGGCAGGGGGCGCGGTGCGCGACGGCCGGGCCTACCTGGTCCTGCTGCTGTCGCGGCGAACCGCGGCACTGGGGCCCTTTCCGCGCGACGTGGCGGCGGGGACCACCGCGACGTTGCAGGGCGAGCTGCTCGGCCTCGAACGCCCCAGCGTGCACGTGACCTCACCCTCGGGCCTAAGCCACGAGATCGCCCTCCCCCGAGCCTCCGCGCGCCGCGTGTTCAGCGCGCCAGTCCGCCTCGAAGCCTCGGGCCGCTGGCTGGTAGAGGTGGTCGGAAACGGGCCGCGCGGCCCTGAGGTGGCCGTCCTGCTCACGGTCTCGTGCGGTGGTGCGCCACTTGAAGATCCAGCGGCACTCGCGGACGAGTCCGACCCCGACGATCCGCGGGAGGCCGAGGCGCGCGTGGTCGCCGCGCTCAACGCCACGCGCCGCACCCATGACCTCCCGCCCCTCGAGCCGGCGCCCGCGCTGGCCGCGGTGGCGCGGCGCCACAGCGAAGCGATGCTCGCACGCGGCGTCCTTGCGCACGTGCTACCCGACTCCGGCAGCGTCGGAGATCGCCTCCGCCGTGCGCGCATCGCCTACGCGAGGGTGGCCGAGAACGTCGCCAAGGGAGGCAGCGCGCTCTCGGCACACCGGGGAGCCGAGGAGAGCCCCGCTCATCGCCAGAACATCCTCTCGGGCGAGGCGACCCAGGTCGGGTGTGGGCTCGCACGCGGGCGACTCCCCACCGGGGAGCCCATCGTGTACCTGACCGAGGTCTTCTTGTTGCCAGTGGAGGATGGGTCAGGCGATCGCATGACCCCGGAGGCGCGCGTCCGCGAGGCGATCTGGCGCGAGCGAGCGCGTCTACGGGCATCGCCGATGGTGTCCGATCCCTCGCTCGACGCCCTCGCCCGGGAGGCGGCGCGGGAGATGCTCCGCCACGGCGAGCCCAAAGGGGAGCGCCTCGGCGAGCGCGCGCTTCGCCTGGGCAGAAAGCTCGCTGCCGTGGACGCCTTCGTCGCGACGAAGGCGTCGGATGCCACGCGCTCGAAGAACCTCGCGGACCATCGGTTCCGTCGAGTTGGCGTGGGCGTCGCCATCGGAGAAAGCGCGCGCTACGGCAACGGGCTTCTGTGGATCGCCGTCGTCTACACAGACTGAAGAGCGGTAACCGGAGTGGCTCAGGCGATCTTGCGCTGCGTCGCGTAGCTCTCGAGGCCCTGCTCCACGTCCGGCTGGACGGCGAAGAGCTCGCAGCGCGTGCAAGACCAGCTGTTCCAACCCTTCTTGACCGCCTCGCCAAGGCATCCGTCGTAGTAAGAACAGAATAGATTGCGATGGCCTTCGACACCGCGATCGGGGTTGATGGGCGCCGTGAGCTCGCTCGGGTAGGGTTTGGTGAGCACAACCATCTCCTCGGGTAACCTTCTCGATGACGCGCCCATCATGTGCCGCACAGCCCTTTGGCGGCGGCTCACCCTCGCGACGGCGCGCCAGGAACCACGCTCTGACCGAAGCAGTGGCAACCACCCGGCCGACTCTTCGGGGTTCAGATGTGCCGGCTATATGGCGCCTCGCGTTACGAGGTGTCAACCCCCCGCCCGCCAGTCCGGTGCAGCGCTCGCCCTCGCGTCCGCGCACTCGGGAACAATCGCTTGCTTCACGGGCGCTTACCCTCGCGGCGGGACTTCTTGTCGCGGCGGTCACGCTGCTGTCGTGCGCGGAACCAGCACAGGCGCAGGAGGAGCGGGCGCCACTCACGGCTTGGCTCGAGGGGGTAGCCGACAGCGCACAGGCGCTGGCGAAGGGCGACGCGGCGCGGGCCGAGGTCGCGGCCCGCAAGGCCTTGGCAGCGCGCTCCCATGGAGACGGAGTCGTGCGTGCCGAGCTGACGCTCGGGCTGGCGCTCCGTCGGGCAGGGCGTCATGCGGAGGCGGCGGCGGTGCTCGGACGGGTACTACCGCACCTCTCCGATCCCGCGATCGCGACGACTGCCCGCTTCGAGGCTGGTCAAGCGCTCCTCTACTCCGGCCACCCCGGCGTCGCCGCCGCGCTCTTCGCCGAGGTCGGCTCGGGTGCATCGGGCCCGCTCGCGCGCCGTGCCCTCTGGCGAGAGGCGGACGCGCTCTTCGACGCCGGAGCAGCCCGCCCCGCCATACGCGCCTACCGGGCGCTCCTCGCCGATGAGCCCACCGCGCCCGAGGCGCCAGGGGCGCGGCTCGCGCTGGCGGCCGCCTTACGCATCGCGGGCGATGACGTGAGAGCGGTCGCCACCTACCGCGCGCTCTGGATCGCTGAGCCGGCAGATCCCGCCGGGCGGGCCGCCGGCCGCGCGCTCCGCGCATGGCGCGAAGCGGGAGGGCCTGTCCCGTCCGCCACACCCGACGAGCGCCTGGCTCGGACGGTCCGCTTCCTCGAGCTGGCGTTGCCACGGCAAGCGCTGTCCGCGCTCGACCGTCTCGGCAGGACCTCGATTCCAGGCGAGCCGGCGTCTCGCTCCACCCTCCTCCGAGCACTGGCGAGCCTGCAACTGGGGCGCCTCGACGAGGCGGCGGCGCTGGCTCGGGTGCTCCAGTCCAACCCCGACGCGAGCGCTGGGACACGTACGGGCGCGGAGCTGGTGCTGGCCCGGGTGGCGGCGCGAGAGGGTCGCCTCGAGGACGCTGCGGAGCGCTACCGCAAGCTCTCCTCGACGAAGGCGGCGATCCCGGGGCTTCCGCCCGCGCAGTCACGTGATCTGCCTGAAGACGCCGCCTTCCTCGCCAGCTGGCTCTACTACGACGCCGGCGCCTACGCGAAGGCGGTCGAACTCCTGCGCGGCTACGTGCTCTGTCGTCCTCACTCCCGGCGCGCCGACGACGCACGCTGGTTCGAGGCCTGGTCGCTCTACCGGCTCGGCAAGC
>MEMX01000133.1:8962-10758 GCA_001768075.1 Anaeromyxobacter sp. RBG_16_69_14 | reverse complement strand
CAGGCGCCGCCGGCGAGCTGGTACGCGCTCCTCGCCGCCGGTCGACTCGCCAGGCTCGGCGCCCGCTCGCCAGGGATTGCGGGCTCACCCTCCACGGCCCTGCCCGACGGCCCAGGGGTAGGCGCTTCTGCCGAGGCGCTCTCGCGCGCTGCCCGGCTCCTCGCTTCCGGCCTCGTCGCGGAGGCCCTGGCGGAGCTGCGCGCGCTGGCGGCGGGCCACGATGCCCGCGCCTTCGCAGGGCAGGTGGCGCAGCTGGCGGAGGTGGCCGGCGACGCCGAGCTCCCCTACCGCATGGCGCGAGACCATCTGGCGCCGACGCGCCGCGCGCTGCGCTGGCTCTACCCCCGCGCGTTCGCCGAACTCCTGCCAGCCAGCGCAGCCCAGGCAGGCACCGACCCGTACCTGGCCTGGGCCGTGATGCGGCGCGAGTCCGCTTTCAGGCCCGATGCGCGGAGTGGCGCGGGCGCGGTGGGGCTGGTCCAGCTCATCCCACCGACCGCGGAGCGACTTGCGGCCATCCACGGCGTCCCGCAGGCGGGCGTCCGGCGGCTGGAACTGCCCGAGCTGAGCGTCCCGCTCGGCGTCGCCTACCTGGCGCTCTTGACCGACCGCTTCGTCAACATTGCGGTCGTCCTGGCGGCCTACAACGCGGGCCCGGTGCCCGCGGCGGCGTGGGCGCGCGATCGCGCCGGCCTGCCACTCGACGAATGGGCGGAGGACGTGCCGTTCCGCGAGACGCGGCGCTATGTGAAGAACGTCACCGCCGACTACGTGCTCTACCGCGCACTCTGGGAGGGCGGCGCGCTGACGCTCGACGGGGCGCAGCTCGTGCCGGCGCCACGAGAGGGCATAGGATTCTAAGAAAAACCCCTGCGCGCGTTGACCTAGCGCTCGGCGTCTCTGGCTGCGTGGAGCGCAGCGAGCGCCGCGTCGCCCATGCGTCGGAGCACGACCGGGGTGAAGCCGGGTACGCGAAGCAGCTCCTCTTCGCTTCGCGGCCTGCGGCGCGCCACCTCCAGCATCGTCTGCTCCGGCATCACCTTGAACGGCGGCCGATCGAGCGCGCTCGCCCGATCTTCGCGCGCGATCCAGAGGGTGCGCAGGATGGCTCGCCCTGCCGCGTCGAGATCGCGGGCGCCTTTCATGCGGCGCCAGCCCTCCGGGTCGAAGACCTTGGGCCGCGGCTCGACGGCCGCGATCCGCGCGGACTCCTGCCACGCCTCGTCCACCATCCTCCGTTCGCTGAGCTCCCGGACGAGAAGGTCGTGCAGCGGCAACAAAAAGTGCGTGTCGAGCGCGGCGTAGCTCACCTGCTCGGCGGTGAGCGGCCTGCGGCCCCAGTCGGAGCGCTGGTAGTCCTTCGCCAACCGCACGCCGAAGTGCTGCTCGACCAGCGCGGAGAGGCCGAGCCCGGCACGGCCGAGCCGGCGCGCTGCGACCATGGTGTCGAAGAGTCCAGGGAGGGTGAATCCGTATTCGCGCTTGAGACAGCGCACGTCGTAGTCGGCCCCATGCAGGACCAGCGCCGGCGCGGTCGCCAGCACCGGCCCCAGCGGGCGCGGGTCCGTGGAGAGCGGATCGACCACCCAGTCGCTTGTGCGGCTCGAGATCTGGATGAGGCAGACGTGCTCCCGGTAGACGTGAAAGCTGTTCGACTCCGTGTCGAGCGCGATGACGGGTTCACCCGCGAGCGCCTCGGCGAGCTCGACGAGCCCGGCAGTATCGGCCACCAGGATGGGGGCGAGGCGAGGAGGTGGCGTGGCGGGCATCCTGTCCAGGGGAGGGTACGCGATCCA
>MEMX01000133.1:0-8953 GCA_001768075.1 Anaeromyxobacter sp. RBG_16_69_14 | reverse complement strand
GCGGCGCCCGCCGATCGTCAAGGACGCATTCGTCCGGCGCGCAGGAACGGTGTTGAGCTGCGAGAATCGTCGAGCCGCGCGACGATTTCGTCTGGGGGGTGCGGGGAGCCGGCGCTTTCCCGTCTTGAGGACCGGAGGTCTCCGGCTGGCACTACGGGGCACGCCCCGCCCGATTCAGTTCCTCACCGATCGTCACGTTGGCAAACTGGACACATGAGTTCCCGCCTGCGTGGCCTGGCGATCGCGGCTTACGCCGGCGTATCGATGGTGTTCCTCTTCAGCGTGCAGCTCCCGGTGATGCTGCTCACGCGCTCCGGGGACTTCTCCATCTGGCTCGCCCGCAGGGCCTGGGCCCCCTCCGCCCTCTGGCTGGCAAGCGTCCGCGTGGAGGCGCACGCTCCAGCCGGCCTTCCAGCTGGACCCGCGATCTACGTCTCCAACCACGAGAGCGCGCTGGACGTGTGGGTCCTCTTTCACACCATCCGGCGCAACCTCCGCTTCATCGCGAAGCGGGAGCTGTTCTGGATCCCCATCTTCGGCTGGTACCTCAGCCTGGCGCGCTTCATCCCGGTGGATCGGCGCAACCACGTCCAGGCCGTGCTGGCGCTGAAGAAGGCCGGCGAGATGGTGCGCGCCGGCGTATCGCTCATCGCATTCCCGGAGGGCACCCGCAGCCCCGACGGGCGCGTCCAGCCGTTCAAGAAGGGCCCGTTCGTCCTGGCGATGGAGGCGGGGGTGCCCGTCGTGCCGATCGCCATCGCCGGGGCAGCCGCACTCAACCCCAAGCGGCGGCTGGAGGTTCGACCGGGCACGATTCACCTGGCTCTCGGCGAACCCGTCCACCCACGCGACTTCGCCGACAAGGACGCGCTGCTTCGCGAGGTGCGGCGTCGCATCATCGCACAGCACCGATCGCTGGGCGGGCTGGGTGGCGCGGGCAGCGATGACGACGCGGTACCGGCTCGCGAGCCGCCAGGTAGGATACGAGAGCAGCTTGTCGGCCCAGCGCTCCGGGGCTAGGCTTTGGTCCCGATGGCCGCCCCCCGGACGAACACGGATGAGATGTCGGCGGACGCGATCTCGAGCACCCGGCTCGAGGCGGTCGCGACGCAGGCCGAGCGCGTGCGCGCGGGCGCCGCGAAGCTCGCTGACGACTTCCGCCGCGCCGACCGTTTTTTCAAGATGCGACTCGCCATCGTCGCCGCATGGGGAGTGCTGTCGGCGGCGACACTGTGGGGCGCCTGCTCCTCCTTCGGCCCGACCAACGCGCTGGGCGCCGACGTCCAGGTGAACCGCGACTCCATCATGGGGGTGCAGCTCCTGGTCCGGAACGAGTCCACGAGGATCTGGGAGGACGTGGTCCTCACGCTGGACGACGGCTGGAAGTACACGCACAAGACCATGCGACCACACGATCTCGTGGTCCTCTCCATGAGCTCCTTCAGAAAGGGCGAGGACGCGCCGCCCCGCGACTACAAGCCTCATACCCTCGTCATCGCTTGCGAGCAAGGCTCGGATCGGTTCGACTTGCGCTAGCTGGACGTAGTCTTCGTGAGCGCCATCCGCTCGCCGCTCGCGGCAAGTCAGCTGGATGAACGTCAGATCGCGGAGGACGACCATGGCAGTGCCCCAGGTGCTCCTCGTCGACGACGACCCCGAGATCTGCCAGTTCCTGGCCGTACTGCTCGAACTGGAGGGCTTCGCTCCGGTCTCGGCGACCCGCGCCGAGGAAGCGCTGGCGCTCGTGGCGCGCCAGCAGCCGGCGGCGGTGCTGGTGGATGTCGCGATGCCGGATGTGGACGGGTTCCAGTTGTGCCGCCTGCTGCGGGCCGGCGGCCTGGCGGCGCCCATCCTCGTCGTCTCCGCACGACCAGGCCAAGAGCTGCTTCGTCGGTCGGCCCAGGCTGGCGCGGACGAGTTCATCCGCAAGCCGTTCGACAACGCGGAGCTCGTGGAGCGGCTGCGGTACTGGATCGCACTCCGGGGAACGGGCGGACTCGCTCAGAGCTGACACGGGTTTCGCTCTTCGCTGCGCCTTCGGGGGCTTTGGGGAGAATCGCCGAGCCGCGACGACTTCGTCGAGTTCCCGTTCGGCCGCGGCTTCCCTCGCGCGGCGCCGCGCCGCGAGCCAGCGCGCCCGCTCTCGCTCGAGACCCTCCAGCTCCCGGCGCGCCATGGCGTGCTGCTGCTGCGCGGCGCCAGCCGCGTCGCGGGCCTCTCCGGCGCGCGCCAGCGCGTCCCGGAGCTCTCTGCCGAGCCGGTCGAGGAAGAGCGCCGCCACGACGAGCTCGGCGCCGACCACCGCCCCACCAGGCTCCGCGACCCCAGCGCGCAGCGCCACCCGGCGTGCGAGAACGAGGTCGTCAGCGCGTTGCGCCGTGGCGAGCGCTTTTCCCAGTTCGCCACGCGCTCGCTCCTCCGCCTGGACGCGCAATGCCAGCAAGGGTGCCAGGTGCCAGCCGTTCAAGATGGCGATCTCCGTTCTTGGCGAGCTACGGGGCCGCCCCGATACCGAGGGGTCAAGCGAGCACCGCCTCGAGACCGGCCACGGCTTCGCCCAGGGTGCTCCGCTCCGAGGTGCCCTGACGGAGCAGCGCCTCGATGGCGCCGACGCGCGCAATGGCCTCGTCGGTCGCCGGATCGCTGCCGCGTGCGTAAGCGCCGAGGGCGACCAGGTCGCGCTGCCGTTCCCAGGTCGCGAGCAGCTCGCGCACCCGGGCTGCCAGGCCCACGTGGCGCGGTTCCGCGACCACCGGCATCACGCGCGAGACGCTCTGAAGGATGTCTACCGCCGGAAAACGCCCGCGAGCCGCCAGGTTCCGGTCCAGGACGACGTGGCCGTCGAGGATACCACGCACCTCGTCGGCGATCGGCTCTTCCATGTCGCCGCCCGCCACGAGCACGGTGTACACGGCGGTGATGCCCCCTCGCGCGCGGTTGCCGGTGCGCTCCAGCAGGCGCGGCAGCTCGGCAAACACCGATGGCGGGTAGCCCTGCCGCGCTGGCGGCTCACCGGCTGCCAGCCCCACCTCGCGCTGAGCCCGCGCGAAGCGGGTCACGCTGTCGAGGAGCAGGAGCACCCTTCTCCCCTCCACCTCCGCGAACCACTCCGCCACTGCCGTCGCCACGTACGCCGCCTTGAGGCGCACGAGCGCCGGCGCGTCGCTCGTGGCCGCGACGACCACGCTCCGCGCGAGCCCCGCGGGGCCCAGCGACTCCTCCAGGAACTCGCGCACCTCCCGGCCTCGTTCGCCGACGAGACCAACCACGACCGCGTCGGCAGCGCTCCCACGCGCGATCTGGCCGAGCAGCGTGGACTTGCCGACGCCCGAGCCCGCGAAGAGGCCGATGCGTTGCCCCTCGCCAGCGGTGAGGAGCGCGTCGAGTGCGCGCAGTCCGAGCTGCAACGGCCGGGTGACGCGCTGCCGTTCGAGCGGGCCAGGCGCGGGGCGCTCCACCGACCAGGGCACGAGCCCGTCAGGCAAGGGCCGCCCGTCGATCGGTTGACCGAGACCGTCGAGGACGCGCCCGAGCAGAGACGACCCGGCGCGGATCGCCAAGGGATGGCCGGTGGGCACCACCTCTGCGCCGAGCGCGAGTCCTCGCGTGTCGCCGAGGGGCAACAGCACCGCCTCTTCGCCACGAAACCCCACCACCTCGGCCAGGAGCGGCGCAGCGCCGGGTATGCTGCGTACGGCGACCAGCTCGCCTTGGCGCACGCCCTCCACGACCGCGCGCACCACGAGCCCCGTCAGCTCGACGACTCTCCCTCGGCACGCGAGCGGCGCGTGCTCCGGAAGCAACGCCACGTACCGCGTGAGGTCGATTCCGCTCATGGGGTCAGCGCTCGGCGCAGTCCCGCGAGCTGGGTGGCGAGCCGTGCATCGACGGATCCAGCCTCTGTCTCGACGACGACGCCACCACGGCCGACGGAGAGATCGCTCAGGAGCGCGATGCAGCGTGCCCCCGCCAGCCGCTCGATCAGCCGCGGCTCCGCGTCACGCAGGCTGGCGAGGTCATCCGGGTGGACTCGCAGTCGCACATCGACCCGCTGCCGAACCGCCTCGAGCGCCCGCGAGGCGATGTCGACGACGGCCTCGCGGTCGCGCTCCACCACCCGCGCCAAGACGCGCTGCGCGATCGCAAAGGCGAGATCGACGAGCTGCGGCTCCGAAGAAGCGAGGAGGTCCTGGCGTTCCAGCGCAGCGCGCGCCACGACCTCGGTCGCGCTCGCGAGCCCCTCCTCGCGCCCCTCGGCAGCAGCCTGGGCACGGATGGCCTCGGCCTGCGCTCGTGCGCTCTCCACGAGCGCGCGGGCCTCGATACCGGCCTCCGCGACTCTCTGCCGCGCCTCTGCGCCAGCATCCCAGAGCTCCGCCGGGATACGACGCGCTCCAGTCAAGTAGGGCTCGCTACGGGCTCCGACCGCGACCATCCGGCCACCTCCGGAGCCTGCCGATGCAGGGCCGATGCCTCGCCCGAACGCGAGGGAAGTGCGCGTCATCACGAGCCAGCGCACGTAGCTCCCGCTTTGAGCGTCCGCCCCGCGGACCCTGAGGTCCGCAGCGAGGTTCGACATGCGAAGAGCCCGCCACGGCCGTGACGGGCCCTTCACCTACTCTACTTGTTCACCTCGAAGCGGCTAGGCAGCTTCCTGGCCCACCGGCTCGAGGTAGCGATTCAGGAACTGCTTGGTCTTGAGCTCGACCTGGCGAACTCGCTCGCGCGATACCCCCCAGCGCTTGCCGATCTCCTCCAGCGTCTTGGGCGAGTCCTGCTGCAGCCGATTGTGCACGATGTCCCAGCCCAGCTCGCCGATCCGCTTGCGGACCTTCCCCAGAGCGTCGCGGACCTCGCGATCGCCCTCGGCAGAAAGGTAGCCGTCCTCGGGGCCAGGCCCGTCGTCCTCGATGCGCTCGAGGTGCGTCACGTCACCCTCCTCGTCGATCGCGCTGTCGAGCGACAGGTCGGGCTGCGCCACGGTGCCGCTCTGAGGCCGGACCGTCGAGCGCGCCTCCTTGAGGTACTTCCCGATGTAGGCGCGGATCCACCAGACAGCGTAAGTGGAGAAGCGCGTCCCAGCGTGTGGATCGAACTTCTCCACCGCGCGCATCAAGCCCACGTTTCCTTCCTGAATGAGGTCGTCGAGTCGGACGGTACCGCGGCGTTGCTTTCGCGCGATCGCGACGACGAAGGCCAAGTTGTGGCGGACCAACTTCTGCTTGGCCTTGTTGTCGCCCTTGCGAGCCCGAACCGCGAGGGCGTGCTCGTCTTCCCGGGTCAGTGGCGGGAAATCGCGCACGGCCTTGAGGTAGGGCGCCAGTTCTTCGAACTCTCTGCTGCTGCGCTGGGTGGTGGCAGTCCTCATCTCCTCACCTTTTCCTACTCGCGGCAAGCCGTTAGGGGGAAGCTGGGGTAGGGTTACGTAACGTAAGTTTAGAATAGTGGACCGGTGAAGTCAATCATCACCTATTACCGCGCGGGACCAGGTCCTATTTCAACTGGAGACCCCGGGCGCACACCTCGTTGAGGCTGCGCGAATATGCGTCGGGCACTCCAGCTCGCTAGCCCCCCTATCTGGGGTACTCGCGCCGTCTCGCCGTAAATGTATGTTTTTGCTTGAAATCAGGGCCCGAGCCATTGACGGGCTCGCTCCTCGGGGTCCCTTCCCTGCAGGCGGACAAGCGGGCCCTCGCAGGCAAATCTAGAGACCCAGCCGGGACGAAATCCGGACTCGCGCCGCTATACCCTGATGGGCTAGGTCATCGGCCACGCAGCCGGGGGAGACCACACCGCCGGGAGGTTTCTCTTGGGCGCTACCGCGTTCTCCAGATCTGAACGAGCATGGAGAGGGACGCTCGACAACGACGGACCAGGGCCAAGACCAAGTCTAAGTCCAGGTCCAGGCTAGTGGGGAGAGAGGCACCCTCGCCTCGGAGACTACTCCTCCCCGGCCACCGCGAGCGCCTCCTCGGCCTGCTCCACGGCATCGACGGGCGTCTCGACCTCGATGTCGAGGTGCTTGTAGGCGCCGAGACCCGTCCCTGCAGGGATGAGGCGGCCCATGATGACGTTCTCCTTCAGACCGCGGAGCTGGTCGATCTTGCCGCTGATGGCAGCCTCGGTCAGCACCTTCGTCGTCTCCTGGAACGAGGAGGCCGAGATGAAGGACTCGGTGGAAAGAGATGCCTTGGTGATGCCGAGCAAGAGCGGCTCGCCCTGCGCCGGCTTGCCACCGGACGCCATCACCTTCTCGTTCTCCTCCTCGAAGACGAACTTCTCCACCTGCTCGTCGGCGAGGAAGGTCGTGTCGCCCACATCGACGATCCGCACGCGGCGCAACATCTGCCGGACGATCGTCTCGATGTGCTTGTCATTGATCTTCACGCCCTGCAACCGGTACACCTCCTGCACCTCGTCCACCAGGTAACGGGCCAGCTCCTTCTCGCCGAGCACCTTGAGGATGTCGTGCGGATTGGCGGCGCCATCCATGAGCGCCTCCCCGGCGCGGACGCGGTCGCCCTGGTGCACGCTGATGTGCTTGCCCTTGCCAATGAGGTACTCCTTCGCCAGATCGCCCCGGAGCTTGCCGTCCACCTCGGGCGTGATGACGACCTTGCGCTTCCCCTTGGTGTCCTTGCCGAAGGAGACCACGCCGTCGATCTCGGAGATGACCGCGTGCTCCTTGGGCTTGCGGGCCTCGAAGAGCTCGGCCACGCGCGGCAGACCGCCCGTGATGTCCTTCGTCTTGGTGGTCTCGCGCGGCATCTTGGCGATGATCTCGCCGGCATCGACCTCGTCGCCGTCGTTCACGACGATGTTCGCACCCTCGGGCAGCATGTAGCGCGCGTGTGCCTCGGAGTTGGGCAGGTTTCGCGTCTGGCCCTTCTCGTCCTTGATCGACACGCGCGGACGCGCATCGGGATCCTTCGACGAGACGATGACCTTGCGGGCGAGGCCGGTGACCTCGTCGAGTTGCTCGATCATGGTGACGCCGTCCACGATGTCGCCGTACTTCACCCTGCCTGCGACCTCGGTGATGATCGGCATCGAGTACGGATCCCACTCGGCGAGGAGCGTGTTCCCCTCGATCTTCTGGCCGTCCTTCACCAGCATCTTCGCGCCGTACACCACGCCGTAACGCTCGCGCTCGCGGCCCTGATCGTCGGTGAGGACCACCTCGCCGTTTCGGTTCATCACGATGAGCGTGCCGTCCTTCTTCTTGGCCGTGTTCACGTTGATGAACTTCACGATGCCCGGGTTGCGGTTCTCGACGGTGGACTGCTCCGCCCGCCGCGACGCCGTGCCGCCGATGTGGAAGGTGCGCATCGTGAGCTGCGTGCCCGGCTCGCCGATGGACTGGGCGGCGATGACGCCGACCGCCTCGCCGATGTTCACCTTGCGACCGCGCGCCAGATCGCGCCCGTAGCACTCCACGCAGATACCGCGCCGCGCCTGGCAGGTGAGCACCGAGCGGATGCGGACCCGATCGATACCGGAGTTCTCGATGGCCTTGACCTTGTTCTCGTCGATCTCCTCGTTGGAGTGCACGAGCACGGTGCTCGAGAAGGGATCGACGATGTCCTCCAGCGCAACGCGCCCGAGGATGCGCTCTCCCATCGGCTCGATGATCTCGCCGCCCTCGACCAGGGAGCCGAGGGTGATCCCGTCCATGGCGCCGCAGTCGTACTCGGTGATGATGGCGTCCTGCGCCACGTCCACGAGGCGGCGGGTCAGGTAGCCCGAGTTGGCGGTCTTGAGCGCCGTGTCGGCGAGACCCTTGCGCGCGCCGTGCGTCGAGATGAAGTACTGGAGGACGTTGAGGCCCTCGCGGAAGTTCGCGGTGATAGGGGTCTCGATGATCTCGCCGGACGGCTTGGCCATGAGGCCGCGCATCCCGGCCAGCTGCCGGATCTGCTGCGCCGAGCCTCGGGCGCCCGAGTCGGCCATGATGTAGATCGGGTTGAACGAGGGCTGCCGCCGCTCCTCGCGCTTGCCGTCCTTCCCGATGCCGATCGCCGTCTCGGTGCCGATCTCGGTCATCATCTCCTGGGCGACCTCCTCGGTGACCTGCGCCCAGATGTCGATGACCTTGTTGTACCGCTCACCCTTTGTGATGAGCCCCTCGGTGTACTGGTTCTCGATGTCGGTCACCTCGCCGGTTGCCTTGTCGAGCAGCACCTGCTTCTTGCGCGGAATGTGCATGTTCGACAGCGCGATGGAGATGCCGGCCCTCGTCGCGTTTCCGTAGCCCATCGACCGCACGCGGTCGGCGAGGAGGACGGTCTCCTTCTCGCCGCAGAGGCGGTAGGTCAGGTCGATGAGGTTCTGCAGCTGCTTCTTGTCCATCACCTTGTTGATGGACTCGAAGGGCAACCGGCTCGGCACGATGTCGAAGAGCAGCACGCGGCCGGTGGTCGTCTCGACGCGGCGGCCGTCCATGCGGACCGTGATCTTCGCCTGCAGGTCGATCTCGCCCTGATCGTACGCCGCGCGGACCTCCACCGGGGAGGCGAAGATCTTACCCTCCCCCTTCGCGAAGGCGCGCTCGCGCGTCATGTAGTAGATGCCGAGCACGATGTCCTGGCTCGGGACGATGATCTGCTTGCCGTGCGCCGGCGACAGGATGTTGTTCGTGCTCATCATGAGCACGCGGGCCTCCATCTGGGCCTCGATGGAGAGCGGCACGTGCACGGCCATCTGGTCGCCGTCGAAGTCCGCGTTGAAGGCGGTGCAGACGAGCGGGTGGAGCTGGATCGCCTTGCCCTCGATGAGGATCGGCTCGAACGCCTGGATGCCGAGGCGGTGCAGCGTCGGGGCGCGGTTGAGCAGCACCGGGTGCTCGCGGATCACCTCGTCGAGGATGTCCCACACCTCGGGCCGCTCCTTCTCCACCATCTTCTTCGCGCTCTTGATGGTGGTGACGTACCCCTTCTCCTCGAGCTTGTTGTAG
>MEMX01000132.1:30332-46243 GCA_001768075.1 Anaeromyxobacter sp. RBG_16_69_14 | reverse complement strand
CCGCTTGAGGCGCCGCAAGGCGCCGGACATCAGCTCACAGCGGCGGCGGTGACGCTGGAGAATCACATCAACTGGTCGCCGCTGTGAGCCCTCGCATCCGCGCCTCCCCCCAAACGGTTGACAGACGGACTTTATGTTCACTATATTCAGGGCGCGTGATCTATCTCAGATAGGATACTCAACCAATGCCAGTATATGAATATCAATGTAATGCCTGCGGCGACCAGTTTGAACTGCAACGAAAGCTCGCAGACCCCCCAGTGAAGGCATGCCCTAAGTGCGGCGGAGAAGTGAAGAAGATGGTCGCCTCCGTCGCCTTTGAGCTCAAATTCAGAAAGTATTCGAAAGGCTAAGGGAAGGCGTTTCTGCGAGTGCGAGTGCGAGTGCGAGCAGGAACTCCAAGCTACGGATCGCGTCTGACAACGTTCATCTCGCCTACCGGTCCCCCCGTCGCGCGGCGGCGGCACCAGCGTTGCCTGGCGGGCAAGCAGCTCGTCGGGCGTGAGCACCAACAGGAGAGGGCGGCCTGTGTCACTCGACGACCGCATCGGCCTCGATCTCGATCAGCATGGCTGGATCGATGAGCGCCCTGACCTCCACCATGGTGGTGGCAGGAGGGTGAGCGCCGAAGGCCTCACGGTGTGCAGCGCCGTACTCGGGCCACCGGGAGATGTCGGTCACGAACATCCGGGTCCTGACCACGTTCGAGAGGTCCGCGCCCAGCGCCTAGAGGGCACCACGAGTGATTTCGAAGCACCGGAGGGCCTGCGCGGTGGCGTCCCCGGGCGCGTGGACCCCTCCACCCTCCGCGACGGGAGCCGTGCCAGTCACGTAAACGTGTGAGCCGGCGCGCACTGCCCGGCAGTAGCCGACCTGCGTCTCCCAGGGGGCATTCGAGAACACTCGCTGAAATGACATGTCATGATGGTATCTCAGCTCCAGCAGCCCGTTCCGGACCATCGACGTCTTCAGGATCGGCTTCAACGGCACGGCGTACGGCAAGGAGCCGCAGGAGAGGGAAATGGCCGAGGCGATTCGGATACACGAGACGGGCGGCCCGGAGGTGATACGCCTGGAACAGGTGGCCATCGGCGAGCCCGGGCCGGAGCAGGCGCGCATCCGCCACACGGCCATCGGGGTGAACTTCGTCGACATCTACCACCGCTCCGGCCTCTACAAATTGCCGCTTCCGTCTGGACTCGGGGTGGAGGGCGCGGGGACGGTTGAGGCGGTCGGACCCGGCGTCACGCACGTCAAGACGGGAGACCGGGTGACCTACGTCGGCGGTCCGCCCGGAGGCTACTCCGAGGTGAGGCTCATCCCTGCTGACCGGCTGCTACGGCTTCCCGAGGGCGTGTCCGATCGTGAAGCGGCGGGGATGATGCTGAAGGGGCTCACGGTCTGGGCGCTGGTGCGCCGGGTTCATGCGGTGAAGCTGGGCGAGACCGTCCTCTTCCATGCTGCTGCCGGGGGCGTCGGCCTCATTGCATGCCGGTGGCTGAAGGCCCTTGGCGCGACGGTCATCGGCACTGCCGGCTCGGACGAGAAGGCCGCGCTCGCGAAGGCGCACGGATGCGATCACGTGGTCGTCTATTCACGCGAGAGCTTCACCAAGCGGGTCCGCGAACTGACGAACGGTGCCGGCGTGCCAGTGGTCTACGATTCGGTGGGCAAGGCCACCTTCGAGGGTTCACTCGACTGCCTACAGCCCTTTGGGCTCATGGTGAGCTTCGGTGCCGCTTCAGGGGTGGTGCCGCCCATCGACATCGGCATGCTGGGAGCGAAGGGTTCGCTCTTCCTCACCCGCCCTTCGGTGTTCACTTACACGGCGAAGCGGAGCGACCTGGAGCAGGGCGCGGCGGAGCTGTTCGAGGTCATACGGTCCGGCAAGGTCAAGATCGAGGTGCGAGCGACCTACGCACTCAAGGACGCAGCGCAGTGCCACCGCGACTTGCAGGCCCGGCAGACGACGGGCTCCATCGTCCTGTTGCCGTAGGCGGTGCGTCAGCCGGCCGCAGTACAAGATTCCCGGAGGCGAGCCATGAAGCAGCGCATCACGACCGTCATCACCGACCTCGACAACACCCTCTACGACTGGCTGGAGATGTGGGGCGCTGCATTCGGCGCCATGTTAGGTGTACTGGTCGAGCGGAGCGGAGTACCGCAGCCGGTCATCGAGGCCGACGCACGCGCCGTCCACCAGAAGCACGGCACGACCGAGTACGCGTTCCTCATCCAGGCGCTGCCGAGCCTCCAGCGGAAGCACCCAGGGAAGGGTCTCTGCGAGATCTATGGCGACGCCATCCAGGCGTTCCGCACGGCTCGGGAGCTCTCGCTTCGGCTCTTTCCGTCCGTGTTCGAGACGCTCTCCAGGCTGAAGGCGGAGGGCTGCCTCGTCGTCGGCTACACCGACTCGCGTGCCTTCTACGCGGGCTACCGCGCCCGGAAGCTCGGGCTCGACGGGTTACTGGACTACCTGTACTCGCCGCCCGATCACGACCTGCCTGGCGGCACGGACGTCGAAACCATTCGGAGTCAGCCAAGGCAGGCGTACGAGTTCCAGAAGACCGCCCACCGCCTCCTGCCAGAAGGCGAGGTGAAGCCGAACGCGAAGGTCCTCGCCGACATCATGGAGGACGTCGGCGCTGACCCCGAGCAATCCATCTACGTAGGCGACAGCCTCGTGAAAGACATCGCGATGGCGCAGGAGGCCGGTGTCACCGACGTGTTCGCGAGGTATGGGGTCATGCAGCACCGGGAGGAGTACGAGCTGCTGCGCCGGGTTAGCCACTGGACAGATGCCGACATCGAGCGCGAGCGAAAGACGAGGGCGCTCCAGAACGTCCATGCTTCGTACACGGTGACTGAGGCGTTCGCAGGACTCCTCGACCTGTTCGAGTTCGAGCCGTTCGTGACGCGGTCGACGGCGTGACGGGCATCAGCCTGCAGGACGAACTCGCGGCCGAGGCCATCGCGTAACCAAACGCCGTCCTGGGCGAGTCTCCTACTCTCCGAGCACAGCCTTGTTGTAGTAGTCGGCCCGGGGGATGCCGCTCGCCACCGCCACGGCCCGAGCATGGTCGATGGCGGAGCGGAGTTCGCCTTCGGGCACCGCGCCGACGACCTCCACCCCGTTTACGACGAACGTTGGTGTGCCGTCGATCCCGAGGCTCGTGGCGAGGGCCACATCCTGGGCGACGCGTTTCGCTGGATCTGGCGTGGCGATGCACGCCTGCCACGCGGCTACATCCAGCCCGGGAACCTGCTCGGCGTCGGCGAGGAGCGCGGCGCCGTCGAGCGCGCCCTTGAACAGGAGGTTGTGCATCTCCCAGAACTTCCCCTGGTCGCCTGCGCAGCTCGCGGCGATCGCGGCGGCTTGCGCATGCGGGTGGATGCTCGTGAGTGGGAAGTGCTTGAAAACGAAGCGTAGATCCCCAGCGTAGACGGACTCGACCTCCTCCACGACAGCTTCCTCGCTCCGGCAGTAGGGGCACTCGAAGTCGGCGAACTCGACAACCGTGACCCAGGCGTCACTCGGACCACGTTGGGGCGAATCCGCCACGGGCACTTTGAGCAGGCTGCTGGATGTGCTGGACTGCCCGCAGGCGAGCAGCGCCGCGAGCAGAAGAGCGCCGGTGAGGCTCCCGCAGGAGTGCATGACCCGCCTACTGTTGGCCCCGCCGAGCGGCCTTGCCCGCCGGTCGCTGTAGCAGAGCCAGGGGAGGCACTCCGAGCGCGTGTGCGAGGGCTTCCAGCGTGTCGAGCGGCGGGACTCGCTCGCCCCGCTCGAGCATCGACACGTAGCTCACCGAGAGCTTGGACTTCTTGGCGAGCGCAACTTGGGTGAGCTTCTTCGCCTCGCGGGCAGCGAGGATGTTCGGGGCGACGTGGTCGGCGAGGGCCATCGGTAGACCCCGTGTAGCACGTTGCTCGGCTTTGGTCTAAGCACCCATGGTGAAGGCATGGCGCTTCGGGTAGCCGTCCACCGGCTCCTTTCTCGGAGCGCGCTCTCCTGGGTCAGCTCCGCCATCGCCCTGGTAGGATGCCAGCCTGAGTCACGGCGCCGGCTCTACCAGGCAGTCCTCGAGCCCCCCCCGCCGCCCGCTCCCGCGCCGGGCAGCGCGCAAGGGCCTGATCCCACCTCAGCGCGAAGGCTTCTGCAGCAGGGCCAGTGGCGACACGCCCATCGCCTTCGCGAGCGCTTCCATGGTGGCCAAGGGTGGCGTGCGCGCTCCGCGTTCCAGCATCGAGACGTAGCTTACCGAGATACCAGCCTTGTGCGCGAGCGTCTCCTGCGAAAACTTCTTCTGAGCCCGCAGCGCACGGAGGTTCTGAGTTACGACTTGTTCGAGGGTCATACCGTACGGTATAGCACGGTCTGTGCTCTCGGGGATGTACCATGATCAACGAACAGTGACGTGCTGCCGACCCAGGGTGATGACCCAGGTACGCGTGAGGCTCACCTGCCGCGACATCGGTGCGCGCCCCGACCTGACCGACTGCTGGCTCGATCCCCCCACGACCAAGGACTGCCTCGCCCTTCTCGAGACCGACCCCGGGCGGTGGGGCATCCGGGTCACCGCCACCTCCACCGTGCATGATCTGGCAGGTGGTTGGACAGGGCGCGGAGAGGCTCACTCCTTTCGACTGCGTCGGCGCGTCGGCGTGGGTCCACGATGGCGGGATGTTTGGCGCCTGAACGTCACGTCCCGTCCGGGCGGAGTCTCAGCCGCGCCGGGCGGAGAGCCATCATGGCGAGGCGGCCCTTGCGCCCGGTCGAGAAGGTCGCTCCCGCCGCCAGGAGGTGATCCTCCGGGTCGCCCTCGAGTGTGACCCACACCTCCCCTGAGATGCAGACGACATCGAAGCGGGGGCCGCCCACCTCGAAGCTCCAGGTCTCGTTCTCCTCCAGCACAATCTCCAGCGGCCGGGGGCGGACCGCGGCCCGCCGCCCTCGCACCCACCACAGGCTCTGCAGCCCCCATTGTCCGTCCGTCGCGATCATGGCTCCCTCCATCCACCGGCATCGAGCAAGAGTGAGGATGCCGCTTTCGCCGCTTGCATAACAGATTCAGCTGATGGCATGTGTGACCAGCACAGTCCAAGCTAGAGCTGACTGTGCTGGTCGAAGCCGTCGCTATCTGTGCCGTCCGAGCGGGTACGCGGCCCGCCATGAGAGCAGAGAATGAGATCGGAACAGGACGACTCCATGCAAACCGACAAGGACCTTGCCTTCCAGTCGAAGCTGTACCAGAGGGTGGCCGCCCGCATCTCCGCCGCCATCGAGTCGGGCGCGCTGCGGCCCGGTGATCGGCTCCCCTCGGTCCGGCGACTGAGTCAGCAGCACCGGGTCAGCGTCTCGACGGTACTCCAGGCCTATGCGCAGCTCGAGGCGGGGGGCGTCCTCGAGGCGCGCCCGCAGTCCGGCCACTACGTGCGGGCGCCACGGGCGCTCCCCGAGCCGCGCGCCACGCGACCGCCCCAGGAGACCGCGCCGGTGAGCCTGTCCTCGCTCGTGGCGGGCATCTACTCGACCTGCGGTTACGACGAAGCGGCCGTTGGGTTCGGGGCGGCCTATACGCCGTTCTCGCTGCTCCCGACGAGACAGCTCGGCAGGCTGTTCGTCGCCGCGGTGCGAGAGGCGGCGCACGGTGGTGCCGAGTACGACGCGCCGCCCGGCCACCTGCCGCTTCGGCAGCAGATCGCCCGCCGCTCGCTGGAGTGGGGCTCCGCGCTCTCCCCCGAGGACTTCATCATCACCTGTGGGGCGACCGAGGGGCTCAACCTTTCCCTGATGGCGGTGGCGCGGCGGGGCGACACGGTCGCCATCGAGTCGCCCACCTTCTTCGGGATCCTGCAGATGCTGGAGGCCCACGGGCTGCGGGCGCTCGAGATCCCCACAGATTCGCAGGACGGCATGCAGCTCGACGCCCTCGAGACCGGTCTGAAGCGGTACCGGGTGGCCGCGGTGCTCGCCGTCACCAACTTCTCCAACCCGCTCGGAAGCTGCATGCCCGACGCGAACAAGGAGAAGCTGGTGGGCATGCTGGCGCGCAGGGAGATCCCGCTCATCGAGGACGACGTCTTCGGAGATCTCCACCACGGTCCCGCGCGGCCGCGGGTGGCCAAGTCCTTCGACCGGCGGGGGCTCGTGCTCTCGTGCGGCTCCTTCTCGAAGACGCTCGCCCATGGCTACCGCGTCGGCTGGGTGGCGCCCGGCCGCTTCCAGGATCGCGTCCAGCTGCTCAAGTTCTCCCAGACCGTCGCGACCACCACGGTTCCGCAGCGTGCCATCGCCCGGTTCCTCGAGGGTGGCAGCTACGATCGCCACCTGAGGACGCTGCGGCGCAAGCTCGCCGAGTCGATGCACCGCATCGGCGCCGGGGTAGCCGAGCACTTCCCGTCGGGGACGCGGATCTCCCAGCCGAAGGGCGGGACGGTCCTCTGGGTCGAGCTGCCGCGGAAGGTGAGCGCGCTCGAGCTCCATCGGCGCGCGCTGGCCGAGGGCATTAGCATCGCGCCGGGCCCGATCTTCTCCGCGCGCCAGCGCCTGAGCAACTTCATCCGGCTGAGCACGGCCCAGGAGTGGAACGGGCGGGTGGAGGCCGCGCTGGTGCGTCTCGGTCAGCTCGCCACCGAGCTGGCCTGATCGCCGGTTCGTCTTGCCCGGTTGGAGCACGCGCGAGCTACTCGCGCTCGTCAACCTTCGCCTCGCCCTCCTGGCGGGAACGCTCCTGGTCCGGGCGCGGGTGGGGCGCTTTCCTGCCGATCAACCACGCCGGGTTCATCGGGTACTCCTTCGGGTCGAAGATGGTCCAGTAGAGGTGCCAGACGAGGATGCTCAGCGTCGCCAGCACCGCCTCGTAGAAGTGAACGACCTGCGCGACGTCGTGCCAGACCTTCGGCAACGTGCGCAGCACGGTCTCGGTGAAGATGAGCATGACGCCGGTGGCGATCATCACGAATGAACCCCAGACGAGCGCCCAGTACTCCACCTTCTCCGCGTAGTTGAAGCGACGCGGCGTGGGCGCTGACCTGCGCAGGCCGAGGTTGTGGAGCAGCTGCGCTGCGCCGTCTCGCAGGTCGTGCATGCGCGGCCGGAGGTCCCCCAGGTAGGCGCGGCCGCGCGCCGTGCAGGACAGCAGGAGCAGGTGCACGAGGAAGAGGGCGGTGAAGCTCCACCCTGCCACGCGATGGACGAGGCCGCGCACCGAGCCGCCGTTGTGCAGCGCCCGGAACGGCCAGCTGAAGAACGCCTCGGGGAAGCTGTGGACGAAGCCCGTGAAGGCGAGCGTGATGAACAGGACCATCAACGCTGCGTGCTGTGCCCGGACCCACCGCGGCATCCGAAGCTCGCAGTCGGCCGCACGCGCGGTCCGGATGTGCGCCCGCGTCTTGGAGAGGTAGTCCAGCGCGTTGAACGCGAACATGCCCCCGACGGAGAAGAGGATGAGGGCCAGATAGGCGCGGGTGACGAAGTTCACCAACCAGGGCTTGCCCTTCGCGACTCCGGGCAGGTTGTGGATCCTGATCTCCCCCTTGGCCAGACGGCTGCCGATGCCGGTGTGACACTTGCCACAGGTCTGTGGCAGGTTCGCCCTGTTCACCGACGAGAGCGGGTGGCCGGACGGGAGGACGTCGTGAAAACCGTGGCAGGACGCACAGTTGGCCACCGTCGGCCCACCGAATTGCTGTCCCAGGCCGTGGAAGCTCTGCATGTACGTCTCCACCACCTTCGACGACAATTGATATCGGCTCGCGATGCGTTCCGACCCGTGGCATTGTCCGCACGTCTCGGGGATACGCGCGGCGGACACCCGCGAGCTCGCCGAGGCCGTGCCCTGGATCGTGTGCTCGCCGTGGCAATCGACGCATGTCGCGGCGTCGCGGATGCCGGCGCTGACAGCGGTGCCGTGAACGCTGCGCGAGTACGTCTGGAGGACGTTCTCGTGGCACCTGCCGCAGGTGTGCGGGATGGCCTGCCAGTAGAGCTTCGACCGCGGGTTCGTCGAGCGATGCAGGTCGTGCGTGCCGTGGCAATCCGAACAGACCGCTGCGCTGGCGATTCCGTTGGCGTGGGCCCGCCCGTGGACGGACCGCTGATAGGTGGCGACGACGGCGCCCTGGTGGAAATCGTACTTCTCCATCTCCTTTGCGTTACCGTGGCAGCGAGCGCAGGTCTCCGGGATGTGCGCGCGGTTGACGGGCGATCGCGGGTTCCGGGAGCTCAACAGCGCGTGCGAGTCCCCGTGGCAGTCCTTGCACGACGCCGCCTCGACCACGCCCTTCTGCAACGCCTGCCCATGATCGCTCTTGAGGTAGATCTCCGTCTCGAGGCGGTGGCAGGCGCCGCAGCGGACGGGTTCGTGGGTGAAACCTTCGGGGTGTGGCAGGTCGGCGATCTCGCTGTGACAGCTCGTGCACAGGTTCCTGCCGTGAGTCGACGCCGCGTACTTCGCCTCGTCCACGTACAGCGACACGATCTGGCCCGCCTTGCCGGTCTTGGCCAGGTCCTTGTCGCCGTGGCAGGCAAGGCAATCGGAGTTCTCGAGCGCGAAGGTCGCCCGTGCCAGGCAGAGCGCGATGACGATCCCGCCGGCGAGGAGCGGTGTGCGCACCCTTCCTTCAGCGGCTGCGATACGCGTGGTCCTTCGAGAGTTCGCCAACGTCAACCCCGAGCTTCTGGGTCAGTCTAGCCCGTTCGTCGAGCACGACGAAGAGAGAGGGGTGCTGGCTCGGATCTGGAGGTGCGGCGCGGTGGGAGGCGCGCTCACCGGCGTCGGGCCGAGCGCGTCGAACACTCCTCGATGGACGTCCGCCCGTTGCTGGGCTACCTTCCCTTCCCCACGGCGAAGCTCCAGCCCTTCGGGAGAGCGGCACCCACGGGATCTCGGGGATCCTGGCGGTGTGGGCAAGAAGGTGCTCCGTGCGACCTTTGACCGCCGGGCAACCATGCTCCAAATCTGGTACGCAAGGGTCCCCGTCCACCCGTTGGAGGCTCACATGAGCAAGCAGGCGTCCGCTGTAAGTGCAACCGCCGCGCCCCCCGCGTTGATCGAGGCCGGCCGAGTCGCCGAAGTGGCCGAGACCATCATCAAGGACACGAGCGCCAACCCGGCGCCGCTCGGTCTCATGGGATTCGGGCTCACGACGGTGCTCCTGAACCTGCACAACGCCGGCATCATCGGCCTCAGCAGCATGATCCTGGCGATGGGGCTCTTCTACGGCGGTATTGCCCAGGTCATCGCGGGCATCATGGAGTCGAAGAAGAAGAACACCTTCGGCATGGTCGCGTTCATCTCCTACGGCTTCTTCTGGCTCTCCCTCGTGGCGCTCGTCCTGCTCCCGAAATTTGGTCTTGCGGACGCTTCCGACCACCGGGCGATGGCCGCCTACCTGTTCATCTGGGGCCTCTTCACCTTCGTCCTCTTCATGGGGACGTTCCGGACGAGCCGCGCGCTCATGCTGGTCTTCTTCTCTCTGACCATCCTCTTCTGCCTGTTGGGCTTCGCCGACGCTACAGGAAACAAGGACCTCACGCGCTTCGCCGGGTACGAGGGGATCTTCTGCGGCCTCTCCGCCATTTACCTCGGGGCCGCACAGATCCTGAACGAGGTCTACGGACGCCCGGTGCTGCCGGTCGGCACCATCCGCTGACCTCGACGGCGTGCCCAAGCTACCGACTTGCAGCGGCCACTTGCCGCGGGCGGCTGATAGCGCATGCCACATGAACTGACGCTCGAGATGGGGGGCGCGGGGGGAGAGTTTCTCCCCTCCGCTTGAGGCGCCGCAAGGCGCCGGACATCAGCTCACAGCGGCGGCGGTGCCGCTGGAGAATCACATCAACTGGTCGCCGCTGTGAGGGCCGTCATCGGCCGGTGTGCCGTTCGAGGCCGGCGGAGGCTTCGGCCCGCCACCGATCTGCTTCCGGGTCCCCCGCCTCGCGCGCCGCGGTGGCGAGATCGAGCGCCCGCTGATAGGCAACGCGGGCCGCGTCGGATGAGCCGTTCTTCCCGAGCGCTTCCGCCAAGGCGAGCTGGTTCTCGGGGGCGTCCGGGAACAGCTCGGCGGCCGCGCGCGCCTCGCCGAGCGCCGCCTCGGGATCGCCCGGCCCCACGGGCCATCCCGGCGCCCGCAGCAGCACGAGCGCGAGGACGCGATGGGGGCCTCCGGAGTCGAGCTGCGGGGCGGCGGCGATCGCCTTTCGGAGGAGCTCGACCATCTTGCCTAGCGCGTCCTTGCCGGTGGACGCGCGCTCTCGCGCCTGCTGCCCGAGCGCGATGGCGAGCCGGTAGTCGCACGCGGCCTCCGAGGGCGCGCGCCGCTGGCACCACTGGCCGAGCTGTACCTGCTCCTGCGCGAGCCGCGCGCGGACGGGGGCCTCCCGCTCGCGCTCGATGCGGAACGCCATCGCGCGCATGGCGCCGAGGAGGCCGTCCACGCGCTGCTCGTCGGTGGCTGCCGCGTCGAGGTACAGGGCCTGCGCTTCCTCGGCCGCGCGGGAATCGGCGCGCCGCACCCATGCGGTGTCGGCTGCCCGCACCAGCTCGGCCGCGCCGCCGGCGCCCGACCTGCCCGGGGCCAGCGTCGACACCGGAGGCGGCTCGCGCAGCGCGGGCGCGCACCCGGTGACGACGAGCGCCAGCGCGGCCGCCACCGCCGCCGCCGTCATCTCGCGGCCTCAGCGTACGCCTTCCGGGCGCCGGCGAGTGCCTTCTCGTCGAGCGACGCGAAACGCGTGATCTGGATGGCGTCGAGGGCCGCGGTGCCCGAAGCGTCGGAGGGGAGTGTCTCGAGGGCCACCTCGATCGTGCGCCACGACTTGGGCGGAAGCCGCGAGTTCACGGCGGCGACCACGCCGGCGGGGAGGGGAGGGGATCGCGTCACGACCTCGAGCTCGGACGCGAACGGCAGCGAGGCGAGCGCGGCCTCCTGCGCGCCGTCGAGGAGGACTGCCATCGGCTCGCCCGAAGCGGCGCGGCGCAGCGCCGACAACACCGCCCCCGACGGCACGATGCGCACGCTCGCCGGGACCGGCCCCCAGCTTCCCAGCGCCGGGCCGCGCACGAACGCGGGCACGAATCCGGCGATCGACGCGATCGTGAATCCGTCCAGGGAGGCGGCGTTCGCGACGCGCCCCTTCTTCGCGACCAGGGCCCAGCGCTCCATCTCCCCACGCCCCTTCGGGACCGCCTGGAGCCGCGCGCGCAGCGCGAGGTCGTGCTCGTGCTTCAGATAGAAGGGCAGGGACACGAGCGCCACGGCCGCGTCCTTGGCCCGGAGGCGCGCCACGCCCGAGTCCTCCGCCTCGTCGTAGACGGCGCCGAGGGCGGAGGCGGGCAGCCCCGCCCTGGCGGCGAGCGCAGCGGCGAAGGCATCCATGGTGGGTTGTGCCTCTGCGGTCGTCCCGGGCGAGCCAGGGGAGCAGACGACGAGGAGGTGCCGTCCCGGCGCGGCGGCGAGCGCGGAGGACCCAACGAGGCCGAGGGTTGCGAGGGCGACGAGGTTCATGGCCGAAAGGTAGTGCCTTTCGTCGCGTGGCGGGGGTCCCAGATTTCCGCCGGCGGGACGTGCCGCAAGGCGAGCCCATCGGCCGCTGGGTATGCTAAACCTTCAGACTGTGCCCACCCCCTTTCCGATCGAGGACTACCTCCGGCGCGTCTCTGCGCGCGTCGACGGTCATCTCCAGCGGCTCGGTGGCGAGTGGAAGCGCGCGGGGCCACCGCGGCTCGCCGAGGCCCTCGAGTACGCCCTGCTCGGCGGGGGCAAGCGCCTTCGGCCGGCGCTTGTGCTCGCCGCCTGCGAGGCGCTGGGCGGCGACTCTGGCGACGACGGGCTCGCCATGCGCTTCGCCCTCGCGCTGGAGATGATCCACACGTACTCGCTGGTGCACGACGACCTCCCGTGCATGGACGACGACGAACTCCGGCGTGGGCGGCCGACCGTGCACAAAGCCTACGACGAGGCCACCGCGATGCTCGTCGGCGACGGTCTCCAGTCGCTCGCGTTCCGCCACCTGCTGGCGACGCGCGATCCCCGCGCCGCGGCCCTGGCCGCTCTCCTCGCGGAGAACGCCTGGCGCATGGTGGAGGGCCAGGCGCTCGACATCGGCGCCGAAGGTCGTGCGCTGTCCGAGCGCGAGGTGCTCGAGCTCATGGCCGCGAAGACGGGTGCGCTCATCACGGCCGCGGTCGTGGGCGGCGCGATCGCTGCGACCGGCTCAGCGAGCGGGCTCGAGCCCGTCGGACAGATGCTCGGCCTCGCCTTCCAGATCGCGGACGACCTCCTCGACCTGACCGGTGACGCGGCTACCCTCGGAAAGCGCGTGGGCAAGGACGAGGCGGCGGGGAAGGCGACGCTCCCTTCGCTGGTTGGTGTGGACGAGGCGCGGCGCCGCGCCAATACCGCGTGTGACGCGGCGCTCGAGTCCCTCGAGTCCCTCGGCGGGCCGGCGGAGGCGCTGCGCGCCCTCGCCCGGTTCGTCGTGACGCGCCGGAGGTGACGATGGGCCGCATGCTGGAACGGATCGACTCGCCGCTGGACCTGAAGCGCCTCAAGCCCGAGGATCTGCCGAGGCTCTGCCAGGAGATCCGCGACGAGATCGTGGCCACCTGCGCGAGGAACGGCGGCCACCTGGGTAGCTCGCTCGGCGCCGTCGAGCTCATCGTCGCCTTGCACTACGTGTACACGTCTCCGCTCGACCGGTTCGTCTTCGACGTCGGCCACCAAGCCTACGCGCACAAGATCGTCACCGGCCGCCGCGAGCGGTTTCGCACCATCCGTACCGAGGGTGGGCTGGCGGGGTTCCCCGAGCGGAAGGAGTCGGAGCACGACGCGTTCGGTGTCGGGCACGCCTCGACCGCCGTGTCCGCCGCGCTCGGCATGATCGAGGGCAGGCGCCTCCACAACGAGGCCGGGAAGGTCGTCGCGCTCGTCGGGGACGGCGCCCTCACCGGCGGCATCGCCTTCGAGGGGCTCAACCAGGCTGGCTATCTCGGTCGAGACCTGCTCGTCGTCCTCAACGACAACGAGATGTCGATCTCCCCGAACGTCGGCGCGCTCTCCGAGTGGTTCACGAAGAAGTTCGCCACCCGCACGTTCAACAACTGGCGGCGGGCGGCCAAGGAGATCCTGCGCCAGCTGCCGAGGGGCTCGGACGCCATCCAGGTCATCCGGCAGGCCATCAACGCCACGAAGGCGCTGGTCTCGCCCGGTATCCTCTTCGAGGGGCTGGGCTTCCAGTACGTGGGACCCGTCGACGGCCACGACGTGCAAAGCTTGGTCGAGATGTTCCAGAACGTGGCGCAGTGCGACGGACCGGTGCTGGTGCACGCCATCACCAGCAAGGGGAAGGGCTATCAGCCGGCCGAATCGGACCGGGCCACCCGCGGCCACGGGCTCTCTTTCTTCGACGTCGCGACCGGCAAGCCGACCTCCAAGAAACCGCAGGCGAAGAGCTACACCGATCTCTTCGCCGACGCTCTGTGCGAGGGCATGGAGCGCGACAAGCGCATCGTCGCCATCACCGCCGCCATGCTGGAAGGGACGGGCCTCATCAAGGCGAAGCAGCGGTTCCCCGATCGCACCTACGACGTCGGAATCGCGGAGCAGCACGCGGTGACGTTCGCCGCGGGCCTCGCCTGCGAGGGCCTGAGACCCGTGGTCGCCATCTACTCGACGTTCCTGCAGCGCGCGTACGACCAGATCATCCACGACGTCGCGCTCCAGGGCCTGCCGGTCACGTTCGCGCTCGACCGCGGCGGCTTGGTGGGCGCCGACGGGAAGACGCACCAGGGTGCTTTCGACCTCTCGTACCTGCGCTGTGTGCCCAATCTCATGGTCATGGCGCCGTCCGACGAGAACGAGCTGCGCCACATGCTCGCGACCGCGGTCGCGAGCGACGGCCCGGCAGCCTTCCGGTTCCCGCGCGGGACGGGCCAGGGGGTGCAGCTCGACGCCGCGCCGCGAGCGCTCGACATCGGCAAGGCGCGCGTCCTCCGCGACGCCGGGCCGAGGCCAGACGTGGTCGTGCTGGCTGCGGGCACGGTGGTGTACGCCGCGCTCCAGGCGGCCGAGGAGCTCGCGGCCGACGGCATTGGCGCGACGGTGGTCGACGCCCGTTTCGTGAAGCCGCTCGACGAGGATCTCTTCTGCGAACTCGCTGCCGCCTGCGGACGGGTCGTGACCGTCGAGGAGTCGGCCCTGGCAGGCGGCTTCGGCTCGGCGTGCCTCGAGGCGTTCGAGCGGCGTAATCTGCTGACCGCAGTGCAGGTGCGTCGCCTCGGGATCCCCGATCGGTTCATCACCCACGGTGACGCGAACAAGCAGCGCGCCGAGCTGGGGATGGACGCGGTAGGCATCGCCGCCGCAGCGCACGAGCTCGTCGATGCCCAGGTTGGCACGAGCAAGCGCGGCGTCGCCTGATAGCGCATGCCACATGAACTGACGCTCGAGATGGGGGGCGCGGGGGGAGAGTTCTCCCCTCCGCTTGAGGCGCCGCAAGGCGCCGGACATCAGCTCACAGCGGCGGCGGTACGCTGGAGAATCACATCAACTGGTCGCCGCTGTGAGTTTCGCGAAGGTGCCGTAGAGCGGGGGCTCGTCCCCCGCCGCGCGCGCAAAAGGGGCGCGGCTGCGTGGTCAGTAGGGGTAGCCGAGCTCGACGTAGACCTTCCAGCCTTCGCCGCCGTTCGCCACGTCGATGCGCCCGAGGACGTTCGGGTGGACGAATGCGCGGAATCCGGCGCCAGTGGTGATCTGCGGGTGCGAGAGCGCATCGTCGAAGGCGCCGAAGACTTGCCCCACGGCGACGAAGGGATCGATCCGCCAATCGGCGACGACGCCGAAGATGTGCGTCTGGAAGAGCCGGATGCGCTGCTCCAGCTCGAGGGTCCAGGCCTGCTGATCGACGAAGCGGTACTCCGTGAATCCACGGAGGAGCAACGAGCCTCCCAGCGAGCTCTGCCGGTAGAAGGGAGCGTGAGCCGAGCTGACCGCGTCCCAACGGAACCGCGCAGCTCCGGTGACCCAGTCGAGCTCCGGCACGATCCCCCTCGCCTCCGCGCTCGCGCGCAGGAAGGTCGGAGAGCCCGAGAGCCCCTCGACCACGCCGCCCGACACGGCGGCGCGGAGGCCGCGCTCGGCGTAGTCGCCACCCCGCCGGTCGTCGTAGCGCAGCTCGAGACCCTGCGAGGCGAGCGTCGCGCCACCCATCCCCGGCACTTCAGGGAAGACCCGCGGGCTGAGCGGCAGGCCTGGAACGCCGATGTCTTGCACGCCTTCGCGCTCGATGCCCGCCGTCACGCCCAGGTTCAGGTGCGGCGCGAGGTTGAAGCCCCGCCGCCCGGTCGCGATCAGGCGCAGGCCGGTGTAGCTCGACTCCGCCCCGGGCGGTGTGTCCGGGCCCAGGCCGAAGAAGCGGAAGAAGACGCTGCGCTGGATGCGCAACAAGAGCTCGTCCGTGGAGTCGCCCACGGCCGTCGGTAGCCTCTCCCAGACGAGGAGCGCGCCGAAATTGGTCCGCGTGCTCGCCGAGGCGACCAGGGTCAGGCTCGTGTCGTCGCTCGGGTAATGGAACCAGCGGAACGTGCCCGTGAACCGGATGACGGAGTTCCAGGTCACGCTCGGCGCGATGATGGACTCGGTTCGCTCGCCATCCGGGCAGACGCGGAGAAAGACCGGCATCGCCCCCCAGGTGTTGCCCTCGTTCGGCAGCGTCGCATACACGGGCAGCGGGATGATCTGTGTGGTGAGCCCGGGCAGGCAATCGGCCGCCGCCGGCGCCGCGCAGAAGAGCGCGAAGGCGGCTCCGGCGGCAGCGGCAGCGCTCGATCGCGCGCGGAGACTCACGTCATTTGCCATCGCAGCTTCCCCGCTCGAAGGCCGGCTCGAGGCCGACGAGCTCTCCGTGC
>MEMX01000132.1:28651-30288 GCA_001768075.1 Anaeromyxobacter sp. RBG_16_69_14 | reverse complement strand
CGCCGATCTCATGGGTTGTCTATCCGTTAGATGCGCCTTTCATCCTTGAATTCAAGGACGGATCTCCTAAGCTGCGCCCCGATGTCGGGCACTGCGTCGGACCCTTCCAGACATCTCGAGAGCACCGACACCTTCTCGCGTGGCACCCTGCGCGCGTGGCTCCTGCCTTCTCGATCGATGCAGCGGCGGCTCTGGCTGCCGGTCCTCGGGCTCCTGTACATCGCCACCGTCGGCCTCATGGGCGGGCTGCGCGGCGATCACGTGCTGGTGGGGCTGCTCGGGTTCCTCGACCTGTACAACGAGAAGTCGCGCCTGTTCCTGAGGCTGTTCTTTCCCTTCATGCTGACCGGCGTGATCTACGATTCGATGCGGTACTACTACTGGCAGGGCATCGCCGGGCGGGTGCACGTGGCCGAGCCGTATCTCCTCGAGCGCGCGTGGTTCGGCGTCGGCGGCCGCACGCTCAACGAGGTCTTCCTCGCCCATCACGGGGTGGTCCTCGATCTGGCCTGCGGGTTCGCTTATCTCGTGTACGTGGGCGAGTACCTCGCCCTGGCGCTCCTGCTCTTCTTCCGCGGCCGGCTCGAACGGGCGGGGACGTTCGCCCGCTGCTTCCTCCTCGTCAACGTGATGGGGTTCGCGACCTACTTCGTCTACCCGGCGGCGCCGCCCTGGTACGTGACCCGGTACGGCCTGGGTCCGGCGCGCACGGACATCCACCCAACCCCGGCGGCGGCGCAGCGCTTCGACGCGCTCCTCGGCACCCACTTCTTCGACTCGATGTACGGGCGAGGGGTAGACGTGTTCGGCGCTCTTCCCTCGCTGCACGTTGCCTATCCGTTCATGGCCGTGATCCTGGCGTTCCGGGTGGCCGAGCTGCGCTGGGCGCGCGTGCCCGCGGTGCTCTTCTTCCTCCTCATGTGCCTGAGCGCGGTGTACCTGCAGCACCACTACGTGATCGACGTGGTGCTCGGGATCGCCTATGCCGTCGCCGCGCTCGCTGCGGTGTCGGCCTGGGAGCGGCGCCGCCCCGCGGCGGTGGGCTGACGGGTGCCCCCGAACGACCGGGCCTCGCGCGTCCTTGCGCGCATCGTCCGGATGCGCGTGGCGCTGCTCGTCGTCTACGCGCTCCTGGTGCCCGCAGCGGCCTACGTCGCCACGCGCATCCCCAGCGAGGGCGCGATCGATCGCCTGATCGTGCCGAGCGACCCCGACTACGCCTCGACGCGCGCATTCCAGGGCATCTTCCCCGAGGCGCAGGTCGTGCTCTTGCTCTTCGAGTCGGACGATCCCTGGTCGCCGCAAGCGATCGCCCGGATCGACGCGGCCAAGGCCGCGCTTGGCGGAGTATCGCACGTCGGTACCTTCTCGATCCTCGACGCTCTCCGGCGCGCGCGGCCAGGTGCCGGCGCGGCCGAGCTCCGGGAGCTGACCCTCGGCACCGACTTCTTCCGCCGCCAGGGGCTGGTCGGCGATGGCTTTCTCACGCTCGTCGCGAGTCTCGACGTGCGGGGGTCCGCGGAGCGCGACGCGACCCTCGCCGCGATCGACGAGGCGCTCACGCGCAGCCGGGTCGAGCCGGTCCGCAAGGTCGGTGCGCCGTACGTGAACTCGTGGCTCGAGCGCCAGTCGTCCGA
>MEMX01000132.1:26888-28637 GCA_001768075.1 Anaeromyxobacter sp. RBG_16_69_14 | reverse complement strand
CCCATTTTCGCGGCGCTGCTCGTCGGGATCGCGCTCTTCCTGTACCGGTCGTGGCGGGCGCTCCTCGCGCTCGTCCTGGCGCTCGGCGCCGCTGTCGCGCTTGGCGTTGCCGCGGGCGGGCTGCTCGGGTTCTCGTTCACGATCGTCTCGACGCTCGTGCCGCTCACCATCCTCGTGACGACACTCGCGACGCTCGTCTACCTGCACTCGCGTTTCGTGGACCAGCCGGAGGGCGTGCCGCTGGGCGAGCATCACCTCGCAGCGCTGCGCAACAAGCTCCTCCCGGTGACCGCGTCGACGCTGGCCGCCGCGCTGGGCTTCGCCGCGCTGGCCGTCTCGAAGATCCGGCCTATCCGCGAGATGGGCATCTGGACGGCCGTTGGCCTCGTCGTGTCCTGGGTCGTCGCGTTGACGTTGTTCCCCGCGCTGCAGCTCGCGCTCAAGACGCCCACCCGGCGCAGGGTCGCGGTGCGGAGCGCGCTCTACGACCGCGTCGCGGGCGCGCTGCCGGTGTTCACGTTCCGGTATCGCTGGGCTCTCGCAGGCGGCGCGCTCGCGCTGTGCGGCGCCGGGCTGGTGGCGCTCTTCGGACTTCCCGGGGTCGCCAGGGGCGTGTCCGTCGAGGTGGACACGCTCGAGTACCTCGATCCCTCGACCGCGCTCCACCGAGATCTGGCGTGGTTCCGCCGGAACGTCATGGACCTGAACGTCGCGCGCGTGTGGATCCGCCTGCCCGGCGCCTCGGCCACGGATCCGGAGGTGCTGCGCGCGGTCGATCGTCTGCAGAGCGCGGTGGAGGCGGCGCCCGACGTCACCGGGGTGACCGGTCCCACCACGCCCTTGCGGATGCGACGCTACCTCGCCGGTCGGGGTGAGGCGCTGCCGCAGGACGCGGCCGGCTTCGCGCGCGCCGCGGCCGACCTCGAGCAGCTCCTCCTGACGGAAGGCGACCTGCGCAGCTTCATCGACGTGAAGCGGCTCTCCGATCTCCAGCTCACCGTCCTCTTCCGGCACGGCGATGCCGCCGGCTTCGCGGTGATGGTCCGCGGCGTCCAGGCTGCCTGGGATCTGGGGCGCGGCAGCGCGCCGGTGCTGCAGGGGGCAGAGATGCGCGTCGTCGGCGAATCGCTCCTCCAGGTGAAGGTCGGAGCGAGCCTCGTGCCCACGCTGGCGGAGAGCTTCGCGCTCACGGCCGTCCTCATCTTCGCCGTCTTCCTGTTTCTCTTCCGCAGCGGTCTCGAGCGGATGCTCGCCATGATCCCCTCGCTCTTCGCGCTCCTCGCCACCTTCCTCGGCATGCGCCTGCTGGGTGGCTCGCTCAACGTCGCCACCATCATCATCGCCACCACCATCCTCGGCACCACCGAGAACGACCAGATCCACTTCTTCCACCACATGCACGAGCGCGCGGGTGCCGGCGTCGAGGAGCGCATCCGGCACGCACTGCTCGTGTCAGGCCGAGCCATCGCGTTCGCGACGCTCATCAACGCCGCCGGGTTCCTCGGACTGGCGGTCTCGAGCTTCCCGCCGCTGCGGCAGTTCGGGCTCATGACGGCAGGGGCGTTCGTGCTCGCGCTCGTGGCAGACTTCACGGCGCTGCCCGCGAGTCTCTGGATCGCGTCGCGAGAGCGGCCGTCGGCCGGACCTGGCGCGGGCTGACTGATAGCGCATGCCACATGAACTGACGCTCGAGATGGGGGGCGCGGGGGGAGAGTTCTCCCCTCCGCTTGAGGCGCCGCAAGGCGCCGG
>MEMX01000132.1:24465-26829 GCA_001768075.1 Anaeromyxobacter sp. RBG_16_69_14 | reverse complement strand
CTGATAGCGCATGCCACATGAACTGACGCTCGAGATGGGGGGCGCGGGGGGAGAGTTCTCCCCTCCGCTTGAGGCGCCGCAGGGCGCCGGACATCAGCTCACAGCGGCGGCGGTGACGCTGGAGAATCACATCAACTGGTCGCCGCTGTGAGAGCCGACTGTGCGCATCGGAATCACCGGGGCGAATGGCTTCATCGGGAACCACCTGCTGCGCTTCCTCCTTGAGCGGGGTCACCGTCCGGTGGCTCTTATCCAGATGGGGACGGACCCGCGTCCGGTCGCCGACCTCGCCCGCCGCTACGACGAGGTCTGGGGCGATCTGCTCGATCGCGAGTCCCTCGATCGGTTCGTGGGCGCGTGCGACGTCGTCATTCACCTCGCCGGGATGAACCGGTACTGGGCAGAGGACCTTTCGATCTTCGAGAAGGTCAACGTCGAGGGCCCCCGCAATCTGGCCGAGGCCTGCCGCAAGCACAAGATCCAGAAACTCGTCCACGCCAGCAGCTGCATCACGCTCGGCGCCTCGGAGGAGCCCGTCCCCCGTCGCGAGGACTCGCCGTTCAACCTGGCCGACCTCGAGTTTCCGTACGCCACGACCAAGAAGGCGGGGGAAGAGGAGATGAAGCGGCAGGTCCGTGAGCACGGCCTGCCCGTCGTCATCGTGAACCCCACCTCCGCCATCGGTGAAATGGACTACGGCCCCACGCCCATCGGGAAGCCGGTGGCCGACATCGCCCGCGGGCTGTGGCCCGTCTACGTGGCGGGGGGGGCTTGCTTCATCGACGTGGGGGATGCGGTCCAGGGCATCTGGCTCGCGCTCGAGAAGGGTGAGACCGGCCGACAGTACCTGCTCGCGGGCGAGAACCTCACCAACCGCGAGTTCATGTCGCTCGTGGCCGAGGTCGCGGGCGCGCCGAGGCCGCGTGTCAAGGTTCCGCGCGTCCTCCTCGCGGCGCTTGCCCACGGCCTGGAGTGGAGGGCGGACCACGTGACCCGCAGGCATCCCGCGGTCACGCGCAGCATGGCCCGCCTGGTGGGACGATACCTGTACTTCGACGGGAGCAGAGCCCGGGAGGAGCTGGGGTTCAGGCCTGGACCGGTGCGACCTGCGATCGAACGCGCCGTGAGGTGGTTCCGGGAGCGTCCGGTGTGATAGCGCATCATGAACTGACGCTCGAGATGGGGGGCGCGGGGGGAGAGTTCTCCCCTCCGCTTGAGGCGCCGCAAGGCGCCGGACATCAGCTCACAGCGGCGGCGGTGCCGCTGGAGAATCACATCAACTGGTCGCCGCTGTGAGACCGGATCTCGTCACCGGCGCGACCGGGTTCATCGGACGTCACCTGGCGCGAAGGCTGCTCGCGCAAGGGCGCGAGGTCCGGGTCTTCTGCCGGCCCGAGAGCGTGGGCACGCTCGATCGGGAAACGCGCGCCCTGGCCGAGATCTCCGAGGGCGACCTGCGGGACGACCGGACGGTCAAGCGCGCCATCCGAGGTGTGGGCCGCGTCTTCCATTGCGCGGGGCACGTCTCGGATTGGGGGAGCGAGGAGGAGTTCGTCGCGACGAACGTCACCGGGACCGAGCGGGTCCTCGCCACCGCAGGCGAGGAGGAGCTCGACCGCTGTGTCCACCTGAGCTCGACCGCCGTCTTCGGCGTACCTTCGCCGGCCTGGTTCGACGACGACAGCGCGTACGGGGAGGGTCGCGACCTGTATTCGCGGACGAAGATCGCGGGCGAGAAGGCAGCCCTACGTCTCCACGAGCGGCGAGGACTGCCGGTGACGGTGCTCCGGCCCGCGGTCGTGTACGGTCCGATGGGCACATGGGCCGAAGAGCCCGTCGCCATGATCCGCCAGGACAGGATGTTCCTGCTCGGGGGCGGGAGGGGGACGTGCCACCCCTGCTACATCGAGAACCTCGTCGACGCGATGGTCCTCGCGGGGGAGCATCCACGTGCGATCGGGAACGCCTACATCGTGGCCGATGACGAGCCGATCTCGTTCGCCGAGTACTTCAACCACCTGGCGCGCATCGTGGGCAAGGGTCCCATCTCACGGTCCATCCCGGTTCCGGTGGCGAGGGCCATGGCCACGGGTCTCGAGCGTTGGGCGGGGTTGCGCCGCTCGGGGGCGCGGCCGCTGCTCACCCATGTGGCGATCGACATGGTGACCGCCCGGAGTCGGATGTCGATGCGGAAGATCCAGGAGAACCTCGGCTTCGAGCCCCGGTACAGCGTCGCGTCGGCGATGGCGGAGCTGGAGCAGTGGTTCAGGACGGGGCAGCTGCCAGCGCTCCGCCGCCGAGGCTAGGCTAGCCAGAAGGGGGTGCTGTGAATCGGGCGAAGCGTTCAGCGGCCTGGGGCCGCTG
>MEMX01000132.1:20100-24451 GCA_001768075.1 Anaeromyxobacter sp. RBG_16_69_14 | reverse complement strand
CCGGGCAGCGCGCCCGTCACGGCTGGATGGGGAGCGTGGTGGCGCTGCCGGCCGGCACGTTCACGGTGGTGATGCACTTGCCGGCATAGCTCTCGCTCTGCGTACCTGCGGCCGTGCACGCTCCGGTGAGGGCGCCGCTGACCACCACGCGGATCGCCGTCGGGCTCGCCAAGGTCACGGACACTCCGGGCGTGATCGTGGCCACGAGACCTGAGGCGTTGCGCAACTCGGTCTCCTTCATCCGGGCGCCGATCGTCTCCAGATCGAGGCTCTGGACGGGCAGGTTCGAGTAGGTGCGGTACTTGCTGATCGCCGCGCCCAGGAGGTCGCTGAGGAGCGATTGCCCCCCGGCGTACTGGCGAAGGTTCGACTGGTGGTACATGTGCGGGTCCAGGTCGCCACGAAGCAGATACGCGAGCAGCACGTTGGCCTCGTTCTCGAGCACCTCGGCGGGAGTCTGCGGCACCGCAAAGACCGACGGGTTACCCATCAGGTCGGTCGTGCAGGCCGTCGCCGTCGCACTCCGGTCGCAGAACATGTAGTTGTACTCGGCCGCCCACTCGGTGGGGTTGGACACGTTGTAGAACAGGTTCGTCGGGCGCCGCGGCACGAAGTAGATCCTCGGCTCCACCTGGCTGAACATTCCGATGTTCGGGGCGGGGTTGGCGAACTCCGCGTACGAGGTGTCGGTGATCATGTACCGGACCCCAGCGTGAGCGAGCGCCCGCAGGGCCTTGGGGTTCGTGAGTCCCGACACGTCCGGGCTCACGAACGTCGAGCTCTTGTAGCTCCCGAACCCCATCAGCGACGCGAAGGTCTCGTTTCTTCCGAACTCGGTCAGGACTTGCCCGGCCGTGGGCACGGGATCGGTGTAGGTGTGCGAGCCGGAAGGGCCGAGGTTCATGTGACTGAACGTGTGGTTGACCCACAAGAAGCTAGCCTGCGCGGCCTGCGCAGCGGTGATGAGGGGATCGGTGGCGTCCGGGGTGGTGCTGGCGTTCGCGTTCGGGTTGCCCTGCGTGTCACCCGAGCCGTTGAAGGCGTGGGTGAGCCGGAAGCCGGGGCTCCCGGTCTGTGCCTGGATGGTACTCTGCCACGCGACGAACGCGTTCAGGTCCAGGTCGCTGATGCGGTACGTACCGCCTACGTAGAGGTCGTCCGCGATGAAGATGTCATCCTCCTGCGGCGTGAAGTACGCTCGATACTGGCCGAGGTAGACACCCCTCGTCAGCCACTCGAGGTAACCATGGGAGAGGACGAGGTTGTGCAGGAGAGCTGCGTTGCTGTCGAACGTGACCGTCATCATCTCGTGGCCGTCGGTGGGCGAGGTATAGGTCGAGACGAGCGCGTTGTGCGACCCGTCTTCGAGGAGCGTTGACGCACCGGCGGTCTGAGACAGGCATGCCCAGGCGTTGGAGATGGTGATGGGTGCCGTCGAGTTCAGGTACGGGAAGGCCGTTCGGCCCGCCAAGGTGAGCGCCGCAGTGATGGGAGCGACGCCCGTGTCGACTCCGGCTGGCGTTCCGAGGCCGTAGGGCGTGCTGCCGCAGCCGTACCACGTGAGCTCGCGCACGCCGTACCCCGCCTCGTAGGCACGCAGCGTGCTCAGCTCGACGGCGCTCAGGCCAGCATCGTTGGTGGCCAGGATCACGCCCTGGTAGTTGCCTGCGCAACCGGTCCCGAGCTGGCCGGCGGTGAGGTCTGCGCTCGCGCCGGCGTTGAAGATCGTGTACGGGATTCCGTGGTAGTCGAGCGCGTCCTCGATGGCGCCGAGAGACGGCTCGCTGACCGCGTTGCCCGTGGCAGACACGACCAGCACCTTCATGCCCAGGGTCACCGAGCTGCAGCCGGCGACGAGCGCTGCTGCGGTCACCCCAAGCGAGGAGCTGGCCGTGGCGCCCTCCTCCGTCGTCGCCGCCAGCGGTGAAAGCGGCTGCGACGGGGGACCAACGAGCTTGACGGGCCCGAGGCTCAATCTCGGATCAGAGCCCGTGGCCGACGGTCCCGCCGACTCCGTCTCCGGCCCTCTGCAGCCCGCGACCAGTATGGCCGTCAACGCGGCCAGAATACGATTCTTCATGGGTGAGCTCCTGTCTGCATTCCTGTGAAAGACGTTTCTTCGCTGGTCACGCGGCTCACCTCACTTGAAGATGAGGTACCGGCGGTTGGCGTGGTCCCCGACGACGAGGGCGTTGTCCAGAACGGTCACGCCGCTCGGTTCCGCCAGCGTCCGCGCCGAGGGGACGGTGTCCTCGAAGCCGTTCTGGTCGTCGTCGTTCGCCGTCCCGTGCGTGAAGTCGTTCTGGCCGAGCACCAGGTCCGCGGCCACATTCGTCACGGGGAGCGCGTTCCAGACGAGGACGCGGCTATTCCCCGAGTCCGCCACGAAGAGCTGGTTCCCGTTGGACCCGATGAAGGACGGGTGCCGGAAGGCGCCGGCCCCGGTCCCGGCGGTGGCGCTCGTGAACGAGCCCGCCTGGCCGAGGACCACGTCCGCGGCCTTGCCGTTGGCGAGCGTCGCCATGTCATTCCAGACAAGGATCCGGTTGTTCCCGGTATCCGCCACGTAGAGCCGCGTCCCGTCGCTCCACACGTCGCTCGGATAGCTCAGCGTGTTCTGGCCCGGGACGGCGCCGACGGCGGTGCTGCGGTTCGGGTTGCAGCTCGTGAAGCTGGCCTGGCCGAGGACGACGCTGGGCGCCGTGCCCTGGGTGGGGATCGAGTTCCAGACCAGGACACGGTTGTTGCCGGAGTCGGCGACGATGAGCCTCGTCCCGGTCACGAACAGGCTCTGCGGGAGATCGAGCCCGGCGGCCTCGCAGGTGGTGCCAGCGGTGGTCGTGGCTCTGACGACAACCGTGGCCGCGGCCCCGGCGGCTGGGCTCACTATCAGCACCCGGCTGTTGTCGTGGTCCACCACGAAGAGCTGCGTGCCCACGGCCTGAACAGTCTGGGGGCCGTTCCACACCGTGGCGTCCGCGCCCTCAGTCGTGGACGTCAGGTTCGCCGAGCCGCTCGCCTGGCCCAGGGCAAACGTGGCCGAGGCGTTGCTGGCGGTCGGGACTGTGCCGAAGGTGAGGACGCGGTTGTCCTCGTAGTCGGGCACGAAGAGGCGGGTCCCATCAAACCCCGGGTTACCGTACACGCGCCGGAGGGTGTTGGCCGCGGGGGTACGGGCCGCGTCCCGGCTCGTGAAGCCGGCCTGGCCGATGACGACGGCCGCGGGCTCGAACGAGGTGAGCGCGACGTACGGGTAGGAGAGGTGCACCGTCGCCGACGCCGGCGCCGCAGCCGACGTCACCGTCGCCACCAGGGTGTTGGCGCCGCCGGCCAGCGTCACGCTCGCGCTGAAGGCGCCGTTAGAGACCGTCGCCGGCACCGCGGTGCCGCCGTTTACCGACACGGTCACGGCCCGGATGCTCTGGCCGGCGACGGTGCCCGTCACCACCATCACGCGGCTGCCGGGCCCGGTGACGCGCTGCCCCTCGACGGGCGCGGTGATCGCGATGACGGCCGCCGGCGCAGGGGGCACCGGCGCAGGGGGCACCGGCGCAGCGGAGTAGGACACGTGCACGGTCGCCGACGCCGATTCACCCGCCGCCAGCGCGGTCGCCAGCAGGGTGTTGGAGCCGTTCTCGAGCGTCACGCTCGCGCTGAAGGCACCGTTCGCGACGGTTGCGGTCACCGCGGTGCCGCCGTTGACGGACACCGTCACGGACTGGATACCTTCCCCGGCGACGCTGCCCGTCACCGCGACCGTGCTGCTCCCGGTGATCTGTTGCCCCTCGGCGGGCGCGCTGATGGCAATACTGGGCGCGCTGATGGCAATTGGATGCGACCCATTGCTGTCGCTGCAAGCGGCGCTCGTTACCAGGGTGATGGCCAGCAGAGTTGCGAAACGCATCAATTGCTCCCGACGGGTTGACGGGTGACGTGAAGTGATCTCATGTCTGAGTTGTCCGTAGATTGCCGCAGAGGATGTGGACGCGCAAGTGGCATTTGCGTCGTTGAATTCAGGTACGCGCGTATGTGCGTGCATAGGGTGTCGCTCGGTATTGGTACAGGTCGCGCTATGGGTAACTGTGTCCTGGGCGCAGGTCCGACTGATTGCAACCATCAGCCAATGACACGACGATGACAAACGACGGCGATTTCCTCATGGACGCCCTCCGGCGTGCTTCCAAATGTGAAGGATGGGCTGCTGGATGGCCCGGCCCGCGGCGACGGCCAGATCGCGGGGCGTGCGCGCGGGGGCTGCGCTGGGCCAGAGTGGCTGGAGCATGAACGTCTCACGCTCGAGCCGTTCGAACTTGCGCGAGAGGAACGGCAGCCCGACGGCGGCCGCGACGAG
>MEMX01000132.1:12253-20092 GCA_001768075.1 Anaeromyxobacter sp. RBG_16_69_14 | reverse complement strand
AGCCGAAGCCGTACCAGTCCGGGCCGAGCCGCTGGCTGACGAGTGTCAGCGAGAGGTTCGCGCACGCGAAGACCGCGCTCAGGGCGAACGCCGCCTTCCGCTCGTCGAGGTAGAAGAGGATGTTCAGCACCGCCAGGAAGATGACCTGGAGCGCGACGCCCACCGCGTCCACGTGGAGCAGGCGCAGATAGAGCGGCGAGACCCCGGCCCACTTGAGCATGGTGGGGCCGGCCACGAGGACCACCGCCAGCGTCATCCCCTGGACCTTCAGGATCTCGAACAGGCCCCGCCGCACGCAGGTGACCATGCCGTCCTTGATCCGCTCGATCTGGTGCAGCGGGGCGCCGTCCCGCACTGCCCCGAAGAAGCTCTGGCAGCGGTCAGCGAAGTCTGCCTCGAGCCTGAGGAAGAGGACCGCCATCGAGGGGATGACGGTCAGGTAGGCGAGGAACATCGGCAGGTCGTAGATGATCGAGACCCGCAGCGGCCCGATGACCGGGGCCCCGGTGCTGGGGCTCATCCAGAAGACCGCCTTGTCTGCCCAGGCGCCGAAGTAGAACACGGCCCCCACGGCGGCGAGGCCGTAGTGAGCCTGGCCGGGGGAGAGGAAGTCGAACCGCACCTCCCGGCCACCCGGGAAGGCGCGGATCGCGAGCGCGAGGGCCGCGAACAGCGCGCCGGCCTGACCGACCAGGAAGCCTGCCAGGAGGCCGTCGAGCCCGAAGCCCCGCAGGGCCGCCGAGGCGCCGACCGAGGCGAGGTACGCGGCCAGGTAGAGGCCGACCACGGTGCGGTAGGCCTTGACGCCGGAGAGCAGCACCGTGAGCACCCAGGCGTCGCAGAGGACGACGAAGTTGGAGACGAGCAGCGTGCAGGTGGTGAACGGTTCCGGGAACGTCCAGAAGACGAAGACCGAGGCGAGTACGCCGCTCGTGATCGTGGTCAGCGCGAGCGCGCCGAGCATGTTCGGCAGAACGCGGTCGCGGCGCTCCTCGTAGATTCGGTCCGCGACGAAGCGACTGAACATGAGTTGCAAGGGGCCCGTGAGCAGGACCGACCCCGCCATGAGATAGGTGACCGAGACCAGGAACTGCGTCACCCGCTCGGGCGGTGACACGGTATGTGAACCGAGTATCCCGATGGCGAGCACGCCGGCGATGGAGAATACCCACGGGCCGCTCGAGACGAGCCCGGCGTAGCCGTAGGCTCCGAGCAGGCCGGTGTAGCTCTCGCGCGAGATCATCTTGCGCAGCTCGAAGCCTATTCCGGCCACGCGATTGCCTCGCCGTTTCGCGCCGTCACAAGCGAGGTCTCGCTTGCGGCCGGGCGCAGGTCATGATTTGGGTGCCACATTCCGGACACAGCCGTCCCCCGCAACCACCGCCGCGTGCCAAATGCCACGATGTAGGTTGGTGCAGTAGAGGCGGTTTGGCACGAACTGACAAGTACCGCGGTCAAGGTTCCATTTGGCGAGTGACAGCTTCCCTGCAAGGAGCTCCAAATGAAGAGCTGCAAGAGGGAAAGGCCTGAGCTATTCCGTCATTTTCCATTGTCGTGCACGTGCACGTGCACAGGCACAGGCACGGGCTCGGGCTCGGGCTCGGGCTCGGAAATGAGGGGAGGCGTCAGGGGGATCACTTCACGTCTGCGATCGCCTCCTGGTACACCTGCCGGTACGCGTCAATCATGATCGCGCGCGTGTAGAACGTCTCCACGCGCTTGATGCCGGCCTCCTGCGCCGCCTTCCAGCGCACCGGGTCGCGGAGCAGCTCGATTGCCGCCCGTGCCGTCGCCTCGGGATCCGAGATTGGCACTATGGCGCCGCCCGCGCCGAGCGCCCGATCCTCGGGAGTCCGCCCCTCGACGAGCTCGCGACAGGCGCCGACGTCCGTCGCGATCACGGGGAGGCCGCTCGCAAAGGCCTCGAGGATGACGAGCGGCAGCGCCTCGCTTATCGACGTGAGCGCGAGCAGGCCGACCTTGGGCAGGACCGTCTCGGGTGCGGCGAAGCCGAGGAACTTGAGCCGATCGCCGAGGCCGAGGGTTGCCGCGAGCTGGGTGCACTCGGCGAAGTACGCCTTGTCCTCCTCGGTGGGCCCGATGATCCATGCCTCGGCCTCGGGGATCTGTCCGAAGACCGTCTTCATGGCCCGGATGAACGTCTTGATGTCCTTGATCGGCACCACGCGGCCGAGGAGCCCGATCACGAGCGGCGGCTTGGGAGGCCTCAGCGCCCGGAGCGGGCGGAACCGATCGACGTCGACTCCGTTCGGGATGACGCGCGTGCGCTCGGCCGGAGCGCCGTCCTGGAGCTGGCGCTGCCGGTTCCCGTCGTAGAGCGAGATCACCGGGTCGGCCTCCGCGTAGGTGATCCGGCCCAGCCCCTCGAAGAACCGGATCCAGAGGCGACGCCCGAAGCCCTGACCGTCCGCGCCGTCGCCCGGGAGGTGCGCCGCGCTCGCGAGGTCGATCTTGCGCTCCTTCGTGTAGATGCCGTGCTCGGTGAGGATGAGCGGCCGGCCGCGCTGCTTACGCAACATCGCTCCCAGGAAGCCGGCGTACCCGGTTGACACTGCGTGGTAGGAGCGCGCCGCGGGCACGCACCGTGCGAGATCGCCCAGTCCGAAGAGCGAGGCGTGCATCGTCCGGATGGTCCAGAAGAAGTCCAGGAAGGAGCCGCCGGGACACTCTCGCTGGTAAGCCTCGCAGATCCGATGCCAGGCGCGATCGGAATGCAGGAGGTCACCGAGGCCGATGCCCGAAGGATCGCCCATCGCCCGCATGATCTGGTCGAGCCCCTCCGAGCGCATGATCTGCCCCGGTTTGCTCGCCCTCAGCTCGCTGTGGAACTTCGCGACGGCGTCGAACTGAGCTGCCTTGTCCGTCGCGGACCGGGGGGGCTCCTCCACGGGGTCGAAGAGGAAGCGGTGGACGACCTGGCGGACGTTCGGCGGCGGCTTGTACGCGGGCTCGCCGTAGTCCTGGCGCCGCGACCCCATGAAGACGAGCGAGAAGGTGACCTCGGGTAGCGCCGAGATGATCTGGTGGACCCACGACGAGACCCCGCCCCGCACGAAGGGATAGGTCCCCTCGAGCAGCAAGGCCACGTCGGCCGCCTCGCCCTCTCCTTGCGCCCGGGAAGTCATGGTGTTCATAGCCAGTACCTCTGGACGCGCGCGGCGGGGTCGTTCCCGCCCGAGGAGCCCGCCCGGTCGATGTGGATACGGACGAGGTCGAAGCGCCGCAGGCGAAAGGCGACCTCCGCCAGATAGGGCTCCCATACCGGCGCGGGCAGACCCAGCTCTCCCGCGCGGAGCAGCGCGCTTCGCGCCTCGTCAAGGTGGCCCCGCTTGAGCTGGATCCGCCCCAGGAGGAGGTGTATGGAGGCTGCCGACCGGGTCACCTCGTGCTCCAGCGCTGCGCGCGCGTGCTTCTCGGCCCGCTCCAGCGCGTGGTTGAGCACCTCCCCCTGGACGAGGCCGAGCCACGCGAGCTCCCAGTGCTCGAAGGCGAGCCGGCCATGCAGGGCGCGGAGGCGCGCGCCGGTCGCTGCCGCGAGCTCTTGCTCCTCGGAGTGAATGCGGCGGTACGCCGCCCCGGTCCTCGACTCGAGCAGCGAGAACGCGAAGAGCCGGACCTCCTCTTCGGGATCCTTTAGCGCCCGCCAGAGGAGCGCCACCGACGCGGGATCTTTGCGGCACCGGATGGCCGCCAGCGCGGCCACGCGCCCGTCCCGCGCGCTCGAGTCCTGCCGGGGCTCGGAGGAGCTCGGAGCGCGCCTGGGGGAGCCGGCCTCGGGCGGGCGCGGGACCGGGGTCCGCACGAATGTAGACGCCGGGTGCTCCTTCGCCGTCCGCTGGGGCAGCCCCAGGGCGACGGCGGCGAGCCCCAGCGCCCCGAGTAACGGCACGAACAGGGCGCACGCGAAGGGCAAGGCGAAGCTCCAACCCGTCACCTCGCCGTGCAGGCGTCTCCCGAGCCACCCGGCGGCGCACGCGCTCGCGCCTGCGTGCAAGGCGAGCGCCACGAGCCCGGATCCGTTCGCGGCCGCGAGCGCCGCCGGGATTTCCTGGATGGACGCCAGCAGCAGCAGCCATCCGAAATGGCTCCTCACTTCGGGCCCTCCTTCGCGGTGGCCGTCTGGGGGACGAGGCCCGAGCCGGCGGCAACGCCAGCCGGGCGAGACGCCGGTGAAGGCTGCTTGTCGCGCGACCGCCGCCAGCGACCCTTCTTCTCCTTCGGCCGTTCGACGGGCTCGTTCGCGCTCGCCGCCGCGGTGATCGCGTGCCCCAGGTAACCGCCCATCACCGCGAGCAGGGAGAGGGTCCCGTCGTGCAGCGACAGGAAGGGCATGTCGCGGATGGCGACCACCGCGTACACGTGCTCCTCCACGTCGACGAGCGGGACGGCGACGAGCAGGTCCGACCCGTCGCCCCGCTCCCTGACGCTGGTCACCTCGCCGGAGCGCGCCGCGGCGAGCAGCAGAGGATCGTCGCGGCGGCTCCCTCCCGCTCCCAGCTCGGCGATGGCGGGATCGGGCTGGCCCTCCGGGTCCAGCAGGTGGAAGCTGCCCGACTGGACAAAGGCGTGCTCGGCGAAGAGCCAGAGGATCGGCTCGGCCAGGGCCTGGAGCGCGCCGGGACCGCGATGGCCGATCGATCGGCCCATCGCGGCCAGCCCGTCGCGGAGGGTGACGGGCTCGCCGGGAACCTGTCGCTTCAGGGCCTCGTGGGACGCCTCGAGGGCTAGGTGGTCTCGCGACAGCGCCTCCAGCCGCGACGACAGGTCCGAGGCGTTGGCTTCGAGCGCACGCCGCTTGCGCCGCCACGCGTCGGCGAACTCCCCCGCGAGGAGTCCGACGGCGATCCAACCGAAAGCGGACTCGATCATCACGGGCGACAGTCCTACGCTGGGGCGCAGCATGGCTGCTGCGGCCATGGCAGTGCCGGCCAGCACGCCTTTCCCTGATCCATGCCGCAGGCCCGCCAGCAGGGGCGCGAACGCCAGCCAGGGGAATCCCCGTTTCAGCAGGAACGGGTCCGTCCTGTCGGCGAGCAGGCCCAGCACCATGAAGGACATGGCGAGCCCCAGCGTCTCGACCAGGGGGAGCCATTCTGGCGCCTGCGCGTGCGACTTGAGCTCGGTGCTATCAGTGATATAGGCCATGGTGTCAGCGCGGGAAACGGTGTGTCACCGACACGCCGATCCCGTAGGTGCCTCCGACCATCCAGCTGTCGTTGCCTGTGAATCCGGTGAGGGAGATCTCGTTGCCTCGGAAAGGGCTCGCGGCTAGCCCGAGCTGCACCCGGTAGCTCGGGCGGATCGGGGGCCCCATGCCCCCCACCCACACGTCGCCGGAGAGTCGGACGGGCCCGAGGTCGAAGCGCGCCGCGTTGACGCCGAGCCCGATCATCGTGAACTGCGGCGGCAGGACGTCGTTCCGATTGCTCGCGAGTGCGAAGACCGGGAGGCTCTCGGCCCCTGCCGCCAGCGCGTTCCGCTGGTAACTCCCCTGAAGCCGTGCCGAGATTCCTGGGTGGACCGCGAGGAGCCTGTAGCCGAGCTCGGCGGTCACCAAGGCGCCGTTGCCAATCTGCCCGCCGCTGCGGTCGGTCCAGCGCTTCCAGGTGGCGGTCGTGCGTGCGTGGAGCGCCTGTCCTCCCACGGCCAGGGCTCCGCCGGCGCGCGTCCTGGCGGCCTGCATCCGCATCGCCGCCGACTCGTCCGCGGGCTCGTTCAGGAAGGCATCCAGCCCTCCCTGCGCGAAGCGGGCGAGCTGCCGGGAATGAGAGAGGCCGAACACGGGCAGGGTCGTGTCCGACCGGAGACTGGCTCCGCCGGCCAGTTCGTTCTGGCCGCCGAGTGCCGCGAAGAGCGCGCGCAAGAGCAGCTCGCCCTCCTGCTTCGAATCGACCTGGCGGGCCGAGTCGCTCCAGCTCAGCAAGGTGCCGCTCGCCTTGAGCTGGAACCTGGCGTCGATCGCCTCGGAGTCGAGGACGACGTACGCCCGCTGCATGGAGATGGGGCCCGTGCCGTCGGCGCCGACCTCGCCGCGCACCGAGGCGATTCGGGGCGCCCCCCGGCGCTGCTCCGCCCGCACCAGTCCGGTGAGGTCGGGAGGCCCGATCTCCTGAGGGCCACCCAGGGCGAAGGTGGGTCCGGACGAGCCCGAGCCGCTCGCGTCCCGCCGCCGCTCGAGGTGGCGCCGCACTCCGTCGGCCGCCGGCTTGTCGCCGGAGCGCTCCAGCGCCAGCGCGTAGCGCTCCATGGCACCCGCATCGCTCGGGTCGGAGCGCGCGTCGTGCTCGTAGAACGCCAGGGCTTCTCTGTCGCGGCCTAGCTGCGCTAGCCCCGCGGCGCAGGCTCGTCGGAGTTCGGGGTCGCCCCAGGCGTCGCCCGACCAGGCCTGCAGGCTCTCTGCGAGGCGCCGGCGGTCGTGGGCGCCGACGTAGAGCCAGAGGAGCCCAGCCCGCGCGGGGGTGGACTTCGGATCGAGCTCGAGCGCGTGCCGATAGGACGCGGCGGCATCGCGAGTGTGCTGCTCGTGCTCTTCCAGGCGCGCCCGCAGAAGCCAGTACGCCGGCTGGGTCGCGAAGGCGGCCTCCGACGCGCTGGCGCGGTCAGCGAGCGTCCGCAGCTCGCCCCACTTTCCTGCGCCGGCCGCCTCGTCCATGGCGATCAGGAGCAGGCGCGGCTGGTGCGTCCGCGCGAAGCCCCGGCTCCCGAGCCGGATGACCTCGTCGCTCTGGCCGGTTGCGCGGGTCAGGATCACGAGTCGCTCCACGCCGAGCGCGTCGACACGATCGAGCTGCCACAGTTTTCGATAGGCCCGCAGCGCGACGTCGTCGGCCTCGCGATCCCAGGCGAGGTCCCCGACGAGGCTCCAGTAGGCGGCATCGTCATTCGCCGGGGCGCTCCAGCGCTCCAGCTCGCGGAGCGCGTCCGCGGAGCGGCCGAGCGCCCAGTGCAGCTTGGCGATCCGCATGGACTCGTCCTGGCTGGCTCCGAGCTGGCGCGCACGCTTGGACCGCGTGGCGAGCGCGCCGGCGAGGTCGCGCCGGCGCTCCTGCGCCTGGGCGAGTTGCTCCCACGCGAGAGGGCTTTCGGGGTGCCGCTTCACCTCTGCCTGCAGGGCCTTGAGGGCGCGCGCCTGTCCCTCCGTGCTCTCGAGCACCCGCACCAGCTCCTGCAGCGCGGAAGCGGTTAGTGGGCCCTTCTCGGACTGGCGCTCCAGGAGCTCGGCGATGGCGTGCTCGTCGCCGAGGGCCCGGGCGAGCTGCAGCGCCTTCTCGGCTGCATCCGGCGGCTCGCCGCGCCGGGCGAGCCACATCCACTGCTGGAGCGCCTCCCCGGGCTGGCCGGCCCAGGACGCGAGCTGGGCGACCCGGAGGCGAGAGGCCACGTCGTCGCCCTTCACCTTGGCCAGCTGCTGCGCCACGGCCAGCGCTCCGGTCGGGTTCCCGGCGGCGAGGGCCAGGTCTATCTGGCGCCCGAGCACATCGGGATCATTCACTCCGAGCGAGATAAGCCGAGCGCCGAACCGACGCGCGCTCTCGCCATCGTTCTGCGAGAGGGCGATGCGCTCCGCCTCGCGCAGGAGCGCCTCGTCGGACGGGTGTCGATCGACGAGCGCCTGCACCAGCTTCAGGGCTGCGAGGCCCTTGTCCGCTGCGAGGTACGCGCTGAGCGCCTGGCCTCCGAGGGCCATCGCCTTGCGGCCGTCGCGCTCGCACGCGTACGCCCGGGCGAAGTTCTCGCCGGCCCTCGCCGGAGCACCCAGGGCGAGGAGTTCGCGTGCAGCCTCGGCCAGCCACTCGGCACAGCGCCCGGGGTCCGCCG
>MEMX01000132.1:7827-12242 GCA_001768075.1 Anaeromyxobacter sp. RBG_16_69_14 | reverse complement strand
CGCTCGTGCGCTCGGACGGCGAAATCCGTGTGGCCCAGCTCGCGTGCCGCCTGGGCGAGGTGAACGAGCGCGGCGGACCCGAGGTCGCCGGCCAAGGCCGTCCGGAGCCGCTCGAGCACCTTCTTCTCGGCCGCGGCGCGCGCGGGTGTACCGGGTGTGGCCGCCCTCCACCGCGCGTGTGCGACGTCGAAGGCGAGGATCTGGACCTCCTCCGCCTGGGCGGAGGGCTCCTCCGCACGGGCGCGGTGGGGTGCGGTCGCGAGCGCGCGGCCGTGCAGCGCGACGGCGGGGGTGCGGCCCTGGACCCGTCTTCGAGGACGATCGCCGCGTGATCGAGGAAGGGGGGAGCGAGGCTGGAGCCGGCTCGGAGCTGGCGCGCCCGCATCCTCGTGCTCCGCGGGGGCGCTGGGCTTGTCGGCCAGAGGCGCCAGCGTGCGGTCCGCCTCGTCGAGGAGCCCGTTTGCGAACTGTGCGCGGGCGAGGCGCAAGCGCAGCTCGGTGTCCGCCGGATTCTTCGCGAGCGCGGCCTGGAGATAGGCGATCGCCAGCGGATCCAATTCGCTCGCCTGACCGGCGGCGCCGGCGTCCTGGCGCAACAGCCAGAAACCCGCGAGCGCGGCGGCGATGATGCTGGCGATGGGGAGGGGACCCAGGACGCGCTGCCGCCGTCGCCGCTCCGCATGGGCCTCGGCCCTCTGGAGCCGCTCAGCCATCGTGGCACTCCAGCGTCGCTTCGCCTGTGTCGGAGTCGGCGATGGAGAAGACGTTGCGGCCGCCTGCAGCGGCGGGCAGGAGCCGGTGGCCGCGCACCGTGAGCGTGCAGGCGCCGGCGACGCCGCCCACCTCCAGCCGCACGGGCCCCTGGCCTCGCAGGCGCAGCGACGTGACCCGGCCCCTGGTCTCCCACGCTAGCAGCGTCGCGTTGGACCATGCGATGTACGGGCCGCGCGGCCGCGACGGTGCTAGCGCCAGTGATGGCCTGTCCACGGGTGCAAAGCCGACGTAGAGGGCGTCGCCCCGCTCGGTGATGCTGGCCACACCACGGGAGCGCGCGAGGTCCGGCCACCCGAGTGCGCGAGGGATGCGGACGGTCCTCAGCGCCCGCAGCCCGCTGAAGCTCCACGTACCGTCGAACCGTCGCACCAGGGACGCGGCGCGGAACTCGTCCACTTTCCGGGCGTACTCGCTCTCCCAGACGGGGAGCGTGCGTTGTCCGAGTGCCCATCGGAGCGCCTCGGTCAGCGAGCGGACTGCGCTCGGCGCCTCTGCGACCTGAAACGAATAGTGGATGCCGATCGGCTTCAGGCGGCGGGGGCTCTCCGCCAGATCGGCCAGCGCGGCCACGTGTGCCCGGTCGAGGATCCGGTCGGATAGCAGCTCGGCCGCGGTGGTCTCGGTGAGGCCCGGCAGGTAAGCCCGAAAGCGGTCGCCGTCGGGCCGGCCGGTAGGCGCCAGCGCCGCGAGCGTCGGGACCCCGCCCTGACCGCTGCCTCCCGCCAGGTAGGCGTGGCTTGCGAGCTCCACGTTCGGAAGGGCGAGGACGCTCTTGCCCGCGCTCCCCGTGGATCCGCTGGTGCCGGGCTCGGTGGCCGGCAGGACCACCGTCGTCGCCAGCGGCAGCGGCTCCAGTACCTCGCGCGAGATGACCTCGGCGGCGGTGCGGGCCCCGGCGACCTTTCTGGAAGATCCTGCTCCGTCAGCGGTCACGACGAGGAGCCGCGCCCCGTTCTCGGTCGTCAGGTCGAGGACGGGCCCGGGGTCCGAATTCAGCGCCCGCTGCAGGAACGCGAACGGATCGACGATCCAGCGGACGCGGCCCTCGTAGCCCACCTCCAGCAGGTACGGATCGAGCGCAAAGCCTCCCCACGGTGTCGTCACCACGGCGTGGATCGTCCTGCCGGCGGAGTCCTCGAGCCCGAGATGGACGGTGGCCGCGGGCGAGGCGGCGCGCAGCCGCGAGAGACCGCGACTGCGCAGGGCTGGCTCGGCCTCCAGACCCACCAGGCTGTCGCGCCGGGTGATGCGGGCGGTGGGGCGGGCATCACCCGCCACGGCGGCGAGACCGAGCCTCGAGAGCTCGCCCGCGCTCGGCTGGAAGCCCAGCCGGCCGAACACGGCCACCCGGAGGCCAGCGTCGATCTGGCGCAAGAGCCACTCGGGATATCCGAGCTCGGCGGGCAGGTCGTCGTTCAGGAACCAGGTGACGATCCCCGCGTAGCGGCCGGCCAGTACTCCCGCTGGCAGGCCCTTCCGCACGTCCACGTACTCGGGCACGAAGCCGAGATGCTCGGCGGGTAGGGCCGCGAGCCGGTGCAGCGGGCTCTTTGCGAGGCTCTGGTTCTCGGCGCCGTCGCGGAGGAAGAGGACCCGCCGCGGGACCACCTCGATCGAGCCCACCCCCAGAACGTCGAGCGCCGGAGTCGCTATCCAGGGGACGAAACCGAGCGACTCGATGCGGCGCGCCGCGGCCCGAGCCATTTCGCGCCTGGCCGGCGGTAGGTAGTCCACGGCCACCACCGGGATGCCGAGCTGCTCCTTCACCTCCTGGAGCTTTCCCGAGAGCCACTTGCGATCGGGTACCGGGACCTCGACGTATCTCTTCGCGCTGGCGTCCCATCCGAAGAAGAGGGACTCCGCGGCGAGGCCGCTGGCGAGGGGTCCGACGTCGGCCAGGAGCTCGAAGCCGCGGTTGAAGAAGAGGTGGAAGTCCGGATGAGCCTCGTGCAGAGCCCTGATGAGCGACGCGAGCGCGGCTCCGGCTGCGCGCTGCTCTCCCGGGTCCTTCAGCGCTGCCATGTAGCTGTCCAGCGTGTCGAGGAAGAGGCCCCGGTACCCGAGCTCCCAGAGCGCATGCGCGCGCTGCAGCACGCGATCGCGCCAGCCCGGCGAGGCCGGGTTCATGATGGCGCTTCCCCAGCCTGCATTGCGGCCGATGACCCACCCCGGATCGACGGCGTCCTCGCGCGCCTCCCCGAGGCTCAGATAGGCAAAGGCCTGCGCCCCGGCGCGCTTCAGCGCTGTGAGCTCGCCAGCATCCACGTTCCCTGGCTCCACCACCACCCAGTCGAAATGACCGAGCTCCGCCACCGGAATTGGCTTTCCATAGAAGAAGGCGACCGTCGGTTTCTTGCCCGGCGTCTGCGCCGAAGCGAGGATGGGCAATACGGCGAACGCCAGCGCTCTCAGCGCTCGGCTCATGGTGTGCGATATTGTAAGGCTCAAGCGGCAGTTCGGGACACAGGCGTCCCTCCCCCTTTGGCAAACCCCTAGGCGTAAACGCTACATGTAGGGCTTGGCCAGTTAGCCATTGCCGTCCGGGACAAGCAAGTACCCTGGTCCGGGTTCACTTTCCTGGAAAGCCAATGTTTTCGACGGGGTCTGGCAGGGAGGGTAGATCGGTCACCGCGGTTTCGCGGTCCTTGTGAGCAGGAACCCGATTGTTTTGGCCGCTCGGGGTCTCGCCGACCGAGGCGAATGGAGGCAATTGCGCACAGCCGAAGTGAACGGCCGATTCATGTGATTGACAAGGCGCGGCCCTGACCCTGGCCAAGCGCTTGCGATCGAGCGCCCCTCACCCGACCCTCTCCCCATCGCGCGGGGAGAGGCGGTCGGTTCCCGTTCGCTATTTCAACCGAGGGAGAGGCCAGGTGAGGGGATGATCGCGTCCATCAGCGGCAGGCGATGCGGAACGCGTCGAGATCCAGGTTCTTCACGAGCGCGTCGAAATTGGCGGCGTTGGCCTTGGGGCAAATCTTGTCCGCGGTGCTCTGCCCGCCGTATTCGACCTCGAGCACGGCCTTACCCGCCGACACGAACGGCGCGGCGAGACTGCACTCGTTGTAATTGAAGCACTCCTCGACGATCGCGAAGTCGAAGCTGTTGACGAGGTCCTTGACCTGATCGAGATCGTTCTTGAGCGCCACCGAGAGGTTCCGCGCGTGCGCCGCATCGGCCAGGAACCGGTTGTAGTCGAGCTGCGTCGCGGAGGTCAGCGGGAACCCGCTGCCGTTGGTGTAGCCGTCGACGTTGTCGGGCTCGACCGCGTTGCAGCCCTTCGAAGCGGCCAGATCCATGCGAGCCGCCATGATGTTGCGTACGGACTGCGAGCGCGTGTCGAGCCACCTTTCGCCCGGCCAGCCGTCGAGGTTGTTGCCCAGCGCCGCGGCCGGGAAGCTGCCCTTGTCCGGGCGCCAGTTCTCGTAGGATCCGGCGCTGAAGTAGCAGATGACCTTCTTGCCGGCGGCCTTCAGGGTTGCAATGGTGCCAGCCGAGTTGTCGAAGAGGTCGATGTCGTACGCCTCGACGTCGAGTCCGGTGTCGAGCGACCCGGTCAGCTGCCACTGCCAAGAAGTGCCGGGGGCTGGCTGCCAGCCCGAGACCGGAGTTGGAGTCGGGGTCGGGGTCGGGGTCGGAGT
>MEMX01000132.1:4696-7790 GCA_001768075.1 Anaeromyxobacter sp. RBG_16_69_14 | reverse complement strand
AGTCGGGGTCGGAGTCGGGGTCGGAGTCGGGGTCGGAGTCGGGGTCGGAGTCGGAGTCGGAGAAGTCGTGGCGGTTGCGCTCACCTTGGCCGAGTACGCGCCTCTACCGCCTGACGTCGACGCTGCAACCCTGTACCAGTAGGTCTTGCCTGCTGTGACGGACTCGTCCAGGTAGGAGGTCGTCGTGACGGTGGCGATGCGCGAGTAGGAGCCGTGACTCCTCTTGTTGGCGCGGAAGACGCGGTAGCCAGTGGCGCCCTCGACGGCATTCCATGCCAGGGCCACACCCTTCGTGGTTGCCGCGGCTACGAGCCCGCTCGGCGCGGCCAGGCCTCTGACGAGCGCTTCCTGTTCTTCCGCAAGGACGTCCTGTTCGCTCGAGTCGTCGGCCCCCGGGTCACACGATGCCAGCAGCAAACAATGGATTCCACATATCGCGACGACGAGACGCTTCATGTCGGAGCCCCTCCGGTTGATGTTGCTCGTACACCTCGATCGGGTGTCACTCGATCGTAGGATATCGGGGGCTAGCTGGGCGCGCGATGTGGGTCTTTGCGACCTTGGTGCGCCTGGGGCCGCGAATTGCCTACAGCGATGGATATCCCTTCTGCGGAAGCTGACCAGGATGCGCGGCAAGCCCGTCGTCGAGAAGTGATTCTCGACCCGCTCCTCGCCCGTGTGCCGGAGGACCTGCGCTTCTTCTTCTCGGAGCTGCTGCGGCTCGCCCGAGCCTACCGCCCTCGACACGAATCCTTGCCAGGTACCCCCAAGAAGCCTGGCCCGGGTGAGCCTCCCGCAAGCGTGGGCGCCGTGCGCCGGCCTATTCGAGAAGGGTGCTCACCGCCAGTCCGCCCGCCAGTCCGCTTCGCGCGCTCGCGCTCGCCGTGCTGGTCGCGTCCTGCAGTTCGTCTGCAAATAGCGCGACAATCCCCGCAGGGCCGCTCACGCTCACCGACGTCGTGACCGGTCTCGGCCAGACGACAGACCTCGCCTTCCTGCCCGGCGGGCGCATGGTGATCACGGAGAAGCAAGGCACCGTGAAGGTGCGCGGCCCGGATGGCAGCGTGACGAGCGCGGCCACCTTCGACGTGGACGACGCGAGCGAGAAGGGGATGCTGGGCGTGGCCGTGGACGATGCATTCTTCGCCGCGACGGGCCGGATCTTCCTCTACTACTCGGCCTCGGACGCGACGGGGGGCACCGACCTCGACCGGCATCGCGTGGTCTCGATCGTGCTCCGCGACGACGACGCGTTCGACCGCGCCTCGGAGCAGGTGCTGGTGCGGGGCCTGCGCGGTCCGGCCAACCACGACGGAGGCGCGCTCGCCGTCGGCCCCGATGGGAAGCTCTACGTGGGCGTCGGAGACAGCGGCTTCAACTCCGGTGCGCCGCCAGAGCCACCGCGGGAGCCCACGAACCACTTCGCCACCTGCCTCTCCAACGCCAACGGGAAGATCCTTCGGGTGAACCTCGACGGCACCATCCCCACCGACAACCCGCTTGTGAACACCTCGAGTGTCAGCGCCTGCGACAATCCTGGGACACCGGTCAGCACTTCGGCGCTTGCGCCGCCGCGCCCCGAGATCTGGGCCTGGGGATTCCGCAATCCGTGGCGCTTCTGGTTCGACCCGGTCACCGGAAACTTGTGGGTGGGTGACGTGGGGGAGGTGACGTACGAGGAGATCGATGTCGCGCAGGCCGGTCGCCACCACGGGTGGCCCTGGCGCGAAGGGCCGCACGGCTGGCCGGTGTCGAAGTGCCGTGAGATCAGTCCCGACCGCGGCGACTGCGCTGAGCCCGTCTACCACTGCCAGCGGGGCGCCGCCGGGGGTGGGATCGACGGTGATTGTCAGTCCATCACGGGTGGCGCCATCGTGGACAACCCGGCCTGGCCGGAGTCGGAACGGGGCCGCTACTATTTCGCTGACAACGTGAACGGGCGGCTGTGGAGCCTGGCGGTGGACGCGGCGCGCGCTGCGGTGGTACCGGGCTCGCGTCGCGAGGTAGTGCAGGTGGCGAGCGGGAGCCCCGTGTCGTTGCGGCTCGGACCGGACGGCGATCTATACGTGGCCGTATTGCCGGGTCGGATCGTCAAGCTCGCACCGGCAGCGCTGGCGCTCCCCCCGCCTTGAGGACCGGGGATCAGCCCAGGCCGTCACTCGAGTTGGCCTCGCTTCGCTCTCGTCATGGGCCGTGCCATCTTGATTTCGGCGGATATTCTTCGGGTGGCAGGAGGCGGGTAAATCTTGCGCTCGCGCTGCTGCTCCTGAGCGCGCCCAGCCGGCGCGGCCGAGGCTAAGGAGTGGCAGCGCCTCCCCGCCCGACGAGGCGCGCCACGAGGGCAAGCAGGCCCAGGACGGCGGTCCCCAGCACCGCCCAGAACGCGATCCGTGCGGAGCCGGCGCCCCCGTCGGCGGCGCGCGGATCAGCCGGGGCTTCGCCCAGGGCCACCTCTTGCGCAGACGCCGCGCGCAGGCGTGGAGCGAGCAGCGCCAAGTCGTAGCGCGGGGCGGCCACCGTGTCGGTGCCGTAGAGCAGCTCGAGGGCCGTTCCGGGGTGGAAGAAGCGGAGCCGATAGGAAGGGAGCAGCAGCCGGGCCGCCGTGAGGGGGAGCGGCGCGTTGTCCCCGTCGTCGAGCGTGACGAGGAGACGGTCGGCGCGCAGCGCGGGTAGGGTGACCGTGAGCGGTGGCGCCGGCCTGGACGGATCAGCGTGGGCCCACGAGGCCGAGGCGAGGTGCACCGGCCCATGCCGGCCAGGCCGGTGCTGGTCGGGATCCAGGTAGACGCCCACCTCGCGGGTGAAAACGCGCGCGCTCGTCTCCAGCACCAGCCGGGTCCGAGGAAAGGCGGGCTGCGGGAGCGCCAGGGCACGCGCCGAGAGCCCCGCGCGCACCAGGGCGCGGGGGAGGTCGCGGGACGCCCCAGCCGCGGTCGCCAGCGGCACCGCCAGCGGCTCGTCGCGCTGCTCGAGGAGGTAGGGGAGCTGACGGCCGTCGGGGGCCCGCAACCGCACGTCGGCGAGGTCGCTGCTCCCGGCCAGCACCGCGGCATCGAGGCGGACGGCGGCCAGTCCGGCCGGTGCCGCGGCAACC
>MEMX01000132.1:3255-4685 GCA_001768075.1 Anaeromyxobacter sp. RBG_16_69_14 | reverse complement strand
GCGTCGAGGGGTGCGCCCGCACCGCCGGCGTCGCCCACCGCGGGGGCGATGGGGGCGGGCACCCGGGCCGCGGTGGAGGCCGCCTGGGCGTGGGCGATGCCGGGGCGAACCCGCGGCAGCTCGGGCCTGAGCGCCTCGAGGTCGTAGCGGGGCGCGCGGCGCTCGGGATCGCCGAGGCGCGCCTCGAGGACCACTCCGTCGGGACTCTCGAAGAAGAGCCAGGGCAGCGGGGCCAGCTCGGCCTGCGCGCCGCGCAGCACCAGAGGGGGGTTGTCGCCGTCATCCACCACCAGCTCCAGCTCGGTCTCTTCCGCCGTGCCGACGGGCACCCTGAGCCCGGACACCGTCACTCCGTGCCGCTCCACCCGGACCAGCGGCGCGGCCCCCAGCTCCACGGGCACGAGCCGACCGCCGGAGAGCCGCGCCTCCAGCACGCGGGCGTGCCGGGCCAGGCGCGGCGCGTCGATCTCGAGGAGCACGGCCCGGGTGGGCAGGCGCGGTCCGGGGAGGCGCAGGGCGAAGCGGGAGACCCCCGGCTCGCGGTCGCGCGGGGCGATGGCCAGAGGCACCGTCGGGCCGGACGGCGGGGCGCCGGCGGCGAGCAGCGCCCGCGCCGCGCTGGGCGGGCCCAGCCGCGGGCTGCGCCGGTCGTCCAGGACGACGCGGAGGAAGCGAAGCGGGGCCGCCTCGAAGCGGAGCTCGCGGCGCGACAGACTCCCCTGACAGGCCACGCCGCCGCAGGCGGCCGGATCGAACGGGAGGTCGTAGAGGGTGTCCTCGGCGAGCAGCGTGACCCAGCGCTGCCGGTCGGCGCTGCCCTCCAGCCGCACCTTCTTCACGAACCCGCTGCGAGGGAAAGTGAGCGCGAGTCCGCTCACCTCGCGCACGGTGGCCAGGTCCAGCTCCGCGCCACTCTCCGTCTTGGTGGTCGGGATGGGCCGGATGCGAACCGCGGCCGCCCAGCGCGGGGGCTCCTCCGGCGGGGTGACGACGAGGTACTGCAGCTCGCGTCCGGCCGCGTCCACCAGGCGAAGGTCGGCCAGGTCCCCGTTCGCAGACGCGGAGAGGAACCCCGGCGGCAGGTCGAGCCGCTGCGGCCCGGGCCCGGAGGGCTGGATGCGGAAGCGGGATTCGGCCGCGTCCGCGGCCGGCGCCAGCACGGGCGGGGCCGCGAGCAGGATGAGGGCGGCGAGGGCGTGGCTGGCCGCGCGCGCGGCGAGGACGGGCATCAGGGGACCTCGGGTTGGGAGGGCGCGGCGGGCGGCGGTGACGCGGTGGCCCTGCCGCGCAGGACGAAGCGCTGCAGGAGGAGCGCGACCACGGCCAGGCTGGCCGCCAGACCCAGGAAGGAGCCGATCCGGTACAGGCCGGGGAGCCGGCCCAGGTCATGGAGGAACGCCTTCAGCACGGTCGCGACGAGGAGCAGGATC
>MEMX01000132.1:2489-3249 GCA_001768075.1 Anaeromyxobacter sp. RBG_16_69_14 | reverse complement strand
ACGCGGGTGGCGCGGCTCCCCAGGAGGACGCCTGCCAGGAGGAGCGCCACCGCGAAGAGCGCCCAGGCGATGGTGTAGGAGAGGTCCGGCCCCATGCCGGCGGAGAAGCGGAAGGTGATCCGCGCCCCCGCCGACCAGTAGTCGGCGATCTCGATGTTCACCAACAGGAATAGGAGGACCGCGCCCCCGGCCGCCGCCAGCGCGGAGAGCCGCGGCCAGCCCGGCCGGAGCCGGTCGTCGGCGCCGGCGAGCATCCGGGCGGCAAGGAAGTGGGCGCCGGCCACCATGCCGTAGGCGTAGAGGTACCAGTTGAAGACGGGGGTCTGACCGCGCGCGTGGTACTCGAGGACCCAGGGGTTCGCGACCGGGAGGAGCCTGACGAAGGATGCGGCGAGCAGCGCCGCCGACCAGACGAGGAGCCCGCGGTGCGGTATGCGCCGCCATAGCCAGGCCAGCGCGGCGGCGAGCAGTGCCCAGCCGATGGTCCACCACTGTTTGTCGAGCTGCAGGGGGATGGCCACGGTGACGAGCGCGAGCACGGTGGCAGCCATGAGCGCCAGCCGCCCCATGTCGCGGGCCGAGGGCGGCTCCATTCGCAGGAGCAGGACGAGGTGCGGGACGAGCAGCCCGGCCTGCACCACCGGGAGCGCGCCGAGGTAGGGGCCTGCCCCGAGTGACAAGAGGGCCTTCCGGGCCACCAGGAGGTACGCCGCGCTGGCCACCACCGCCGCCAGGAACGGGAGCCGCTCGCCCCGGCTGC
>MEMX01000132.1:1624-2469 GCA_001768075.1 Anaeromyxobacter sp. RBG_16_69_14 | reverse complement strand
TAAGCCAGGGCGAGGAGCCATGCCGGCGTGGCCAGCCAGAGCGCGGCGGTGGGGCCCGTGTCGAAGAACGGCCGCGGCCAGGCCAGGGGCGCGGCCAGCGCCCCGACGACCGCTGCGCCGAGCGCCACGCCCTCGGCCGGCGCCAGCCAGGCGAGGGCGAGCAAGCCGACGCCCAGGGCCAGGTGGGCTGGCACCAGGAACGAGAGCGGGAGGAACTCGCTGCCGCGGGCGCCCAGGAGCAGCACGCCCTGCGCCCCGTGGAGCGCGACCAGCGCGGCCGCGCCCGCGAAGCCCAGGCCGCGCGCCGGTGCGGCGCCGACGCGCCGAGCGGCCAGGAACCCGGCCAGGAAGAGCGCGGCCAGGGCCAGGGCGGCGCCACTCGCGACGGCCGGCGCGGGTGGCTCGAGCCCGAGCCCCACCTCGTGGACCAGGAGGGCCAGTACCGAGGCAGCGGAGGCACCCACCAGCAGATCGCCGCGGCGCCGGAGCATCGCCGCGGCGAGGAAACCCAGGTCGAGCAGGCCCAGCACCGCCAGCCAGGGCGTCGCGGGCAGGGCCAGCTCGCCCTGCGCGGCGACCGCGATGACGAACAGATGGCCGCCCAGGCCCAGGTAAGGCGCCAGCCGGTAGGGCTCGGTTGCGCCCACCTCGGGCCGCCGGATCCCGACGAGGAGAGTGCCGGCCAGAGCGACGCCGCCCAGGGTCGCGGCGGCGAGCAGCCCGGGAAGGAGGGCCGCCGCCAGGGCAGTCAGGGCCCAGAGGCCCAGCACCAGGAACCCGACCACCACGCCCGCCAGCGCCAGCAGCGGCGAGCGCCCGCGGGCGGCCTCGGCGAAGAGCGCGGC
>MEMX01000132.1:1237-1472 GCA_001768075.1 Anaeromyxobacter sp. RBG_16_69_14 | reverse complement strand
CCAGGAGTGGGGCGCCCAGGAAGAGCGCGGCGAAGGCTGCGTAGGCGAGGAGCGCCGGGTAGAGGGTGCCCGGGTGGAGGTGGTAGGCCGACCAGGACGCCTCGGCGGCCAGGGCCACCGCCGCGGCGAGGAGGTGTAGGCGCCCCTCGCCGCGCAGCACGGCGACGCCGGAGCAGGCGGCGGTGAGAAGCAGGAGCGGGAGCAGGAACCCGAGGGGCGAGGCGCCCTCGACCGG
>MEMX01000132.1:0-1223 GCA_001768075.1 Anaeromyxobacter sp. RBG_16_69_14 | reverse complement strand
GCCGTGACCACGAAGGCCGCCAGCACCAGCGGTGCGGCGAGCACGCCCAGCTCGCCCTCTGCGCGAAAGGCGCGGCCGAGCCGGGCCAGAAGAAAGGGCGTGCCAAGGAAGAGGGCGGCGAACAGGGCCAGGAAGCCGGCCAGCGCCGGCCACTGCGCGCCGGTGAAGGAGCTGGAAAGGAACGCCGCCAGGGTGACCAGCACCGCCCCGGCGCCGGCGAGGTGGAGCCACTCCGGCCCTTGCCACGCTGCCACCGCGGTGAGCCCGGCCGCGACCACGAGGAGGAATGCGAGGACGAGGGGCCAGTGCGCGGCGAACTCCCCGCTGCCGGCCAGGTAGAGGGCCAGTGCGGCCGGGGGCAGCGCGCCCGCCACCGCCGTCCAGCGAGCCAGGGGCGAGGGCGCCGGTGCGGTCGCATCGCGCCGGGTGCCCAGCGCGATGCCGGCGAAGCCGACCACCGGGAAGACGAGGAAGATGCCCAGCGCCAAGGGGAGCTGGCCGCCGTCGAGGAACTTCGCCGCCCAGCCGGCCTGGTAGACGGCGGTGAAGAGGAGCGAGAGGGCGGAGAGGAGGGGCCAGCGCTTCTTGTGCGCCACCCAGGCCAGGCCGACGTTGAGGAGGAGCAGATAGCCGAAGAGACCGAAGGGCCGGTTCTGGCCCGTGCTGACGATGTAGGGCGCGGCGAAGCCGCCCAGGAGCCCGAGGAGTGCCACCACCAGGGCGCTCCGCCGCACGGCCAGGAGCACGGCGACCGCGGCCACCAGCGCCAGGAACGCGAAGGTCGGCACCGGGTCGATGAGGTGCCAGAGGGCGTGCGCAGCGAAGACCGAGAAGAAGAGGACGGCGATCCCGGCCGCCGCGAGCGGCTGCGTGGTGAGCCGGTAGCGCTGCGTGAAGGGCATCTCGCTGGCCACCACCAGGGCCAGGCCGAAGGCGGTGGACATCGCCATGCGGATGGGCGGGGTGACCCAGCCGTGATCGATGGAGTAGACGACGAACAATCCGGCCGCGAAGAGCACCGCCACCGCCGAGACCAGGGAGAAGAGCTTCACGCCGACGAGCTGCTCCCAGTCGAACTTGCGGAGGAAGGTGAGCTTGTGGAGGAAGGCGGCCAGGTCGAAGGCGGGCCGCGCCGGCGCCGGCGCGGGGGGCTGGTACTGGGTCGCCGCCGCCCAGGGGACGGTCGTGGGCGCCGTGGCGCCCGATCCGGGAGCGACCTGGGC
>MEMX01000131.1:37889-57831 GCA_001768075.1 Anaeromyxobacter sp. RBG_16_69_14 | reverse complement strand
AAGTGAAGGACCTCGTGGACGCCTTCAACGGCATGACCGCCGATCTGGCAGCGACGACGGCGCGCGCCGCCCTGGCGGAACGGGTCGCGGCGTGGCGCGAGGTCGCGCGGCGGCTCGCCCACGAGGTGAAGAACCCGCTCACGCCGGTAGCGATGAGCGTGGAGACGCTGCGCGACGCGTGGGCGCTCCAACGGCCCGACTTCGCCGAGATCTTCGACGAGGGCACGCGAGCCATCGGCGAGGAGGTGCGCCGGCTGGTGCGGATCGTGGACGAGTTCGGCCGCTTCGCCCGATTGCCGGCGCCGGATCCGCGTCCGCTCGCGCCGGAGGAACTGGTGGAGGCGGTGCTCGCGCTCTATCCTGAGGCGCAGGGCGGCGTACGGCTCGAGCGGGAGATCGAGCCCGGGCTGCCGATGGTGAACGTCGACCGCGACCAGCTCCTCCAGGTGTTGCACAACCTCGTCCGTAACGCGCTCGAGGCGGTGGGCGCGCGGGGCACGGTACGCGTCTCGGCACGGCGCGACGGCAGCGGGCTCGCGATCTCCGTCTCCGACGACGGCCCGGGGATCCCTCCACAGGACCTCCCGCGGTTGTTCGAACCCTACTTCACGACGAAGGATACCGGCACCGGCCTCGGCCTCGCCATCGCGGTTCGGATCGTCGAGGAGCACGGCGGCCGGATCGACGTGGCCTCCCCGCCAGGCCGGGGCGCGTCGTTCACGCTGTGGCTCCCCCCGCACCCCTCAGACCACAACGTCGCCCGGCTCGACGACTCTCGGAGGTCGTAGATCAGCGAACCGGACTCGCCTTGAGGGCGGCCCTGCCTTCCTTCACGTAGACCTGGAACCGCACCGTACGGCATGCGTACTTCGCGACGAGCTGGTCGCGGTTCTTCTGGAGCTTCAGCCGGAAACGCTCGTACGGCACACCCTCGCGCGGCTCGCCGCACTGCTCGCGGGTTTTCAAGAATTCGCCGTAGACGACGCGCCAGTGTTCCTCGTCGCTAGCCACGGGCTCGCCCCCGGGGGCACCTTGATTCTGGAGTGCGGCCTCTCCGCGATGATCGAGCTCGAGCGCCGCAGTGCGCTCGGGAGGCTCTGAAAGTCCCGCCGCGGGCTCCCCCTCCATCGGGCCCTGCGCGGTGTAGCCGGCCTCGCCGCGTCGATCGGGCTCGGGCTCGGGCTCGGGAGCGGTTGGTTCCGAGCGGGGCTGCGATGCGCCGTCCTCGGGTGGCGTTTCGGACGCGGCCCACCGCGAGGGTTCGGGCTCTGGCGGCGGCATCTCGAACTGCTGGGCCGTGGCCTCGGGCTGTTCCTCGAGGCGAGCGGCGCCGTGCGAGGCAGCCGCCATCGCGTGCTCGGCGTGCTCGGGAGAAGCAGCCGCGTGCGTTCCCCAGGAAGCAGCGGTCGTCTCCTCGCTCTCGGAGGGAGGGGCGGCCTCCGCGTACTCAGGTGGAGCGGCCTCGTCCTCGGAGGGAGCAGCCGACAGCAGCGCACCGCGCGCCTCGAGCGCAGAATGTGGCTCGCCGGCCCTCGCGCCGAACAGGTCGGGCGAGGTGCCGCCGGGCGCACCCGTCAGCTGCGGCGCCGCGACCCCTTCGCCTGCGTCCGCCCAGCGAAGGCCCTCGGCCGCAGGAGGGGAGGTCGTGGCCGCCCCCTGCGCAGCCTCCGCGGCGCGGTTCAGCGCCGTGGCGATCGTACCCAGGCTACCGGCCATGACCGGTGCGCGCGCGCTGAAGTCACCACGGGTGATGCGATCTGCCGCCGCGACGAGATCCTTCGGGACCATCGTCTTCTGCTCGTTCGTGATGAGCAGCCCGGTCGCGAGACCGAGGAGGAGGAGCACCGCCAGCGCGAGCAGGGTCAGCCAGCCGTAGCTGACGAGCGGCGAGAGCAGCGGTCCCGCCGGCAGCGAGAGCGCGAGCGCGCCTCCGGGCAGCCCTTTCAGCGCTACGGTCCGGGCGCGGTAGGCCGGCGCCCTCGCGAATAGCAGCGACAGGGGCGGGAGCCCCGAGCCGGCCGTCGCCTGCGAAGGCAGCGCTCCGGCGCCGACCGGCCCGACGACGCCGCGGGCAGCGCGCTCGATGAGCGAGGTCTCGCGCGCGGGAAGCGTGCCGCGCGGCGCGCGGTCAGTGAGCAGCAGGGTGATGTCGCATCCCGTGGACTCGCGCAGGACGGCGAGCCAGGCGGCGGTGATGGGCACGCCCACCGCGACGCCCGCACCCTTCCCTGCCGGCGCCGCGACGAGGTAGTAGAGCCCGTCGCCGACGGCCACGTATCCCTCGCGGCGGGTCGCATCGCCCGCAACGCCCGACAGGAGATCCTCGATCCGAGCGTCCGCCTGGACGGTTGCGCCGTTCACGCTGACGGTCCTCGCCTCACCAGTCGCGACCGCCACGAGCAGCGAGCGTGAGGGATCGCCCCCAGCGACCTGTGCGGCTGCTCGCGCGGCGTCCGCCGCGCCACCATCGGACGACAGCGCCTGCACGACGGCCGGGTCTCTCGCGACGGCGTCCGCGAGCTGCGCGGCCTCGAGGGAGAGGATCTGCGAGCGCGCGTCCACCTGCGAGGCAGCGCGGCCCAGCTCGCGATCGAGCTGCGCCATGGAACGATCAGTGAACCAGCGCGACAGGAACCAGACGTTCCCTATTCCCGCGCCGAGCAGAACGGCCATGTACACCCAGAGCTTGAGCCTGTTCATCGCTCGCGGTCATAGCGCGGGGCCAGGGGGGTGTCAAACCTACAGCGGAACCCCCAACTCGACCAAATTCCTCGTCTTGGCGGGGGCTTGGCGAACCGCGGCCACGGTGGGAGCATACGGGCCAGAAGCACCCCGACGGCGCGCGGGCGAAGCATCGAGACCATCCGCGTACCGCCGCGGACGGCGGCACGAGCTCACGTCTCTAGCCGGCGCGCAGTCGCCGCGCGATCCTCGCCAGGCCTTCCCGGAACACGTCCGGCTCCGGCAGGAGCGACACGACGAGCTGACCCTGGCGCTCGAAGTCATAGAAGAACCCTGGCTGCACGACCACGCCATCATCGAGCAGCGCCAGGCAGAGCGCCTCCTCGTCCACGGCCTCACCTATCCGAAGGACGGCAGACCAGCCGCCGCCGCTCCGCAAGGGGGCAAACGGCGCCTCGCTCCCCGCCGCGCGACCGAGCGCCGCTCGATTTGCGGCGAGCCGCTCCCGCAGTGGCCCGAGGAAGCGCTCGCGCGAGCCCAGGAGCACCGGCAACGCGAGCTGGGCTGGTCCGGAGACGGACAGGTAGGCGTCCGCGATCATCTCGAGGCGCTCCATGGCCCGCCGGACCTCCGGTACGGGACCCGCCGCCGCGATCCAGCCCACCTTCATCTGCGGCAGCCCGCAGACCTTCGAGATCCCCGAGACCTGGAAGGCGAGGCACGCTCGCGCGGCCGCGACGCTCACCTTCTCCGCGAGCGCGGTATCCGCGAAGACCTCGTCACCGATGAGCGCAAGCCCTCGCTCGGCGCAGAGCCCTTCGACCAGGTCGAGCTCTCCTTGCGACAGCAATGCCCCGGTGGGGTTGGCAGGAGAGACGACGACGACGGCCCGCGTCCGTTCCGTGGCGGCGTCGGCGAGCGCCGCCCAGTCAACCTGCCACGTGCCGTCGTACCGCGCCGGGGTGCGCACGAGGTGAACGCCCTCGAGATCGCACAGCACTTCCAGCAACGGATAGCTCGGCGCCGGCGCCAACACTTCGTCGCCCGGGTCGCAGAGGAGCTTCAGCAGGAGAGCGTAGGCCTCGCTCGTCGAGGCGGTGAGGAGCACGTGCGCCGGGTCCATGCGGGCGCCATGCGCGGCGAGATAGGCGGTGACGGCCCCGCGCGCAGTGCGCAGGCCGTTCGGCGTCGGCTCGTAGCCCGGGAGGTCGGGGTGCCCCAGGGCAGCCGCCAGCACATCGCGCGGCCACGTCAGCCCGCAACGCGTCGGATTGGATTCGGTGAGGTCGAGGAGAGGCCGTCCTTTCGCGCGCAGCGCCTCGAGCCGCCCCACCACCTCGTTCGCGGCGAGGTCCCAGCTGGTGCGGCGAGAGAGCGGCGGTGAACGGAGCAGCGCTAGCTCGCCGGCCCGGCGCTCGCGGGCCTGGCCGGGACGTCACGAGGAACCGCGATCATGCGCTCGAGCGCACGTCGCGCTCCTGCCGCCACGTCCGCGGGCACGTCCACCTCGTGCTTTCCGCGCGCGAGCGCGTCGCGGATCATGACGAGGTCGATCATCTTCATGTACGGACAGTGCATACGACATCCGATGCAGCCGTCCGCGATCACGAACTCCTTGTCCGGATGGCGGCGACGCAGCTGGTGAACGATGCCGTGCTCGGTCGCGACGATGAAGGTCTTCGCCCGAGGGTACTTGCCGACCGCGCTCAGCATGCCCGTGGTCGAGCACACCTCGTCCGCGATCTCGAGCACGTCCGCGCGACACTCCGGGTGCGCAATGACGACCGCTTCAGGCTTGCCCTGCTTGGCGCGATTCACGCTGGCGGTCCGGAGCACGTCGTGAATGGGGCAGCAGCCGTCGTAGACGACCACCTCCTTCTCCGGTACCTTCTTCGCCACCCAGGCTCCCAGGTTCCGGTCCGGCGTGAACAGGATCTTCCGCTGCGGCAGCGAACGCACCACGCTCGCGGCGTTGGCGCTCGTGCAGCAGATGTCGGAGAGCGCCTTCACCTCGGCCGACGAGTTCACGTACGTCACCACCGCGTGCTCCGGGTAGCGCGCCTTCCAGTCCTCGAGCGACTCGGCCGTGATGGAGTCGGAGAGCGAGCAGCCGGCGGAGAGATTGGGAAGCAGTACGCGCTTTCCCGGATTCAGCACCTTCGCCGATTCCGCCATGAAGGTGACGCCGCAGAAGACGATGGTGGACTGCGGCGCCTTCTGCGCCTCGATGGCGAGCTGGAGCGAGTCGCCGACGAAGTCGGCCACGATCTGGACCTCCGGTACCTGGTAGTTGTGCGCGAGGATGATGGCGTCCTTCTCCCTGGCGAGGGCGTGGATCTCGGCCTCGAGCGCGCGCATGTCGTCGGGGCTGAGATCGCTGCCGGCGAGCGGGCTCGCGACGGGATCGTGCATGTGAGCGAGGGGCAGGCTCATGTCTTCACCCGGGCGCCGTGTGCGGGCTTGATGGGGCCCGTGCCGGCGGGAAAGAGGCGCCAGAACTCGCGGCGGACCAGGCCGACGATGGTGCCGGACTTGGTGTGACCGTGGTAGGTCGCCACCGCCTCCAGCATGGCTATGTCCTCGTCGGTCGCGGAGAAGCTGCGGACCTTGGCCGCGCGCCCGTCCTGTTTCTGCCTTTTCATGACCGTCTACATGAACATTTATATAATTATTATGCTAACGACAGCAAGATAGCGGAACGGCGCAACCGGCGCAACTACCTTGTTCCGGACGCACGCTCATCGACACCCCCGCCGCGTGTGCAGTCGATCCGTCGTCGCGCGCGCGGTCGGTGCGTCGTGAGGAGAGGAGAACTCTCCCCCCGCGCCCCCCATCTCGAGCGTCAGTTTCATGTGGCATCGCTATCAGCTCAAGCGACGCCCTCGGTGAGGCTCTCCCCGCACCGCGAGGCGAGGAGGACGGACCCTCACGCCGCTGGCGTCGCCTCGGACGCGGGGGACGGCGGCGGATGGGAGGTGCCGTCGGTGTGCAGGGCTCCCGCAGGGAGCTTGCGGAAGAACGCGTCCGGATCCTCGAGTCTCAGCGCCTCGCGCAGCACCTCGTCGGTGTGGTCGACGAGGACCATCTCCAGCTGGTCGCGCACCTTCTTCGGGATCTCACGAATGTCCTTCGCGTTCTCCTTCGGTATGAGAACCTTCTTGATCCCGCCGCGGTGCGCCGCAAGCACCTTTTCCTTGAGGCCGCCGATGGGCAGCACCCTGCCACGCAGCGTGATCTCGCCCGTCATCGCGACGTCCTTGCGGACAGGGAGCCGGCAGAGCGCCGAGACGAGCGTCGTGGCCATGGTGATCCCGGCCGACGGGCCGTCCTTCGGGATTGCACCCTCGGGCACGTGGACGTGGATGTCTATGTTCTCGAGGAAGCGCTTGTCGAGACCGAGCACCTCCGCGCGCGAGCGCACGTAACTCATGGCCGCCTGGGCAGACTCCTGCATCACCTCGCCCAGTTTGCCCGTGATCATGAGCTTCCCCTTGCCGGGCATCACCGTGGCCTCGATCGTCAGGAGCTCGCCCCCCAGCTCCGTCCAGGCGAGGCCGGTGGTGAGGCCGATCTGGTCGGTTGCCTCGGCCGTGCCGTAGCGGAACCGCTGGGGCCCGAGGAAGCGCTGCACGGTCTTCGGCCCCACCAAGTACTTCTTCCCGGGGCCCGACTCGAGCACGTCCTTGGCTATCTTGCGGCTGATGCTGGCGATCTCGCGCTCCAGCGAGCGGACCCCGGACTCCTTCGTGTAGAAGTGGATCAAGGTGCGGAGCGCGTCGTCGCGGAACTCGGCCGTGATGCCGTCGAGCCCGTTCGCCTCCTTCTGCTTCGGCACGAGGTAGCGCCGCGCGATGGAGAGCTTCTCCAGGTCGGTGTAGCCCGCCAGTCTGATGACCTCCATGCGATCCTGCAGCGGGCTCGGAACCCCGCTCATCGTGTTGGCGGTGCAGATGAACATCACCTTCGACAGGTCGTAGTCGAGGTCGAGGTAGTGGTCGCCGAAGTTGAAGTTCTGCTCTGGATCGAGCACCTCGAGCAACGCAGCGGAGGGGTCGCCGCGGAAGTCGGTCGACATCTTGTCGACCTCGTCGAGGAGAAACACCGGGTTGCCGGTGCCCGCCTTCTTGAGCGACTGGATGATCTTGCCTGGCAGGGCTCCGATGTACGTCCGGCGGTGACCTCGGATCTCCGCCTCGTCCCGCACACCGCCCAGGCTGATCCGCACGAACTTCCGGTTCATCGAGCGCGCGATCGACTTGCCGAGCGAGGTCTTGCCGACGCCAGGCGGCCCCACGAAGCAGAGGATGGGACCCTTGATCTTGTCGACGAGCTTCTGGACCGCGAGGTACTCGAGGATACGCTGCTTCGGCTTCTTGAGACCGTAGTGGTCCTCGTCGAGGACCTTCTGCGCCTCGGCGATGTCGAGCTTGTCCTCGGTGTACTCGAACCAGGGGAGCGAGAGGATCCAGTCGATGTAGTTGCGGACGACTGTGGCCTCGGCGCTCATCGGGCTCATCATCTTGAGCTTCTTGAGCTCCTTCCTGGCCTTGAGGGTGGCCTCCTTCGACATCTTCTTGTTCTTGATCTTCTCCTCGAGCTCCTGGATCTCGTTCTTGAACTCGTCGCGGTCTCCGAGCTCCTTCTGGATGGCCTGCATCTGCTCGTTGAGGTAGTACTCCTTCTGCGTCTTCTCCATCTGTTTCTTGACGCGGGTGCGGATCTTCTTCTCGACCTGCAGTATCTCGATCTCGCCCTGCATCAGCTCGTAGAGCTTCTCGAGCCGCTTCTGCGGCGACTCCGTCTCGAGGATGGCTTGCTTGTCGTTCAGCTTGAGCGACAGGTGAGCGACGATGGTGTCGGCGAGTCGCGCCGGGTCGTCGATGGTCGAGACGCTCATCAACATCTCGGGCGGGATGCGCTTGTTGAGCTTGACGTAGGCCTCGAATGTGGAGTGAACGGAGCGCATGAGCGCCTCGAGCTCCACCGTGCGGTCAACCGGCTCCTCGATCTCCTCGGCCTCCACCTGGAAGAACCGCTCGGAGGAGACGAAGCGGCGCACGCGGGCCCGCCTCTTTCCTTCGACGAGCACCTTCACTGTGCCGTCCGGGAGCCGGAGCAACTGGATGAGCGTGCCAATGGTACCGACCGGAAAGATGTCCTCGGATGCCGGCTCGTTGACCTTGGCCTTCTTCTGCGCGCACAGGAGGATGGTCTTGTCCGCTCCCGAGGCCTCCTCGAGCGCGGCGATCGACTTCTCGCGCCCGACGAAGAGCGGCACGACCATGTGCGGGAAGACGATGATGTCGCGTAGAGGGAGGAGCGGCAGCGTGGTGAGCTTCGGCTTGCCGTCCCGCTTGCCGTCGTCGTTGCGGAAGAACATGGACATCGCGCGCGCCGCTCCTGTCGGAAAGACTGCGAAGACGCTACCACCGAGGAACACACGACCACGGTTTCTTGTTCGGCCGGGAGCTGTTCGTCAAAGAGAGTTCGTCGCCGGCTGCCCTCGCCACCTCGGGACTCGTCGCGACGCGCCTGCAGGGGGCCGGCCAAGCGGACGCACCCACACCGAAAGGTCGGAAGCATCCCGCCGCTGGGCACAGCACCGGCTGGCGCCGGCTGGGCAGCGGATCGGGCCAGCTTCCTTTGCGCGGCGCGGCGAGCCGCGAAGCCGCTCGGCGCCGCCTTGTCAGGCGCCCTCCTGCTTCCTTCTGCGGCATGACCTGCGTCAGGCGCTCTCGGCTTCCTTCTGCATCACGACCGGCGGCGCCATCTTCTTTCATGAGGGGGCTTGCTGCCCCCTCAAACTCCCCGCTCGCTTCGACGGAGCCTCATCCGGCTCCGCCTGCGCTCGCAGCTCAGCACCGCTCTCAAGCGCTCTCGGCTTCCTTCTGCATCACGACCAGCGGCGCCTCGCTCTTGTCGATCACGTCTTCGGAGATGACGATCTCGCGGACGTTTCGCTTGCTCGGAACGTCGTACATGATGTCGAGCATCGCGTTCTCGAGAATGGCACGAAGTCCACGGGCGCCGGCGCGGTTCTTCAAGGCCGCGCGAGCGATGGCCTCGAGCGCGCCTTCCGTGAACTTGAGCTGGACGCCGTCCATCTCGAGCAGCTTCTTGTACTGCTTCACGAGGGCGTTGCGCGGCTTCGTCAGGATCTCGATGAGCGCCGCCTTGTCCAGCTCCTCGAGGCTCGTCACCACCGGCAGGCGACCCACGAACTCGGGGATCATACCGAACTTGAGGAGGTCGTCCGGTTCCACCAGCGCCAGGAGCTCGCCGATGTTCTTCTCGGTCTTCGACTTGATGTCGGAGCCGAAGCCCAGGCTCTTGCCCCCCATGCGCCGCTCGATGATCGCCTCGAGGCCACAGAACGCCCCGCCGCAGATGAACAGGATATTGGTGGTGTCGACCTGCAGGAACTCCTGCTGCGGATGCTTGCGCCCACCCTTCGGCGGTACGTTCGCGACGGTGCCTTCGATGATCTTGAGGAGCGCCTGCTGTACGCCCTCGCCCGACACGTCGCGCGTGATGGAAGGGTTCTCGCTCTTGCGGGCGATCTTGTCGATCTCGTCGATGTAGACGATGCCCTTCTGTGCCCGCTCGATGTCGTGATCGGCAGACTGCAGCAGGTTCACGATGATGTTCTCGACGTCCTCGCCCACGTAGCCCGCCTCGGTGAGGCAGGTCGCGTCCGCGATGGTGAACGGGACGTTGAGGATCTTGGCCAGCGTCTGAGCGAGCAGGGTCTTGCCGGACCCGGTCGGCCCGAGGAGCAGGATGTTCGACTTCTGCAGCTCGACGTCATCGACGCTGATGCGGGTCTCGATCCGCTTGTAGTGGTTGTGGACGGCGACGGCCAGGGTCTTCTTCGCGCGCTCCTGCCCAATCACGTACTCGTCGAGGATGGTCTTGATCTCGGAGGGGCGGGGGATGCGGACCTTCTGATCCCGCTTCTCTTCCCCGGCGATCTCCTCTGCGATGATGTCGTTGCAGAGGCCGATGCACTCGTCACAGATGTACACGGTGGGGCCGGCGATGAGCTTCTTGACCTCTTTCTGCGACTTCCCGCAGAAGCTGCAGCTAAGGGTTTCGCGCTTCTCCAAGGTAAGCCTCCTCGCTGCTGCCCCTGTGGACCTCATCGGCCCCAGCTGCCATTCTACTAAGGCTTCTTGTCCGTCGCTGCGATGGGGCGGTGGCGGTGGACGATGACCTCGTCCAGGATCCCGTATTCCTTGGCTTCTCCGGGCCCCATGAAGTAGTCGCGGTCCGTGTCCTTCTCGATCCTCTCGAGCGGCTGTCCGGTGTGCCTGGCCAGGATCTCGTTCAGCTTCTGCTTGAGCCGAAGCGCCTCGCGCGCGTGGATCTCGATGTCGGTTCCCTGGCCCTGGAAGCCACCCGAGAGCTGGTGGATCATCATGCGCGCGTTCGGCACCGCGAAGCGCTTTCCCTTCGCGCCGCCGGCGAGCAGGAACGCGCCCATCGAGGCAGCCTGTCCGAGGCAGATGGTCGACACCTGGGGCTTCACGTACTGCATGGTGTCATAGATGGCGAGCCCTGCAGTCACGGACCCGCCGGGGCTGTTGATGTAGAGGGAGATGTCCTTGTCAGGGTCCTCGGACTCGAGGAAGAGCAGCTGCGCGATGATGACGTTCGCGACGTCGTCGTCGACAGGGGTTCCCAGGAAGACGATCCGGTCCTTCAGGAGCCGTGAGTAGATGTCGTAGCTGCGCTCGCCTCGGTGAGTCTGCTCCACGACGAAGGGCATCGGAACGTAAGGCATGTCGGTGATCCCGTTTCCCGGCGGCTGCACCGCGACCGTTCAGTTGAGCTTAGCCTCGGAGGTCAGGAAGGCAAGCGCCTTGTCCTCTCTGATCCTGTTCCTTAGCGCAAGGCGCGCCTCGCCGCCGCGCAACTGGTGCTGCACCTTGGCGAGGGGCAAGTTGAGCTCCGTCGCGGTCTTCGCGATCTCGGCCTCCAACTCCTCGTCGGTCACGTCGAGCTTCTCCGCGTCCGCGATCGCCTCGAGGAGGAGCGCACCCTTCACCTGGACGAGTGCCTGCTCGCGAAGGTCGGCGCGCAGCTTCGGGAGGTCGAGGCCCATCTTGCGGATGTCGAGGCCCTGTCGCGCGAAGCGCTCGCCCGCGCCGCCGATCATGACGTCGATGGCATGCTCCACCAGCGCCGGCGGCACCTCGACGTCGTTCCTGGCGAGCGCGGCCTTCACCAGGGCGTCTCTGAGCTCGATGTCGGATCGACGCGTCTCTCGCTTCGACAGGTCCTCGCGGATGCGCGCGCGCAGCGCCTCGAGCGTGTCCACGCCCTCCGCGCCCAGGTCCTTTGCGAACTCGTCGTCGAGGCTGGGCACCTGCTTGGCCTTGAGACCCTTCAGCGTCACCTTGAAGTGCGCCGTCTTGCCGCGCAGCGACTCCACGCGGTGATCGGCGAGGAAGGCCTGGTCGAACTCGAGCGTCTCGCCGAGCGTCTTGCCGACCAGCTGAGGGATGGATCCGTCCACGAGCTCGCCCTGTCCGACGCGTACCGTCATCCCCTCGGCCTTGCCGCCCTCGAAGGGCTGGCCGTCGATGGTGCCTTCGTGGTCGATCACCGCATAGTCACCGTCCTGCGCGTCGAAGCGCTCCTCCACCGGCACGAGCTGCGTCATTCCTTCCTGGATGCGCGTCAGCTCGTCGGCGACCATCTGGTCGGTCACCTCGACCGGCCGGCGCGTCGCCTCGATGCCCTTGTAGTCCTTCGGCTCCAGCTTCGGCTTCACCTCCACGCGCGCCGTGAAGCGGAAGGGCTGCGAGGCCTGGAGGGCCACCTCCTCGAGATCCACGCGCGGCGCCGCGACCGCCTTGATGTCCTGCTCGCGAACGGCGTCCTCGAAGGTCGCCTTGACGAGCTTCTCCACCACGTCGCGCTCCACCTCGTCGCGAAAATGGCGCTCGAGCACGTTGCGCGGGATCTTACCGGTGCGGAAGCCGCGCAGTTTCACCCGCTGTCCGATGATCGCATAGGCGCTGTTCAGCTCCTTCGCGACGCGCTCGGGGTCGACCTCCACGGTGACCTTCTTCTCCACGGGGGAGAGCGCTTCGACCTCGATCTTCATGGGCTGTGGCCTTGTTGATGGGGATAAGAAGAGGGGTGGGTAGGTACGTGTCGCGCCTTGCCAGGTCAAGGGAAATGGGCGAGGAGGGGCTCGAACCCTCATGCCTTTCGGCACCGGAGCCTAAGTCCGGCGCGTCTACCAGTTCCGCCACCCGCCCAGCTTGCCCGACCCACCTCCCTCCCCCGGCCCGAGGCGAGGAGGCCAGCCACCGCCCTCCCAAACGCGCTACAGGCCGGGCTCAGGACTCCTTGGAACCCGATGCGTTCGCACTTCATTATCACACCACAGCAGCTGCGTTACTTGGGCGCCGCCTTGTAGTAAAGGAATCGGCGTGGACGCTCCACATCAGCATCCGCCGGATGGGGCCTGCGATCCCACGTGTCCGGCCTGGTCGGAGGGCGCGCTACACCTCTTCTCGCTGCAGCGCCGCTATGCCGACATGCTGGCCGCCTGCCGGGCGGCCGAGGCGGTGGAGTCCGTCATCGTCAACCCGTCCGCGAACGCGGTGAAGGTGCCCGAGTATCTGGCCGAAGAGGAACTCGTCCGCCTGAACCTCCTCATCGGTCGCGACACGCCCGAGGTCCTCCTGGACGAGTGGGGCATCCGCTGCACGCTGACCTTCCGCGGACGCCGCTTCGATTGCGCACTGCCGTGGCACGCGGTGCTGGCGGGCACGCTCCGGCCGCCCCCGAGGAAGAAGCCCAGGTTCCAGGTGATCGAGGGGGGGAAGAAGGACTAGCCTCCCGCCTTCCCACAGCTCCCTGCGACGCTCTGCATGCCTTGCCCCGCTCGGAGCGGGGCAAGGCTGGGGCACAGAACAGCGAAGGCCGCAGAGAAGTCTCTGCGGCCTCGCTAACCAGTTATAATTTAACTACATTTTGGTGAGCGCAGAAGGAATCGAACCTTCAACCTATGGATTAAGAGTCCATTGCTCTGCCAGTTGAGCTATGCGCCCGAGCTCTAGAAGGGTCGCGGATGTACAACGGGGGCCCTGCGGTGTCAACGGGTCCCTGCAGTGTTGGCGGCTCGGTCCTCTGACTAGGGGACTCCGCGCGCGGCACTTCGCCGCCGCGCCTCGCCCCCCAAGACCCCCGTGCTCGCTCCGGCGCAGCCTCATCCGGCTGCGCCTGCGCTCGGGTCTCGGTTCCTGCCAGAGCACCGCTTGCGCATGGCGCGCCCGGAGGGGCTCGAACCCCCGACCCGCGGCTTAGAAGGCCGCTGCTCTATCCAGCTGAGCTACGGGCGCAGAGAACCTGCGCTGCCATCCTACTCGCCACCGGGCCCTATGTACGGGGGCCAGCGATGGCCCCCGGACCCCGGCTAGCTGAAACAGGGGCACAGGTGGATGGCGCCGAAGAGGCAAGTTGGGGTGAGTGAAGGGGCTCGAACCCTTAACCCCCGGATCCACAGTCCAGTGCTCTACCGATTGAGCTACACCCACCGTGATAAGCATACCCCGGAGGCGATGCGAGAGCCCCCGGACCGATGCCGACTGATACTTTCCGGCTGCATCTGGCGCGCCCGGAGGGAATCGAACCCCCGACCTGCGGCTTCGAAGGCCGACGCTCTATCCAACTGAGCTACGGGCGCGTAAATCTCGCAAGTGACATAGACCCTCCCGGGTAAAAATGACCATCCACCTCGGTTGTCAAAGAGTCGGGGCGGCGGGACTTGAACCCGCGACCTCCTGCGCCCAAGGCAGGCGCGCTACCAGGCTGCGCTACGCCCCGAAAGTCGCGGCCGGCCCCACCGGCCTAACCAAGAGCGCTGTAACTAGCCTCACCGCTCGCTTTTGTCAAAGGCGAGCTTCTCGAGGATGGGCCGGAGCGCCCGGAAGGCGGCACCGCGGTGGGAGATGGCGTCCTTCTCGGAGGACTCCAGCTCGGCCATCGTGCGCTCGACGACAGGGGCGCCAGCGCGTCGATCTCCGGCGGTGGCCCGTTGGCCTGCTCCCTCATCCGGAACGAAGAGCGGGTCGAAGCCGAACCCGCGCTGGCCGCGCCGGACGTGGCCGATGCGGCCGATACAGGCGCCCTCCACCTGGGCTGCGATCGTGCCATCGGGCCGCGCCAACGCGAGGACTGCCACGTAGCGCGCACCGCGCTGCGCCTCGGGCACGCCCGCCAGCGCGGCGAGCAGCTTGTCGTTGTTGGCCTCGTCGCGCGAGGACCGTGCGAGCTCCGGCCCGAGCTCGTGCGCCGCAACCTGCGGCGCGGCGCAAGCCGGGCTCGCAAGGCCGTCCAGGTCCGACCAGCGCGCGGAGTGAACTCCGGGGAGGCCTCCAAGCGCGTCGACGCAGAGCCCGGAGTCGTCGGCGAGCGCGTGCAGGCCGGAGAACCGCGCATACGCCGACGCCTTCTTCGCCGCATTCTCGCGAAAGGTGCAGCCGTCCTCCACCACCTCGGGGAGCGGGCGGTCAAGGTCCTCCGGCGAGATCACCCTGAGGTCGAACCCTGCCACGAGTCGGCGCAGCTCGCGCAGCTTGCCAGGGTTGGTCGTTCCGAACAGGAGCTCGAGCACGCTATCCTCTGGGGGCGAGCGCCCGCTCCTGCGTCTCCTTGAGGAGCGCGATCGATGCGAGCGCGGCGTCGACCATGCGGTCGAGCTGCTCGCGCCGGAAGGCCTTTCCCTCGGCGGTCCCCTGCACCTCGACGAGCTCGCCCTCCCCGGTGGCGACCACGTTCATGTCCACCTCGGCCGTCGAGTCCTCGCCGTAGTCGAGGTCGACGTACACCGCGCCATTCAGGACGCCGACCGACACCGCGGCGACTTGCCGCTTCACCGGCGAGGTCGAGATGGCGCGGCGCGCCTTGAGCGCGCGCACGGCCAGCGCGAGGGCGACGAAGCCGCCCGTGATGGCGGCGGTGCGCGTGCCACCGTCGGCCTGGATCACGTCGCAGTCGATCGTGATCGTGCGCTGTCCCAGCTGGCGCAGGTCGATCGCGGCGCGCAGGGCGCGCCCGACGAGGCGCTGGATCTCGAGCGTACGGCCGCCCTGCTTGCCTCTGGCGGCCTCGCGCGCCATCCGCTCGTGAGTGGAGCGCGGCAGCATCCCGTACTCGGCGGTGACCCAGCCGGCGCCCGTGCCGAAGACGTGGGGAGGCACCCGGTCCTCGATCGACGCGGTGCACAGCACGTGCGTGTCCCCGAACTTCGCGAGGCAGGATCCCTCCGCGTGCTTCGACACGCCAGGCTCCAGGGTGATGATACGGAGGTCGAGATCGCCGCGTCCGTTAGCTCTCATGAGACCGCGCATGATAGCGGCAGGTCCCGGTCAGGGCCAGCCTGGCGATCCCTGAAGGCTCATCGGCGCGCGTGTTTCGTGGCGGCACGCCACGCGGCGACACCGTCCGCGACCGCCTGCGCGACCTGCTCCTGGTACGCGGCGGAGGCGAGCTTCCTCGACTCCGCCACGTGCGATACGAATCCGACCTCGAGCAGCACTGCCGGCATGCGCGCGCCCGCGAGGACGTAGAACAGCGCCTGCTTCACGCCGCGGTCCTCGGCGCCGAGCCGTCGCACCAGCTGCTCGTGCACGGCATAGGCGAGCCGGGAGCTCTCCGCGAGCGCGTCGGTATCGGCGAGATCTTGCAGGATGCCGGAGACCGGGTCGCTCGGATCGATCTCGGCCTCGCCCGCCAGCCGATCGGCGTTCTCGCGCGCAGCCACCGCCGTCGCCGAAGCGTCGCTAGCGTCGGCGGAGAGGAAGTAGGTCTCGACACCGTGCGCGTGTGCGCGCGCGGTGCCCGGCATGGCGTTGAGGTGGATCGAGACGAAGAGGTCGGCGCGCTCGGCATTCGCGAGGGCGGCCCGCAGCGCCAGTGGCACCGACACGTCTCCGGTGCGCGTGAGGACCACCCGCCCTCCCTGCTTCTTCAGCCGCGCCCCGACCCTGCGCGCGATCTGGAGCGCCACCTCCTTCTCGCGCACACCACCCGGACCTATGGCGCCTTCCTTGTCGCCACCGTGACCAGGGTCGAGCACGACGACGAAAGCCGGCTCGGACGCGGGCCGACGACGCTCCCCCTTCCGCGTACCCGGGGCGCGGCCGGCCCGGAGCGAGGCGGCGAGGATCGCAGCAGGATCTGACAGGCCCTGCCATGAAGGCGTGCGAACGGTCTCGTCCTGGGTGAGGTCTGGCTCTCCCCAGCCAGGGAGGGGCAGGGAGATGACCATCGCAAGGGCGAGCGCACGCACCACCCGGCCATTCTAACCCGTCACCACGTCTATCCGAGCGTCGCCCTCCGAGGCCGCCACCTCACCGATGACGGCCGCCTGGACGTCTGACTGCCGCAACGCCTCGAGGACGGCCTCGAGCCGCTCCGGGGCGATCGCGGCCAGGAGCCCCCCGTTCGTCTGCGCGTCAGCGAGCGCGAGGCGAGCGGATCCATCGATGCCCGCTTCGAAGCGCACGTGCGGCTCGACCCAGGCCAGGTTTGCCTTCGTGCCGCCGGGCACGATACCCTGGGCGGCCAGGGCGAGAACTCCCTCCAGGAGCGGGACGGCCGCCAGGCGCAACTTGAACGTGACGCCCGAGCCCTCCGCCATCTCCCAGGCATGGCCGAGGAGGCCGAAGCCTGTGATGTCGGTGAGCGCGTTGACGGCTCCACTCGCGGCCAGCGTCTCGCCCGCCCTCCTGTTGAGGGCGGCCATGACACGCACCGCGCGCTCGACGAGACCCTCCTCCGCCACGCCGCGCTTGATGGCTGTGGTGACGATGCCGGATCCGAGCGGCTTGGTGAGCAGGAGGTGGTCGCCGGGGCGAGCGCCCACGTTGCGCAACACCTTCTCCGGATGGACGAGCCCGGTGACCGCCAGCCCGTACTTGGGCTCGGGGTCGTCGATGCTGTGGCCGCCCAGGATGGGCGCGCCCGCCTCGGCGGCGGCGTCGGCACCGCCACGCAGGATCTCTCCCAGCACCTCCATCGGAAGCTTGCCGACCGGGAAGCCCACGAGGTTCAGCGCGAAGAGCGGCCGCGCGCCCATCGCCCAGATGTCGGAGAAGGCGTTGGCCGCGGCGATGCGCCCGAAGACGAACGGGTCATCGACCACGGGCGTGAAGAAGTCCACCGTCTCGACGATGGCCTCGGTCGCCGAGAGCCGGTACACGGCCGCGTCGTCGCGCGTCTCGTGCCCGACGAGAACGCGCGGGTCCTGGGTGCGAGGGAGGCGGCGCAGAACCTGCGCCAGATCCGCAGGACGGATCTTGCAGGCTCAACCCGCGCCATGGGAGAGCGTGGTGAGCCGCACCTGATCGGCACCGGACATGCCCGTGTCCTATCGGCCGACGGTCCTCGGAGCAAGCTCGTCGAGTGACGAGCCGGGGCAAGCTCGTCGAGTGACGGACGCACGTTCACTCCGCGCTGACGAGGAGCCCTCGAGCGAGCAACGCAGCCAGCCGCTGTGCCACCTCGAGATCAGAGCGCGGCATCGCGTCGATCACCGCCTCGAGCGAGCCGTGACGCGCAGCGAGTGCCAGGAGCGCCCGATCCTCGTCGTCGGCGTCCTCGGCGAGGCGGGCGCCAGCCAGGAAACGCGCGGGAAGCTTGGCCCGGAGGCGCCGCAGCTCGTCGAGCTGCCGCACGCCCTCCGCGAGCAGCGGCGCCAGAGGCTCTACCAGCGAGCCCGGAACCCCGGCACGCGCGCGGGAACGGCGCAGCTCGAAGTCCCCTTGGGTCCAGGCGAGCAGACGGGAGAAGCTCTTCTTCGCCGAGATGTCGACCCGCCCGTCTATGACGCAACTCACGAGGCAGCCCTTCTCGAACTCGACCTCCGCCTCGTGACCGGGGCGCTCGATGGCGAGGAGGCCGGTCTTGCGCGCGGAGGCGATGAGCTGGAGCAGGTCCAGCAACGGGACCTCCTCGAGGTGGCCTTGCATCGCACGGACACGCTGCTCCGCCGCGGTGGCGACTCCGGGGTCAGCGCGGGCCTCGTCCGCCGCGTGGGAAACGGGATCGCGAGCCACCACCTTGATGATCGACCCGCCCACCAGGATCCGGTCGCCCTCGACCGCGCGCTCGCGCGTGATGCGCACGCCGTTCAGGTAGGTGCCGTTGGTCGAGCCGAGGTCCTCGACCACGAGGTCGTCGCCCTCGAAGGTGAGCCTGGCGTGGCTGCGCGAGACGAGGTCGTCGGCGATGACTAGGTCCGCCCCGGGCTTCCGCCCGATGAGGAGGGCTCGCCCCGGCTCGAGCGGCAAGACGCCGCCCTGGAAATGGCCCCAGAGAAAGTGCAGCGCGAGCGGGCGTGTCGCCATGATGCCCCAGGCGGCGCTACGGTACGGGGGACTGGGGCGCCGCCGCTTCCGCCAGCTTCACGTACAGCTCCGCGCTGCGATTACCAGGCGAGAGCTCGAGCACGGCAATCCAGTGCCGAACGGCCTCGTCGCGCCGGCCGGCAGCCTGCAGCGCGAGGCCGAGAGAGAGCCGCGCGGGGATGTAACTCGGGTTCTGCCGGACGATCTCCTCGTACTCGGCGATAGCCTCCTCACGGGCGCCCGAGTCGCGGTGCGCCGCGGCGAGCCTGGCTCGGATGTCGACGAAGGTGGGGCAGAGTTCGAGCGCGCGCTGGTACTCGCGGGCCGCCTCGCCGTGCATCCCGGCGGAGAGCCACACGTCCCCGATGTCAGCGTACATGTTGGCCAGCTTGCCCTTCACGAAGCGATCGACCTGACCGGGCGCAGCGCCGGAGCGCGAGAGCGCTTGCTGGTAGGTGTCGCGCGCTGCCTGGTACTTGCCGGTGTCGTTGTAGATGATGGCCAGATTCAACGCCGCGTCCGTGTAGCCAGGGTTGATGCGGAGCGCGGCCTCGAAGGAACGCTGCGCTTTCTGGTACTGCCCCTGATCGTGGTAGACGACGCCGAGCATGTTGTAGACGTCGGCGAACGACTGGTTCTGCTCGACCACCTGCGAGAGGTACTGCTCGGCGCGCGCGTACTCCCTCCTCAGATAGTAGGCCCGGCCCAGCGTGAGGGCCTGCTTCAAGCCGTCGTCGAGCTCGGTCATGGAGGGAGTCTACCGCACTCGGCCAGAGGCTCCAGATCCCGACCCCCGCGAAAAGCGCGCGGGATCGCGGAGGATCTCGCCGAGACCGGGACGGATGCCGGAGCCATACGAGAATCGACGAGGCCCGTGCCGGCGGGGACGAGCCCGCCCTACGGCGAGACCCCCTACACGCCGCCCGCGAATACCCAGCGCTCGCTCTCCCGCACCAGCCGGTACACGTGCCGCTCGCGCCTCGGCTCCTGGCCGGGGGCGGCGATCTCGAGATCCTCGCCAACCTCCGCCCCGTCCCTCTCGACCCGGATCTGCCAGGCGGTGACGCGGACGCGGGCGGGCGGCCCGGAGAGCTCGCGCTCGAGGCGGCGCTCGGTCTCCGGGCGGTCCTTACCGCGATCCCGATAGCGCGCCGACAGGAGTCGGCCGTAGGCCTCCAGATCTCGGCGCTCCATGGCGTCGTGGCGCCGGAAGAGCACCGAGAGCACACCGCGCAGCCGGTCGAACTGGTCGCCCTCACCACACCAGAGCGCGAACGAGCACGGCTTCATGTGGAACCGCTCGCGGCCCAGATAGGTGAGCCTGGCGTCCTGGTCGCGCCATGCTACCCGCCCCTCTGCGGAGAGCATGGCCACCACGACGGCGCGCCCCTTCTCCTCGATGGAGGGAGCGATGTCCTCGAATCGCGTGGAGTGCAGCTCCACCGTGCCGCCGGCTCGGAACCCGTAGGCGTCGCCGAAGTGCGCCCGGCCCTGGTTCGCGAGCGCCTTGCGGATCTGCGTCTCGGGGGTCTCGAGCGACGCTCCGCACGAGGCGAGCCGACCCCAGAACAGCCAGGCGGCCACCGCCGCTGCCAGCGCCAGCCCGGCTGGCACGAGGCGAGGTGCCCCGCTGCTGGCCCCTGCGAACCGAACCCGGTCCTTGGACCCGATGCGGGAGAGGTCGCCAGCGGACGTGCGAGCGCTCCGGTCCGCCTGCCTACCGGATGGAGGCAAGGAGCCTCTCCGCCTGGGCCCGGCGCGGATCCTGCGGGTGCTTCACGATGAGCTGCTGCAATGCCTGCTGGGCCCGCTGGCGTTCCTCCAGCTTGAGGTAGGCCTGGGCCAGCTGGTAGAGCGCCGCCGGCTCGCGCGGCGATCCCGGATAGTCCTTC
>MEMX01000131.1:35700-37739 GCA_001768075.1 Anaeromyxobacter sp. RBG_16_69_14 | reverse complement strand
TTGGCGAAGTCGTCGAGCGCCTTCGCCGCGTCGCGCACCTGGGCCTGGTCCTTCTCGAACGGCGGGGGGAAGAGGAAGAAGTCGCTCGGCCCATCTTTCCAGTGCGACAGCCCGACGCGGAACGCGGCGTAGTCGGCCCGCTCGTGGGTGGGGTGCAGGCGCACGAACTGCTGGTAGGCCTCGGCTGACTCGATGTAGTGGTCCTGGTCGAACTTCACGTCGCCCAGGCGAAGCTCGGAGAGCGCGGCGAACTTCGAGAACGGGTACTTGGTCTTGACGTGCTCGAAGAACTTCGTCGCCTCGGGGAAGTTGTGCCCCTTCAGCTCTTCCTCGCCGGCCCGGTAGTCATCCTCGGCGGACTTCCCGTACTTGACCTCGCCAGTGATGGAGACGCGCGAGCTCGCGCATCCCGAGAGGCCCGAGAGACCCGAGAGACCAACGAGGAGCGCGACACACAGGGCCGTCAGACCCCGCACGAGCCCTGCTGTCCCTCCGAGCGGCGGCGAAGGCCGCTCCAAGCGGAGGTGCAGGGGACCCGCGGGGTCCCCCCAGCATGAAGCCGGGCGGCGCGGCCAGTCGTGATAGATGAAGCCCATGGGGTGCGGAAGATAGCCGAAACGGCCCTCGCGCGCAGCAGCAGCGGGCGTAGGTCAGAATCGCTCGATCTGAAAGTCGTCGTCCGCCGGCGCCTGCGCAGCAGCGCCCGGCTTCGCTGGCCCCGGCAGCACGCGCCCGACCGGCGTGCCCTGCGGCGCGGCCGGGCGAGCGCCCGCGGCGGGGACCGTCCGCGCCGCGGACGGCGTCGCGTCGGGAGCCTTCTCGAACCCGTCCCACTTCGAGTCGCTGGTGGCCGAGATGCCGGACACGCGCAGCGCGAAGTCGTCGGGGTTGGTCGCCTGGCGCAGCGCCTCCTCGTAGGTGACGAGCCCCGATTTTAGGAGCCACATCAGGCTCTGGTCGAAGGTCTGCATCCCGTACGACACATGCCCTTGCGCGATCGCGTCGGGGATCTCCTTCGTCCGGTCCTTGTCCTCGATGAGCTCGCGCACGCGCCCGGTGACGAGCAGCACCTCGATGGCGGGCACCCGGCCGTGGCCGTCGGCACGCGCCACCAGGCGCTGGCTGACCACGCCCTTGAGGACCGAGCCAAGCTGCAGGCGCACCTGTTTCTGCTGGTAAGGCGGGAAGGCAGAGATGATGCGGTTGATGGTCTCGGTCGCGTCGAGCGTGTGCAAGGTCGACATGACCAGGTGGCCCGTCTCGGCAGCGGTGAGCGCCGTCTCGATGGTCTCGAGGTCGCGCATCTCGCCCACCAGGATGACATCGGGATCCTGCCGCAGCGCGCTCTTCAGCGCCTGCCCGAAGCTCATCGTGTCGACCCCCACCTCTCGCTGGTTCACGATGGACCGCTTGTCGCGGACGAGGAACTCGATGGGATCCTCGATCGTCATGACGTGGCAAGTCTCGGTCGCGTTGATGTGGTCGATCATCGCCGCCAGCGTGGTGGACTTGCCGGAGCCGGTGGTGCCGGTGACGAGGATGAGCCCTCGCTGCTCGGCGGCGAGCTTCTCGATCGACTTCGGCAGCATGAGCTGCTCGATCGTCTGGATCTTGAAGGGGATGACGCGGAAGACGCCGCCGACGGTACCGCGCTGCTGGAAGATGTTCACCCGGAAGCGGCCCAGGCCGGGCACTCCGTAGGCGAGGTCCACCTCGTTCGTCTGCTTGAACTTCTCCTTCTGGAAGTCGCTCATGATACCGAACGCCATCCGCGCCACCTCCTCGGGAGGCAAGCGCCGCGCGTCCTTGAGCGGCACGAGAGCCCCGTCCACCCGGAACATGGGCGGGAGGCCCGCCTTGAGGTGGATGTCGCTCGCGCTGGCCCTGAGCGCGACCTGCAGGATCTCGTTCAGTTCCATACTGGAGAAGAAGCGTATCACCCGCTAGCGCCGGAAAGCCATTGCCCACCTCGCAGGACACCGCGCCGCCCCGGCGCGCTCCGATTTGTCGATGCGTGAAATGGTGGGAGCGCGGGCGCT
>MEMX01000131.1:32752-35683 GCA_001768075.1 Anaeromyxobacter sp. RBG_16_69_14 | reverse complement strand
ACCCGCAGCGCGGGGCGGCCTCGTCGGTGAAGTGGAGCAGACTAGCGCTTCGAGAACTGGAAGCGCTTGCGGGCGCCGGGGCGGCCGTACTTCTTGCGCTCGACCGCGCGCGCGTCGCGCGTCACGAACCCGGCCTTCTTGAGGACCGCGCGATACTCCGCGTTCATCTCCATGAGCGCGCGCGTGATGCCGTGTCGGATGGCGCCTGCCTGGCCAGAGAGCCCGCCACCTCGCGCGGTCACGAAGACGTCGAGCTTGCCTACCTGATCGACGACCTTGAGTGGCTCGACCAGGATCATCTTCGAGGTCTCGCGGCCAAAGTAGGCGTCGAGGGTGCGGTGGTTGATGGTGATGTTTCCGGTGCCGGGCGCGATTCGCACGCGGGCGACGGACTCCTTGCGGCGGCCGACGGAGATCTGGAGCTGGGGCATCGATTCCTCGTTACAGCGAGAGCTTGAGCGGCTCGGGCTTCTGGGCGACGTGCGGATGCTCCGCGCCAGCGTACACCTTGAGCTTGCGCATCATGTCCCGGCCGAGAGGGGAGCGCGGGAGCATGCGCCGGACGGCGTTCAGGAAGATCGCGTCCGGGTGCTTCTCACGCAGCTTGTGGGGCGGCGTGAGCTTCGCGCCGCCGGGATGCATGGTGTGCGTGAAGTAGAGCTTGTCCGTCTCCTTCTTGCCCGTGAAGCGGACCCTCTCGGCGTTGACCACCACCACGAAGTCGCCCACGTCCATCGACGGCGTATAGCTCGGCTTGTGCTTGCCCTTCAGGATCGTCGCGACCTGGCTCGCGACGCGGCCGACGGGGGCGTCGGCGATGTCCACGACCCACCACTTGCGGCCCTTGAGGGCCTCGTCCTTCGTCGCGCTGTGGGTGCCCTTGTTCATTGAAAAACCCGCGAGACTCCGAGAATTTGGAAAGGCGCCTTGTAGAGGAGGACGCCGCCATTGTCAAGGCAAGACGGACCGGCCCGCCGCTTGAGCGGCGGCCGGCGCGCCACCGGATTCAGCTCTCCTCTATTACTTACCGATCAGCTCCTCGGTGCTGCAAACCTCGCCTTCAGGGCCGCGAGCACCTCGGCAGAACGAGTGGCCACCTGTTCGGGAGCCTGCACGTCCTTCGCCGGGTCGTATATCACGAACGCTCCCTCGGGGAGATCCTGAAGAAAGCGGCTCGCGGTGCGCGGCAACACCTTGCCCCGCTTCGTCCGAACGCCCGCGCGGGTGATGATGAGCCGCTCGCGGGCGCGGGTGATGCCGACGTAGGCGAGCCTTCGCTCCTCGTCGAGGTCGCTCGCCTCGCCTTGGATCCCGGCACAGGGCAAGAGGTCCTCCTCCGCGCCGACGAGGAACACCACCGGGAACTCGAGCCCCTTCGCCGCGTGGAGGGTCATGAGCGCCACGCCATCGCCGTCCGCCCGCTCGCTCTCTCGCGAGTCGAGGGCGAGCTTGGCCAGGTAGTTCGAGAGCGTCGGCTTCTTGCTGGTGCGCTGCGACCACCCCTCGATGGAGCGGAGCACGCCGTCGATGGCGTCCACCTTGCGGTGCGCGGCCTCGGCCGACTTCACCCCGGCGCGCGCGTGAGCGTACAGGTCCACCTCCGCCACGAGCCGCCGCGCCACCTCGGCCATGGACTCGGTGCGGGGTTCGGTACGGAAGGCCGCCCCATAGCGTTCCAGGAGATCGGCGAACCCGCGCATCCCTTCGGCGGGGCCGCGAGCCAGGCCCTCGATCCCGGGCGCCCGCCTCAGCGCTTCGAACAGAGTCGTGCCCCGCTCCGTGGCCCACGCGTGTAGCCGCTCCGCCGAGGCGTCGCCGATCCCGCGCGCCGGAACGTTCAAGATGCGCGCGAGCGAGACCTCGTCCTCGGGCCTTGTGCAGACCTTGAGGTAGGCGAGGAGATCGCGCACCTCGGCGCGGTCGAAGAAGGCGGGCCCTCCGTGCACGTGGTAGGGGACGGACGCCTCGCGGAGCGACTCCTCGATGGGCCGCGACTGGGCGTTGAGGCGGTAGAGCACGGCGAAGTGCGACCAGGGCCTCCCCTCCATCCTACCGCGCACGATGAGGTCCGCGACGTGGCGCGCCTCTTCATCCTCGCCCGCGAGCGCCGCCACCTGCACCGGATCGCCCTCGCCGGCGGCGGTCCAGAGCCGCTTTGCCTTGCGGTGCGGGTTCTTGGCGATGACGCCGTTCGCGCAGGCGAGGATCCGGCCGGTCGAACGGTAGTTCTGCTCCAGCCGCACCTCCTTCGTGTCCCGGAAGTGGCGATCGAAGCGGAGGATGTTCTTCACCTCGGCGCCCCGCCAGCCGTAGATGGCCTGGTCGTCGTCGCCCACCGCGCAGACGTTCTGTCGGTCTCCGGCGAGCAGCCTCAGCAGCTCGAGCTGGCAGCGGTTCGTGTCCTGGTACTCGTCCACGAGGAGGTAGCGGAACCGGTCCTGGTACTTCCGACGGAGCGCGCCGTGGTCCCGCAAGAGCTCCACCGGCAGCGCGATGAGGTCGTCGAAGTCCACCGAGCGCTGCGCCCGGAGCGCGGCCTGGTAGCGTGGAAACGTCTCGGAGGCGATGAGATGGTAATCGTCGCCCATGCCCGCGCCGCGGACCTTGATCTCCTTCTGGAGCGCGTTCTTCGCGCCCGAGATGAGGGAGAGCACCCGCCGGGCGTCGAAGGCGCGGTCGTCGACCTTCACCTCGCGCATGCAGCGCTTCACGAGGGCGAGCTGGTCGGCGGCGTCGCAGATACCGAAGCGGCGCGGCAGGCCGGCCGCGGCGTGCTCCTCCTGGACGAGCCAGCGGCCGAAGCTGTGAAAGGTGGAGACGAGGACGTCGGCACCGGGTGGGCCGGCCAGCGCCAGCACGCGCTCGCCCATCTCCTCGGCGGCCTTGTTGGTGAACGTGACGGCGAGGATGGCCTCGGGCGCGACGCCCTGG
>MEMX01000131.1:29499-32730 GCA_001768075.1 Anaeromyxobacter sp. RBG_16_69_14 | reverse complement strand
GCGCGATGACGCGCGTCTTGCCGGAGCCAGCGCCGGCGAGGACGAGGAGCGGCCCCTCCGTCGTCGTCACGGCCTCGCGCTGGGGCGGGTTGAGCGTCGAGAGGTCGATCACGGGCGCGCCTTCTTGCACGGGCCTCGGGCCGGCGCAAGGCTTGACTTTCTGCCTCTCGACCCAGTCTGGGCCGCCCATCACCCCTGTAAGGAGCTTGCGAGGTGCTCCAGGCCGACGGACGATCCCCCCGCGGCCCGTGGGCCGCTCGACCAGTTCTTCCCAGTGAGGACGAGCGTGCGGCCACAGCCACTGATCGTCGTTCGAGACGTGAGAGAGCTCGTCCGTCCGACTGCTGACGCGCAGCTCGCCAGACTTTACAGTTGATGTACCGCCCATGAGGATCCCCCCTGAGCTCGTCACCGAGTACCAAGAGGTCGATTTCGCACATGCCAACCTCCTCGCCGAGCTGAAGCGCATGCGCAGCATCGGCCCCGAGGAGATCCGGTCGTCGATCGACTTTCTCAGACAGCACACGGCTCAGCACTTCGCCTGCGAAGAGCGGCACATGAAGGAGATGGCCTACCCGGGGCGCGAAGCGCACCGGGAGGAACATCTCGTCTTCTTCGATCAGTTCGTGCTGCTGAAAGCGCGGATAGAACAGGACGGAGCCACGCCGGAGAACGTCGGTGCCCTCGTCAGCGCGGTCGAGAGGTGGGTCGCGGGACACGTGCTGCGCCAGGATCGGAGGTTCGCGCAGTTCGTCCGCGCGACGCGATCTCCGCGCTGATCTGCTACCTGCGAGAATCGTCGAACCGCGCGGCGATGTCGTCTGGGGGGGTGAGGGGGGAGCCGGAATCTCCGGGGGCGTCGTATGATGTGTCGATGAAGCTCGCTGCCCTCGCCCTCGTCCACGTGGCGCTCTCCGGCGCACCCGATCCGGGGTCCTCGGCTTCGGTGAGCATCGTCCCCGACCGCGTCCGGCCGGGCGACGCGTTCCTCGTCCTCGTTCGTGGGGCGTCGGCGCCACCCACCGCGATCGTGGCCGGCCGCGCGCTCTCCTTCTTCCAGACGCCCGATGGCTTCTCCGCCGTGGGTGGGCTGCCGGTGGAGACGCCCGCTGGCCGGCTCACGTTCGGCGTCGCGCTGCCTCCCACGGCCGGCGCGGACGCAGGGGCGAGCGAGTGCCAGGGCACGCTCGACGTGACCGCTCCCGAGTTCCCTCACCGTCAGCTCGAGGTCGAGAGCCGGTTCGTCGCGCCGCCGCCCACCGCCGTCCGGATGCGGATCGCGGAGGACCGGGCCGCCCTGGCGAGCGCCTTCGCCAGGGCCCCCACCCTGCCGCTCTTCTCCGCCCCGTTCTCGTGGCCCCGCCGCGACCGCATCGCCGCCGGCTTCGGCGAGCAGCGCACCCTCAACGGCACGAAGCCCTCGCAGCACTACGGACTCGATCTCGCCGGGAAGATGGGCGCGCCCGTCGCGGCCGCCAACGCCGGCGAGGTGGTCCTGGTGCGCGACTGCTGGGCCTCGGGCAATACCGTCGTCCTCGGGCACGGCGCGAGCCTCTACACCACCTACCTCCACCTCTCTCGCGTGTTCGTGAGTGAGGGCGCGCACGTCGCCCGCGGCCAACTCATAGGCCTCGTCGGCAAGAGCGGGCGCGCGAGCGGCCCGCACCTTCACTGGGGGACGAAGGTGGGCGACCTGTACGTCGACCCTGAGTCGGTGCTGCGCCTCCCCCTGGGCCAGGTGGGGCTACAGACCACGGGCTACGGGCTACGGGCTTCGCCATGAGCCGAGAGCGTCGCGATCTCGCGTTCGGGCCACGGAGCGGAGAGTGGGGCGGAAGTCAGGACGCGCGCCCCGCGCGCACCTCGGCGAGCACCGCCATCAGCTGGGGGTGCAAGTGGGAGTTGGCGGCGCAGATCTCGCCCACCTCGAGCATACGCTGGCCGCCCAGGAAGTCGGCCACCACCCCTCCCGCCTCGCGCACGAGGAGGATGCCCGGAGCGAGGTCCCAGGGCTTGAGCTTCATCTCCCAGAAGCCGTCGAAGCGGCCGCACGCGACGTAGGCGAGGTCCAGCGCCGCGCTGCCCATGCGCCGGATGGCCCGCGCGCGCGTCATGTATGCAGAGAACAGGCGCAGCGGCAGCTCGGGGTTCTCGTGAATGTCGTAGGGAAAGCCAGTGCAGAGCAGGGATCGACCGAGCTCCCCGCGGCTCGACGCCGCGACGGGCTCCCCGTTGAGCGTGGCACCCTGGCCACGGGCGCCGAGGAAGAGCTCGTCGCGCACGGGGTCGTAGGTCGCTCCCGCGACGAGCCCCACCTCGTCCTCGACTCCCACGTTGACCGCGAAGTGCGGCAGGCCGTGCGCGTAGTTGGTCGTGCCGTCGAGTGGGTCCACGATGAAGCGGAGCCGACCACCTGGGGCGCCGGAGGCGCCCGACTCCTCGGCCAGCACCGCCGCACCCGGGTGGCGCTCCAGCAGGAACTCGAGCAGCACCGCCTCGCTCGCCCGGTCTGCGTCGGTGACGAGGTCGATCCCGCTCTTGTACTCGATCGTCCGCCGCCGCCCGAAGGCGTCGAGCAGGACCTCGCCGCCGCGGCGAACCGCCTCGGCGCAGACCTCCATGAGCTCGCTCACCTCGGACACGAGACCTCCCCGCGCATGATAGGCTCGGCCTGTCCTCGTCGCATCGTTTCCCGCCGGGACGCTAGGGTCCAGGCTCCGCGAAGGCGCCACGATCGCGGACGCTTCTTCCAGGGTTCGGCCCTTTCACGTCGGGTTCCCGGTGGGGGGAGCGGCGGTCGCTCCCCCCGTTGACGACGGCGAAGGCGAGTCGGAAGCGGGTGGCGTTGCTCCAAGTCGAGCGCTCACCGGACCGCATTGCGTTTAGACTCATCCCATGTACAAAGCCCTCGCGGTGCTCCGGACCGTCTACCTCCTCTTCATCGTCGGCTACACGGTTCGGGCCATGCCGATCTTCTCGAGTGTGTCGAACACGTTCGACGAGCAGTACGCGCGCTGCTCGACGAGCCTGAACCTGGCGATGCGCGCTGCCTGGTTCGCCATCGCCTGGATCACCTTCGAGACGGTGGTGGGCTGGATACTGGCCTCCCGCACGCGGCGCCCCGGCACCGCCCGGATCCCGACCGACCGCCAGGAGCCGCCCGCGCCTCCTCGCCCCTGAGCCGGGCTCATGCTCGGCCGCCCCATCGCCCGGCTGCGCAATCGGCTCGCC
>MEMX01000131.1:19758-29458 GCA_001768075.1 Anaeromyxobacter sp. RBG_16_69_14 | reverse complement strand
CCGGGATCTCAGCCTCGGTGGGGATCGAGCCGCGCCGCGCCGACTACGTCGCCTGGTGGCTGCTCGACAGCCGCGCGCTCTGCGCCGCCAACCTTCGCGTGCCGCACCGCGCGACCTACGAGGAGCTCGACCGCGTCCACACCCTCGAGCTCCTCGAGTCGCTGGGGCGCCCGGAGACGCTGGGCCGCATCTTCGCGGTGGACCCGAGCGACGTGGCGGTGGACGAACTCATGACCACGGTCCTGCTCGCCTGCGGTGGGACGCTGGAGGCGGCGCGGGAGGCGCTCGCGCGGCGCGGCCCGGCGCTCAACCTCCAGGGTGGGTTCCACCACGCGGGCCCGGACTCCGCCGGCGGCTTCTGCCCCGTGAACGACGTCGCGGTCGCGCTGGCAGCGCTCCGGGCGGAGGGGTTCGGAGGCCGCGTCGCCGTGCTCGATCTCGATGCCCACCCGCCCGACGGGATCGCGGCGTGCCTCGAGCGGGATCGATCCGCGTGGGTCGGTTCGCTGTCGGGCTCTGACTGGGGGCCGCTCCCGGGCGTGGACGAGACCGTGCTGCGCGATGGCGCGGGCGACGACGCTTATCTGCGAGCGCTGTCGGGACTGCTCGGGCGCATGCCGCGATCGGCGCTCGCCTTCGTCCTCGCGGGAGGTGACGTGCTCGCCGGCGATCGGTTCGGGCGGCTGGGGCTCACGCTCGCAGGCGCGCGGCACCGCGACCGCGAGGTGGCGCGCGCGCTGCGAGGCGTACCGAGCGTCTGGCTCCCCGCCGGCGGCTACCACCGCGATGCCTGGCGCGTGCTGGCCGGCACCGGCATGATCCTCACGCTGCGCCAGGACGCCTCCGTCCCAGCGCGCTATGATCCGCTCGGCGCGCGCTTCGCTCTCATCTCGGCCGAGCTGCTGGCGAGCGACCTCGGCGACACCGAGTTCACCTCCGCGGACCTGGAGGAGTCGCTGGGGCTTGCGCCGCGTGGGCGGCGACTGCTGCTCGGGTTCTACACGGCGGTGGGGCTCGAGCACGCGCTCTACCGGTACGGCGTCATCGATCAGCTGCGACGCGTCGGATACGTCGGTTGCCGCGTCGTGCTCGACAGGAATGGGCTCGGCGACCGGCTACGGCTCTTCGGCCAGGCGGCTGCAGCCGACGGTGGAACACAGGATAGCGCCGAGCACCTCCTCATCGAGCTCGTGCTGGAGCGCCGGTGCGTGCAGGGCGCGGACGTCCTGTACGTCCACTGGCTGTCCCTCCGCCACCCGCGCGCGCAGTTCAGCGCCCTCCGCCCGCAGCTCCCGGGACAGGAGGTGCCGGGGCTGGGGCTGGCGCGAGAGGTCGGCGAGCTCTTGGCGCTCGTGGCGCGGAGGCTGGGGCTCGCCGGCGTGGTCTTCCGACCGGCGCACTACCACACCGCCTACACGGCGCGGCACAACTTCTTCTTCGTGGATCCCGCCCGCCAAGGACGCTTCGAGGCCCTGGTGCGGGACCTCGCGCCGCTGGCCCTGCGCGACGCGACCGCGGCGGTCTCCAACGGGCGCGTGCTCCTCGGCGGCGCGCCCTATGTCTGGGAGGCGGACGAGATGGCGCTCTGGCTCAAGCCCGGGACGGCGCCGGACCGGGCCGAGGTGGCCCGCGAGCGCGAGGCGTGCAGGTTCACGGTGGTACCCTCTGATAGCGCATGCCACATGAACTGACGCTCGAGATGGGGGGCGCGGGGGGAGAGTTCTCCCCTCCGCTTGAGGCGCCGCAAGGCGCCGGACATCAGCTCACAGCGGCGGCGGCGACGCTGGAGAATCACATCAACTGGTCGCCGCTGTGACCAGTCCTTCGCCTCCTTGCACGGCTTCTGGGGGAGCGGCGTGACCAGCCGAACCTGGGGGCACCGGCGGGGGACAAGCCCCGCCCTACGACGCCGGGTGCGGAGACGGGACAGGCGCGGATTCATCGAGCCTCGGCCAGGAGCGCCTCGACCTCCGCGCGCTGCCGCTGCGATCGCCCTGCATCCCAGCCCTGGTGAACGTACCGGACGATGCCGCGACGGTCGACGAGGAGCGTCACCGGCATGTAGACCACGTCGAAGCGCGACACCTGCACGGCACCCTTGTCCCACAGCACTGGAAAGCTCACCGGCGCCTTCTTCAGATACTGGAGGATCTGGGCGCGATCCTCGTCGATGGAGACGCCATAGACGTTGAGTCCACGCGGGCCTAGCTCCCGCGCCATGGCGTCGAGCTCCGGCATCGCCTCCTTGCAGGGCTCGCACCACGTGGCCCAGAAGTCCACCACCCGGACTTTCCCCATTTCCGCACCGACATCCACCTCGCGGCCGTTCAGATCCGGCGCGGAGAGGACGAGCGGCTTGCCGGCGTTCCTCGACGGGCGGTCCGTTTCGCTCGATCGACGTTCCGGGAGTTCGGCTGCCGCACAACCCACTGCCAGAAGCGCCAGCAGGGTTCCCGACGTGTGAGGAGAGAGGCGGAGCATGACGGGAAGGTAACGCCTTTCGCCACAGATGCCCCACAAATCACGCCAGTTGAACGATCCTGATGACGAAGATCAAAGGACCATTGGCCTCATTTGTGCCATCGTCGGACAGTGCACTTGGGAGCACCATGCCCCCACGGCATGCCCATGGACGGCCACCGCGAGCCTCACGGCAGGTGGAATTCGCGGGCGGGATCTGGAGGATGAACATGGTGACACGGCGCGCCCTCGAGACGCTCTGCCTGGTTCCTCTCCTTGCGGCGCTTGGCGCCTGCGGCCAGGCGAGGTCGGCTGCGAGCGGCGATGTGCCGGTCTGCGAGACCTGCCACGGCCAGCCGCCAACGACGGGCGCGCACCTGGTGCACGTCGAGGGAGGGGTGCTCGGCAAGCACTTCGGTTGCGAGCAGTGCCACGCGGACGTGCAGGCCGTGAACCAGCCAGACCACATCCTCCGCGCCGACGGCACGCCGCTGCCTCCCCCGGCCGAGGTCCGGTTCGACGATCCGGCCACCCTGGCGACCGCGGCTGCGTACGACGGCGCGGCCCGCACCTGCTCGAATGTCTACTGCCACGGCGCCTTCCGGGGCGGCAATTTCGTGCCTCCCCTCCCCTGGACCGGGAAGGCCGACACGAGCTGCGGGACCTGCCACAACATCCCACCTCCGGCGCCCGCGCACCCCATCCTGACCGCGCAGAACTGCGGGGAGTGTCACCCTGGGTACAACGCCACGCCGGGCAGCAGGGAAGGCACCACCAACGCGACCCTCCACGTCAACGGCAGCATCGATCGCCAGTGAGGCGAGGTCCACCCATGACCAGGCTCCGACTCCTCCTCCTCGGCGCGGCCCTCGTTGCCGCGAGCGCACCGCGAGCCGACACGGTCCAGGCGAGCTCGACCACGCTGCTCCTCGGCCGGCAGGACTGGCGCGACGGCAGCCTGCAGACCGCCGTTCCGCTCTACGAGCTCGTCAACCTGGACGCGAGCGACGTGAGGACGCCGTACGCCAACTTCGAGATCGCGCTCTCGACCTGGGGCGCCCTGGACATGGCCGACGTCCGCTTCTGGCAGAACGGAGCGCTCACCGGCAGCAGATTTACGGGCGACGTCAACGTGGGCTTCATCCGCGCTAGCTTCCTTGGCCAGCGCCTTTCCCTGAAGCTCGGCCGCCAGATGGTGGCCGACGGCAACGCGCGCATGGTGCAACTAGATGGAGGGGAGGCGCGCCTCCTCCTGCCCGCCGGCTTCGGCCTGTCGGGCTATGCCGGCTCGCCGGTCGCGCCGCGCTTCGCGACTCGCGGCGGCAATCTGGCCGTCGGGAACATCCACGCCACCTTCGCCACTGGCGGTCGCGTCTCCTGGCAATACCCGGGGCTCCTCGACGTGGGAGCGTCGCTGGCGATGGCGACGGATCACGGGGACCCCATCCGCCAGGACATGGGAGCGGACGTCCGCCTCACGCCTCATCGCCTCGTGCAGCTGACCGGCTCCACCTGGTGGAGCCTCTACGAGGGCCGCCTCGGCGAGGCGTCCTTCGCGGCCCTGCTCTTCCCGGTCCGCCACCTCGACGTGACGGTTGACTACAGGCACATCCTCCCGGACCTGTTCCTGCCCCGGAACTCGATCCTCTCCGTCTTCGTCTCCGAGAAGCGCAACGACCTGGGGGGCGCCGTGCGCTTTGGCGGGGTGAAGAACCTCGTGCTCGACGCCGACTACCACCTCCTCCTCCAGGACTCGGGCCAGGGGCACTGGGCGCGCGGCAAGGCGACCCTCCATCCGACCGGGCCGGCGACGACCGTGGGCGCGGAGCTCTCGCTCCTGAAAAACGCCGGCGGGACCTCGGAGATCAACGACAACGGCTACCAGGAGGTGCGGCTCTTCGGCGCGCGGCAGCTCGCCCGCGCGGTGACCGGCACGCTCGATCTCATGGCCTACTTCTTCGACAAGGACGTGAACGGACAGTCGCGCTCGCTGGCGGCCACCGCGACCCTTGCCTACGAGCTCCCGCGCGGCTGGCGCGCGGCGCTCGCCGGGACGGCGGGCTCCACCCCCTATCTGGAGACCCAGTTCGAGATCATGGCCAAGCTCGCCTACCAGCAGACCTACGCGGTGCGGAGGGTGAAGTGATGAAGACCTCCCGCTTGATCCTGGTCGCCGCATTCGCCGGCGGTCTCCTCACCGCGTGCAAGTTCGCCCGACCCGTATCGCCAAAGACGCACGAGGAACCTCGGAGCAGCCTCTTCCCGCACGAGAAGCACGGCGGCTTCGACTGCGTGGACTGCCATACCAGCATCCCCAAGGCGACCAGGCTCGGCGAGGCAGCGCTGCCGGGGGTCGTCAAGTGCGCGGAGTGCCACACCGACCTCCAGAAGCCGACCGACGAACAGACGCGCCAGGCCGCCACGGCCGCGGCCTCGCTCGGTTCGCGCGAGCCGCACGAGTACCAGCTGTCCTTCAGCCACGCCGATCACCTCCGCGGGATCAAGACCAAGGAGGTCAACGACGCCTGCAAAACCTGCCACAGGGACGACCAACTGCCGGAGGTGGGCGCGCCGCGAAAGACGACGCCGACGATGCAGGCGTGCACGGCCTGCCACATCCACAAGAAGGAGGTGGCGGAGGCGAGGTGCACGCCCTGCCACGTGAGCCTTCGGCGCTACCCGCTGAAGCCGATCGAGGCGCTGGTAGGCCTCTCGCACCAGGGCAACTTCATCCGCGAGCACGGCAAGATCACCGGGAGCTCCGCCGCGACCTGCGCGCAGTGCCACGACCAGACCTACTGCGCGACCTGCCATTCGACGGCGACCGTGCCCTTCCGGAGGGAGATCCAGTTCCCCGAGGCGGTGCAGGCCGACTTCATTCACCGCGGCGACTACGTCTCGCGCCATCAGGTCGAGGCCTCCGCCGACCCGGCCAGCTGCCGCAAGTGCCACGGCAGCTTCTTCTGCGACAGCTGTCACACGCAGCAGAACATCTCGCACCGCAACACCACGGCCGGCGGAGCGCCGCGCGACCCGCATCCGCGGGGTTGGGCGACGCCCGGCTCGGGCGACTTCCACGGTACGGCGGCCCGGCAGAACATCATCACGTGTGCCGGTTGCCACGACCAGCAGGGCCCGGCGAACCTGTGCGTGACCTGCCACCGCTCGTTCGGCCCCGGCGTCCCCGGTGTCGCCGGCAAGAGCCCACACCCGCCGGGGTACGCCAGCAAGCACGGCAGGGACGAGATCAGGAAGAACGGCATGTGCGTCGCGTGCCACACGAACGGGTAACAGGGACAGCAGACGAGCCGGGCGCTATCCTTCTCGCCCTCGAGAGCGGGGCCTGCCGCCCAGCCTGGTCAGTCGCCCGGTGGAGGCGGAGGCGGGACGCTGGGCATGGGCGGAGCACCTTCCGGGGGTGGGGGAGGCGGTGCGTCCGACTCGGGTGGGGCGCCGGTCGGTGGAGGCGCTGGCGAGGCACCGGGCCCGGGCGGCTCGGGGGCGAGCTCGCCCCGCGCGTCGCGCAGCCTCGCCCGCAGCACGCGCCCCGAGTAGCCGTCCAGTAGCACGCGCGCGCGGTCGCGGCCGCCGGCACCGACGAGGTCGACGTGCCAGCGCACGCGCCGGTCGAGATGAGCGGACGCGGTGTGATCGACGACGAGCCCCCGCGATCGTGCGAACCGGGTCGCGATGTCGACCGCCGCCTGGGCGGGCAGTATTCGCGGAGGAGGAGGTGGTGGTGGCGGCGGCGGGTAAGGACGGGCTGCCACCACGCACCCGGATGCCAGGACGGCCAGGACGGCGAGACGTGGTCTCATGATCGACCCACCCGAACTCATGGCTCAGGGATACGCGCGACCGTCACTCAGGGCCACTCGAAGAGCGCACGTCATCGAGCGGCTCCACGCACGGTGAATGCAACTGGACCCGCGCCCATCAGCCCAGCCATCGTAAGCAATCGTGACTACAAGAAGCTCCCCCATTCGCTGCGCTCGCTCGTGAAGAGAGCAAATGTATTCGAAGGGGAGCGCGGAGACGAATGGGAACATTGAGAGCGCATACCACATGAACTGACGCTCGAGATGGGGGGCGCGGGGGGAGAGTTCTCCCCTCCGCTTGAGGCGCCGCAAGGCGCCGGACATCAGCTCACAGCGGCGGCGGTGACGCTGGAGAATCACATCAACTGGTCGCCGCTGTGAGAGCGCGGGGGACCCCGGATGCGGGCTTGGAACCCATCCGAAGAACCCTTCACGCCGTCGTTTCGGACGCGAAACGTGATCGCCCCGGACCAGGCCCCATGCTCGGAGCATGACCTCGATCCCCTCATGCTGGCGTGTTGTGGTTCGAGCGCTCGGCGCGCTCGCCGTACTGACCGTCGCGGCCCTGGCCGTGCGGGGGCGACTCGGCGCGGTGGACGTTGCCGAGGCGCTCCAAGTGGTGCGGGCGATGGGGTTCCCTGGCGCGCTGCTCTTGTCGCTCGCCTGGATACCGCTCACCCTCGTCGCCCTGCCCATCTCTCCGCTCTCGATCGCAGCGGGCTGGCTGTACGGTCCGATCCTCGGAACGTTGCTGGCGTGTCCCGCGGCGACGATCGCTGCGCTCGTACCGTTCGTGCTCGGGCGGACGCTGTTGCATGGATGGGCGCGCGCTCGCTGGGAGCGCGATCCCTCCCTCCGTGCGCTCGCGGTCGCGGCCCATCGGCGCGGGCTGCGCGTCGCCCTGTATCTGCGCCTCCTGCCCTTTGCACCGTTCCCTATCCTCAACTTCACGTTCGGCGCGACACCCATGCGGGCGCGCGACTTCGCCATAGGCACGTGCATTGGAATCGCGCCGATGTCGCTCCTCTGGAACTCACTCGGCGCGAGGCTCGCCGCGGCCGGGCGCTCGGCCGCTTCCGGTCCTCCGCCACTACCAGGGTGGGTGGTCGTGGCGGGCGCGGCCCTGGTCGGCCTGTCGCTCTGGGCGTCGTGGCGCGAGATAGCGGCGCTCCTGCGCGAGGGTGCAGCAGCGCCCGACGCCACCTCGCGGGACTTTCCACCCCGGCCGGGCTGAATGCCTGCTCGGGAGCGCCCGCGGCCCACGGCCAGGTCCCAAGAGGCGAGGACGCGCTCATCTCACACCGATCCCCTCTGGCATCGCGCGGCCTTGCTTGCGCCACCGCTCGACGAGCCCGGGGAAGTCCCACCACGCGACCGGGTCCGGCGGCGGCGAGGCGCCATCCCAGCTGGTGGGGCGCTGGACATCGCCCGGAGCCGGCACCACCAGGGACCCCACCGCGTCCGCGTGGCCGTACACCCCGTCGATGAGGCCAGCGAGGTGCGTCATCTCCACCGCGGTCCGCTCCGGGCCGGAGACCGCCTGGTAGAACTGAACCGTGACGCGCACCGGAAACCGGGGATCGCGCTCCACCGTGAGCCCGTCGAGCTCGGTGAACGGGCCCTCCAGCTCCCCGTGGCCGAGCACCGCCACCTCCATGTCGGAGACCGACTCGCGCGCGGCCATCGCCTGCCCCGCTGACGGCGCGGGGGCCGACATCGGGTACAGCGCAGCGGCCCGGCGCGGCCGCTCCCGATAGCGCAGCGGCACCTGGACCATCATGAGGAGGTTCGCGTCGGCGCCCAGGCTCGAGGCCGCCTCGCTGTTCGACGTGCTGCCCTTCGCTTCCACGTCGGAGAGGCGCTCGGCGGTGAGGGCCGCCCGCTCGCCGCCCTCGTTGAAGAAGAGGCGCTGCCCCCAGCTCGCTCCGCCGCCCACGGTATCTCGCGCGTTGTCGATCACGGTGAGCGAGGTCCCCTGGCGGGTCACGAGCAGGGTCAGCACGGCCGGGTTCCGGGCCGTCGACTGGTAGTTGAAGATGACGGGGTGGAAGGTCGCCTTTCCGTGCCCGGGGACGGGCAGGAAGGCAGCCTGCGCCGAGACGAGTGCGTGCGTGTCGCGCGGCGCGAGCAGGGACCCGCCGGCGATCCGGCCGCTCCTGGGGAAGCTCAGGAACCGCGCCGGCTCGGCCAGGACCTCGCGGAGACTGACCACGCCCGGCCCGCCGTTCTTCCGCTCGTTACCGACACGCAGGAAGATCCGGTCGAGCCGCACGTCGGCGGTGCGGTCGGCAAAGTTGGGGAAGCGCAGGACGGGCATGAGCGCGAGCTTGCGGCGGCCACCGTCCTGCTCGACCACCTCGATGGTGACGTCGCTGATGTTCGGCCCGACCGAGGAGCCCTGCCACCTGCCGGTGTCCTCCCAGCTGATGTTGAGGAGCTCGAGGCCATGTGCCGCTGCGAGGCGGCGCGCCTCCGGGTCGGAGACCATCGATGCGACCCGATCGACCACCGCGCCATACGCTGGCGGCGGCCTCGGCTGGGCCAGCGAGGGTATGAGCGCTGCGACGAGGGCGAGGAGCGGCGCGTTCTTCATGGAGACCTCCCGGTTTCCAGGTTGAACGCGCGAGCAGGCGGTGGGATCTATTCCAGGCCCCCCATCGCGCGCTGCAACCTTGGCCCACCAGCACACACAGGAGGTTCCCATGCAGATGAACGACATCCCCTTCGGAACCACCGACTGGTCGAAGATCGCACCCACCGAGCACAAGGGCGAAACGGGAATGGCCATCTGGCGCACCTGCCAGTTCGGCGGCATCCGCGTCCGCATGGTGAACTACTCGCCGGGCTACCGGGCCGACCACTGGTGTCCCAAGGGCCATATCCTGCTCTGCCTCGAGGGCGAACTGCACACCGACTTGCAGGACGGGCGGACCTTCGTCCTGACCGCGGGCACCAGCTACCAGGTGGCCGACAACGCCGAATCCCACCGGTCCTTCACCGCCACCGGCGCGAAGCTCTTCGTCGTGGACTGATAGCGCATGCCACATGAACTGACGCTCGAGATGGGGGGCGCGGGGGGAGAGTTCTCCCCTCCGCTTGAGGCGCCGCAAGGCGCCGGACATCAGCTCACAGCGGCGGCGGTGCCGCTGGAGAATCACATCAACTGGTCGCCGCTGTGAGGGTGGTGGTCCCTCTTCCTGGGACCGCTCGCCGCCCGTCGGGGAAGAGCGTTGACGAGCCCGGCACCGCACGGCGATCGGAGGCCGCACGCGGAGACCGATGGTCAGCGTCGCAGCGCAGCGAGCAGCTTGTCCCAGATGCCTCCGAATGAGCCGTTCGACATGGTGACCACGACATCTCCCGGCTTGGCGCTCGTGGCCGCCGCCTGCACCATCTCCTCGACCCTCTGCCTGCTCGCGGGT
>MEMX01000131.1:13593-19741 GCA_001768075.1 Anaeromyxobacter sp. RBG_16_69_14 | reverse complement strand
TATCATCGAATGGTGCGGGCGAGGCGACGGATATCCGACTGGAGGCCATCATGAGCGCCCGCCTTGTGGCGATCCCCGGGCGCACGGCGATCCCCGGGGCGCGCGCCGGCCACGCAGACCTGCCACTCCACGGCGGGACGGTGCCAGCCTGGTTGCGGGGGCGCATGGCGAGGCTCGGCCGCGTGATGGTGGAAGCGATCGTCCTCGAGTACGGGCGCGCCGAGGTCCTGCGGCGCCTCGCGCATCCGTTCTGGTTCCAGTCGCTCGGGTGCTTGATGGGCATGGACTGGCACTCGTCCGGGATCACCACGAGCGTCCTGGGCGCGCTGAAGCGCGGCCTCGCCCCTATCGAGTGGGAGCTCGGGATCCACGTGTGCGGCGGCCGGGGGCGCCACTCGCGGCGCACGCCCGGCGAGCTCACGGCCGTCGGCGAGCGCACCGGCGTGGACGGCGCTGCGCTCGCAAGGACCAGCCGGCTGGTGGCGAAGGTGGACACGGCCGCGGTGCAGGACGGCTTCGACCTGTACCTGCACGCGTTCGTCGTGACCGATGACGGGGCCTGGGCGGTGGTGCAGCAAGGCATGAACGGCGACCTCCGCCGCGCGCGCCGGTATCACTGGCTGTCCGAGAGTGTGAGGAGCTTCGTCGATGAGCCACACGCCGCGATCGAGGGCCATTCGGGGGGCGAGGTCGTGAACCTCACCGATCGCCGCGCTGGAGCGGCGCGCCGCGCCCAGGTCGCGCTCGCCCGGCTTGGACCGGATCGCGTGGTGGCGGAGGTGACCCGGCTCCGGGACGCGGGCGCGTTGCCGCAGCTGCACCTGCCCGGTCGCCACGAGGTGCAGCCGAGCGATGTGCTGCCGAGGCGGCTGCACGCAGCCATCGCGGCCGCGCAAGCCCGCGGGCCGGTGGATTTCAAGGACCTGCTGCTCGTGCCGGGAGTCGGTGCTCGCACGGTGCTGGCCCTGGCGCTCGCCGCCGAGGTCATCCACGGCGCACCTTGCCGCTTCTCCGATCCGGCGCGCTTCTCGCTCGCTCTGGGCGGGAAGGATGGGCACCCGTTCCCCGTCCCGCTGGACGTCTACGACCACACGCTCGGAGTGCTGCGACAAGCCGTGGATCGGGCGAAGCTCGGGAACGACGACCGTCTGACCGCGGTGCGCAGGCTCGACGCGGAGCAGCGACGGCTCGAGGCGGCGGCCTCCGGACCGACCCTCGACGCGTTCATGGCGCGCGAGCGGAAGGAGAGCTGGAAGTACGGTGGCCGGAGCGTGCGCGGGCCTGCCATCATGGCTTCGGCCCATTCTCAGCTCGGCCAGCGCGTGGCGACGCCGCAGGCGACGCGAGGGCGAGCGGCCCTGCCCCCGACCCAGCTCGCTCTCTTTCCTCGCCCAGCGAAGAGGTTGCGGTAGTAACTGGCCGTAAACGATCAACCAGGCGACGAATTCGGCGATTGGTTCGATTCCCTTTCCGAGGACGAGCAGGGCGACATCTTCGACGTGGTGAGGAAGCTCGAAGCCAAGGGCGTGGCGCTCGGGTTCCCGCACTGCTCGGCGGTCCAGGGCGCGAGCGAACCCCTTCGCGAACTGCGGCCGCGGCAGGGCCGCAGTCCCCTGCGGCCGATCTATGCCTTCGACCTGCGGCGGGACGCGGTGCTGATCATCGGCGGGAACAAGGCTGGCAACCCGCACTTCTATCGCCGGCTGGTGCCGGTCGCGGAGCGCATCTGGCGCGAGTACCTGGCAGAACAGGCTGCAGGCCAGCACGAGGACGAGGAGTAGGCGCTATGCGCGTTCACAAGTGGAGCGAAATCAAGAAGCGGTCGAAGCTCTCGCCGGAGCGGATCGCACAGATCGAGCGTGAGTCGGATGAGGAGCTGCTGCGCGCAGACCTGAAGACGCTTCGGGAGATGGCAGGGAAGACGCAGACGGAGGTGGCGAAGGAGGTTGACGTCAGCCAGGCCGAGATCTCACGGGCGGAGGGCCGCGAGGAGAACCACCTCGCGTTCCTGAAGCGCTACGTGAAGGCGCTCGGCGGCGATGTCGAGGTGTACGCGCGCTTCGAGAACCGCCTCATCCGTCTCTACTGAATCCTCTTTCCGCCCGCGATCACCTCGCGAGGGGCGCGCTTGAAGCAGTCAGGTGCCCAACCGGGTGGCCGTAACCGTAGAGTAACTCTTCGCTGGGCCGCGGTGCGATCGCGGTTCGATCCGGCGGTGCGCTACCTCGACGGCCGCTCGCCGAGCGTCTCCAGTAGCGGTGCGCCTCGACGCGGATGCGAGACTGGCGTGTGCAATGAGCCAGGCCACCACGTACAGATCCGGCTACCGAGCGCAGTCGAAACAGGCGTACGGGATGGTCAGCGAGAGCTCGCCTTCCGCGGCAGCGCGGGCCTCGAGGCGGGCCTCGAGCTCGTCGAAGACCGCCTTCCGCTCCTCTTCGCACACGAGCGCATGCCACGGGGGGATGAAGGCCAGGCGGAAGAACCCGTGCTCGAACAGCGCCTCGGCGCTCGAGAACCGCCAGCGGAACGACCGCTCGATGACCTGGCAATCCCTGAATCCCGCCCGCTCGACCCGGGTGCGCATCCAGTCGACGGGCTTGCGCAGGGTATGGATGTGCTGGTGCATGCCGGCGAGCGCCTCCCCACGGCCGCTGTCCTTCAAGACCTGCTCGAGGACCTCGTAGACCTCTAGCATGCTCCCCGGCAGGTTGAAGGTGAAGACCAGCTGGGCCCCTCGCCTGCAGACGCGGGCACACTCGGCGAGAGCGCGATCCAGGTCGTCCACGTTGTTGAGGCCATTGTTGGAGACGACGAGGTCGACGCTGCCGTCGCCGAGGGGGATCGACTCCGCCCGGCCCTCGAGGAGCCGGACGTTCCGCACGCCCCAGACCTCGAGCTTGAGCCGAGTGCGCGCGAGGGCGGGGGCCCGGGGATCGATTCCGACGACCTCGCTGCCCGATCCGAGCCTTTGAGCGAGCTCCACGATGGGGAACCCCGTCCCGCAACCGACGTCGAGCGCCCTGATGCCCCGGCGCATCCGGACCTGGTCGAGCAGCGTCAATCCGAAGGGTGCCGACCAGAGGGGCAGCTCGTCGTACGCCTCGACCAAGCGTGGGTGCCGAGCCGGATCCTCCAACGGACCAGGTCGTGAGACGGGCGAATGCCCCGCGCCGCGAGGGGCAGAGCTCGTCTCTGTCGCCACTGTCGCCGGTTCGCGGTGAACGAGCTCCGGGCTGAAAGCCGGCAGACAGACGGCGACGTACTCGGCTCCACCGGGGAGAGGAGTGCTGTACTGGACCCCAACACCGCGCGGAACAACAACCGCCTCTCCGGCACGGGCGACGACGGTATCGGTACCGGATCGCGCGTGCAACTCACCTCGCAGGACGACGGAATATTCGTCGAACTCGGGTATCTGCGCGGGCTCGCGCCATCCCTCCGGGCTCACCATTCGTGCGACGCTGACGCCCGAAGTGGCGGTCGCGAGCCGCCCCACGTACTCCTCGATGCTCTTCGGCTTGTTCCCGGCCGCCTGGATCACCCGAGGCATCACGAGGGTCGCCTTCATGTCGATCGTCTCCAGGGGCGCCATTCCGGGAGTCCGGCACCGAGTTGCCCCTCGACAGCCTACCAGTTGATGCACCGTCCCAGACAGGATGACGCGCGAGCGAAGGAGAGCCGCCTGCGGGGCGAGGGAGACGGGACGCTGTCTCTCTGCCAAAGCAAGCGCTAGCAGGTCTTCTCTCGCGAAAAAGGTGGTGGTCCCTCTTCCTGATAGCGCATGCCACATGAACTGACGCTCGAGATGGGGGGCGCGGGGGGAGAGTTCTCCCCTCCGCTTGAGGCGCCGCAAGGCGCCGGACATCAGCTCACAGCGGCGGCGGTGACGCTGGAGAATCACATCAACTGGTCGCCGCTGTGAGACCGCTCGCCGCCCGGCGGGGAAGAGCGTTGACGAGCCCGGCACCGCATGGCGATCGAAAGCCGCCCGGCGGAGGCCGCTGGGTCACCGCTGCAGGGCGGCGAGCAGCTTGTCCCAGATGCCTCCGAATGAGCCGTTCGACATGGCGACCACGACATCTCCCGGCTTGGCGCTCGTGGCCGCCGCCTGCACCATCTCCTCGACCGTGCCGCAGGCGTGCGCGGCTGGTCCCGCAGCGGAGATCTCCCTCGCCAGACGGTCCACGTCGAGCCGCTCGCTCTCGGGGACGCGGTCGGTGGGCGCAGGCCGCAGGATGTACACCTCCGCCGCGCAGGGCCAGGCGGCCACGTACTCGCGCTGGTGGAGGTTGCGCCGGCTGGTGTTCGACCTCGGCTCGAAGCAAGCCAGGATGCGGCCGGCGGGGAACGTGCCGCGGATCGCCTCCAGGGTCTTCGCGACGGCGGTCGGGTGATGGGCGAAGTCGTCCACCACCGTGACCCCACCCGCCACGCCGCGCACCTCCTGCCGGCGCTTCACCCCCTTGAAGGCCGCGAAGCCAGCCGCGATCTCCTCCGGCTGGAGCCCGAGCCGAGACGCCGCCGCTGCCACCCCGAGCGCGTTCTCGACGTTGTGGGCCCCGCCCACCGTGAGGTGCGCGTGCGCGAGCGTGCGGCCTCGCTTCACGAGGTCGAAGTGGGCGCCGTCGGATCGGAGATCGAGGCCGCGCGCCTCCCAGTCGGCGCCCGGCTGGATGCCGTAGGTCTCCACCTCGCACCGCGCCCGGCGGGCGATGCGTAGCACGCTCTCGTAGCTCGCGCACGCGGCCAGGAAGCCGTCGCCGGGCAGGATCTCCGCGAGGCGCTCGAAAGCGCTCTCGTAGTGCGCCTGGTCCCGGTAGATGTCGATGTGGTCGAGCTCGCAGCTCGTGAAGACGGCGGTGCGCGGGTGGTAGTGGAGGAACTTCGGCCCCTTGTCGAAGTAGGCCGTGTCGTATTCGTCCCCCTCGACGACGAAGTGCGTCCCCTTCCCGAGCCTGAAGTTCGACTCGAAGTCGCGCGTCACGCCGCCGACGAGGAACGAGGGATCGCGGCCGGCGTGGTGGAGGAGCGCGCCCATCATGGCGGTGGCGGTGGTCTTGCCGTGCGTGCCGACCACCACCACCCCGTGTCGCGGCGCGATGAAGAGGTCGCCCAGCGCCTGCGGAAACGAGACGTGGCGCAGGCCGCGCTCCCGCATCGCCGTGGCCTCGGGGTTGACCATCCGCACGACGTTCCCCACCACCACCAGGTCCGGTTGTGCGCGCTCGAGGTTCTCCGGCCGGTAGGGCGTCATCACCTCGATGCCCCATCGCTCGAGCTGTGTCGACATCGGCGGGTAGACGTTCTCGTCCGAACCCGACACCCGGTAACCCGCCGCCTTGAGCATGCCGGCGAACGAGCCCATGCCGGTGCCGGCGACGCCGATGAGATGAATCCGCCTCACGCCCGAGTAGTCCATCGCCGATCCTCAGATTCCCAGCCCCTCGGCCACCGCATCGTGAAACCGCGCCCGGAAGGGCTTGATACGCGCCTTGTCGGAGCCGCCGGGGTGGACGTGGTTCGTGAGGAGCACGCAGACCACGTCTCGATCCAGGTCCAACCACAGGGACGTGCCGGTGAAGCCGAGGTGCCCGACCGCTCCGCGCGACCCTCGGCCGAGGCGCACGCCGAGCGACGAGCCCTCGCGGGAGGGCGTGTCCCATCCCAGCGCGCGCTCGCTGCCTGGCGTCGCATCGCGCGCGACGAAGAGCTCCGCGGTGGTGGCGGAGAGCCACGGCGAGCGACCAGCGAGCGCCTCGAGCCAGGCCCGCCCGAGACCGGCCACGTCGGACGGTGCCGCGAAGAGCCCGGCGTGCCCCGAGACCCCGCCCACCGCCCAGGCGTTGTCGTCGTCCACGGCGCCACACAGCACCTCGCCCCCGCGGACCGGGCTGCGCCTGGTGGCCACGAACGACAGGCCCGCCCGCAGTGTCTGCGCGCGAGCAGGATCGAACCCGGGCAGGAAGAAGGCTCGCGCGAGCCCGAGCGGCGCGAGCACCTCCGCCTCCACCGCGCGGTCGAGCGGGACGCCGGCGAGCCGCTCGAGCAGGAGCCCGAGCGCGATGAAGCCGAGGTCGCTGTAGACTGCCCGGGTGCCGGGCGGCACCTCGAGCGGCTCGACCGCCAACGCGGCCTCCACGAGCTC
>MEMX01000131.1:0-13579 GCA_001768075.1 Anaeromyxobacter sp. RBG_16_69_14 | reverse complement strand
CCACGAGCTCTCGCCCGCGCCGAAAGGCGCCGGCGAGCGCCTCGTCGCGCGGCCGCTCTCCCGGCGGCAGGAAGGCGGCCCTCCCCACGGCGTCGCGGGCGACCTCCTCGTGCCACGGCCGCCAGGCCGCCATCCCGCTCGCGTGCGCGAGGAGGTGACGCACCGTCACGCCCTCCTTCTGGCCGCGGAAGCTCGGCAACCAGCGCGCGGCGGGCGCGTCGAGGTCGAGGGCGCCCCGCTCTGCAAGCCGCGCGGCCAGGCTCGCCACGAAGACCTTGGTGAGTGAGGCGATGTCGAAGAGCTCCGTGCCGCGGAGCGGCCTGACCGCCGGCTCCACTTGCGCCTCACCGTGAACGCTCTCGTGCGCGATCTCGCCGCGGGCGAGCACCACCGCGGCGAGGCCGGGCGCGACCCCCTCGCGACGCCCCGCCTCCAGCACCGCGAGGACGGGGGCGAGCCCGATCGACGCCCTCCTGGGGCCGCCTCCCCCGTCCCGGGCTCCCGGGGAAGCGAGGCGCCCATGCTCGCTGGTCACGCCACCGCCCCCTGCTCGAAGAGGAGCCGCGGTGGCCCCTCCTCCGGCGCCGCCGGGGCGATGACGGCCACGACCGAGCCCAGCGGCAGGGCGAAGTTCGCCGGCTCGTGCCCGGCTGCGACGCCCTCTATCGCCGGGACACCTAGCGCGCGCACCAGCTCCCGCACGGCCTCGGCGCCACTCTGCTCCCCGTCGTCACAAGCAGTGAACTGACCCACGCACACTGCGCGCACCCCGTCGAGCGCGCCGGACAGCCTGAGCTGGGTGAGGCAGCGGTCGAGCTTGTACGGCTTCTCGTTCACGTCCTCGAGGAAGAGCACCGCGCCCGCCATGGGCGGCAGCCAGGGCGTGCCGCACAGATGCGCGAGCAGCGTGAGCGAGCCGCCGAGGAGCGCGCCGGAGGCGCGGCCGGGGCGGATGACGCCGGTTCCCACGCACCCGGTGCCGGGCCGCGGTGCGTCTCGCAGGCGCGGGAGGGCATCGGTGTGACCGAAGAGGAGCGCTTTCAGATGTTCACGCGCCTCCGGCGTGGTGCGGCCGAGCGTGCTCACCAGCGGTCCGTGAAGGGTCACCAGCCCGGCGCGGTTCAGAGCGGCGTGGATCGCGGTGGCATCCGAGAAGCCCACCACCCACCTGGGCGGGTGGAGCAAGCGCGTCGGCTCGAGCCTGGGCAAGAGGCGCGTCGCCCCGTATCCGCCACGGGCGCAGAAGAGGGCGCGCGTCTCGAGGTCGCTGGCCGCCTCCCGCCATTCCTCCAGGCGCCGCGCGTCGTCGCCCGCCAGGTACCGTTGCCGCGCCACGATATCGGGCCGCATCCGGACCTCGAGACCGAACTCGTCGCGCAGGACGGCCACGCCTTGCTCCAGCGCCTCGCGCTCGATCGGGCCCGAGGGCGCCACCACGCGCACGACATCACCGGGTCGAAGTGGAGCGGGGCGGATCAAGCGCCTCGGAGGATACCTCCACCGCCGCGCGGGCGCGAGGCGACCCGTCCAGATCGAGGAGGATGAGCTCCATTTCACGTACTGAAAACAGACCCATCCGGTCCCCCCGGGAGTATTGGCACCGCGAAGCTGAATGTCCTAACTCATCACTTACATCCAACTCGGGGATCGTGCATGCGCGCGCAGTCACCTTAGCCGCGACGTCCCTGCTTCACTCTCGTCAAGGAGATCGCGATGAGCGACAAGCGGCTCGCCCTCGAAGGCGACGTCTTCCACCCGTCGGCAGAGGTGGTCGCGACCGCCCGCGTCAAGGACTGGGACGCGCTCGCGCGCAGGGCCAGGGAGGATCTGGAGGGCTTCTGGGCGGAAGAGGCTCAGGAGCTGGAGTGGTACAGGAAGTGGGACAAGGTCCTGGACGACTCGAACAAGCCCTTCTTCAAGTGGTTCGCCGGCGGGCAGACGAACATCGTCCAGAATTGCCTCGACCGCCACCAGAGGACCTGGCGCAAGAACAAGCTGTCACTGGTGTGGGTCGGCGAGACGGGTCAGGTCCGCACCTACTCCTACTTCGCGCTCAACCGCGACGTCTCCAAGTTCGCCAACGTCCTGAAGGCGATGGGCGTGAGGAAGGGCGACCGCGTCACCATCTACATGCCGCGCGTCCCCGAGATCGTGATCGCCATGCTGGCGTCCGCGAAGATCGGTGCCATCCACTCCGTCGTCTACGGCGGCTTCAGCCACGACGCGCTGCAGGGCCGCATCGAGGACTCCGAGTCGAAGGTGGTCATCACCGCCGACGGCGGGTTCATGAACGGCAAGGTGGTCGAGCTGAAGAAGACGGTGGACGAGGCCGTCCGCCGCTGCCCCACCGTGGAGACCGTCATCGTGGTTCAGCGCACCGGCCACGAGGTGAAGATGGAGGCGGGGCGCGACTACTGGTACCACGACCTCATGAAGCTCCCGCTCGCCACGGGCGTGTGCGCGACGGAGGTCATGGACAGCCACGACCCGCTCTACGTCCTCTACACCTCGGGGACCACCGGGAAGCCGAAGGGCATCGTCCACGCCCACGGCGGCTACATGGTCGGCATCTATTCCACACTCAAGTACGTCTTCGACATCAAGGACGAGGACCGCTGGTGGTGCGCCGCGGATCCGGGCTGGGTCACCGGACACAGCTACATCGTCTACGGGCCTCTCCTGTGCGGCGCGACGACGTTCATGTACGAAGGCGCGCCCAGCTACCCGTACCCGAACCGCTGGTGGCACCTCGTCGAGAAGTACGGCATCACCATCCTCTACACCGCCCCCACCGCGATCCGCGGGCTCATGCGCTTCGGCGAGAGCTGGCCGAACCGCCACGACCTCTCGACGCTACGGCTCCTCGGCTCGGTGGGCGAGCCCATCAACCCCGAGGCGTGGAAGTGGTACCACCGCGTCATCGGGAAGGGTCGCTGCCCGATCATGGATACCTGGTGGCAGACCGAGACCGGCATGTTCATGATCACGCCCACACCAGTAGTGCCCCTGAAGCCGGGCTCCGCCGGCCGGCCCGTCTTCGGCCAGGAGGCGGAGGTCGTCGACGACGCCGGCAAGCCCGTCGCGGATGGAGAGGAAGGCTTCCTCGTCCTCAAGCGACCGTGGCCCGCGATGATGACGACCATCTTCAAGGACCCCGATCGCTACGTGAAACAGTACTGGTCGAAGTATCCCGGAAAGTACCAGGCAGGCGACTCGGCCAAGCGCGACAAGGACGGGTACTTCTGGATCATCGGACGCACCGACGACGTCATCAAGGTGGCAGGCTATCGCCTCGGCACGGCCGAGATCGAGAGCGCGCTCGTGTCCCACCCGTCCATCGCCGAGGCTGCGGTGATCGGCTTGCCTCACGACGTGAAGGGCCAGTGCGTCCACGCCTACTGTCTCCTGCGCCAGGGGTTCAAGCCGTCGGAGGACCTCGCCGACGAGGTGAAGAACCACGTGGCGACGCACCTCGGGCCCATCGTCCGGCCAGAGAAGATCACCTTCGTCGAGACGCTCCCCAAGACGCGCTCCGGCAAGATCATGCGGCGCGTGCTCAAGGCGCGGGCGCAGGGACTGCCCGAGGGCGACATCTCCACGCTCGAGGAATGAGAGGCTCGCGGGGCGAGCCCACACCCCGCGAACGGGGCAGGCGTCCCGTGGAGTCCACGTCATTCGTTTCCTTGCGCTCGCGCGACGCGCGTCGCATGATGTGCGAACTCGTGTCGCACTGATTGTGCGTCGCCGTCCGTGATGGCCCTCGCGGCTCGCACGACTCGAAAGGAATACTCCATGCGCAGGCTCATCCTCTCGGTGCTGTTCCTGTCGTTCGCCGCCGGCGCACGCGCCCAGGACGCGAAGGACCTCAAGACCGAGGACGACAAGACGCTCTACTCCATCGGCGTCCTCATCGCGCGCCAGCTCGAAGTCTTCAACCTCGCGCCCGCCGAGATGGAGCTGGTGAAACGGGGCCTCGCCGACGCCACCACTCCTGGCAAGAAGGCGCTGGCCGAGCCAGAGGCATATCAGCAGAAGATCAACCAGCTTGCCCAGGCGCGCATGAAGGTGAGCGCGGAGAAGGAGAAGGTGAAGTCGAAGGAGTTTCTCGACAAGGCCGCCAGGGAGAAAGGCGCGCAGAAGACGGCCTCTGGCCTCATCTACCTGCCGCTCAAGGAGGGCTCCGGCGCCCACCCGAAGGAGACCGACACGGTGAAGGTGCACTACACGGGCACGCTCACCGACGGCAAGGTCTTCGACAGCTCGGTGCAGCGCGGGGAGCCCGCCGAGTTCCAGCTCAACCAGGTCATCAAGTGCTGGACCGAAGGCGTGGCGAAGATGAAGGTCGGCGGCAAGGCGAAGCTCGTGTGTCCGTCAGCCATCGCCTACGGCGACGCGGGCCGGCCGCCCACCATCGCTGGCGGCGCCACGCTGGTCTTCGAGGTCGAGCTCCTCGAGGTCAAGGAGAGCAAGCCGGACGCGGGGTTTCCGCCTGTCCACAGAAGTGATGCAAAGTAGCGAGGGCACGAGGGGCGGGCGACGGCCCGCCCCCGCTGAAGGTCGAGAGCCGTCGGATTGATCGACGCCTCTTGACCCGCGTTTCGCTGTTTCGGCTACCGGCCCGCCAGCGCGCGGGCCTGAGTCGCCGCTCGCGACGCGGCATCCATTGCCACGCGCGCCTGGAAGAGATCGCCGCGCTGGAGCGCCTCCTGCGACAGGGCGAGCCAGCGCTCCGCCTCGCCCGCCAGCACGGCCTGCTGCCCCGACCCGCCTGCGCCGGCGTGCCGGGCAGCTTCGCCGGTGAGCGCCTGCGCCCGCGCCACCGCTACCGAGACGTCGCCGGAGCCCGAAGCGAGCGCCTGCTCCGCCTGATCGAGCCCGTCCGTCGCCGTGGAGAGGGCCTGCGCGCTCGCCTCCCGGCTCCTCACCGCTTGCTCGCGTCGCGATCGCTCGTCCGCGAGCTCCGTCTCGAGAGCAGTGATGCGCTGCTGATCGGCCTGGCGCGCCGCCTGAAGCTCGTACACCTGGCTCTCGAGGTCGGCCACTCTCGCCTGGGCGGCTTGAAGGACCGGCGGCAGCGCCTCCGGCGCATTCGCTCGCTGGCGCAAGCGATCCAGCTCCGCAGTCTTCGGATCCTGGGCCTCCGCCGTCGGCTCCCCTCCAGTCTTTGGACCGGGAGCGGGACCGGGTCCCTCCGCGGACATGGGGGATGCCGTCGCCGTCGGTTGCGGGGCGAAACGTCGAGCGCGCTCCGCTTTGCCATCCTCTCCCTCGCTGGAGGGGGGGGCAGGCTTCGCGGTCGCGGCCGGCGTCGGTTTGGCGCCGCCGTCGGCGTCGGGTGGTCCCCCCGCCTGGCCGGTGAGGAGTGGGACGAGGAGCACGAGAGCAAGCGTCATATGCTCAACATGAGGCTGCCCCCCGCCGAGGAAAAGGCCTTGGAGGTTTAACGCACAGGAGGCAGGCCCCTCGCACGCCCGTCGCGCTGGCTTCGAGCCCCGTGCCGGGGTAGGTCTATCTGAGATGACCAGCTCTTCCCTGCCCGCCGCCGAGGAGATCGCGCCAGTCGCGGCGTCCCCGTCCCCCGACGCGTCGCTCGCCGCGCTGCTACCGCCGGATGGTGCGGTCCTCGGTGCGGACGCGATCCTGGACCGGTTCGTCACGTGGGTCGAGTCGTCCGCCGGGCTGTCGCTCTACCCCGCACAGGAAGAGGCGTTGCTCGCGCTGCTCGAGGGCCAGCACGTCGTGCTCGCGACGCCCACCGGCTCGGGCAAGTCGCTCGTCGCGACCTTCCTCCACTTCAAGGCGATGGCGGAACGCAAGCGCTCGGTCTACACGTGCCCGATCAAGGCGCTCGTGAACGAGAAGTTCTTCGGGCTGTGCCAGGCCTTCGGCGCGGAGAACGTGGGGATGATGACCGGCGACGCCGCCATCAACCGCGACGCCCCCATCCTTTGCTGCACCGCCGAGATCCTCGCCAACATGGCGCTGCGCGAGGCGCGCCCGCGCGCCGACGCCGTCGTCATGGACGAGTTTCATTACTACGGCGACCGGGAGCGCGGCCTGGCCTGGCAGGTGCCGCTGCTCCTCCTGAAGGGCACGACCTTCCTGCTCATGTCGGCCACGCTGGGGAACGTCTCGACCATCGCCGACGGCCTGCGCGAGCTGACCGGTCGCACGGTCGCGAGCGTCCGGAGCGCGGTCAGGCCCGTCCCCCTCGAGTTCGAGTACCGCGAGACGCCGCTCCACGAGACCATCGAGGATCTCGTCGCGGCCGACAAGGCCCCGGTCTACCTCGTCAACTTCACGCAGCGGTCCGCCGCGGAGCAGGCGCAGAATCTGATGAGCGCGAAGTTCTCCACCAAGGAGGACAAGGAGCGCATCCGCGCCGCGCTCGACGGCACCCGCTTCGACACGCCCTTCGGGAAGGACGTGCAGCGCTTCCTGCGGCATGGGATCGGCCTCCACCACGCGGGGCTGCTCCCGAAGTACCGGCTGCTGGTGGAGAAGCTGGCGCAGAGCGGGCTCCTCAAGGTGGTCTCCGGCACCGACACGCTCGGCATGGGGGTGAACATCCCCATCCGCACCGTGCTCTTCACCCAGCTCTGCAAGTTCGACGGCGAGAAGACGGCCACCCTCCTGGCGCGAGATTTCCACCAGATCTCGGGGCGGGCCGGGCGCAAGGGCTTCGACGAGCGCGGCTACGTGGTGGCGCAGGCGCCCGAGCACGTCGTCGAGAACAAGAGGCTGGCCGAGAAAGCGGCCGGCGGGAAGAAGGTGGTGAAGAAGCAGCCGCCGCAGAAGGGCTATGTCCACTGGGACCGAAGCACGTTCGAACGGCTCCAGGCGAAGGAGCCCGAGGCGCTCGTCTCGCGCTTCGAGATCTCGTTCGGCCTCCTCGTGAACCTCGTCGCGAGCGAGACCACGCAGCGCGGGGGCGGCTACGCGCGGCTCGTCGAGATGATCGGCCGCGCCCACGAGACGCCCTACGCCCAGGCGAAGCTGCGCCGCGCGGCGGCCATGCGCTTCCGCGCGTTGCGCCGCGCCGGGCTCATCCAGCTGAACGGGATCGAGGGCTACCGCGGGCGGTACGCGCGCCCCACCACCGGCCTGCAAAAGGACTTCTCGCTCCACCAGACGCTCGCGCTGTGGCTGCTCGACACGTTGCCCAAGGTGCCACCCGAGCGCGAGACCTACGCGCTCGACGTGCTCACGCTGTGCGAGTCGATCCTGGAGAACCCCGACGCCGTGCTGTGGAAGCAGCTCGACGCGGCGCGCGGCAGGGCCGTCGCGGAGATGAAGGCGAAGGGGATGGAGTACGACGAGCGCATGGCGGAGCTGGAGAAGGTGGAGTACCCGAAGCCGCTCGCGGACTTCGTCTACTCGACGTTCAACGAGTTCGCCGCGCTGCACCCGTGGGTGGGGAGCGAGAACATCCGGCCCAAGTCCGTCGCGCGCGAGATGGTCGAGCGCTACATGACCTTCAACGACTACGTGGGCGAGTACGGGCTCGATCGCTCCGAAGGCGTGCTCCTGCGCTATCTCTCGGACGCGTACAAGACGCTGGTGCAGACGGTCCCCGAGAGCTACCGCGACGAGCGGGTCGAGGACGCGATCGCCTTCCTGCGCGCCACCGTGCGAGGCGTCGACGCCTCGCTCCTCGACGAGTGGGAGCGCATGCGCGATCCCGCCTACCGCATGGCGCTCCTCGACCAGCGCGCCGCGCTGGCGGCGCTGCCGCCGAGGCCCGTACAGCCCGACGACGATCCGCGCGCCTTCGCCGCCAGGGTGCGAAACGAGCTGCACCGGCTCCTGGTAGCGCTCGCCGGGAAGCGCTGGGACGCGGCGGCAGCGGCGCTGTTCCAGCCGGAAGGCGCCTGGCCGCCGAAGCGGCTGGAGCAAGAGGTGGAGCCCTACTTCGCGGAGCACCCGGCCATCGACACGCGCCCGGTGGCGCGCCTGCCGCACAACACCCTCCTCGAGAAGACCGGGCCGCGCACCTATGCCGCGCGCCAGCGCATCGTCGATCCCGAGGGCGAGGTCGACTGGGTGATCGAGTGTGCCGTCGACCTCGCCCAGGAGCGCCTCGCGGACGCTCCGCTCATCGAGCTGGTTCGCGTCGGGACCTGACCCATCCCCTCGTCTCCTGGCCGAGCCCGAGCCCGTGCCCGGTAGTGCGTCGTGCCTTCGTGCCGCATGAGCAAGATCGCGACGATGCGGGGCAGAATCTCTCGTCCAGCGACCGTTCTCGCTCCTGAAGAAACTCTCCGGCCCCTTCGCGATGTTCGGCCGATTCGAGGGCGCTGCAAGGAGCTGCACGATCTCGTCGGCGAGCGCGAGAAGATCGGGCTCGGGCTCGGGCTCGATGGCGGAGAATGAGGGGATAGCTCAGCGTCGGGCGTCCCGCGCGGGATCTGCTCCGACCATCCCATTCACAGCGAGTACCCCTTGCGAGCGTGCATGGCGGGATGTGCATGGCGATCCCATGGCAATTCCATGGCGAGCGTCCACGACAAGTGACCCTCCGGTGTGCCCGCGCACGGGCGAACCCCTAGGACCCATGGTCGAGTCAAAACCGGAGTGTAGGCTTGCCGCTGTCCATCGATCACGCCAGCTTCGCGATGGTCGCCCCAAGCCGAAAACTGCATTCACTCGCCGTGGACGGGAGAAGCCTCATGCCGAGTCTTCACATTGTCAGGAAGAAGTGGTCACGAGCGCCGCGAGTAGCACGGGCGACGTGCCGCAGCGCACTCATCCTCGCTCTTTCCGCCGCCGCTACAACGCCATCCTTCGCGGCCGACCCGGCCTTGCTGGGGCTCGACTTGCTCGGCGCCACCCGCTCGACCACCATTGCGCTCACCAAGATCCCTCTCTTGCAGAAGCTCGTCAGCGTCAACCTCGAGACCAACAGCGTCACCGTGTTCGGGGTGGGCTCGGGCACCCTGGTGAAGCAGGCGGAGATCCCGGTCGGGCGGGAGCCGCGCTGCGTGGCGATCGATCCCCTCGGCCTCAAGGCGTTCGTGACCAACTCGGGGAGCGGCACGGTCTCGGTCATCTCGCTGCTGGGGCTCGCCGCGAACACCGTCGTCGCCACCATCCCGGTGGGCACCGAGCCCCGCGCCTGTGCGCTCACCCCGGACGGCGCGGTGCTCCTCGTCGCCAACTTCACCGAGGGTGCGTTAACGGCGATCGACACCAGGACGCTGGCGGTGGTCGGCAAGATCCCCGTCGGCGGGAACCCCGGCGCGCTCGCGATCTCGGGGGACCGCGTCTTCGTGACCCAGTTCTTTGCGCGGCCCATCGCGGGTGGCCCGGGGGAGGGCTTCGACAACGGGAGGGAAGGGGTGGTGAAGACGTTCCTGCTGGGCTCCCCCACCCAGATGAACGAGATCACGCTCTCCCCGCTCGCCGACTCCGGGTTCACGGCGGACAGGACGAGCTTCTGCACGGCGCTCAACCCGAACGCCGTCAACGACACCTTCTGTCCCGACACGACCATCACGGATCCGACCGATCCCAAGATCACGGCGGATCCGCAGGCGGTGTTCCCGAACCAGTTCTTCTCGGCGCTCGTCTGCGGCAAGGCGCTCTACCTGCCCAACATCGGCGCGCAGCCGTCACCACCGGTCGCGTTCAACACCAACGTGCAGGCCCTGGTCCACGTGGTGGACGCCAATGCGCTCGCGGAGCGGGCCGATCTCCACGTCAACCTGAACGCCCAGATCAAGACCGAGGCGGTGCCCGCCAGCCAGGTAGGCACGCTGCAGCGCGCGTTCGGCAACGACATCGTCGCCATCGACGCCGACAAGGAGTGCAAGAACTTCTTCATCGTGAGCCGCGGCGGTAACTACGTCTTGAAGGCGACCATCGGAGCGGATGGCAAGCTCAACATCGGCGCGCCCGACAACGTCGTGCGCCTGCAGACCGGCAACATCCCGGACGGCATCGTCGTGGACGGCGGCTACGCCTACGTGAACAACGAGGTGGACCTCTCGGTGTCCGTCATCGATCTGGCCGCGAACACCCGGCACGACGTGTCCGCGAGCACACCGCCGGAGCCGGGGAGCTTCGAGCACGCCCGGATCATGGGCAAGCTCGTCTTCCACACCGCCCTCGGCGTCCCGGACGACGGCCTGGTGGGGACGCAGCTCCGGGACATCAACCCGGTGAACTTCCGTGGCAAGCAGTCGGCCGACGCCTGGAGCAGCTGCGCCTCGTGCCACCCCCTCGACGGTCTCGCCGACAGCGTCACGTGGCAATTCGGCGACGGCCCGCGCCAGACCGTCCCGCTCGACGGCCTCTTCTCGAAGGTGGACCCGCTGGAGGACATCCGCATCAACAACTGGAGCGCGGTGCGTGACAGCGTCACCGACTTCAACAACAACTCCCGCGGCGTCCAGTGCGGCGCGGGCTTCGCGGGCGGCGTCCCTCTCGCCACGGTGCCGGGGGTACCGAGCCTGGCATGCCCGCAGGTCACCGCGTTCGGCCCCGGCCCCAATCCCGCCGTCTTCGACCACGGCATCCAGCAGGGCGCGAGCGAGGCCCTGGACTTCGAGACGACCTGGACCCAGACGGTGCGCGCGCTCAACGAACCGAAGGGAGACGCGACCGCCATCTCGGCCGGAGCGACCCTCTTCGAGGGTACCTGCGCTTCCTGCCATGGCGGCGCCAAGTGGACGAAGAGCCAGGTCGTCTATCTCAGCAACCCCGCCCTGGACAAGGCCTTCGCCGCCGGCGGCACACCCCGCGATCCGGGCCTGACCATGATCGCGAACCAGAGCGTCTTGTACGTGGACGCGAAGGTGGACCCGGGCGTGTTGAAGTTCCTCGAGGACGTGGGCACGTTCGATCCCGCCAATCCGATAGAGATCGGCGGCGCGGCAGCGAACATCGGAAAGGTGGCGCTCGGCGTGCTCGGCTTCAACGCGCCGTCGCTCCTGGGGGTGGGCGCGAGCGCCCCCTACTTCCACAACGGCCAGGCGCAGACGCTGGATGACGTCTTCGCCCAGCACAACCTGCCCAGCGGAAGCACCATCCAGGCCTCGTTCGGCGCCGGAGATCTCGCCAACCTGTCGGCTTTCGTGACGTCGATCGACGGCGCCACGCCGATCTTCCGGTCCCAGACCGACGACTTCAAGGATCCGACCATCGTCATGATGGGCCCGTAGCGCGGGGCCAGTGCTTTTGAGAAGGGCCGACCCAGCGCGGGTCGGCCCTTCTCGTCTGTTCGGAGCCAACCAGCGCACCCACCAGGCTTCAAGATGCACCGCCGCCCCCTCCTCTCCCTCTCGAAGAAGGCGCGGCGGAGCCCGTGTCGGACACTGTACGTGACCTATCCCCATGCGGTGGAACCCGAGCCGGCGTATGCTCCTGCCGCGGGAGGGTGCCGGTCGCCGCAGCGCAAACGGGAGAGGGAGCGCAATGCACAAGGTCTTCGTCGGGATGGCCGTCATCATCGGGCTCGCGGTCGCGCCCATCACCGCCAGCGCGGGGCCGGTCGTCGAGGGGTCCGTCGGCGTCGGCTGGCAGCTGACGACGAGCGTGGATCGCACACCAGTCAACGTGATGGTGGCGCCGGGCTGGGGTTTCGCCGGCCTCCTCAAGCTCGAGCTCGGGCTCCTCGCCAGCCTGGGCGACGTCCAGAACTCCAAGTTCGACCTGGAGCTTCGGCCGATGGTGGTGATCTCGCCGCCTCTGATTCCGCTCTACCTGCGCGGCATCTTCGCGGTGCAGAACTTCGTGAACGGCCCCACCGCCATCGCCTACGGCGCCGCGCTCGGGGTCTCCTTTGGCCTGCTGGGGGCGGGACTGTTCGTCGAGGCGGGTGTGCTGCCTCGCAACGTGAAGGTGGACGCGACCACCAACGCTCGCGTGGTCGGCTCGACCTCGGCCCCGACCAAGGACGTGTTCCGCTGGTTCGTCGAAGGGCGCGCTGGCGCTTACTACGACTTCTGACCTCTCGCTCCGCGGCCGAGCGCCACCCCAGGCTCGGCCCTGGCTGCGCTCGTCGCCAGGGGCAGCGCATCGGAGGCGCTCTCGTCCGCCTTGGGCGGGTAGGCGACGCGGCGACCGTCTCGCACGGCGAACGGGGTCAGGCGATGCGGGTGCGTCCGGCTCTTGCCGACGATGTGCTCCACCACCACCCCGCGCGCGAAGAGGGCGTCCGCGATGAGCGAACGATGGCAGCGCCATGGGACCGCCTCGGCGCACATGATCGCCACCGGCCCGTCCCGCACCAGCGCCCGCAGCTCGACGAGCCCCTCCTCGAACTTGCCCGTCTGCATGTGGTCGGCGTAGCCGCGGAAGCTCGCGTTGCGCCACCCGCCATTCGGTGAGTCCTTGCGCGGGTGGCGAAGGCCCCCGAGCCGCCCCATGTGGACGTAGCGGATGCCTGCCTCGGCCAAGCTGCGCGCCAGCACCTCCTGCGAGAACTGCGGGTTGCGGCGCGAGCCCGGGATGCTGCGGACGTCGGCAAGTGTCGCGACCCCGCAGGAGCACAGGAGATCGACGAGCTCGTCCAAGGAGCGGGTGGAGTGGCCGATGGCGAGGATGCGGGCCTTGCCCCATCCGGGCGCGGCTCGAGGCAGCTCGCGCGATTCGTCCATGCCACATATCTGTCGGAGTGGTGTGGCCGACGCCAGTCTGGCCAGGGCAGCGGGCAGGCCGCACCCCGCATGCCCGGCGTCGCCAGGGCTCACGGATACGGGCTCACCGCGTTTCCAGGCTTACCCCGAGCATTCCCGGGACGTTCGCCGGTAGCATCTGACCTGGACCTTGGTTCTGGACCTGGACCTGGACCTGGTCTTGGACCCGGTCCGCCGTCCGCGCCCAACCGAGCGCACCGCAGCGCGTCGCCAGGAGCCGGCCACGCTCTTGACACGGCGGCCGGTTGGGCCCATTCCTTCCGCCACATGCTGGAAAGTCTGAAGCCCCGCAGTGGCAAGCGCTGGCCCCGCGGCCAGAAGTTCGTGATGTCCTCCTCGGGCACGGTCGCCGAGCTCGCCTACCGTGAAGCGGTGCAAGCCGCGCGCGCACAGGGCCGCCCGGCGCTGGCCGCGGCGCAGGAGTCCTGGGCCGCCCCGCTCCACCTCGACCCCGCCGATGGTGTCGTCCTGGGCGAGCTGCGAGCCGGTCGAAAGAGCATCGCCGAGATCACGCGCGGCCTCGATGACTGCGGCACGAGTGCAGCCGAGGTGAAATCCGCCGTGGACCGCCTCTCCGATGCGGGCCTCATCGAGCCGATTCCCGCCGCCGTCGCGGCGGCCTGAAGTAGAGGCCGCTGCCGACGATCGCGGAGACGAGCACCCAGAAACATCAGGTCGCCAATGCGCTCGGCGTCCTGCTCCTGCCTGCGCGCCTCCGCCTCGTCGAGGGGTTCCTACGATGTCCAGGCGCAGGTCCGGTCTCATGGCTTCAATTCAGCTTGACCGTGCTGCCCTTGATGTGGTTCGTCCTGTCACGCTGAGTCGGGCATATGTCCGCGGCTTGTACCCGTCGGCGCGGCCACTCCCCCTCCTTCTGCTGCACGGCGTAGAGGCTGGTGCGGTAGTCGCCGGGCTCGGCGTGGAGGAAGTATCCGAGCTCC
>MEMX01000130.1:4684-7717 GCA_001768075.1 Anaeromyxobacter sp. RBG_16_69_14 | reverse complement strand
GCTCGATCGTCCCCGCCGTGGGCCAGCGGGGTCCAACACACGATCGCCACGGGGCGCAGCGTCAACTCTTCCCGATGGTCGACAGCCGCTCCTCGAGCGATAGCCGATCGAGCTTCTCGAGCGGCAGGCTCAAGAAGAGCTCGATGCGCCGGCTCAGGATGATGAGCGTGGTCCTGAATGCCTCCCGCTTCTGGTCGTCGGGGCCGACGACCGCCGCAGGGTCTTCGACTCCCCAGCGCGCGGTCATGGGCTGGCCCGGCCACGCGGGGCAGCTCTCCCCCGCCGCCTTGTCGCAGACGGTGAAGACGAAGTGCAGGGGCGGCGCGCCGGGGGCAGCGAACTCATCCCAGCTCTTGCTGCGGAGGCCGTCCACCGGCAGCTTCGCCTGCCGGAGCGCCTCGAGCGCGAACGGGTTCACCTCGCCCCTCGGATGACTCCCCGCCGAGTAGGCCCTGAGCTGGCCGCGGCCGAGCTTGTTCATGACCGCCTCGGCGATGATGCTGCGGGCCGAGTTGCCCGTGCAGAGGAAGAGCACGTTGTATCTCGCATCGGCCATGCGACCCTCCGTGATCGGGCGCTCCTCGTGAGCGAAGACGACTGCGAGGCGGCGTCGCAGCTCGTCCCGGACCTCCCTGAACGCCTGGAGCTGCTGCTCCTCCGTGCCGCCGGCGCCAGCGGGGTCGGGCAGGCCCCAGTGGACACGGCGGGCTCTACCCAGGAACACCGGGCATACCTCCTCCGCGCAGAGGGTGATGACCACATCGACCCCCTCGGCGTCGATGCTGTCGACGCTCTTCGAGTGTTGGCCGCGGATGTCGATGCCGATCTCGTCGAGCGCACGGATGGCGAGCGGGTTCACGCGGGAAGGCTTCGACCCGGCCGAAGAGACCCTCACGCCCGCCGGCGCGAGCGAGCGCGCGATCCCCTCCGCCATCTGGCTGCGAGCCGAATTGGCGACGCACAGGAACAGGACGTGGCGAGGCGCGACTCGGCGGACCTCCTCCGCCTCGGAACGCCAGCTCGTGATGCTCATGGGCTCACCTATGACTAGCCGGGGCGGGCCGGAACGCTCCCCGCGCAGTTCTTCACGCCCGCGAGCTCGGCCTCCTCTCCCGGGAAGAAGCGGTCTCGCAGCCGGAGCGCCACGTTCACGAGCCCGATGAGCACGGGGACCTCGACGAGCGGCCCGATGACGGCCGCGAACGCGGCGCCGTGCGCCATGCCGAAGGTGGCGACCGCGACGGCGATGGCGAGCTCGAAGTTGTTCGACGCGGCGGTGAAGGACAGCGTCGCCGTCTGCCCATAGGTCGCCCCTACCTTCCGGCTCATGAAGAAGGACACGAAGAACATGAGCGTGAAGTAGATGAGGAGCGGCACCGCGATCCGCACCACGTCGAGCGGCACCTGCACGATCGTCTCACCCTTGATCGAGAACATCACGACGATGGTGAAGAGGAGCGCGACGAGGGTGACGGGCGAGATGCGGGGGATGAAGACGTTGCGATACCAGTCCTCGCCCTTGAGCGCGCGGAGCCCGAACCGGCTCGCCATCCCCGCCAGGAACGGGATGCCGAGGTAGATGAAGACGCTCTTCGCGATCTCGCCGATGGTGATGTGGACCTCGGCGCCCTCGAGGCCGAGCCAACCCGGCAGGACGGTGATGAAGACCCAGGCGTACACCGAGAAGAAGAGCACCTGGAAGATGGAGTTGAAGGCGACCAGGCCGGCGCAGTACTCGGTGTCGCCCTTCGCGAGGTCGTTCCAGACGATCACCATCGCGATGCAGCGCGCGAGGCCGATCATGATGAGGCCGACCATGTACTCGGGCTTGTCGCGCAGGAAGGCGACTGCGAGCACGAACATGAGGATCGGCCCGACGATCCAGTTCTGCACGAGCGAGAGCCCGAGGACCTTGCCGTTGCGGAAGACGCGCGGCAGCTCCTCGTAGCGAACCTTCGCGAGCGGCGGGTACATCATGAGGATGAGTCCCACCGCGATGGGGACCGAGGTCGTCCCGACGTTGAGCTGGTTCAGGGCAGGGACCACGCCGGGCACGGCGTATCCGAGCGCGATGCCGGCGCCCATCGCCAGGAAGATCCAGAGCGTCAGGTACCGATCGAGGAAGGAGAGCCGGCGGGCGACGCCGGCATGGACGGTCGGGTGCGTGACGGCGGCTTGGGCGGGTCGTGGCATGCCGTGGTTTCTCCCGTCTAGATGTATCGTACTTTTACGATTTAACGACGGGGGATGCAAGCCAGGCGGGAGTCGCCAGGCGTACTCAGGTGGGCCCGTCCCCGCCGGGTTCGGGGGGCGGGGAGACGGGCGCCGCGGAGGACTCGCGCCGGGTCCGCCACAACGAGTAGAGCACCGCCCCGCCGAGCAGCGACACCACCACCACGAGCGACGCGAGCGAATGGATCGGGACCCAGCTCGAGATCGACATCTTCACCCCGATGAAGACCAGGACCAAGGAGAGCCCGAAGTGCAGGTACTCGAAGCGTCCCAGGAGGCTCGCCACCGCGAAGTACAGGGAGCGGAGCCCGAGGATGGCGAAGATGTTGGAGGTGAAGACGATGAACGGATCGAGCGTGACGCCGAAGATGGCCGGGACCGAGTCGAGCGCGAAGACGACGTCCGAGAGCTCGATCAGGACCAGCGACAGGAAGAGCGGCGTCGCCACCCGCTTGCCCCCCTCCAGCACGAAGAACCGGTGCCCCTCGACGCGGCTGGTGGACGGGATCACGCGCCGGAGCGCCCGGAAGGCCCAGCTCTTCTCCGGGTGGTGCTCCTTCGCCTCGTGGAAGAAGAGCCGGAAACCGGTCAGGACCAGGAACGCGCCGAAGACGTAGATGAGCCAGTGGAACCGGATGAGGAGGGCGGAGCCGCCCAGGATCATCCCGGCGCGGAGCGCGAGGGCGGAGAGGATGCCCCAGTAGAGGACCCGGTGCTGGAGGGCCGGGGAGATCCTCATGGTGGCGAAGACCACGACGAAGACGAAGAGGTTGTCCACCGACAGCGACAGCTCGATCAGAT
>MEMX01000130.1:4326-4657 GCA_001768075.1 Anaeromyxobacter sp. RBG_16_69_14 | reverse complement strand
CCCGCCGAACCGCCCCCAGACGAAGGCGTCGAAGGCCAGTGTGACCAGGAACCAGATCCCGACCCACCCCAGCGCTTCCCGGGCGCCCACCACCTGGTCTCTCTTGTGGAAGACGCCCAGGTCGAGGGCGAGGAAGAACAGGATGAGCGCCAGGAAGCCGGCCCAGAGCCATGGGGTGCCAACGGACTGGAACATGGGGTGCAGGTCTCCCGTGCGGCCCTCCCTTCTAGATCGCCTGGCGCGCGCCGGCGTGAGATTCTTTGGCCCTCCCGAAGATCCCGGGGGTACGCCGGTCCCCGCTGCCGTGCCCGGCATCACGGCCGGTGACAGC
>MEMX01000130.1:3921-4198 GCA_001768075.1 Anaeromyxobacter sp. RBG_16_69_14 | reverse complement strand
CGGCTACGGCCGCCGTCCTGGGCGCCCTGGCAGTCGTCGCCGGCGGTTGCTCTGCGCTCGCGCCGGGGCGCTTCGTGTCGAGCGGCGCCCCCACGCCCGACCAGGTGGCGAGGGCGGCCGAGGCGACCCCCGCGCCGACGCCTGCCCCAGAACCAACCCCCGCGAGGCCCGCCACCCCCGGCTCGCTCGCCGACCTGGTCGACCTCGCGCTCTCCCGCGACCCGACCACGCGCGCCACCTGGTACGACGCGCGGGCCGCCGCGGCGCGCGCCGGCGC
>MEMX01000130.1:3555-3846 GCA_001768075.1 Anaeromyxobacter sp. RBG_16_69_14 | reverse complement strand
AGCAGCTCGGGCGACCCCGTGGAGCGGAGCACGCTGGGCGTCTCCGCGTCGCTCGGCTGGATCCTGCTCGACATGGGCGGCCGATCGGCGCTGGTGGACGAGGCCGACCGGCTCCTGGCCGCCGCGCGGCTGCTCGAGCACGCGGCGGTGGCGGACCTGCTCCTGCGAGTCCAGCTGACCTACTTCCGGTATCTGGGCGAGCGAGCCCTGGTGGACGCGCAGGCGAGCGCCCTGCGCCAGGCGGAGACCAGCCTCGCCGCCGCCGAGGGGCGGCGAGGTGCGGGCGTCGCC
>MEMX01000130.1:2308-3539 GCA_001768075.1 Anaeromyxobacter sp. RBG_16_69_14 | reverse complement strand
ACGTGCTCCAGGCCCGCACCGCCCTCTCCCAGACGCGGCTCGAGCTGCAGCGGCTGGAGGGGCAGGCGCTGGCGCTGCGGGGGGCGCTCGCCACGCTCGCGGGCCTGCCGCCCACCACCGACCTGGAGGTGGGCGCGCTCCCGGCGGAGGTGAAGCTCGGCCGCGCCTGGCCGGCGGTGGAGGCGCTCCTGGCCGAGGCCGCCGCGCGCAACCCCGCGCTCGGCCAGGCACGGGCCCAGGCCGAGGCCGCGGAGGCCCGCGCCCGCGCCGCCTCCCGCGCGTACTACCCGGTCCTCTCGCTGCAGGGTGGCGCGGGCCGCGCCTGGTATCTCGATCCTGCTGGCGCGGACCCGCAGACCACCTGGAACGTCGGCCTCGCCCTTCGTTTCCCGCTGTTCGAGGGGCTCGCCCCTGCCTACGATGCCCTGGGCGCGCGCGCCTCGGCCGGCGCCGCCTGGGCCCGCGCCGACGCCGCCGCCCAGGCGGTGGCGCTCGAGGTGTGGACCAGCTATCAGGGGCTCGAGACGGCGGCGCGGCGGGTGGAGACCTCCCGGGACCTCCTGGCCTCCGCCGCCGCCTCCGCCGAGGTGGCCCAGGGACGCTACCAGGAGGGCGTGGGCTCCATCCTCGACCTCCTGACCGCCCAGGCGGCGCTGGAGAGCGCCCGGGCCGAGGAGATCCGGGCCCGCGCCGACTACCTGGTCGCCCTCGCGCAGCTGACGCGCGCCACGGGCCGGCTCGAGCTGCCCGCCGCGTCCCCGTCGCCCGGAGGTGCTCCATGAGGCCGATCGCCGCGGCGCTCGCCCTTGCCCTTGCCCTCGCCTGCTCGCGCGGCGCCGAGAGGACGCCTGGATCCCGGCGCCCGGTCGCGGTCCGGGCTGCGCCTGCGGTGGAGCGGACCGTCCCGGTCGAGGTCCGGGCGGTGGGCCGGATCGTGTCCAACCAGTCGGTCGCGATCCGGGCCCAGGTCTCGGGGCAGATCGTCGCGGTCCAATTCCGGGAGGGGCAGGGGGTCAGCAAGGGCGACCTGCTCCTCGAGATCGACCGGCGGCCGTACCAGGCCGCGCTCGCCGAGGCACGGGCTCGCCTGGCGCAGAACCAGGCCCGGGCCGAGAACGCGCGCGCCGACGCGAAGCGTCTCGCGGAGCTGGTGGAGAAGGAGTACGTGACCCGGCAGCAGTACGAGGCGGCCAGGGCCAACGCGGCGGCGCTGGAGGCCGCGGTGCTGGGC
>MEMX01000130.1:505-2046 GCA_001768075.1 Anaeromyxobacter sp. RBG_16_69_14 | reverse complement strand
ACGTGGCGGGCACCCTCGACTTCGTCGACAACGCGGTGGACCCGGCCACCGGGACCATCCTCCTCAAGGCGCGGATCTCCAACCAGGACGAGGGGCTGTGGCCGGGGCAGGTGGTGGAGGTCGTCCTGAAGATCGCCGAGCGGGTGAAGGCCATCGTGGTGCCCGCCTCGGCGGTCGCACAGGGCCAGAAGGGCGATTACGCGTACGTGGTCGGCCCCGATCGGAAGGCGCAGCTCCGCGCGGTGGTGGTGGAGCAGGCGGGCGACGCGGAGACCGTCCTCTCCAGGGGCGTCGCGCCAGGAGAGCTGGTCGTGGTCGAGGGACAGCTCAAGCTGCAGCCCGGGACGCTGGTGGAGCTCGCCGCGGAGCACGGGGCCAAGGCGCCCGGACCATGAACCTCTCCGAGCCGTTCATCCGCAGGCCCGTCATGACGACGCTCGTCATGGGGAGCTTCATCGCGTTCGGGATCGCCGCCTACTTCAAGCTGCCGGTCTCGGACCTGCCCACCGTCGACTTCCCCACCATCTCGGTCTCCGCCTCCCTGCCCGGCGCGAGCCCGGAGACGATGGCCGCCTCCGTCGCGGCGCCGCTCGAGCGGCAGTTCTCGACCATCGCCGGCGTGACCGCGATGAACTCCTCCTCCGGCCAGGGGCTCACCTCGATCACGCTCGAGTTCGACCTGGAGCGCGACATCGACGGCGCCGCGCAGGACGTGCAGTCGGCCATCGCGGCGGCGGGGGGGCAGCTCCCGCCCAACATGCCGTCGCCGCCCACCTTCCGGAAGGTGAACCCGGCGGACGCGCCCATCCTCTACCTCGCGCTCACCTCGCCCACCCTCCCGCTCTCTGACCTCAACCGGTACGGGCAGGACCTGATCTCGCAGCGGATCGCCACCGCCCCGGGGGTGGCGCAGGTGCAGGTCCTCGGCGCCAAGAAGTACGCGGTCCGGATCGAGCTCGATCCCCAGGCGCTGGCCGCCCGCGCCATCGGGCTGGACGAGGCCGCGGCCGCCATCCGCGCCGCCAACTCCAACCTCCCCACCGGCGTGGTGCAGGGCCAGGCGCGCGCCTTCACGGTGGAGGCGTCGGGCGGCCTGCGCCGCGCGGCGGAGTTCCGGAACGTCACCCTCGCCTTCCGGAACGGCGCGCCGGTCCGGGTGGGCGACGTGGGGATGGCCCGCGACGGAGTGGAGAACGAGCGGACCGCGGCCTGGTTCTGGAGGGACGGCAAGGAGCAGCGGGCCATCGTGCTGGCCGTGCAGCGCCAGCCGGGCACCAACACCGTGGCGGTGGCCGGGGCGGTGAAGGCGCTCCTCCCCACCATCGGGCAGCAGCTCCCGGCGGCCGCGGAGCTGGCGTTGATCTACGACCGGTCGGTCCCCATCCAGGAGTCGGTCGCGGACGTGAAGTTCACGCTCCTGCTCACCCTCGCCCTGGTGGTGCTGGTGATCTTCCTCTTCCTGCGCGACGGGCCGGCGACGCTGATCCCGAGCCTGGCCCTGCCGATCTCGATCGTCGGCACCTTCGCCCTGATGCAGCGGC
>MEMX01000130.1:0-484 GCA_001768075.1 Anaeromyxobacter sp. RBG_16_69_14 | reverse complement strand
CTCGCTCATGGCGCTCACGCTCGCGGTCGGCTTCGTCATCGACGACGCGATCGTGATGCTGGAGAACATCGTCCGGCACATGGAGCTGGGCGAGCGGCCGTTCGAGGCGGCGCTCGCGGGGTCGAAGGAGATCGCCTTCACCATCGTGTCGATGACCATCTCGCTCGCGGCGGTGTTCCTGCCGATGCTCTTCATGGGCGGGATCGTCGGCCGGCTCTTCCGCGAGTTCGCCGTGACCATCGGCTGCGCCATCCTGGTCTCGGGGCTCGTGTCGCTCGCCTTGACGCCCATGCTCTGCAGCCGGTTTCTCCGCCCCCGGGAGGCGTCCCGCCGCGGAAGGCTCTACCAGGCGACCGAGCGGTGGTTCGAGGCGGGCGGGCGCAGGTACGACCGCGGCCTCCGCTGGTCGCTCGATCACCCGCGCGCGGTGCTGGCGCTCTCCCTGGCGGTCCTGGTGGCGATGGTCCCGCTCTTCGGCGCCGTC
>MEMX01000129.1:40915-41197 GCA_001768075.1 Anaeromyxobacter sp. RBG_16_69_14 | reverse complement strand
TCATCGGGTTGAAGAAGACCTTCTTGTAGGGGCAGCCCTTCACGCACTCCTGGTAGCCACGGCAGCGCCCCTGGTCGATGAGCACGATGCCGTCCTCGGGCCGCTTGTAGATGGAGCCGCGCGGGCAGGAGGCCAGACAGGACGGATACGTGCAGTGGTTGCAGATGCGCGCCAGGTAGAAGAACCAGGAGAGGTGCGGGAGCTGGTAGTGGGCGCCGTTGACGATGGGCTGGCCGGCGCAGTCGTCCTCGCCGACGTTGGGGTAGGCGTAGTCGAGATCGG
>MEMX01000129.1:33282-40890 GCA_001768075.1 Anaeromyxobacter sp. RBG_16_69_14 | reverse complement strand
CAGCCGCGGCGGCCTCGAAGATGGTGCGGCCGGCATACTTCCCCCCCTCCCACGACTGCGGCCCGAGCTCCTCGAGGACCTTCACGTCCCAGCCCAGCGGGTAGTAGCCGTAGGGCTTGGTCTCGACGTTGTTGTAGAGGATGTACTCCTGCCCCTTTCCGCTCGTCCACGTCGTCTTGCAGGCGAGGGTGCAGGTCTGGCACTCGATGCACTTGTTGACGTCGAAGATCGCGGCGAACTGCCTCTGCGGCCTCGACTCCGGGTACCAGTAGGACATCGACCGACTGATCTGCCAGTTGCGCACGAGGGCCATGGGCTAGGCTCCCTTCTTCTTCGAGGTGACGAATCCGCCCGCCAGATAGGCCTTGAGCCCAGGGTTCTCGTAGCGAGGTCGCAGCCCCTGGCTGGCGGGCCGCCACAGGCCCTCGGCCCCAAGCCCGCCGGCCTCGGCCTTCGAGATCTTCACGATGGACTCGCGCGGAGCGCCGGTGGGACAGTGGACGTCGGGCAGGAAACCCTTGCCGATCTCCTGGCCGAAGAGCTCCTTGCGCACGAGCGAGTCGGTCATCCAGGTGGGTTTCAGCCAGCCGCGCGTCGCCGACTGGTGCGAGCCCGACCGGAACATCGCCTGGTAGCCCGAGCGCGGGTTGCGGGCGAGCCCGTCCTCGCGCGTCCGCGCTCCCTCGTACGAGCCCGGGGTGGCGCCGTACATGTTGAACCACATCCGCGTGATGCCTCGGGGCGTGCCGGGGTAGTAGCGGGCGCGGCACATGAGCCGGGCGAACTTGTGGTCCTTCTCGCTCGGTTTGTAACCACGGAAGGGCCTGTCGCTGGGATCGGAGTCGATCCAGACGTAGTCGCCGTCCTCGACGGCGAGCTCCCTGGCGTCGTCCGGGTTGATGTCCACGTAGCCCTCGGTGACGTTGGGCATCCGCTTGTCGTGCCGGTAGATGTCGCCGAACGGCCCGAAGAGGATGGCGATCACGTCGACGTCCACCGGCATGGTGTGGGCGCCGTGGCGGTACTTGGGCGTGTGGAAGATGTACCTGTACCCGTCCCTGGCGAGCGGGTGCGCGGTGCGCTTCACGTCGGCCCAGGGCTTCACGACGTTGCGGCCCTGGCGCACCTCGCAGGAGAGGTCGTCCCGGGAGACACCGTACGCCTCCGGCCCCTTGGCGCGGATGAAGGCATGGGGCGGAGCGACGATGACGTTGGGCTCGTAGAACGTGGAGTCGATGGGCTCACGGTGAACGGGCAGGTTCTCGCCCGCGTCGATGAACTCGTCCTCGTCCCGGTAGAACTCGAGCCGCCCACTCTTCGTGTACCAGGGCCGCGACTCCGCCACCTGCTCCCAGCCGACCGCCTTGGGGTAGGTCCGGTTCATCATCAGGACGGGGACGCCCTTCTTCGCCTTCTCGTGCAGGTCGGAGAACTGGTAGCCGCGCGTGAGGGACGAATTGTCCAGGACGCGCTGGAGGTAGACCTCGGTCCGCCCATCGTCCACGAACTTGAAGAGGTCGGCGAAGCGCTTGTCGCCGGTCTCCTTCGCCATGGCCCTCGCCACGAGCGAGAGGCACTCGATGTCCCCCTTGGTCTCGAAGGGGCGCTTGTGCGGAGTGGCCGGGAACACCGTCAGGAACGGGTTCGTCACCGACGCGCACATGTCGGGATGCTTCAGCTCGGCCCAGGAATCGACCGCGAAGACCACGTCCGCCCACTCGCAGCTCGTGGACCACCACCAGTCCTGCACCGCGATCATCTCGATGCGGGGCAGGACGTTCATCACCGTGTTGTAGTGCCACTTCACGTTGCCGAGGATGGAGTTCGCGTTGGCGAACCACATCGACTTGGTCGGCGCGGGCATGTGTGTCTTGCCCGTGATCATCGTCTTCCCCATCTTCAGGGGGTGATCTTCGTGGTTGTAGTAGTGGGCCGACTCGGCCCTCCAGTACTGCTTCGGCCGCGCCGGCTTGGTCGGATCGAGCTCCAGGTCGAAGGGGTCCTCGTTGATGTAGTGCGGGACGCCGTTGAACATCGACACGCGGTAGTTGCCCGCGTAGCTGCCCACGTTGCCGCCGATGCGCCCGACGTTGCCGGTCAGCGCGGCGAGCAGGAACGTCGCTCGATCCTTGTTGTCGCTGTTGAAGAACTGGTTCGGCCCCATCCCGACGGCGAAGAGCGTCGTGCCCGGGCTCCCGGCGATGTCCCGGGCGAGCTGCTCGACCGTCGCTGCCGGCGCCCAGGTGATCTCTTCGGTGGTCTTCGGGTCGAAGTGGGCGAGGTATTCCCTCACCACGTCGAAGACCGACCGGCAGCCGATCTTCTTGCCATCCTTCAGCGTCACCTCGACGCTGCCCTCGAGGAGCGGCTCCTGCACCCTGGAGTGCTTGCCTACCTCGTCGCGGCTGATGGCGCGCGGTTCCTTGGCCTTCGCGTCCCACCACACGTGGTCGCCCCACTCGTTGCGCAGCTTCTCCGGCACCACCATGTCCCGCTGGAAGCCGGGCGCTGCCACCGTCTCGCCGGCCTTCCGCACCTGCGTCTGGTTGGTGAGCTTCGCGGGGGGGCCGCCGAAGACCTCCTCGGCCTTCAGCATCTTGAGGGTGTCGGCGCGAACCAGGAACGGCAGGTCGGTGAAGCGACGCACGTAGTCAGCGTCGTAGAGCTTCTCCTTCATGACGACGGCCGCGAGGCCCAGCGCCAGAGCCGGCGTCGTGCCGGGCCGCACCACGATGGCGTCGTCCGCCTTGGTCGACGTCGCCGAGTATTCGGCGGCGATCACCACCACGCGCGTGCCCTTGAGCCGCGCTTCGGTCAGCCAGTGCGAGTCGGGCATCTTGGTGGCGATCCAGTTCATCCCCCAGACCACCACCGTCTTGGCGTGCTCGACGGCGTTGAGATCGAACTCCACCGTCTGCTGGCCGGTGACCATGGGGTGGCCGGGCGGCAGGTCCGTGTGCCAGGAGTAGTTGTCGAACCCCCGGCCGCCCAGCGCCTTGTCCGGCCCCACGCCACGGATCTTCGCGTCGAGGAGCGCCATCGCGTTGGCCATCCGGTAGAGGCCGAAGATGCGCGTGATGCCGAGGAGAGGCATCCCACCGCGGAACTTCATCACCTGGGTGCCGGCGCCCTTCGTGGCCTCGACCATCTCGGGCTCGTAGCCCTGCTCGAGCAGGAGCTCCTTCCCCTTCTCGCCCGAGTAGGTGGTGGCGATGTTCACCAGGGCCGCGGCGACGATCCGCGCGGCCTCCTCGTGCGTCACTCGCACCCACTCGTCCCTGGCGCGGTTGAAGTGCTCGACGGGCGGCTTGCCGTCGGCACCGCGCGGGAAGCCTGCCTCCACCCATGCCTTGAAGCCCTTCCGTACCATCGGGTGCCGGACGCGCCGGTCGCCGTAGAAGCGCCGGGTGAGGGCGAGCCCTTTCTGGCAGACGCGCGGATCCCAGCGGGCGGACACCTTGGTGCCGTACAGGTCGGTCGCCTGGCCATACTTCATGGAGGGGCCGATGCGGAGGATAGATCCCGATCTCACGTAGGCGTTGAGGATGCAGTTGTGCGTATCGTTCGGCGCACACAGAAACGTGAACGTGGAGTCGTACTTCCACAGATCGCGGTAGGCGTTCTCCCAGCCGCGGTCAGGGTATCGTGCGAGCGGGTTCTCGACCGCCTCGAGCCCGAAGGCCTTCGTCGCCGAGGCCGCCAGCGCACCGAAGCCGGCCGCGCCGAGCGCCTCCAGAAACGCACGTCTCGTGAAGTCGGTCATGGCTTTCTCTCCCGCTCCCAGGTCCGGATGAAGGTGACGATCGATTCGATCTCGCTGGCTTCCAGCGAACGGCGCGTGGGTGTCGGCCGCTCGAAGCCCACCATGGCGGTGCCGCGGCGGCCGCGTCGGATGGTCTCGGCGAGGTAGCCGTCCGTCGCGGCCCGAAGCAGCACGGGGTTCGCGAGCATCGGCCCCTCGGCGCCCTGGCCCCTTGCGCCGTGGCACCCGGCGCAGGCCGATGCGTACAGCTGCGCCCCTTGCGCCACGTCGCCCCTCGCCCAGCGCCGCGGTCGCGCGTCGGGGCGGTAGGCGACGCTGCTCAGCCCGCGAACGTGACGTACCACTGCCGCGATCTCCGCGGGCCGGAGGCCGCCCTCCTGCTCGCCCCAGGCCGGCATGCGGCGTCCGGGTCGCCCGCTCTTCACGGTCTCGGCGATGAGCTCGTCGGACGCGAGCTCGAGGAAGTCCGGGTTTCCGATCGCGGGGAAGGGGGCGAGTCCCGGATAGCGCGCCCCCTCGCCGCCCTGCCCGTGGCAGGCGGCGCAGAAAGTCCCGTAGAGCGTGGCGCCGTCGGCCGCGAACTCGCGCTCCCCCAGCTTCTCGGCGCGCACGCGATCCTTCGGCTGGAAGGCGTCGCCGAGGGAGGTGCGGCGCAGCGAGAAGACGTAGAGCGTGAGCTGGTCGATCTGCTCCTCGTCGAGGCCGAGCTCGGGCATGAGCGAGCCGGGGGTGACCCGCGCTGGCGCCCGGAAGTGCTCCTTGAGCCAGTTCTCCTGGGTGTGCTCGCCCTTTACGCCCGCCCAGGGGCGCTGCCCCGGATCGCGCTGGCCGGCGCGCGTGAGGTCCGTCCCGTCGGCGCCGCCGACCCCGCCCACCGCGTGGCAGCCGCGGCAGCCGAGCGAGTGGAAGAGCGCCTTCGCCTCCACGAGCCCCGGCGCGCCGACCCGGGAGGCGAGGAAGACGTCGACGGCCTGCCGGTCGGCGTCTGGCAGCGGCGCGAACGCGGTGGCCCACGGCCCGCTCCGGCCGCGCTCGTGCTCGCGCGCGTGGTGCGCGTGCCAGTCCGGGCGGTAGCCGCGCGCGCCGGTGCGCGACAGGTCCGGTCCCTCGAGGCCTCCCTCTCCCCCGGGCCGCAGCGTGCCGCCGCGCCCGTCGACGCGGTGGCAGGCGAGGCAGTCGCTGCGCTCGAGCGCGTCTCGCCCGCGCGCGAGGGCCGCGGCGTTCGGCACGGCCAGGTGGGTGTGGCAGGTGCCGCAGCTCGCATAAAGGTAGCGGCGCGGCAGCATGGGTTCGGGCCAGTGCTCCACCTGCCCGTGGGCCTCCTCGATCGTCGTGGCGCGTCCCTGTCCCGAGTGGCAGGTGGTGCAGCCGAAGCTCGCCGGGTCGTGGCTCACCGGCGGGTGAGGCGCGAGCGCCTCGTCGCCCGGGATTCCCTTCTCCCCGGGCGCCATGCCCACGTGGCAGCTCACGCAGCGGTCGGCGATCGCGAGCTCGGGGATCACGACCTGGCGCAGCTCGACCGGGAAGGCCGCGGCCTCCGCGGAGGGGAGGCGCGACCGGGCCGAGGCCTGCACGCGGCGCCAGTCGGAGAGGGAGTTCTCGGCGAACGCCGCCCAGCAGAGGACGGCGAGGGTGCCGACGCTCGACCACAGGAGGAGGTGCTTGTAGAAGCGCATGCTCGTGCCCTAGTGCCCCGGCCAGTCACTCGGGGACCAGTAGAACTGCCAGTTCGGGCCCCGGAAGTGGACGCCGATGACGGTGAGCACCAGGAAGCCCACGGCGAAGCAGGTGAAGAGACCGAGCGCGCCCGCCCGGGTCGACTGGTGGCGGCGCACGAGCCACACCGACCAGGCGCCGTAGGCCGCGGTGAGGACCGTGCCCGGGTTCACGGCGGTGATGAGGAGCTGTGGCGCCTTGGGCCACCACTCGCGGATCCAGCCGAAGTGAATGGCGAAGGCCTCGATGCCCAGCACGGCGGCGAGACCGAAGGCCGCCGAGAGCGCCACCAGCCGTCCACCGCCGGGCCCGCCGAACCACAGGCCCGTCCCCTCCTCCTCGCGGTCGAGGAAGGGGATGAGCCCGAGGCCGATGAGGACGATGGAGGGGATCCCGATCCCGCCCATGAAGGCGGAGAAGGAGACCAGCTCCTGGAGCCCGAGGAAGTACCAGGGGGCCTTGGCCGGGTTCTCGGGGATGGCGGGGTTGGCGAGCTCCTTCAGCGGCGCGTCGGAGATGAGCGAGAGCAGGACGCAGGCGAAGCAGGCGAGCATGAAGACGGCCATCTCCGCGAACATGAGGTGCGGCATCGCGGGCAGCGTTCCCTCGGGGCCGCGGCCCACCGCGGGCGTCTTCCCCTTCACCAGGGCGGCGAGCGACCAGGTCCTCTGCGGCGCCTCTGTGAAGACCGGATACGTTCTGGCGGGGAGCGGCCCGAGGCGAGCGTCGGCGTCGGCAGGCCGGACCAGGCCGCCGTCCTTGCGGACGCGCCAGAAGTGGACCGCGAGCAGCGTCACGAGGGCCAGTGGCAGGACCATGACGTGCAGCAGGTAGAAGCGGATGAGCGCCTCCTGCCCGACCTCTTCCGAGCCGAGCAGGAGCTCCTTCTGCAGTCCACCCGCGTCGAACCACCCGGTGACGCCGAGGGCATCGGTGACCTCCCGCGGTGACTGGGCGATGTTGGCGCCGATGGTGACGGCCCAGTAGGCAAGCTGGTCCCAGGGGAGGAGGTAGCCGGTGAAGGAGAGACCGAGGGTGATGGCGAGGAGCGCCATCCCCACCACCCAGTTGAACTCCCGCGGCGCGCGATAGGCGCCGGTGTAGAAGGCGCGCGCCATGTGCAGGAGCACGCCCACCACCATGAGGTTCGCCGCCCACCGGTGGATGTTTCGGATGAACCGGCCCGTGGGGACGACGAAGTGGATGTCCTTGATGGAGTCGTAGGCCAGGGTGGTGCTCGGCTTGTAGTACACCATCAACAAAACGCCGGTGGCCGTGGCGACCAGGAAGGCGGCCAGGGTGAGGATGCCGAGCCCGAAGCTGAAGGTCGGGCGCAGCGACCACCGGTGAACGCGCGCCGGATGAAGGTGCAGGAAGACGTTCCCGAACACGAAGCTGGACCGGCCGCGATCGGTCTCGGGCATCCCGGTCCGGAACATCGCCTCGCGGAGCCGGCGCGGTACGGCGCGCAGGTTCTCGGAGAAGCGGCGGAGCCCGGGAGCCGCTGCCGGCGCGCTCATGCCTTCACCTTGGTCCCGGTGGGGACGGCTACTCCTTCGTCGACCACGAAGCTCCCGCCGCCGAGAGAGGAGACCGCGAGCCACTTGAGCGGCTTGGGCGCCGGCCCCTTGATGACCGTGCCGTCGGCGGCGAACCTGGAGCCGTGGCACGGGCAGTCGAAGCCGGAGGGGCTCGGCTGGACGATGCAGCCGAGGTGCGTGCAGATACGAGAGACCGCGTAGACACCCTCTGCGTCGCGCACCAGCACCACCGGGCGGCCCGGCGTGGTGTAGGGATCGCCGGGCGCGAGCGACTCGGGCAGTGTCACCCGGAACTTCTTCGACGGTGACGGAAGCACGCCCGGCTTGACCAGCTTCATCAGGCCGAGCGTCGCGAAGAGGAGCGTCCCCAGGGACGCCCAGGTGGCGGCAAGTCCCAGGAAATCGCGCCGGGGCATGGGTTCGGGGTCGAGGCGGGATCGCTCCACGGCCTCGACGGCTGCAGGCGTCGGGGTCATGCCGGGCTCCAGGCAGCGGTGAACTGGACGCGCTCCATCGTGATCGCGTCCACGGGGCAGCGCATCTCGCAGAGGGCGCAGCGAATGCAGCGGTCCTCGTCCTTCAGGATGG
>MEMX01000129.1:32851-33164 GCA_001768075.1 Anaeromyxobacter sp. RBG_16_69_14 | reverse complement strand
CAGAGCACGCAGCGCGTGCCGTCGAACACCGGCGTCACGCCGCAGTCGAGGCAGCGCGACGCCTCGCGGAGCGCCTCCTCGGTGGAGAGGCAGCGCTCGACGAGCTTCTTCGGGTCGTGGAGCCGCTCCTCGGCCGGGAGCACCGGGATCTCGACGCGGCGGAGCTTCTCGTACCCCTTCTCGCGTCGATAGCGCTCGAGCGGGAGGTGGCAGGTGACGATGCCGGGGGCGAGCCGCCTCCCCGTGACGTGGGCGTAGACGGAGCGCGCCGCCCGCTTCCCCGAGGCCACCGCGTCGATGACGAGCCGCGTCC
>MEMX01000129.1:30522-32777 GCA_001768075.1 Anaeromyxobacter sp. RBG_16_69_14 | reverse complement strand
CCGGGGCGGAACTGGGAGACGTCGGTGCCACCCGTTTCCAGGAACGAGAGATCGGTGGTCTGACCGGCCGCGATGAGAACCGTGTCGCACCCGAACGTGCGGACGTCGGCTTCGTCGAAGACCGGCGCGAAGCGCCGCTGCGCATCGTAGACCCTGAGGCAGCGCTTCACCCGCAGGCCAGTGACGGACCCCGCTCCATCTCGCGAGATCTCCACGGGACCGAACCCGCCGAGCCGCTCCACCCCCTCCTCGTCCCCCTCGCGGATCTCGGCGGTGTCGGCCGGCATCTCGGCGAGCGTCTCGAGCGAGACGAGCCGCACGCGGCGCTGGCCGGGCATGCGCGCGGCCGTCCGGGCCGTGTCGTAGGCCATCTGCCGCACCACGGTGCGGGCCACGTCGTAGGCCACGTTGCCGCCGCCGATGACGATCACCTCGCGGCCGAGCGGAACTCCCTCGCCGAGCGAGGCCGCGCGCAGGAAGTCCACGCCGCCGTAGACGCCGGGCCCGCGCTCGCCGGGCAGGCCCAGGGCGCGCGGCCGCTTCGCTCCCACGGCGATGATCACGGCCTTGAAGTCGCGCCGCAGATCCGCGAAGGAGACGTCCTTCCCCACGGCGGTGTCGCAGCGGATCTCCACGCCCAAGGCCTGGATGACCGCGATCTCGCGGCGGATGAGCTCCCTGGGAAGTCGGTACTCCGGGATGCCGAGCGCCAGCATTCCGGCCGGCACGCGCTCGCTCTCGAAGACCACCGGGCGAAAGCCAAGCAACGCCAGATCGTGAGCGGCGGCGAGGCCAGCGCAGCCGGCGCCGACCACCGCCACCGGCTCGCCTCTCGCCCGCTCGAAGCCGGTCGCGGCGGTGGCCCGGATGAGCGCGGCCAGCTCCTCCACGTCCGCAGCGACCTCGGGGACGTAGCCACGCACCGCCGCGAAGGCCTCGTCGGGCGGCCGGGCCTCGACGCCGTGGCGCTCACAGGCGAAGCGCTTCAGGGCGCGGATGGCGATGGGCTTGTCAGGGCCGACGAAGGAGCCACCGCCGTCGCTTCGTGGGATCTTGCCTCGCCGGCAAGAAGCCTCGCAGGGCGCGGCGCAGATACGGCCGCAGATGGAGGCGAACGGATTCGGGCCGCGCGCGATCAGGTAAGCAAGCTCGAAGTCGCCTGCGGCGATGGCGCGGACGTAGCCGCGGGCGTCGGTATGGACCGGGCAGGCAACCTGGCAGGAGATCAGCGCTCGGTGATGCTGCGCACCGGGGAGCTCAACTCCGAGGGGTGCTGCCATGCCCGACATGGCCACCTCCGCGCCTCGCAGGGACTCTACTTCTCACCGCTGCCTGGTCGTGGTCCTCGATCTGCTCAACCGGCGTCTTCTCCAACGAACAAGCCCGTGTAGGCCGATGCCTCGAGGGTGCAGCATCCTGTTCAGGTCTTGCTCCGTTTCCGTTAAACAGGTGAAGTAGTACCTCGTTTCGTATTTAGTGTCTACCCGCTGATTCGGAGGCGAGCTGCTCCCGAGCCCGAGCCCGTCGAGCCACCAAGGCCCCGGCGCGGTGGCCGCGCTCCAACTTGCTTGCGCTTGCGACGCATATTGTGGTATTCAAGTTCCGCTTTCCTTGAATACCATGTCCAGCATCGTCAAGCTCTCGGAGGCCGCCTCCATCGCCCTGCACGCGATGGCCCTGCTCGCGTCGCGGGCGGACCGGCACGTCACCGTGAAGGACCTGGCCTCGCGGCTCTCCGTATCCGAGGCCCACCTCGCGAAGGTGATGCAGCGGCTCGTGAAGGCGGGCCTGGTCGCCTCCGTGCGCGGGCCGGGCGGCGGGTTCGCACTCCACGCCGATCCCGCCGAGACGACGCTCCTCCAGATCTACGAGGCCATCGAGGGTAGGCTCGAAGTGGCGAGGTGCATGTTCCCCGACCGCCGCGAGGAGTGCAGCGCCTGCATCCTCGACGACGCACTCGCCGAGGCGAACCGGATCGTGTACGCGCGGCTGACGCGGACGCACCTCGCGCAGCTCACCACCGCCTTTCACCCCGGGGCGTCGCTCGTCGCGCTCGGGCGCCCGAACCCCGCGAGGCCGCGCACGCCGCCCCGGGCCTGACCTTTCACAAAGTTCCCGGGGCACCTCGCCCCGGCCTGACGAGGAGGAGCACCGACATGGGAATGTTTTGCTATCAGTGTGAGCAGACGGCAGCGAGCGCGGGCGGGTGCCAGGAGTTCGGCAACTGCGGGAAGGACGCCGCGGTCGCGGCGCTG
>MEMX01000129.1:21385-30500 GCA_001768075.1 Anaeromyxobacter sp. RBG_16_69_14 | reverse complement strand
GTCGTGGGCGCATCGCGCCGCGGCGCTGGGCCTGCGCGACGGCGCGGTGGACGCGGCGGTGGTGGAGGCGCTCTTCACGACCGTGACGAACGTGAACTTCGACGCCGACCGCATGGCCATCGAGATCGCCCGCACGGCCGCGGCTCGCGACAGGGCCCGCACGCTGTACGAGCAGGGCTGCGCCGCGAAGGGCACCGCTCCGGAGGCGCTCGGGGGCGCCGCCACCTTCAAGCCCGCAGCGGACGTGGACGCCCTCGTGGCGCAGGGCGAGGCGCTCGCCATCACGCAGCGCATCGGGAAGCACGGCAAGGACCTCGCCGGGCTGCAAGAGTTGCTCACCTACGGGGTGAAGGGCGCGGCCGCCTACGCCGAGCACGCCCGCGTCCTCGGCCACGAGGACCCGGCCCTCTACGCCTTCTTCCACGAGGCGCTCGCCTCCCTCACGAACCCGAACCCGACCGTGGAGGAGCTGTTCGCCCTCTGCATGCGCTGCGGGACCGCGAACCTGCGCACCATGGAGGTGCTCGACGCCGCGAACACCGGCACCTACGGCCACCCGGTGCCGACGCCGGTGCGCGTGACGCCGCGCAAGGGCAAGGCCATCGTCGTCTCCGGCCACGACCTCAAGGACCTGGCGGCGCTGCTGGAGCAGACCGCCGGCAAGGGGATCAACGTCTACACGCACGGCGAGATGCTGCCGGCGCACGGCTACCCGGGCCTGAAGAAGTGGCCGCACCTCGCCGGCAACTACGGCGGCGCCTGGCAGGACCAGGCGGAGGAGTTCGACGACTTCCCCGGTGCCATCCTCATGACCACGAACTGCATCCAGAAGCCGCGCGAAGGCTACAAGGGGCGGCTCTTCACGAGCGGGCTCGTCGCCTGGCCGGGCGTGCGCCACATCGCGGACCAGAACTTCGCGCCCGTCATCGAGGCCGCGTTGGCCGCGCCGGGCTTCACCGAGGACGGGGCCGAGAAGACCATCCTGGTGGGCTTCGGCCACAACGCCGTGCTCGGCGTGGCGGACAAGGTGATCGCGGCCGTCAAGTCGGGCGCGATCCGCCACTTCTTCCTGGTGGGCGGCTGCGACGGCGCGAAGGTGGGCCGCAACTACTACACCCACTTCGCCGAGTCGGTGCCGAAGGACTGCGTCATCCTCACGCTCGCCTGCGGCAAGTTCCGCTTCAACACGCTCGAGTTCGGCGACATCGGCGGCATCCCGCGCCTGCTCGACGTCGGCCAGTGCAACGACGCGTACTCCGCCATCCAGATCGCGCTGGCCCTGGCGAAGGCGTTCGGCACCGACGTGAACGGCCTGCCCCTCTCGCTCGTGCTCTCGTGGTACGAGCAGAAGGCGGTCGCCATCCTCCTCACGCTCCTCTCGCTCGGCGTGAAGAACATCCGCCTCGGACCGACGCTCCCGGCCTTCGTTACCCCGGCGGTGCTGAACGTGCTGGTGGAGAAGTTCGGTATCAAGGGCATCACGAAGCCCGCGGCGGACCTGGCCGAGATCCTCGGACCGGCGCCCGCGGCGAGGGCGTAGCGGCCGTCACCGCAGCCCAGCCCCAAGCCGGCAGAGCCTCGCCGCCTCCCCGACCCTGCCCCGCGCAGCGCGGGGGGGGGCGAGTGCACGCAGCCCGATGCTTCGCCCACCTACCCACGAGTGATATTCACGGTGGGAATGTCCCACTGTACACTGAAGGCAAGCGCCCTCCCCAGGAGACCAGAGATGAACATTCTTCAATCATTGGCCCACGAGCATCGCCTGATTCGGCAGTACCTGGACAACCTCGCCTTCGCGACCGAGAGGCTCGAGCACGGCGAGCGCCCGCCGAAGGAGTTCTTCGAGAACGTGGTGCTGTTCGCTCGCGAGTTCGTCGACGGCTACCATCACTTCAAGGAAGAACATCAGATGTTCGTGATGCTCGCGCAGAAAGTGAAGGGCAGGAACGACGCGGCGATCGAGGTCCTGCGTTACCAGCACGAGCGCGGCAGGGCCATCATCAACGCCATGTCCCAGGCCATCCCCGGCTACCAGAGCGGCAACGAACAGGACGTCCTCGCCATGCTCGAGAACGCCGCCGCTTTCGGCGCGCTCCTGCGGCAGCACATCAACCGCGAGGACTCCGTCTTCTACCCCATGGCCAGGAAGGAGTTGTCGAAAGAAGACCAGGAGCGGCTGGGGGAGGAATTCAAGCGGGCCGACGAGAAGGCGGGTTCGGACTGCTTCGAGCGGAACGAGGAGCGCGTGATGAAGATGGCCGGGCTCCTGCACGCCTGAGCCCCCGCTGTTCACGGTGTGGCGATGGAACCATGGTTGGGGCCGCCCTCCGCCCTTTGCGGCATGATCGGACTCGATTCAACAATCACACCGCATGAGGCGTTGCGAAACGCCCTCTGCTCCGGGTACGGTGGTCGCATCCAGCGACGCGCCGAATCGGCGTCACGCGGCACGAAGCCGCGGCCGGAGTCGAGCCGAGTCCCCCTGAAGTGCCACTCTCGGTAGATGTAGACGCCGAAAGAAGCCCCCTTTTCAGGAACGGAGCTATGCCCCTCCCCGACATCGAGATGCTCCATTCGCATGCAGTGAAACTCATGGGCCTCGCCGATCTCACGCCTGCCGAGCGCTCCGAAGCGATGAGCATGGCCCAGGGCCTTGCCTGCAAGGACTCAGCGGCAGCAGCGTGTCTGTCTACCGAGACTGTCCGTGCGTGTCGCAAGCGAATCTACGCGAAACTCGGGGCGTGGCACACCGGGATGCTGATCTCGACGCTGGAGATCCTGGCCAGTGCGAACACCTCCCCGACGCGGTTGCTACATCCGTCGGCGTCCGTACCGTGAGGATGTTGCCCCGGAAGGCCCCGGCCGCGCGTCGCGACCGGGGCCTTCCGGGCATGAGGGGCGGGCGAGGGGCCGCCCCTGCCGAAGGTCGAGAGCCGTCGAGTGATCGACGGCTCTCGAGGGTTGCAGCCTGAGGTGGTTTGGTACCCTGCGCCTAGCTAGGCGATGGCTTCCACGATCGCATTCAACGTGGGGCTGGGACGCATCGCCGTCGACACCTTCTTGCGATCCGGCCGGTAGTACCCGCCCAGGTCGACGGGCTTGCCCTGTGCCGAGATCAGCTCTGCGGAGATCTTCGCCTCATCGTCTCCAAGCTGCTTCGCGATCTTGGCGAACCGCGCCTGGAGGTCCTTGTCCTTCGTCTGCTCCGCCAGGCCCTGCGCCCAGTACAGCGCGAGGTAAAAGTGGCTCCCTCTGTTGTCGATCTGCCCGACCTTGCGAGCCGGGGACTTGTTGTTGTCGAGGAACTTCCCGATGGCGCCGTCGAGGGTCTCCGCGAGCACCTGCGCCTTCGGGTTCTCGAAGGAACGGCCGATGTGCTCGAGCGAGGCGCCCAGCGCCGAGAACTCGCCGAGCGAATCCCACCTCAAGTAGCCTTCCTTCACGAACTGCTGCACGTGCTTGGGCGCCGAACCGCCGGCTCCAGTCTCGAAGAGCCCGCCACCGGCCAGGAGGGGCACGATCGAGAGCATCTTCGCGCTCGTGCCGATCTCGAGGATCGGGAAGAGGTCGGTCAGGTAATCGCGCAGGGCGTTCCCGGTGACGGAGACGGTGTCCTTCCCCTGGCGGATACGCTCGAGCGAGAGGCTCATCGCGTCCACCGGCTTGAGGATGCGAAGGTCGAGGCCCTGGGTGTGGTGGCCCTCCAGGTACTTCTCGACCTTGGCGATGACCTGCGCGTCGTGCGCCCTCTGCTTGTCGAGCCAGAAGACGGCAGGCGCGCCTGTCGCCCGGGCGCGATTGACCGCCAGCTTGACCCAATCCTGGATCGGCGTGTCCTTCGCCTGGCACATCCGGAAGATGTCACCCTGCTCGACGTCCTGCTGGAGCAGCGTCTCTCCCGAAGCATCGGCGACGACACGGATCTTGCCGGACGCAGGCGCAATGAACGTCTTGTCGTGGGAGCCGTACTCCTCTGCCTTCTGCGCCATCAGACCGACGTTGGGCACGTTTCCCATGGTGGCGGGATTGAATGCGCCGTGCTTCTTGCAGTCCTCGATGATCTCCTTGTAGATGGTCGCATAGCACCTGTCGGGGATCATCGCCTTCGTGTCGTGCAGCTTCCCATCCGGGCCCCACATCCTCCCCGACTCTCGAACGACAACGGGCATCGACGCATCGACGATGATGTCGTTCGGAGCGTGCAGGTTCGTGATGCCCTTGTCCGAGTCGACCATCGCGAGCGGAGGGCGCGTCTTGTAGACGGCCTGGATGTCCGCCTCGATCTCCGCCTTCCGGGCGGCCGGCAAGCTCTGGATCTTGGCGTACACATCGCCGAGGCCGTTGCTCGGATTGACGCCGAGCTCCTTGAACACGGCGGCGTGCTTCTCGAACACGTCCTTGTAGTAGACGGTCACGGCGTGGCCGAACATGATGGGGTCCGAGACCTTCATCATGGTCGCCTTGAGGTGCAGCGACAGCAGCACGCCGCTGCTCTTCGCCTCTTCGATCTGCTCCTCGAAGAACTTGCGCAGCGCCCTGACGCTCATCCTGGTCGCGTCGATGATCTCGCCCGCGAGCAGGGGCGCCTTCTTCTTGAGGACGCTCACGGCCCCATCGGCGCCGACGAACTCGATGCGATAGTCCATCGGCTTCTGGATCGTCGTGGAAACCTCGCTCCCGTAGAAGTCACCGGCGCTCATGTGGGCGACGTGGGACTTCGACTCGGAGCTCCAGGGCCCGAGCTTGTGGGGGTGCTTCTTCGAGAACTGCTTCACGGAAGCCGGCGATCGGCGATCCGAGTTCCCTTCACGCAGCACCGGGTTGACGGCGCTTCCGAGCGCCTTCGCGTACCTGACCTGGAGCGCCTTCTCCGCTTCGTCCTTCGGGTTCTCCGGATAATCGGGGAGGTTGTAGCCCTTCGCCTGCAGTTCCTTGATCGCTTCCTTGAGCTGGGGAATCGAGGCGCTGATGTTCGGCAGCTTGATGATGTTCGCTTCTTTCCTCTGCGTGAGCTCACCCAGCTGCGCGAGGTAGTCCGGGATTCTCTGGCTCTCGCTCAGGTTCTCGGGGAAGTTCGCGATGATCCTGCCGCCGAGCGAGATGTCTCGCGTCTCGACGGTGATGCCCGTCCCCTTCGTGAAGGCCTGGACGATCGGCAGCAGTGAGTACGTCGCCAGAGCCGGTGCTTCGTCGATTTCCGTCCAGATGATCGTGGAAGTCTTGTTCGTCATGTCCTCGTCCCAGGTTATCCGGCGTTCGTTTCGCACGAGCGTGACGCATCTACCGCGCGCCAACCGGTGGTGAGCAGTGTACGATTAGTACACGATCGCCCTCCCCCTGTGATCAGGAAAGTTGTCGCACCTCCGGAGCCGATTATGGCCACAGCAGCATGATCGCGCCCAGGGGGCGAGGGAGCCTGGCGCGCAACCACCGGGGAACGGAGCGATTTCCAATGGTCGGGCTCGGGATTGACCAGCGTCAGGTAGACCGGGTCGCCGCGAAGGCGAACGGGCCGACGCGGAGCCGACGGCTCTGCTTTCTCGCGACGGGGGCCGCGCGGGACGAGCGCGGGCGCGGATGGCGATCGACTATTGCGAGGTAGATTGCTTGCGCGCAGGCGCTTTGGCAGGTAAGGATGGCGAAGATAACCCCATTCCCGAGGAGTATTGCGAATGCCCCGCCTCACCTCCACTTCCATCGACGAAGTCGTCCAGCGCGCGGTTCAGGACGTGATCGCTCGTGCATCTCGCTCCATCGCCACCGCTATCGCCGAGATGGCCGCCGCCGAGCTGGAGGAGCAATTGTCGGTGGCGACCAAGCATGGCCGTGCCAGTGACCCGGCCCGCCGCGCTGCATCCCGCCGGCCGCGCCGAGAGGAGCTGACGAAGTGGGTGGCCGACCACCGCGCCAGGCGCGTGCCCACGTTCGTCATCGAGTTGACTGGCGGGCTCGACACGAAGAAGAAGATCGTCGCCAAGTTCGGGGAGGACGCGGTGTTCGAGAGGGGGAGGCCTTTGCCGAAGGCTGCGAAGGCGGCGTAGGTCGAGTCACCAGCCCGCACCGCTCCTTCACGTACGGCGTCCCCCCCGTTCACCGCACGCAGCACGCCTCCACGTCGTTCGCCGTCTTCGGCGTCGCCTCGGTCAGGTTCACGTTCCCTTCCGAGGTGACGAGGATGTCGTCCTCGATCCGGATCCCGACGCCGCGCAGCGCTTCGGGTGCGCTCGCGTCGTCGGCCGCCACGTACAACCCGGGCTCGACGGTGAGCACCATGCCGGGCTCGAGCGTTCGCGACTTCCCGCCCACGTAGTAGGCGCCTACGTCGTGCACGTCCATGCCGAGCCAGTGGCTGGTCCGGTGCATGTAGTACTTGCGGACCGAATTGTCCGCGACGCGTTCGTCGGGGCTTCCCTGGAGCAGGCCCAGCTTGACCATCCCCTCGGCGAGCCGCCGCACCACCTGGTCGTGGATGCCGTCCACCGTCGCGCCCGGCCTCACCGCCGCAATCCCTTCGAGCTGCGCCGCCAGCACCACCTCGTAGGCCGCGCGCTGGGCCTCGGTGAAAGCGCCCGACACCGGGAAGGTGCGCGTCACGTCGGCCGTGTAGAGATCGTACTCACCCCCGGCGTCGACGAGGCACAGCGCCCCTTTATCCAGCTGGGCGTCCCCGGCTCGGTAGTGAAGGATGGTGCTATTGGCGCCGGCCGCGACGATGGTCCCGTAGCCGGGGCCGGTCCCGCCGCGGCGCCGGAAAGCGTATTCGATCTCCGCCTGCACCTCGAACTCGAGCCGGCCGGGCTGCCCGTCGCGCATCGCCGCCAGGTGCGCTTCGGCGGTGATCTCGGCGGCCCTGCGCAGCGCGCGGAGTTCCTCGGGAGACTTGAAGAGCCGCAGCTCGTGCAGGACGAGCCCGGGGTCCGTGAGCCGCGCCGGCGCCATCGTTCCGGTGCGCGCCCGCGCCCGCAGGTCGCAGAGTGCGCGCGCTACCCGCCCGTCCCATGCCGCGTCGTGGCCCAGCCGGAACCAGAGCGTCCCCACACCGTCGATGAGCCCGGGGAGGCGCGCGTCCACCTCGGCAGCCGGATAGGCTTCCGTCGCGCCATAGATCTCCTTGGCGCCCTCCACTCCAGCGCGACGGCCGGTCCAGATTTCGCGCTCGACGTCCTTCGGGCGCACGAAGAGTAGGTAGCGCCCGTCGGCGAACAACAGGGCGCAGCCGGTAGGCTCGGCAAAGCCGGTGACGTAGGCAAAATCCGAGTCTTGCCGGAACAGGTACTCGGCGTCGTTGTTCCGGATCTTCTCGTCGGCAGCTGGCAGGAGCATCACCCCTCCGCCCTCTCGCTTCATGCGGGCGACGATCTCCTGACGGCGCGCGGTGTGGAGCTGGGGGTCGTAGGTCATCGCGGCGCGACCTATAGTGGAGCGCGTCGGCGCTGTCGAGCCGCTCGAGCGACGCGCGAACCACGGGGTCCGACGGATCGGTCGTCCTACCGTGCATCGGCCGGAAACGGCGCGCCACACCACGCCTGGAACGCGGCCCGCTGCGCAGGCGTCGGCGTGGCGACCGGCTCGACCCAGAGGGTGTCCTCGGGTGCCAGGGCGAGCGGTACCGACACCTCGACGAGCTCGTCGCGCCTGAAGACGGTGAGCGCGAGCGCGCCCTCGGGCCCGCGCTCGCCGAGGCGATCCCAGAGCGCGGCGCGATCGACGCGGAACCCGCTCTCCGCGATGATCTCGTCCTCGGCATAGAGCCCTGCGTGCCAGGCGGGGCTCCCCTCGCGCACCGAAGACACCGTGACCTTGGGTCCGCTGCCCAGGGTCGCGCCGAGCCAGGCTAGCGGCGGGCCCCCGTCGGGTCTCGGCGGCGTCCCGCCCTTGTCGTCGAACCCCTGCGCACGCCGCCGCCTGATCTCGAGTCCCAAGAGGTCGAGGTCGAGGTCGATCCGGCCCGTGCCCCGCACGTTCTTGTCGAAGAAGGCGCGCGTGGCGCTGCCGCCCACCCGCTCCGCCACCGCCACCTCGACGGCGTCCTCCGGGAGCCCTCGCGCGGCGTGGCGCTGGTAGAGCGTGAGCAGGAGATCGTCGAGCGAGCCACCCGCGCGGCGCAGGAGGAGGTCGAGCGCCAGCGCCACCAGCTCGCCCTTCTGGTAGTAGGAGACGGCGCTGTTGGCGCTGTTCTCGTCGGGCCGGTAGTACTTCACCCAGGCGGTGAGGCTGGCCTCCTCGAGGCTCATCTTGCCCGCGCCGGGAAGGCGCGCCAGCGCGGTGAGCTCCTCCCCGAGGTGTTTCAGGTAGCGCTTCGGCTCGGCGAGCCGGGTCCGCAGCAGCGCCAGCTCCTCGTAGTAGCTGGTCGCGCCCTCGAACCACCACAGGAGGCGGGTATACTGCTCGCGCCCGTAGTCGTAAGGCATGAGGGCCGCCGGCCGCAGGCCCTTCACGTTCCAGACGTGGAGGAACTCGTGTGCGAAGAGCCCGAGGGTCTCCTCGTAGGCGTCGCGCGGGAAGAAGCCGCTCCGCTTCACTAGTAGCGTCGTGCTCGAAGCGTGCTCCAGCCCCCCGCGGGCAGCCGCATTGAGGTGCACGATGAACAGGTAGCGCGCGTACGGGAGGCCCCCCATGAGCCCGGCGAAGTGCTCCACGATCTGGCGCGCGTCCTCCGAGAGCCGATCGAGGTCGAAACCGCCCCGGCCCCAGAGGGCAATGGCATGCGGCTTCCCCAGCACTTCGAAGGTGGCGAGCTGGTGCGTGCCCACCTCCACCGGTGAGTCCACCAGCTCGTCGTAGTCGCGAGCGAGGAAGAGCCAGGGCTCGTCCTTGGGCTCTCCCCCGCCGAGCGGGTCGCGACCGCCGGGGGCCGGTGCGAGCGCGGTCGCCACCTTCCAGCCCGGGGGCGGGACCACCTCCAGCAGGTGCTCCTCGCACGGTCGCCCCTCCCCGTAGACGAGCAAGCCCGCACCGTTGAAGAAGCCGTGCGTACCGTCCAGGTGGCAGGTGCGAACGGTCAGCTCGTGGGCGAAGACGCGGTACCGCACCCAGGCGACCGTCGCCCCGCGCGCCGCCACGCGGAAGCGGTGCTTGTCGAGACGCTCGACCTCGAGCGCGCGACCAGATCCGT
>MEMX01000129.1:20796-21379 GCA_001768075.1 Anaeromyxobacter sp. RBG_16_69_14 | reverse complement strand
CCGCGAGACCCTCGATGTGCCGGGCGAACTCCCGCACGAGATAGCTGCCCGGCGTCCACACCGGCAGGGCGAGGACGATCACGTCGCCAGGCTGCTCGATGGCGAGGTCCACGTGGAAGAGATGGCCATGCGGCTCGGGCATGGAGACTCGGTAGCGCACCATGGTGGGAATGTTAGCGCGCGGCGGTCGCGCGGGTATCCTCTCCGCATGGATCCCTACGGCCTCCGCCGCGTGGTCGCGCCTGCGGGCGCCCTGCCCCAGCGCGCCGACCGGCTCGACCCGGCGTTGCCGCTCGGTGAGGACGAGCTCGCCATCGAGGTCGAGGCCCTCAACGTCGACGCCGCGAGCTTCCGGCAGATAGAGGGCGCCGTGGGCCGCGATCCGGCCCGCATCGCGGCCGAGGTGGAGCGCATCGTCCTCGCTCGCGGCAAGCTCCACAACCCGGTCACCGGCTCGGGCGGCATGCTCATCGGTCGCGTCGCCGAGGTGGGGCCGAGCCATCCGGCCGCGGCCGCACTGCGCCCCGGCGATCGCCTCGCCACGCTCGTCTCGCTCACGCTGACGCCGCTCGCGCTGCGCCGC
>MEMX01000129.1:20529-20785 GCA_001768075.1 Anaeromyxobacter sp. RBG_16_69_14 | reverse complement strand
GTGGCCCGAGATCGATCGCGTCGAATGCGAGGGGCGGGCCATACTCTTCGCCAGTGGGCCATGGGCGCGCCTCCCGGACGACATCCCGGAGCGGGTCGCGCTCGCCGCGCTCGACGTCTGCGGCGCACCCGCGCTCGTCGTGCGCCACGCCCGGCCCGGGCAGCGCGTCCTCGTACTCGGGGCGGGCAAGTCGGGGACCCTCGTGTGTGCACAGGCGCGCGAACAGCTCGCCGGACGGGGAGAGGTGGTGGCCGCC
>MEMX01000129.1:19471-20497 GCA_001768075.1 Anaeromyxobacter sp. RBG_16_69_14 | reverse complement strand
CGCGGCGCTCGGCGTCTGCGACCGGACCCTGGCGGTGGACGCGACCGACGCCGTCGAGACGCTCGCGCGTGCCGAGGGCGCAGGCGGCCTCTTCGACCTGGTCGTGAACTGCTCGAGCGTGCCCGGCACCGAGATGTCGGCCATCCTGTGCGCCAGGGACGGCGGCACGGTGATCTTCTTCTCCATGGCGACGAGCTTCACCGCCGCCGCACTCGGCGCCGAGGGCGTGGGGAAGGACGCACACCTCGTCATCGGAAACGGCTACGTGCCTGGGCACGCCGATCTCACACTCGCGCTCCTGCGCCGCCACCCGAAGCTGCGCGCGTCATTCGAGGAGCGCTACGCGCGATGATCCCGACGCCCAGCGAGTCGCCGCTCTCCACCCATTGAACCATTCACAGCGGCGCCCAGTTCATGTGATCTTGCAACGCTACCGCCGCCGCTGCGAGCTGATGTCCGGCGCCTTTCGGCGCCTCGAGCGGGGGGAGATACTCTCCCCCCGCACCCCCCATCTCGAGCGTCAGTTCATGTGGCATGCGCTATCAGGTCGAGGGCTTCACGCCTCGCGCAAGGGCGCGGAAACAGCGGATCGTGATACCGCCATCCGATCGCGGCGCTGGATCGTAGCCGCGCGCCCGCCCCGCGAGGACCAGGGCCCGCACCTCCGCCTTGGAGCAGGTGGGTGTCCCCCGGTCGAACCACTCGTCGAAGTCGAGCTGGAACGGCTCCTCGACGAGCGCCAGCGACTCGAGCCCGGCGGCCGCGAGCAGATCGGCGATCTCGCCCGGGGTGAGGTTTCGAACGTGGGTGCGGTCGCGAGCGAGCTCGACCTGCCGGTGCCACAGCGCGGCGCCCGCATCGGGATCGCCGGTGTGATCGCACGCCACCACGACGCCGCCCGGCCGGACCAGCCCTACCTGCCGCCGCACGAGCGCGAGCGGGCTCTCGAGGTGGTGCAGCACGAGGCGCGAGATCGCGCCCTCGAAGGGCTCCGCCGGGGAGAGCTCCATCGCCGAGCCCTGCTCG
>MEMX01000129.1:18623-19428 GCA_001768075.1 Anaeromyxobacter sp. RBG_16_69_14 | reverse complement strand
GCCGGACCATCTCGGCCGACAGATCGACACCGAAGACGCGGTACCCCGCCGCGAGCAGCGCCTCCGCGACGAGGCCGGGGCCGCAGCCCGCGTCGAGCACGCGCCCGTCCGGCGCCAGCCCCGCGAAATCGACCAGCCGGGCCAGCGCCGAGGAGTCGGTCTGCACCGGGGCGCGCTCGAACCTCGCCGCCTGCCCGTCGAAGGCTTGCTGGAGCTCCTGGTCGTGGCGGTTCATGTCGATGCTGCACACTCTCATAGCGCAGGCGGGGCGCGTGCGCCGGCAGCCCTTCACGCGTCGCCGAACAGCTCGTCGCACCCGATAGCGGATGCCCAAGCGAGCGCCTTCCCGGTTACGCATCGCGTCAGCATGTTCACGCCCATGCCAACCAGGCTCATCCCGCGTCACCGACTCGCTGCTCTGGTGGTCGAGGACGATCCCGACCTGGCCATCCTTCTGGAGGTCTACCTCGCGCTCGACCGCACGTACGAGCGAATCGAGCTGGCGGGGGACGGATCTCGAGCGCTCACGCTCCTCGACTCGGGGTTCGTGCCGCAGCTCGTCTTGCTCGATCTGGAGCTCCCCAAGGTTCACGGCCGTGACGTGCTTCGCCGACTGCGGGAGGACCCCCGCTTCGCGCTCACGGTGGTCGTGATCACCGGCAGCGAGGGCAGACCAGACCCGAGCGAGGCGTCGCTCCCCGGGGAGGTATGGCTGCCGAAGCCGTTCGGTCCCGAAGATCTCTCCGTCGCGATCCAGATGGCCGTCGGGCGGCTCGAGCTCGACGGCGCGGGCAGTCGGCCCGTC
>MEMX01000129.1:11691-18514 GCA_001768075.1 Anaeromyxobacter sp. RBG_16_69_14 | reverse complement strand
TCTTCCCCGACGAAATCGACGTCTTCGGCCGCGAGAACCAGTAAACCGCGGTGTAGGGGACTTTCAGCGTCTCGTCGGCCGAGCAGCCACCGGGGGGTGCCTTTCCGCCGTGCGTGTCGGCGCGTCGCACGCTCTTCACGCCCGTCAGCACGCCGTCTCCTGTCGCCTGCGTCACCGTGAGCAGCAGCCACGGGATGGCGTCGGCTTCGGGCGCCTCGGCGCGCGCCTTCAGGGTGGCGGTGACCTTGCTCCCGTCCTCCGTGCTCTCCCAGGTGGGGCCCGCGTAGTGCTTCCCGACCTTCTTCCCGCTGGAGTCGAAGAGATCCGCCTCCGGCGCGACGAGGACCCACTCGTATTCGCCCGGGGCGTCGCGCTTGGCTTGGCATTGGTAGTTCTGGGTGCCGCGCGCGGAGAGCTCGAGCGCCATCTCCTCATCGGCAGGAAGGGCAACCGCAGCGACCGCAGCAGGGGCGTCGGCGCCCGCAGGGGGCGCGGTTGTTCGCGGCGTCGCGCAGGCGCCGACGAACGTCGTCGCGGAGATGACGGAGATGTAGGCGATAGCGGCTGCGACACGGGGCCTCTTCAGGATACGGTCGGTCATGCTAGATACTCACGGTGACGGGGTGAAGGTACTGGGGAGACGAGCGAGACATATGCCTCGCGGCCGCGCCCCTCACGATCGAATTCCGGGTACCTGCGACCATCTGCGATACTGGGACGGGGCCATGGCGGAACAGGTAGACGCGCCGTACTTAAAATTCGGTCTGGGGCAACCCAGGTGCCGGTTCGAGCCCGGCTGGCCCTACTGCCCGGAGGCTGATCCACGGAGGAAGCGACCGAGGTCCCTGTCCAGACCGAGGATGTGCTGACGCAGCCAGCTCGCAAGCTCGACCGTGAGCTTCGTGGCGAGCCATGGGCTCGCCGGAGCCGAAGCGTGCTCGGCCTCCAGCGCGATCAGCCGGTGCGCGAAGAGCGCGTGCTCCTCGGCGTGCACGTCGGCGAGCGGATAGCCGGAGGCCGCCATCGCCGCCTGCTCGGCCCCGAAGTGCTCGACCACGTACACCCGCAAGAACGTCAACGTTCGCCCGACCTCGGCGCTGTCCCCCTGCTCGACGGCGGCGAGCAGACGCTCCGCGCGCCGGACGAGCTCGCGGTGCTGAGCGTCGATCGGCTCGACGCCGATTTCGTAGTCGCTGCACCACTTCATAAGTTAATTCATGTACTTGGGTAGCTCAATCTCGATGCCCTCGATCGGCTCGCGGGCCGCGAAGCCCCCTTCGAGCGGGTGCCAGTGCGCCACCGCGGGTTCGCCGAGCTGCCAGCACAGGAACACCGGTTCATCGTCGCGGAGGGCGTAAAAGTCGACCAGCCCCGCCTCGATGTCCTTCAGCACACAGCCGAGCGCGTTGACCCGCTCGACGGCGGTGCCGACCTCGTCGGCGATCGATTTCAGGCGGACCGCGTCCGCCTCCTTGCCGTCCGCAGGTGGCTCACCCCGCTGGAGCACCGCCACGGCAGCCTCAGCGCCCCCGACGGCACGAATGGTGTGTTCCAGCTCCGAGCGCAGCCGCGCCAGATCGCCGAGCGCGAGCTCGAGCGTCGGCAGGAGCGCGTTCGCCTCCTCCACCGTGAAGATCCGAGGGCCCTCGTCCATGAGCGGAAACGATAGCACGGGCATGTTATAAGCGCGTCACTTCCAGGGTTTCTCCTTTCGGGGATGGCATGCTCGAGACGGTCGCGAAGGGCTTCAAGGCAGCTCGGAACAGGCTCAAGGGACAGAAGGAGATCACCGCCGAGGTGGTCGATGACGCGCTGCGCGATATCCGCGTCTCGCTGCTCGAGGCGGACGTCGCGTTCGACGTGGTGAAGCGCTTCGTGGCCCGGGTGCGCGAGAAGGCAGTCGGCGAGGTGGTCGAGACCAAGGTCGCGACGAAGAAGGGGATCGTGAAGGCGACGCCCCAGGACCACTTCGTCAAGATCTGCCACGACGAGCTCGAGGCGCTCATGGGACCGGTCGACACCTCGCTCAAGCTGAACGAGCGCGGGGTGAGCGGCGTCATGATGGTAGGCCTGCAGGGCTCGGGCAAGACCACCACGGCCGGCAAGCTCGCGAACCGCTTCCTCAAGGAGGGGAAGAAACCGCTCCTCGTCGCGGCCGACATCTACCGCCCCGCCGCCGTGGACCAGCTCAGGATACTGGGCGAGCAGCTCCAGGTACCCGTTTTCCACGAGTCCGGCCTGCAGCCTCCCGAGCTGTGCCGGCGCGCCCTGGAGCAGGCTGCCAGGGAGAAGGCCGACGTCATCATCTACGACACGGCCGGCCGGCTCGCCATCGACGAGACCCTGATGCAGGAGCTCGAGGACATCAAGAAGGCGGTCGCGCCCGAGAACATCCTCCTCGTCTGCGACGCGATGATCGGCCAGGACGCGGTGAAGACCGCGGCCGAGTTCGATCGTCGCCTCGCGCTCGACGGGTTCATCCTCACCAAGCTCGACGGCGACGCGCGCGGCGGCGCAGCGCTCTCCATCAAGGAGGTCACCGGCAAGCCCATCAAGTTCCTCGGCATGGGCGAACAGCTCGACAAGCTCGAGGAGTTCCGCCCGGAGGGCCTGGCGAGCCGCATCCTCGGGTTCGGCGACATCGTCGGGCTCATGAAGGACTTCGAGCAGCACGTCGACGAGGAGAAGGCGGAAGAGGACGCGAAGAAGCTGCTCTCGGGCGACTTCACCCTCGACGACTTTGTCTCGCAGATCCGGCTCGTCAGGAAGATGGGGCCGCTCGGCGAGCTGATGGAGAAGTTCCCGCTCTTTGGCGAGCTCCCGGAGGGCTTCCAGTTCGACGATCAGGCACTCTCGAAGATCGTGGCCATGATCGACTCGATGACCAAGGCAGAGCGCCTGCGGCCCGATCTCGTCAACGAGCCGCGCACGAAGCGCATCGCCCGAGGCTCTGGACGCAGCGAGAAAGAGGTGAAGGACCTCCTCAAGCAGTACCAGACCATGCGCGGCGTGATGAAGACGATCGGCGACGCGCCGGGGCTCCTCTCGCGGCTCCCCGGTATCAAGCAGCTCTTCCAGCTCCGCCAGATGCAGGGCAAGGGCATGGAGGACGTCCTCGGCGCCGAAGCCGCCGACGTTCAGCGTGCGCTGCAGGGCGGCATCGATCCTGCCCTCGCCGGCCAGATGGCGGGCTTGCCAAAGGGATATCAGCCGCGCATGCCAGCCGGGGCCATGGCGCGGGCGCGCCTCATGGGTTACTCGCCCGACCCCATCGCCTCGAACGAGAGCGCCGCCGATCGCGACCGCCGCAAGAAGAAGCGCAAGCAGGAGCGGCAGGCACGTAAGAAAAACAGGAAGAAGAGCAGGAAGTAAACGAACTCCTGCCTCGACCGCGAGCGAAGCTCGCGCACCGGGAGGCTGTTCGCGAAATGGCGAAGCCACCGCGAACGGCCGGGGGACCCGGCCAACATGGGGGCCCCAGCGGCTCTGCCGATGGGGCGGGGTTGCAAGCCCCCTGTGATGCCCGAGACTAGATTGTCGAGGACATGAGCCAGAAGCAAGACGCGCAAAGAGGTCGCGTGCCCTCCCTCGCGGGTGACCACTGCCTGTGCCCCATGCTCGTCCCCCTCGAGCCAAAGCCCGTGCAGCTGGAGGACGGTTCTCGTGCCGTGATGCTGCGAGATCCTTACGGGGTGCTGGACGGCATGGCCGTCGTCACGCCGTCAGCGTACTGGGTGCTTGCCCATTTCGACGGGCACCGAGATCTCCGCGAGGTGGTACGCGCCCTCGACGCCAGCGGTCTCAAGGGCGTGCGCCTCGAGGACGTGGAGCGCGTCGCAGCAGAGGCCAGCGCGGCAGGCCTCGTCTTCGGCCCCGCGTACGAGGCGCGCCGCGTCGAGGCGCTGGCGGCCTTCCGGGCCGGGCCGCGCGCACCCGCGTGCGCAGGAGGGGCCTACCCCGATGACGAGGTGGAGCTGCGTGAGATGCTCGCCGGCTTCTACACGCATCCGGAGGGACCGGGCGCTCGCGACGGCCGCGCCCAGGACGGCGTGGGGGTGCGGCTCCTCGTTGCGCCGCACATCGACTTCCGCCGCGGTGGGCCCGCTTACGCCCACGCCTACCGCGCCCTGGAGGGCTCCGACGCAGACCTCTACGTCGTGTTCGGCACCGCTCACGCCTCGCCACCGCACCTCTACACGCTGACGCGCCAGGACTATGCCACGCCGCTCGGCCCGGTCGCGACGGATCGCACCGTGGTCGACGCGCTGGTCGGGGCGCTCTCGGAGGAGGAGATCCTCGCCGACGAGCTCGTCCACGTGGGCGAGCACTCCTGCGAATTCCAGATGGTGTGGCTGCGCTGGCTGCTCGGCGATCGACCCTTTCATGCAGTACCGGTGCTGTGCTCGTCCATCTCGCACCTCGAGGACCCGGAGGCCGCGACGAGCCGCTTCCTCGCCGCGCTGGCGCGGGCGACCGCGGGGCGGAAGGTCTGCTGCGTGGCAAGCGCCGACCTCGCGCACGTGGGACTGCAGTACGGGGACGAGCGACCTCCGACGCTGGCAGAGCTGGCGGAGCGGGGAGCCCAGGACCGGCACACGCTCTCGTTCCTCACAGCCGGCGATACGGCCAGATTCCACCGCCATGCCGTCGTCGACCACGAGAAGCGCCGCCTGTGCGGCGTCGCCCCCATCTATGCCGCGATGCGCGCCTCGGGCCGCGGCGCGCGACTCCTGCACTACGGTCAGTGGACGGACGGGACCGACATGGTCTCGTTCGCGGCCGCGGTGGGGTAGCCCGAATCAGGCCCTACCCTACAGATCATCGTCCTCGTCGGCGGGCCTCTCCGCGTATTCGATCGCGCAGCGCTCGCAGAACTGGTTCGGGGCCGGGGCACCGGGGATGGCGAGCGTGATCCCGAGCTCCCCGCACATCTGGCACCTTCCGGTGACCTCGACCTCGCCGCGATCGACAGGGCTCTCCTTCGTGGACTCGCGCATGTCTCACTCCTTCCTGCGCTTCCGCCTCTTCGGCACCACCAACCCCCGGGAAAGCCGGCGCAGCACGTTCTTGCTCTGCCGCCTCTTGTAGCGCCCGTGATTCGACTCGCCCTCCTCGTTCCGACGGGCGGTGGCGGCGTCGACCACCTGGAACTCGACCAGCGAGAACACGACGCGGCCGAGGTCGTCCGCGAAGGGCCTGCCCTCCGGGAGGAACTCGTCCACCCGAACCGGTAGATCCACGACGAAGTTCAGGACGCGGTACCCCTTCCCGCTGAACGCATTGGCCTTCCGCCGGTCCTGCGCCTCGATGTCGAGCGGCGCTTGCAGCTGGGGAATGAGCGCATCTGCGTCGGGGTTGAGTCCCACGATCTCGCGGAAGCGCAGCAACGTGTTCTGGCTCTGGCCGGGGACGACGTAGTTGAAGGCGAAGAGCGTGCGCGCGAGGTGGTTCAGGACGGACGGGATCTGGTCCCGACGCTCGGTCACGATGCGGTACCGCACGCGGTCGAAGATCTGCGCCGCCACCGTCTCGCGCTTGGCCAGGAGCTTCGTGATGAGCGACCCGCGCGCCTTGACGTTCCCGAGCAGCTCGACCACCGGCAAGCCGAGCTGCCGCATGCGGCGCGCCTCGCTCATGACCCGACGGTCCACGCGCTCTGCCAGGTCGGCTTCCCGGATGGGCGTGCGGAACAGCAGCTCGCGCGCCTCCAGGTGGTGGACGACGTGCATGCACTTCAGTACGACGCACGCGATGCGGCCGTACTTCTTCGGCTCGATGGCGCCGCTCGCGAGCAGGAACAGCTCGCGCAGGTCGGCGGGCTGCGCCACCGCCGCGGCGACGTGGTACCCGAAGGCCTTCCTGAGGTACTCGACCGCCTGATCGAGGATAGCGCGCAGCCGGCGTGCGTCGCGCGGGTCACCCAGATCGAACAGGTTGAGGCGCAGGAAGTGGTCCACCTCCGCCGCGTCTCGGAAGTGGAGGCGCCGCCAGTCGATGACCGAGGTGCCGCGCAGGATGAGACGGAGCGCCTCCAGCTCGCCGAGGCCCATGTCCTGGACTCGGTGGGCGCTCACTGGCAGCGCGCTGTCGAACTCGAAAGCCACGGCCTCGCGCCTCCCCGGGCCAGCGCCCCGCTGGAAACAGACAACGGGCTACCGACTACAGGCTACAGGAATACTCCATCGGTAGAGTGCGCCAATTTCTCGAGGCTCGCTTTTGCCGGAGCCCGGAGCCCGCGGTGCTAGAACTTGAACGGAAAGACAACCTCCTGGCCGCTCGTCCGCGACCGCGGAAAGCGGATGCCCTTCACGACGGCAGTAATACACCGGGCGATGGGTTGACGCGCGAATTCGTCCGAGGCGAGGCGCACGTCCCGCACACCGCCGTCGCCGGAGATGATCCAGCGCACCTTGAGCGTGCCACGAGTGTCGGGATCCGCCGCCTTCTGCTGGTCGATGCAGCGCACGAGGCCCGACTTCTGGCCCACCACCGCCTCGTTGATCTGCGACACCGAGACGCTGTCGGGCAGATCGCCGCCGATGGCCGGGGGAACGTACACGCTGCGCTTCGAGCCCTTGCTGCCGAGCTCCTTCTCGATCTCGTCGTCGCCTCCCACGTCGAGGAGGGGATCGCCGCTCGCCTTCTTCCTGGGCGGCTCTGCGGGCGGCGGTTCGGCGGCCGCGAGGCGCTGCGCGCCCTTCTTCGACGAGCGGGCCGGAGGCGGCTCGGGCTTCGCCCTCGGGTGCGGGCGAGAGGCGACGGCAGGCGGCGGCTCGCGATCGGGCGGTGGAGCGGCTCGCGCGGGCTCCCTGATCTGTGATGG
>MEMX01000129.1:6464-11659 GCA_001768075.1 Anaeromyxobacter sp. RBG_16_69_14 | reverse complement strand
CCTTGACCCGCGGCGCTCGCGGGCGGCACCGCGGCGACGGTCGGGGGCGCGGCAGTCGATCCGGTCGAAGGCGTCGCGGTCGTGCCCTGCGACGCCGTCGGACCCTGCGCACTCGGCCCCGGATTTACGGCCGGAGGAGGTGAAGGCGGAGCGGCCGCGGCCGGTGCGGGAACAGGCGCCTGTGCCACGGTCGTCCCGGGAGCCTCGCGCGCAGGGCGAAGCAGGACGACGACTACCCCCACCATACCCAGGAGCGCGGCCGCCGCGATGCCGACGGCGAGCACGCTGCGCGTGCCGGCCTTCTTGACTTGGCCGGACTCGGCCATCCTCGGGGCCGCGGGCGCCGGCTTCGCCCTGAGAGGCGCCTCGCCGGTCGGATCTAGGCCCCTGATCGCCAGCGGCAGCACGTTCGTGGGATCGACGCCCCCATCCGGGAGATCCATCCGGTCGAGGAGCGAGCCGCCCTTTGCCTCCGCCGCGAGATCCGGCTTCCTCGCCTCGGGCCGCTGCAGCGAAGCGATCTCCTCGCTCGCCAGCGCAGCCAGCGCGCTCGCCGCGCTCGGTTTCCATGACGTGTCGTGACCGTTCGACGCTCCGTTCGCGACGCCGTTCGACGCACCGTTCGGGGGACCGACCGTAGCTTCGGGTGGAGCGGTCGGAGCAGGGACGGGCTTCGAGGTGTCAACGCGCGGCTCCGACGCGGACGCGGCCGCCGCCGGCCTCGCAGCGGGCTTCGCGCCACCGAGCGGAAAGGGCGAGAGGTACTGCGCCATCTCGGCGATCGTCGAGATCGGTACCCAGTCGGCCATGCCGGGGCGCCAGGCCAGCGTGTCCGGTCCGATCTCGCCCGACTCCCAGCGCGCCTTCACGCCTGGCGCGGGTAGCGGGCCCACCTGGCTGTCCGCGATGGCGACGTACCAGTCGTTGACGCCCTCTGCGCCGCCGCCGTCCTGCGCGCTCCCGGCGGACGACTCCTGCGGCGCGGGCGCATCACCGGCGCTCTCGGCAGCAGCAGCCGCCGCGGCGGCGATCCCCGGAGAGCCGCCGCCGAAGACGCTCTCGAAGGCGTCACCGAGCTCTCGCTCCAGCGTGTTCTCGTGGTCTCCCTCCGCCTGGGGTTCGGGCGTCGGCGGGGGGGCGGCCTCGATCTCCGGCGCCACGGTCGGCGCGCGCTTCACGGAGACGATGTTTCCGCACTTCTTGCAGCGTACCCTGACCCCATCCGGACCGACCTTCTCGTCGGAGATCATGTACTGTGCGCCGCAGCTCTCGCAGGAGAATCTCATCGCGTCCTTGAATGTGCCCCACGAGCTTCCCTCAAGCTGGCTCGAGCGCCGGGGCGGGCGCGTAAGCAAGCGAAAAACCTTCTGATCTTAGGGTTACGCGCCCTGAGGGTCAAGAACGCGCCCGGGACGCACATCGGGACGCCTGAATCAGTCGAACGCGCCGCGGCGCTGGAAGATCTCCGAGAGATCCCCGAACCTGACCCATCCCCTCATTTCCTGCCCGAGCCCGGGTTGGCAGTGCGCCGCACCATCTGAACGAGCATCGCTTTCGCCTCCCGTTCAATTGCTGGGCACCACCACCGACAACCCCAGGCGCTGGCGAAGGGCTGCATAGCCCTCCGAGGTGCAGAACAGGACGAGGTCTTGCAGCCGCGTCTCCTCCTTGAGCTTGGAGACGGTCGGCTTCTCCGCCACCACCATGCGGCGCGCCACGTCGAGATCGCCAGCGAGGAGCGTCCCCACCCTGTTCGAGGTCAGCTCGGCCGCATCCAGGTACGCCCGCACGTCGCCCGGATGCTGCGCGTCGCAGCAGGCTCGCGCCAAGAGTTTGAGGCTCTGAGTGCGTGTCGCCTCTGGCAAGGTCTTCTCCAGGCGCCGCTTCAGCTTCTCGACGAGGTGCGGGTCGGCGCTCACGACGAATCGCGAGGTGCCCAGGCTGGCCGCCGCCTGGAACACGGCCTCGAGCTGATCGTGCGGCATGAGGCGCGCCAGCTTGAGCTCGGGTCGGAGGAACGCCATCGCCTTGCCGATGGTGAACCAGAGCTCCTTCTTCGGTCGCTCCTTGAAGAGCTCCTCGCCGGCGAGGAGGCCGGACGGTTCCACCGGCAGAGCTTGAAGTCGTCCCCCCGCTTCCCCCGAGCGGAAGAGGCGAAGGCTCGGGAACCCCAGGGTGCGCGCCACGTACTTGAGCATGTTGACGAAGAAGAGCATCGAGCTCTGGACGTCGACCTCGTCCTTCTTGGGATTCAGGCCGAGGTCCTTCGGCTGCTGAACGAAGATCGCCGACGCCTCGCGCGCGAGGAGGGTCAGAATGGCCGCCACCGGACCTCGGAGGCGATCGTGCAGCACCTTCTCCCAGAGCGCGTCGTCGAGAGACGCGCTGGCGCTGTCCCGCGCGAAGCGGCGCAGCCGCGCCACCACGTTCCCCTCCTCCGCAGTCGCGGCGGAGAGGAGGAACGCCAGCGCCTGCGCCGCCGAGTAGGCCTGGTCGTAGTCCTTCAACTCGGCGTGGAGGCTGATGAGCGCCGAGACCGCCTTCTTCGCCGGGCCGCCGAGGAGGAGCTGGCGCCGGTACGCGCCGATCGCTTCGGCCTCGTGGCCGCGCAGCTTCGCGGCGAGCTCGGCGTGGACCTCGACCGCGGCAGCATCGTCCGGATCGGTCCGCGTCACCACCTCGTACGCCATGCGCGCGCCCTCGGTGTCGTCCAGGACGCGCCGGTAGAGTTCACCCAGCGTCTTCCAGAGCGCCACCCGCGCCGCCGCCGACTCGGGGCCCTTGGGGACCCGCTGGATCATGCGCACGTAGGCCTGCTCCAGCTCGCGCCACTTCTTCGCGCCCGTGAGCAGCGCCTCGAGGTCGGCGAAGGCCTGTATGAGCCGCGCGTCGGCGTCGAGGGCCAGCTCCAGCTCGCGCGCGGCCCCCGCCTCGTCCTGTAGCTCGTCGCGCAGCGTGAGCGCGAGCGCATGGTGGAGCCGCGCCGCGCGCTGGGCGTCCTTCTTGACCTCCGGAGACTCGAGGAGCCGTCCCAGGACGTCGGCTGCCTTCTGGCCCTGGCGAGTATCGCGGTACAGGCCGAGGAGCGCCTCGGTCACCTTCACGTTCCCGGGGTCGAGCCGCGCGGCGCTGGTGAAAGCGTCGATGGCCTGGTACAGGTCCTGGAGCCGATCGCGGGAGATCGCCCCGATCGCCATGAGCTCCTCGAGCTTGGCAGGGCCCTCCAGCGCGACGACGAGCCGCTGCCGGTGCTCGACGACGGCGTCCCATTCGCCCCCGGCCTCCAGGACGGCGACAAGGCTGCGCCGCGCAGGCTCGTGGCCGGCGTCGATCTCGAGCGCCTTCTCGAAGCTCTTGCCGGCGCGATCACTCTGGCCCAGCTTGGCCTGGATCTCCCCGATCTGCCAGTACGTCTCGACGACCTCGAGGTCGGTGAGGTCGTCGCGGTGGTGGATGAGGATGGCCTGGAATATCTTGAGGGCCTCCTCCCAGCCTTGATCCTGCACCAGCAGATTCCCCAGGCCCTCGAGCGCGGGGAGGTACGTGGCGTCGAGCTCGTAGGCGCGGCGGTGGCTCTCGAGCGCCTTGGCTCGCTTGCCCAGTTTCTCGGCCACGTAGCCGAGCCGGTACGACTGGCGGCACAGCTCCTTTGCCTCGCCGTCCTGGGCGAGGCGCTTCACCACCACGTCGAGCACCGCCTCGGCCCGCGGCCAGTCGGAGCGCGTTACGTAGAGATCGGCGAGCGGCCTGGCCGCGGGGAGGAAGTCGGGAACCTTGCGCAACGCCTCCTCGTAGAGGCGCGCCGCCGCGTCGGGATCGTCCCGCTCCTCCTGGTGGATGCGCCCTGCCTCGTGCAGAAGCTTCGCCTTCTCCCCGTCGTCCTTGGTGTAGCGCGCCTCCGAAAGCAGGTGGCGCAGATAGGTGTCGCGATCGCGCTCCATCTCGGCGATGGAGCGCAGCGCGCGCAAGCTGGGCAGGTGACCGGGGTCGGCGTCGAGAGCGCGCGCGTACGCGACCTTCGCGGCCCCCCGGTCCTGCAGCATCTCCTCCTGGATCCTTCCGATGCGCGCCTGGATCTCGACCGCGTCGTCGCCCGAGGTCGCGAGCTTCGCCTCGCGCTGCAGCATCTCGACGGCCAGGTTCCAGTTTCCGCTGCGCTCGTAGAGACGCGCCAGCGCACAGACGGCGTCTCGCGATTCGGGGTCGGACTCGAGCGCGTGGCTGAAGATGGCCTCGGCGCGGTCCACTCGCGCGAGCTCCTTCCACCACACCTCGCCGCTCTGCACCTCCAGTGAGACGAGCTCGCGGCGATCCTGGGTCAGGGACGCGTGGTGCTGCAGCACCGCGATGAGCTTCTCCCACAGTCCTTCGCGCCGGTACAGCGCTTCCAGGTTCTTAACTGCCGGGAGGTTCCCGCCGTCGATCCCCAGCACGGCCTCGTTCTTCTCGATCGCCTGTTGTAGATCGCCGAGCTTCTCCTCCCAGATCGAGGCGCTCTTGCCGAGGATGCGCACGCGCTCGCGCGGATCGGCCGCGATCTCGGCCTGTTTCTCGTAGACGCGGTTGAGCTCGGCGAAGCGGTCGAGCTTGGTGTAGAGGCGCTCCAGACCTGCCAGCGCGTCGCGCTGCCGGTCGTCGAGGCCGAGCACCGCGCGATAGCCCTCGACGGCTGCTTCCTCGTCGCAGATCTCGTTCTCGTGCAGGCCCGAGATCTGAAGCTGATAGGCGACGCGCGTGGCGTCGTCCTGCGCCAGGTCCCGCGCACGCGCCAGGATCCCGGCCAGGTCGCCCCAGCGCGCCTCGCGCCGGTACAGGCTCGCCAGCGCGTCGATCGCGGCGTCGTCGGCCCCGTCGAGCTCGAGCACGCGCTTCAGGGCGGAGATGGCCTCGCCCGGATCGTGCATCTGGCCGTCGTAGATGCGGGCCATCTCGAGCAGCGTGGCCTTCTTCTCGTCGAGGCCGGCCGCCGCCTCGAGCTTCTGCTCGAGCGCGATGACGAGATCGCGCACGCGGCCACGCCGCGTGAACAGGTCGGTGAGGGCGTCGAGCGCCTGCAGACTCGCCGGGTCGACCTCGAGCGCCTTCCGGAAGGCCGCCTCGGCCGCGTCCGCATCGTCGAGCCGCACGTCCCGCAGCCGCCCCAGATCGAGCAGCAGCCGGGCCCTCGCGAGACCTTTCGCCTCCTCCGAGACCTG
>MEMX01000129.1:5158-6449 GCA_001768075.1 Anaeromyxobacter sp. RBG_16_69_14 | reverse complement strand
ACGGCGCCGAGCTCGTCCCACGCCTCGGTGTCGGCGGCGAGCCGGTGGATCGCCTCCACGACCGCCGCGTCGCCCGTGTCCTCGCTGAAGGCGCGACAGTAGGTGATGAAGGCCATCTCCTTCTGCCCGAGCCGCTTCTCGTGGATATCGCCCAGCTCCTTCAGCAGGGCCAGGCGCTCGGCGCGATCGGAGATCTGCGCCGTGAACAGGTCCGACACGCGAACGTAGGCGCGCCAGTTGCCCGCGCGCAGGTGGAGGTCCTTGAGCCGGATCCACGCGTCGCGGTTCCCGGGCCGGAGCTCCAGCACCTTCTCCAGCGCCGCGGCTGCGGCCTGGGGCTTGGCGAGCGGCTTCTCCCATGCTTCGGCGGCAGAGGCCCACGCCTCGACCGCCTCGTCCGTGCGACCCGCGGCGGCGAGGAGCGCCGCGCGCGCCTCGATCGCCTTCACCCGATCCTGCGGCGCGCCGGCGCCCTCGAAGACGGCGGCGAGCACCGCCAGATCGGCCTCCCCGTGCGGTTCGAGCTCGAGCGCGCGCCGGCCCTGCTCGGCCGCCTCGCCCTTCTTGCCCGCCCGGAGCAGAACGTCGGCGAGCTGCATACGCACGGCCTTCACGCCGGCGGCGTCCTCCTGCAAAGGCACCAGCCGACGGTGGACGGAGGCGAGGCCTTCGAGATCGCCCTGCGCCGCGTACAGGTCGCGCAGCGCCTCGAGCGCCTTCCGGTTGCGCGGGTCCGCGTCGAGGACCGCCTGGTAGGACCGCACCGCCTGGGCAGCGTCGCCCAGGCGCGTGCCGAGGAGCGCGCCCAGCTTGTCGTGGAGCCGCGCGGCCTCGCGCCGGTCGGCGGTCAGCGCCAGCCGCGCACGGAGCAGCTCGGCCAGCTCGGGCCAGCGCTCGAGCTTCTCGTAGAGGCCTTCCAGCGCGGCGAGGGCCAGCTCGTGGCGCGGATCGAGGCCGAGCGCCTCGCGCCACAGCGCGATCGCCTCCTCGTCCTTTCCCAGCTCCTGGCTCGTCGCTGCGAGGCGGGCCGTCAGGCGCAACCTCGTCGTTTCGTCGGCCGCGAGATCCCGCTGCGCCGCCAGGTTCTCCGCCAGGTCCGCGAGGCGCCCCCCCGCCTCGTAGATGCGCTCCAGCGCCCGCAGCGCAGCGGTCTGCCGCGGATCCTCGACGAGGAGCGCCTCGTAAGCACGGGCGGCGCGCGGCGCGTCCTCGAGCTCTTCCTCGCAGTGCTGACCCAGGCGGAAGAGGAAGGCCATCCGCTCGTCGGCGGAAGCCAGCTTGGCCTCGGCCT
>MEMX01000129.1:4518-5019 GCA_001768075.1 Anaeromyxobacter sp. RBG_16_69_14 | reverse complement strand
TCGTGCAGGCGACCCAGCGTCAACGCGACCTCGGCGGCCGCCGCCGGCGGCAGCTGCTCGAACTCGTCCTCGAAGAGGGCAGCGAGCTCCTCGCCGTGGTCGTTCGCGGCCGCGAGGCGCTCCAGCTCACGGCGCAGCGCCGGATCGGCCGGGTCGTCGCGGAAGGCCCGACACAGCGCCACGAAGGCCAGCTCGGGATCGCCGAGCCGTCCCTCGCGCACCTCGGCCAGCTCGAGGAAGAGCGCCTTGCGCTCGACCGGGTCGGGCCGCTCACCCGCGCGCAGCTCCAGCACCGCAGCGTACTTGGCCCAGGCGCCGGTCGCGGCGTAGGCGCGCTCGAGCACCCCGGCGGTTCGGACGCTGGTGGGGTCCTTCTGTAGCAGGGCTTCCAGGCGCGAGAGCGACTGCGGATCCTCGGGCTGGGCCCCCAGGATCTCCTCGTAGAGGGCCAGCGCGCCCTCGCGATCGAGGAGGCGCGTCTCCTTCAGCTCGGCCAGGCGC
>MEMX01000129.1:4081-4357 GCA_001768075.1 Anaeromyxobacter sp. RBG_16_69_14 | reverse complement strand
GCGGCGCAAGGTCGCGATCGCGCCGGCCAGATCCTTCTGCCGCTCCTCCTGCACCTGCGCCAGCTCGGCGAGGAGCGCGGTGCGCGCGGCGGGGGCCTCCTCGACCGCGGCGCGGCGCCGGAGCACCTGCGCCAGCGCGTCGCCGTCGCCGGCTGCCCGGTGGGCATCGGCGAGCCCACGCAGCGCGTCGGAGTCGTCCGGCGCGAGCTCCAGCACGCGCGCCCATGTCTCGGCCGCCCGGCGGGGGTCCGTCCCACGCGCGGTGAGGTGCGCCAC
>MEMX01000129.1:3205-4032 GCA_001768075.1 Anaeromyxobacter sp. RBG_16_69_14 | reverse complement strand
TCGCGCGGACGATCGGCGACCTCGGCCAGGAGCGAGGCCAGCTCCTCCTCGAGCGCAGCGCCCTCGGCGATGCGGGCCGCCAGCGCGATCGACTCGGCCTGGTCCGGATCCTCGCGGAGGGCGCGCGCGGCGGTGAGGAAGGCCAGCTCGGGGTTCCTGAGCGATGACGCCTGCACCTCGGCGGCGCGACGCAGGAAGGCTGCGCGAGCGGCGGGATCCGCCTGCGCCGCCGCACCCGCCTCGAGCGTCTCGACGAGCTTCGCGTGCTCACCTTCCCGCTCGTATATGGGCTCGAGCATCGCGACAGCCTCGCTGGCCCCGGTGCCGCCCTCCTTGGCCATCTCCTCCAGGGCCGCCAGCGCGGCCGGGTGCCGCGGCACGCGCTCCAGCACCCCGCGGTAGCACTGCAGCGCGCCCGCCACGTCGGCGAGGCGCTGCTGCCGGATGCGCCCGAGCCGGAAGCGCAGCTCGGCCGCCTCGGCGACGAGGTTCGGGTGCCGCTCGGCGACCGTCACCTCTCGCCCCAGCACCAGCACCAGCTCTTCCCAGCGCTCGGTCGCGCCGAGGAGGCGCCCCAGCAGCCGGAGCGCGTTCGGATCTTCGGGATCGACGGAGAGGATCTGCCGGTAAGCGTCCATGGCGCCTTCCCGATCGGAGAGGTGCTCTTCCATGACCGTCGCCACCTCCTGCAGGAGCTCCTTCCTCGCCTCGGGCGAGGAAGCGATCCCGGCCTGCCGCCGGAGAGCGCCAGCGAGGTCGCGGTGCGCGGCCTGGCCGCGGTAGAGGCGGGTGAGCGCGCTGAGAGCCTCGGCGTCGTCGTCACCGGT
>MEMX01000129.1:2925-3178 GCA_001768075.1 Anaeromyxobacter sp. RBG_16_69_14 | reverse complement strand
GTCTCGGCCAGGAGCGCCTCCAGCGCGCGCGCGGCGAGGTCCGGCCGGCCGAGCCGGTCGGCATAGAGCCCGGCCAGCCGCCTTTGGACCTCCGCCCGCCCGAGCGGGGACAGCCCGCGCGCCAGGGCGGCCTCGTAGGCGGCCGCCAGCTCCTCGAACGCGTTCACCGACGCCGCCAGGCGCTCCAGATCGGCGCGCAGCGCAGGGTCGTCGCCACCCGGCGGCACGACCTCGCGCAGCGATCGGGCGCGGG
>MEMX01000129.1:2431-2553 GCA_001768075.1 Anaeromyxobacter sp. RBG_16_69_14 | reverse complement strand
GAGCGCCTCTCGGCCGACGGCACCCGGGACGGCGGCGAGCTCCACCAGCGCGGCTCGGGCGCCGGCGTGCGTCGGATCGGCGCGCAGGATGGCGGAGACGAGCGCGAGGGCGTCGCCCGGCG
>MEMX01000129.1:473-2351 GCA_001768075.1 Anaeromyxobacter sp. RBG_16_69_14 | reverse complement strand
GCCGCTGCAGCACCTCGGCCAGCTCGGCGGGGCGGTCGAGTCGCGCGAGCACGCGCTCCAGCGCGGAGCTGGCGGCGGCGTCGGCGGGCGCCAGCGCGGCTACGCGGCCCCAGATCTCGACCGCTCTGGCGGACTCGTCGAGGCGCTCCTCCAGCGCCTGAGCCGCCTCGCGCCAGCAGGCGAGGCGCTCCTCGTCCGACTCGCTGCACTCGGCGAGCGCGAGGCAGGCCTCGACCCGCTCCCGATCGCGCCCGGCGTCGCGGTGGAGGCGCACCAGCGCGGCCAGCGCCTCTCGATGCCCCGGCGCGAGGCGGAGCGCCTCCTCCCAGGCACGTCCGGCGCGCTCTGCGTCGGAGAGCCGCTCCTCGCACAGCCGCGCCAGCTCGCGCCAGGCGGCGGCCGCCGTCATTCCGGCCAGCGCCGGCAGGAACGCCTCGTATTCGCGCGCGGCGTCGGCGTCTGCCCCGGTTCGCGCGGCGGCCTCGCACAGCTCGCGGCGCACGTCCTCGTCGGCGGGCAAGGCGCGCACCGCGCGCCGCAGCGCCGCGAAGGCCATCGACCACTGCCCCAGCTGCTCGCCCCAGACACGCGCGGCGCGGCGCTCCGCAGCTGCCCGATCGGCAGGGGATCCAGCGCGCGCGGCGAGCCCCTCGAGCGCGGCCAGCACACGGCGCGGGTCACCGGTCGCCTCGGCGGCGACGAGGAGGGCCTCGGCCGCCGCGCGCGCGACGGCCGCGTCGTCGCTCGCGCAGAGCGTCTCCAGCGCGGCGCGTGCCTCCGCGTCATCCGAGCGCGCGGCCAGCGCCGCGCGGAAGTGCTCCACCGCACTCAGCGGATCCCCGAGCTGGCCTATCTGCAGATGTGCCCGGCGGCGCGCCGCCGCGGCCGCCTCGGCGGGATCCGCGGCGCTGCGGGAGAGCTCCTCGAGCACGCGCGCCTGACCCGCGTGATCGCCGGCGGCCTCGAGCACCGAGGCCAACCGGGCGAGGAGCCGCGGCCGCGCGTCGGGGGACGCGACGTCGAGCGCCTGGCGGTAGACCTCGGCGGCGGCGGCGGGGCTGCCGATCCTTTCCTGCAACGTGCCGGCGAGCTGTGCCAAGAGCGCCACCCGCTCCGCCCCCTCCGCCAGCAGAGCGCGCTCGCGCAGGAGGTCGCAGGCCTCCTCCCATCGCTCGGCGCCGAGCGCGACACGCGTCAGCGCCGCCAACGTGGCCGGGTCGTCGGGAGCGAGCGCGAGGCACCGCCGCAGCTGCGCTACCGCGTCGTCGGCTCTGCCCAGGTCCTCCTCCGCGATCTGAGCGGCGCGGAGCCGCACGGTGCGCTCCTCCTCGGGATCGCCCGGCTCGGCTGCGGCGAGTCGAGCGGCGATCTCGACGAAGAGGTCGTACAGCTCGGACATGGCGCCCACGGCGCGCGCGAAGCGCTCGCAACCCTGGCGAGCCTCGGCGTGCGACGGACAGGCGCGCAACGCCGCCGATGCGCTGGAGAGGGCGCCGCGCGGGTTCGCGAGCCGTTCGTCGTGGAGCGCCGCCACGTCGAGGAGCAAGCGCGCCCGTTCGCGGCCGTCGCCCTCCTCGGGCAGGCGGTGCGCCATGAGCTCCAGCATGGCGACCTGCTTGGCGGGCTCGCGCCGCGCGGCATAGACGGGCGCGAGCGCCTGCGCGACGGGGACCGGCTCCACGCCGCGCGCCAGGAGCTGCTCGAGGGAGGCCACCGCCTCGGCGAGGAGCGCAGGGCCGAGTCCCCCTCCCCGCACCAGGGCGACCAGGATGGTGGCAGCTTCACCGGTCCGGCCGAGCGGCACCTCGAGCAGGGAAGCGCGCTCGAGGTCGACCTCGGCACGCTCGGCGCCGGCGAGCCGGCCCGAGAGGCGCGTCA
>MEMX01000129.1:0-444 GCA_001768075.1 Anaeromyxobacter sp. RBG_16_69_14 | reverse complement strand
CGCTCCGCGGCGCCCGACGGCCCGAGCGCCTCCAGCGCGGAGGCGAGGCCGCGAAGGGCATCCGGGGTCTCCTCTCCCGAGGCGAGCACCTCTCGCCACGCGCGCGCGGCACCCCCGGGATCGCCCGCTTCCTCGTGGCAGCGCGCGAGCTTCGCGAGCAGCTCGCGGCGATCGCCCGGATCTGCGCTGGCCTCGACGCGGCGGCGCAGGTCCTCGGCGACCTCCTCGAGGCGTCCGGCCCGGACCAGGCAGGCCTCGAGCGCGGCGCGCGCCCCCGCGTCGAGCGGGTCCTGCGCCACCAGGTCGCGCCAGGCCTCGACGGCCTTCTCCGGCTGACCGAGATCGCGATCCCATACCTCAGCCGCGCGCCGGAGGAGCACCTTGCGCGCCTTCGCGTCGGCAGCCGATGCCTCGGCGGCGGCCCGGTAGGCGCGCGCCAGCTCG
>MEMX01000128.1 GCA_001768075.1 Anaeromyxobacter sp. RBG_16_69_14 | reverse complement strand
TCTCCCCCCGCGCCCCCCATCTCGAGCGTCAGTTCATGTGGCATGCGCTATCAGGCGACCATCCGCGATGGGTGGAAGAGCTGCACCCCGTCGTGGTGGTGGTGCAGGTGTGGTCGCGAGATCCAGCGGCAGCTCCGGCAGTAGGTGGCGGCGGAGCTTCCCACCACCCGCAGCGAGAGTGCGCCGCCGCACAGGATGCAGCCCTGGTCCAGCTCCACGTCCTGCGCCTGCGACGCCTCGGGTTCGTGTTCGCGCTTCATGCCTCGAGCGTAAGGACGATCCCGGGCGTGGCAAGCGGGCGCGAGGCTCCGGCGGGGCTCCCGGCGGGGATGTGTGCGTGACGGCTGCGGATCGTAGCGATGGGCGCACGACCGTCGGACGAGAACTCATCTCTCCGACGACGGGATCAGGTCGTTCGCTTGCAATCGCCGGATGACGGGGGGGACCATGAACGCGCCCAGCGCGCCGAAGATCGCGCTCGCTATCGTCGCGATGAAGACGTGTCGCACGACGACATCAGGGTCCATGCCCATGAGGTAGTCCAGCAAGATCCCCGTCACGCCCTTGGTGGCCGACGCGATCACTCCGACGAGGAGACAGGCGATGTAGCTCCTCACCATCCGGGGGTAGGCGAAACCGGCGAGGTCTACGACCATGGCTGGCAAGATGAAATTGGCCACGATCAGCGGTCCCAGCTTCGCCATCCCGAGCAGCATGCACACGAGGCCGGAGATGACGCCGACCAGCGTGGCCGCGCCGATCTTCGGCACGCAACCTCGCGCCATGAGGAGAAAGAAGGTCAAGAAGAACATCGAGTGCCCGGGCAGTGAGAAATGCAGCCGGAGGGCCGCCCGGGTCAGCACGATGAACGTGGCGCAGAACCCCAGGAGGAGGGCCTCGCGCAGGGTGAAGCGCCGGCCGAGGAATCGGATGTCCCGTGTCATGGGTCCTCTCGCGACGTCATCCGCCGGGCGACGCCGCGCCCGCTGGCTTTGGAACCGGCGGATCGATCTGTCGAGCCGCAAACCGAGGCCTGCGGCCCAATCGATCCGGAGGGGGCATCGTCGTCCCGGTCGCCATCCGGGAGGGCCTTCTGCGCGAGCAGCGCGTCGAAATACGTCCGCTCGGGCCGGATCCCGAATCCCCTTCCTTCCGCCGAGAGCGCCACCTCGTCGGAGGTCTTCAAGGCGCGGACGAGCAAGGGGATCATCAGGCAGTGGAACATGTCTCGCCAGTTGCCCGGATTCAGCAAGTCCACCCCCGACAGCCGCGCTCCCCGGAGCCGCTGGGCCATGGCGATCTGCCGGATCTCCCGCGCGAACAGCGGCACGAAGCGGAAGCTCGTGAACACCAGGAAGGACAGGCGATACGGCAGGACCTTGCCGAGCCCGCGCATCATCTGCGAAGCCTGGGTCGTCCGCAGAAACACGACGCCGGGAACGAAGAAGAGCCCGATCTGCAAGGCGATCTGCAGGCCAGGCCACAGACCAGCCGGTACGCCGTAGCGCGCCGCATACAGCCCCATGATGATGACCGACTGGACGAGCAGGTAGCGCGTGTCTCGCCACAGGCCGGAGAGGGTCAAGCGCGCGCCGAAGTAGTATCCGGCGTTCAGGGCCAGCACCACGCCAAGAGACCAGGGCTCATGGGCCAGCACTGCGGCCGCGCCCAGCAGGGCTCCGATGAGGAGCTTCGCACCGGCTCCGAGACGGTGCACGAAGGAATCGACCGCCATGTACTGGCAGGCGTAGTCGCTCGTCCGGATTCGCCGCTGCCTGAACGCCGTGTGATCACGCAAGCGTGCCGTTCTCCAGGGTGAGCCTGCGATCCGACCAGCTCGGATCGAGGACGAGATCGTGGGAGGCCATCAAGACGGTGGTGCCGTACCTGTCCCGCAGGCTGGAGAGGATCCTGAGCAGCCGGATCCTCTGTTGCAGGTCGAGCCCGGAGAAGGGTTCGTCGAGGAGCAGCAGCTCGGGTCGCGGCGCCAGCACCGACGCGAGCGCCACGCGGTGCTGTTCGCCGAAGCTGAGGGACAGGGGCAACCTGGTCGCCAGATGGCCAGCCTCGCAGGTCTCGAGCGCCTCCGTGGCCTGGCGGTCCACGGCTGACGCTGGGAGCCGAAGCCGCTTCAGCGAGAACGCCACCTCCTCGTGGACCGTGTCCTCGAAGAGCTGGCGCTGCGGGTTCTGGAGCAGGTACCCGACCTTTCCGAACAGGCTGACCCGCGGGGTGACCTTCTTGCCCGCCACCGTGATGGACCCCGAATCGGGTCGCACGGCACCAGCGATGCAAGCCAGCAGGCTCGACTTGCCCGACCCGTTCTGGCCGTGGAGGTGGATGCGCTCCCCCTGAACGACGGAGAGGTCGATCCCCTTCAGTACCTCGCCGACCCCGGGATACGAGAGGTGCAGCCCGTCGGTCGCGACGGCCGGCTCGTTCCGGCGCGCCTTGTCACCGTCGAGCCGACCGAGCTGGGCGCGGGGCTTCCAGCAGTGCTCGGTCGCGCGCCTGGCATCACTATTAGTGGATGACGCACCGGACGCCCCGAATTCGAAGCGCTCGATGGGGATTCGATTGGACTCCGAGAGGATCCGCCCGTCCTCCATGACGAGGAAGCGATCGGCCAGGTCTTCGAAAGGCTTGAGATCGTGCTCGGCGATCAAGAGCGCATAGCCTCGCCTCTTGAGGTCTCTCAGGACCGCGGCGAGCTCTGCCTTTCCGGGCGCATCCAGCTGCGAGGTGGGCTCGTCGAGCAGGAGCAGGCGCGGGCTCATCGACAGCACCGAGCCGATGGCCAGGCGCTGCTTCTGCCCGGCCGATAGGCGCTCCACGTTGCGGCTCCAGAAGCCCGTCAACCTGACGCTCTCCAGTGAGCTGTGGACGCGGCGGCCGATCTCGTCGGGCGGGACGCACAGGTTCTCGGGCCCGAACGCCAGCTCCTCGGCCACAGTCGAGCAGAGGATCTGCGTCTCGGCGTTCTGGAAGACGAGCCCCACGCTGTCGCGGAAGGGCTCCTGGCAGCGGTCGGGCGCGTCGAGCTCGATGTCGCCCGTGAGCGAGCCCTTGTGGAGCAATCCCTTGATGGCGAGCAGGAGGGTCGTCTTGCCGCAGCCAGACTGGCCCGTGACGCAGAGGCACTCTCCCGCGCCGACGGTCAGGGACACGTCCGACAGAGCCGGGGCTCGCCCCCTCTCGTAGGTGTATGAGAGGAGCTTCACGCGGAGCATGACGGTTCCTGCCAGGCTAGTAGCTCTTCAGGATCTCCTTGTTGCACGTCCGCCACTGTGGGCCGTCGACGTGGCGGCCGGACGGCATCACCAGGAGGATCGCCTTCCCGTCCTGCAGGACCGCCTTCACCTTGTTCCCCAGCGAGACGAGCTCGTCGTCGTGGAGCTCCCAGCCGTCGAGGCTCCTCACCGCGTCCACGCCAGGATGGGCGCGGATCTCGCTGACGCTGGCCACGCCCTTCCCGTTGCCGATCTCGAGCTGGCCTCTGATGCGGCCGTCGTTGCCGCTCATGCGCAGACCGACGCCGGCCAGCGCGCCGATGACGCCCTGGCCCGTCCCGCCATGCTCGGAGAGGTGAATCCCGAGCCGGCTGGCCAGGTCGTAGGCGTCGTCCTTCTTGAGGACGGCCTCCTTCGCCTTCCGGCCGAACGCCACGATCGCTTCCATCTCCTCGGCCCTCCCCATGTGCTCGGCCACGACAAGGCACAGGCCCGGGTCGGATCCCTCCGCGCGCTCCCGCTCGAGGAAGCCGGAGGCGTGAGCGACGAGCGCCTCGAGGCGCGCAGGATCGACATCGGCGGTGAAGCACATGGCGCTGTTGTGCGAGGTGTACGGCACGTCGGGGTGGACGAAGAGCTGGTGGCGCGTGATGTACGAGCGCTTGCCCCACCCGTTCTCCTCCACGGCCTGGGCGATGAACTCGGTCAGGTGACCCGTGCCCACGGATTCCAGGTTGTCGGTATCGTCGACGGCAACGAACACTTTCATCGGGGAAGCCCTTCTCCGGGTGACTCGCGGGTCGGGAGGTATTCGGCCATCGAGTCTTTCCCTCCTAGGAGCTATCCCAGGTAGCACGGAGGCGCGGAAAAATGCAACCAGGAGGGACAAATCGCGACAATGCAGACCGGCCGACGCCACCCCGAGCGGACTAGATGCGGAACTCGAAGCCTCCGTACACGAACCGGCCGGCCTGCGGAAAGCCGTAGCTCGTCTCGTAGTACTGATCGAGGAGGTTGGAGGCGCCGAGGTAGAGGGTAAGCTTGTCCCGGACGAGACGCTGACTCACCTTGACGTTGAGGAGCGTGTAGTCGGCGAGCTTCCCCTTCTGCACGGGGGTCACGGCGTTCCTCGTGTAGAAGTACTGGTTTCCCACGTAGGCCAGGGAGACGTAGGGCTGAAGGCCGAAGGCAAAGTCGTAGGTGGCTTCCAGCGCCACCTTGTCGCGGGGCGTGTACTGCTGCTGGTCCCTCCCGGCCCGCGACCTGTCCTGGGAGTCGAGGAAGGCGTAGGATCCCCGGATCAGGAGCGGCTCCACGAAGCGCGTTGCGGCGGCGACCTCGAAGCCCTTGAAGCGAAGGTCGGCGAGGTTGGCGCTCCGTCCGGTCGCCTGATCCGTCTGGATGAGGTTTCTCGCCTGCGTGGTGAATGCGTTGGCGCTCGCCAGGCTGCGCCATGGGAGCTTCTGCTCCACCCCGGCGCTGTAGGTGGTGGCGCGCTCCGCGACCAGGTCGGAGTTCCCCTGGCTCGGATCATGGAGGTCGCGCAGCGAGGGGAAGCGGATGCTTCGCTTGAGGGATGCCTTGAGCCGCGTGTCCTCGAGGACGTCGTAGTACGCCGCGGCGAGCGCGCTGAAGTCGTCCTCGCTCTTCTCGCCCGGCCCGACCTGCCAGTGGTGCCCGTAGCCGGCGACGAGGCCGAGCCCTTTCAAGGGTGAGAGCTCGTACTCGATGGCCGTGGAATAGATGTTCAGAGCCTTGCTCAGATCCACCGGGCTGAAGGTGTCCACGTCGGTGGTCATGGACCCGCTGTTCACCCAGCTGTCTCTCTCGGCAGAGAGCAGGAAGGCCACGACGCCTGCCCTCCCGAGGTCGTACTTGGGCTGCAGGGACGCGCCCACGATGGTGGACTTGACGTGCTGCTGGAAGGAACCGCTGATCAGGTTGACGCTGTCGTAGCCGGCGTTGTCATACCGGTTGTCCTGCTCGGAGAGGTGGTTCACGAAGGCCCAGCCCCTGAGCCTGAGCCGCGCCGTCGCCTGGTAGTCCGTGGCCGCCTGGACCGAGACCATGTCCGAGTCGGGGACCCGCTCGTATCTGGGCGTGGAGGCGAAGGGATCGAACGGGTCGTTGACTGCCGTGCTCGGCTTGCTCATCTGGGCGTGGACGTAGTTGACGGTAAGTCCTATATTGAGGTCGCCCGTCGGAGCGAAGCCAATGCTGCTGAAGGCGTTGCTCCTCTTCCGATCGCTGTTGTGCCGGTACCCGGCGGGCTGCGCGGAGGTGGGCTCGAAGCTGCCGGAGAGAGGAAAGCCGTTCACCCGGCTGGAGCTGCCGCTCAGGAGGAAGTCGAACGGGCCCTTGCCGCCCGAGACGCTGGCCCTGACGGCATAGGGCGCGTGGTCGCCCGTCTCCGCGGCGACCACCCCTTGGAGTCCGGCGGTACCCTTCTTCGTGACGATGTTGATGACGCCGCCGAGGCCTCCCTGCCCGTAGAGGACCGAGCTGGCGCCCGCCGTCATCTTGATGGCCGCGATGTTCTCGGTGGGTATCAGCGCCGGGTCGAACTGCTGGTCCACCGCGGAGTTGATGGGGATCCCGTCGAGGAGCAGCAGGACGTGCCGCGTGCGGAAGCCCCTGATGTCGATGCGCGGGACGCCATCGCCACCTGTCCTGACATTCACGCCAGGTAAGAGGCTGATCGCCTGCTCGAGGGTTCTCGCGCCCCTGTTCTGGATGTCCTCCGACGTGACCGTGGAGACCACCCCGGTCGCCTGGACGCCCTTGGTCTTCCCGGTGACGACGATGACCTCGCCGAGCCCGTAGTTGCCAGCGGGGCTGTCGCCCTCGGCTGCCGACGCGATGTGACAGGGCAAGAGGGAGCAGAAGAGCGCCGCGCCCAGGATGGCTACCCTCGAGCTCATGGAGGACCCTGTGGATGCCAGAGGCGTGCCTCTCCGCTGCCCCTGCGAAACCCAGGAGGCAGGTGGCCCGCGCGGGCGTCAGGCGTAGACTCCGGGTCAGAGATCCCGGGTCCTTCTTCACCCCCAGCCATGGCCTTCGGGGCTTCCATCGTGCACGTCCGCCATGGTCCCGGTGCGTTGCTCGGCGAAGCGATGGTCATTTCAGTCCGACGAGGAGGCTTTGGCCCGAGGACTCCGTCCTGGTCATGACGATCACGTCCTTGAAGTAGGACTCCTTTCCGTGGAGCGTGGCGTCGGAGCCGTCCGTGATCACCCCGTTGAAGTTGTTTGCGTTCAGGGGCAGGTCGCTGATGCTGAGCGCCAGGTCGGCGGGAGCCGCCGTGGTCCCGGTGCTGTCGGTAAAAAACGAGAACGTCGCCCCGCCCGCGGCGTCGATCTGGATGGTCCCGGACGCCGACACTGGGGTTGCGGCCGAGACGAGCTTCCGGAAGCTGTACGTCCCGGACAGATCGGTGAGGCCGAAGCTGTTGGTGTCCGGGTTGCTGAAGTTGATCACCTGATAGATCCGCATCATGTATCTGGGGCTCGCGCCGCCGATGGCCGTCCCCACCCCGACGATGATCGACCTGTCGTCCTGGCCCTCCGAGATGTATCCGCGGGCGACCATGAACTCCGGCGCGGTCCCGGCGAGGCCGGAGAGGCTCTCGGTCACCACGCCGTCCCCCGTGATGGAGAGGGTGGTGGTCTTCTCGCCGGGTCTGGTGGCGGAGCCCGAGGCGCGGAACGGGAGCTGGACAGTCCCGTCGCTCGCCGTGTATTGCGGCTGTGGCGGAGCCCTTCGGCCGATCTGTATCTCCGCGAACTCCCAGTCGTGCGATGCGCCTGTCGAGAGCTGGGCGTAGACGAACCTGCGCGAGCCGGTTCCGCCCCCACCGCCGAATCCCAGGAGGCTGCTCGCGTCGGTGAAGTCGGCCTTGTTCGGGTCGTGCTTCAAGAGGATGGCCATCGACTGGGTGCCGTCCGTCGCCGACGAGGTCGCCACGATGATGTTCCGGTTGGTCGGCGCCAGGGCGCCCCTGAACGTCGCGTCGGTCGAGCTGGCGGCATCCCGGACCTCGCCAGCGTCACCCAGGAGCAGCACCGGAAGGAATCCAGATGGCGCCGTCGTGCCGGTGGAGCTGTCGTGGAATTCAGTGACGCTGGCGGTGCCACTGCCATCGACGGTCAAGGTGCCCGAGCTCCATCCCGCGCTCAGGCCCGAGGCCAGGATGCTGAAGCGCCAGGTGCCCGTCAGGTCCGCCTGGCTCGGCGGAGGTCGCGAAGGGGTGGCCGAGGTCTCGCTCGACTCCGCGCTCTCGCTGTTGGAATTGACGGACGTGACGACGAAGAAATAGGTGGTGCCGTTCGTGAGCCCGGTCACGACGGTGGAGGTGCTCGGGATGTCACCGACCTTGGTGCCGGTGGCCTTGGTCACGCCGGGAGAGGTCGAGTAGTAAGCCCTGTAGGCCGAAGCCTTCGCCGCGGCCGACCAGGAGAGGAGCACCTGGCCGCTGCCCGGCGTCGCAGTGAGCCCCGCGGGCGTGGAGGGCGCCCCGGGGTCGACGCGCGAAGAGCCGCCGCAAGCGCCGAGGGACAGAGACAGCCAGGCGATCAGGAAAGGCGCGGAGAACCTTCCGGAAGGAATCCTCATCGCACGCTCCATGGCGAGTTTCTGGGACGACCACCGGCGAGTGGCCCGGGGGAGAGCATTCACCCCGGGCCGGTCGATCATCGCACGGAGACGGCGGCGCGAATGGCGCTCGCTATGGAGCCGTGACTGTCACGTTCCAGGTCTTGGTCGTGCCCCCCGACCCCGCCGAGGCGGGGTTGGTTACCACGTACGTCACGGGATTCGTGAAGTCCTGTACCGCGCCGCTCGCCGGCGACACCGTGGCACCCGACGTGAGCGCGATGGTCGGGGTGAGGTTGGTCAGGTTGGTGCCGCTGGGGAGCGCGAGCGCGACGGTGCCGGCACTGGATCCGCCTCCAGTCGTGATGGTCCCGTCCACCCCGAGGATCGAGAACAGCGTGATGTTCTTCTGGGTTGTCGATGAGCTCACGGAGACGACGTAATCCTTTGTGGTGCTGTCCTGCGCCGTCACCGTGTAGGTCACGGGGTTCGTGAAGTCCTGCGCCACGCCGCTGGCGGGGTTCACGGTCGCGTCGGGCGAGACCGCGATCGTCGGGGTGAGGCTGGTCACAGGCCCGGCCGTGAGCGCGACAGCGACGTGCGTGCCCCCGATGACCCCGTCGACGGCAGAGATCGTGAACTGGGTGATGTCCTTCGCGCTGCTCGCCGCCGGCGTCACGGTCACCGTGACGGCGAAGGCCTTCGTGCTGCCGTCGGCCGCGGTCACGGTGTAGGTGACGGGGCTCGTGAAGTTCTGCGCCGCGCCGCTGGCGGGGCTCACGCTCGCGCCCGCCGAGACCGCGACGGTGGGGACGAGGCTGGTCACGGCAGTGCCGCTGGGCACGGTGAGGGCGATGTTCGTTCCGCTGATCGTCCCGGTCACGTCGGCAGCGAGCGCGGGGTTGTTCGCGACCTGAAGCGCGAACGAGGTGATCTCCTTGTCACTCGACTTGGCATCGGACCCGCCGCAGCCGTGGCCGACGAGGAGCGCCATCCCCAGAGGGAGAAGGGAAAAGAGCGAAACACGCGCCAGATTGGGACGTCCCATATAGTGTGCACCTCCACTATTCATCTTTGAAAATCCAATCAAGTGACCAGCGGGAACACCGTGTGCATCACGGGGCCGGCTCCGCGCCGGCGGGGAGGGGTTGAAGGCGGCCGAGATCCTCGAACGAGTAGCCGAGAGGTGCGTGCGCGGCCTCGGCGCGCACGCCGTCGAGGAGGCGCTCCAGGAACTGGCTCATGCGCTCGTGGGACATGAAGGCCCCGGGGATCACGAGGTCGAACTGCTCGCGCGCCAGCGGGGCGAAGTCGAGGCCAGCCAGGTGCGCGGCGATCCGGACTCCGACCCCGGCGTCCGCCTGGCCGTTCCGGACGGCGAGCGCCAGCTCGATGTGCGAGCTGAACGGCCCGACCGTCGTCCAGCGGGGTTGCAGCTTCTGCGCCGCCAGCAGGCGCTCGAGGAGGAGGGACGTCCCGGATCGCGGTTGCCGCTCGGCGAAGCGAATGCGGCGGCTGCAGAGCGCCTCGAGCCCGCCCGCCCCCGGCGCGCGCTTCCTGTCGAAGAGGACTCCCTGCTCGCGCGAGTACAGGGCGAGGCGGTAGACCGGCGTGCCGGCCTGGCTGCTCTCGACGGACGGGGCGACGTGGCAGCTCGCGAGGTGCGCCTTGCCGTCCGCCAGCGCCGAGAGGCCCGCCATGCTCCCGACGGACGCAGTCGCGACGGGCGAGCCGTGGGGTGACTGCGACATGCCCTGGAGCACGCGACCGAGGAGCCAGTCGTCACTGCCCTGGAGCACGAGGAGCTGGTCCAGCATCGCGCCCATGAGACCGCCGGGCGGGTACACCGTGTGCTCGGCCACCCAGGTGTCTATGAGCTCCTTCGGAAACAACCACTTACCCGAGATGCGGGCGGCCGGAAGCTGGCCGTTTGCCACGAGCGCGTAGACCTTCTTCTGATTGAGCTTCAGGTAGCGGGCGACCTCGCGCGTCGAGAGGTATTCAGCCATCCAAGCTCCTCCCACCTTAGGAGCCCTCCCACCTAGCACGGAGGCACGGAAAAATACAACCAGGAAGGACAGATCGCGATAGCGGCCAACCCCTGCCTGGGGGGGGCGCCCGCTACTCGATGGTCGAGCTCGACACCTGATAGCGCATGCCACATGAACTGACGCTCGAGATG
>MEMX01000127.1 GCA_001768075.1 Anaeromyxobacter sp. RBG_16_69_14 | reverse complement strand
CATCGGAGGGATGTGGCCTTCACACTAACCGTCAAGGTGCTCCACGAGCGCAGCGTACCGCGGGGCGGCTGCGCGCGCGTGGATGCGCGCGGAGGTGCTAGGATCTGGATCGCGATGGTGAGACGCTCGATCCCGAACGACGGATTTGCCGAGATCTCGCATGCCGTACAGGGCAGCTTGGGCGAGGGCACTCCGACGTTGGCCTCCGGAGAGATCGTGAACGTGCTCGCGTCTTCAGCGGGGGTGCGCATCGAGCGTATCGTCTCTCACGGGCACGCCTCTCCGTCGGGCTTCTGGTATGACCAGGAGGAGGACGAGTTCGTCCTGCTCGTATCGGGCGCGGCGCGTCTCGAGGTCGAGGGCGAAGGGGAGGTTGTGCTCGCCGCGGGCGACTGGATCGACCTGCCACGCCATCTGCGTCACCGGGTTACCTGGACACCGCCGGACCGCGACACGATCTGGCTGGCGGTCTACCGAGGTGGCAGCGCAGCGCGATCGGGCGGTGGCGAATAGGGTTTCTGCGTTCGCCTCTCCGCAGAGCTGTCGATGGGGAGGGGCGTCGATTGCGTCCTGCGCAGCTCGCCGGAGCACGCCCGATCCTCGAGCGCCGGGCCACGGCGGTCGTGGCGCTGCTCTCCCGTGGCATCGCGGAGCGGGAGCTGCGCGTCGTGCGCGAGAAGCTCCACTGGGATCCGGAGTGCGCACGGATCGAGCACGTCCAGGACGCCGTCGGCCCCGGGAACGTCGGGACCGTCGACGTCGTGGCCGAGCACGTGACGGAGGTCTTCACGGGCTTCGGGGAGCGGGGCGTGTCGGCCGAGCGGGTCGGAGCGGAGGTCGCGGAGGACGTCGCCCGGTACCTCGCCGCGGGCGTGCCGGTCGGACGTCACCTCGCGGATCAGCTCCTGCTCCCGATGGCGCTCGGCGCGGGCGGCTCGTTCCGGACCCTGGCGCCGTCGAAGCATGCGCACACACAGGCGGACCTGCTCCGCGCCTTCCTCGGTGTGGACATCCAGCTGCGCGAGGTCGGCGAGCGCGCCTGGGAGATCGCAGTGCCGGCGCGGGAGTGATCGAATGGTCCTCCAGGCCGAGGAGACCATCCGGCAGAAGCTGCGTCCACGTATCGCCTGAGGTTCGCCCTTGCTCCTGACTCTGACCACCACCGCCCGACCGGCGACCGACCTCGGGGCGAGCGCCTCGGGAGCGCCGATGGGCTCGCCTTCCGTCATGTAGGCGCGCAGCAGGGTCTCCGGGGGCTGCACGCGCGGCGCTGCGGGGTCGAGCTCGAATGCGCGCCAGATGATCTCGATGTCGCCGGGCTCGGGCATGCGAGCGATCGCCGCTTCAAGCCGCCGCTTCCTGAGACGCGCCCGGATAACCGACCAGGTGCGCGAGGCCGGGGCGGCAGTGGCCACCGATCTGGAGCGAGCCGTCGGCGCGCAGGGGAAGCTCGGGGGAGGAGAGGTTGTGGTGGTGCGGTCCCGGCGCCGGGCCCCGTACTGCATCGCAGCGAGCGTCGGAGCAACAGCTTTCGTCCTGGGCGCCACCTTCGCTCGATTCGTGGGCCGTTGAGAGCGCGAGCGCGGTGTAGCACGGGCGCGGCTCATGCACGAGAGCCCGCGGGCGGAGGGGCCCTCCTGCGCACCGGGTTGTTCGCGAACCGACATACGTTGTATAACTCACCCATGGCTACCAAGGACGTCATCATCCCCGTCCGCGTCACCAGGGCTGACCGGGACCTCCTGAAGCGCATGGCGCCAGGCGGGTCGGTGTCCGCCTGGCTGCGCGACCTGGCGCTCGCCGAGGCCCGTAAGCGGCGGGCGGTCGTCGACCTGGCACGGCTGCTCGACGCGGCCAAGGCCGCCGGTGACATGACCGACGAGGAGGCGGCCGGCCTGGCCGCCGACGCGAAGCGCGAGGTGCGGAGCCGCCGCCGGTGACCCGCGCTGTCATCGACACGAACGTGGTGGTGAGCGGCATCCTCAACCGGGCTGGCGTACCGGCGGCCGTCCTCAGGGGGGCCGGGCTCCGCTACGAGTTGGTGTGGACGCCGGCCATCGCTGTCGAGTGCCGCCGCATCCTCGATCTGCCGCGCATTCAGAAGCGGCTGAAGGGGCGCGAGGCGCAGGCCCGACAGGTTCTCGCCAAGCTCGCGACCATCGCCACCATGGTGCCGGCCGAGCTGCTCGGCGAGGTGCGCGTCGTCAAGGAGGACCCCGACGACGACGTGCTCTTCGCAACGGCGCTCGCCGCCGGCGCCCGGACCATCGTGAGTGGCGATGCGGCGGTGCTCGCCGTCGGCAGCTTCGCGGGCGTCCTGGTGGTCAGCGCTGCCGAGTTCCTGGCAACGCTCGGCGAGGTCTGACCGAAGAGCCGTGCCCTCAAAGAACGACGCTGCGCTTCCAGAGTGCCGCTCGCAGTTGGGGTCCAACTCGGCGTGCCGATCGGACGACGGTGGTCGCTTCGCCTGGATAGCACCCGACTTTGACAGGTCAAGGCACGCGGGGAGGCCTGCGGCGTAGGAGTTCCAGGCGCTGGGGGTGTTTCAGGGTTCGAAATACCTAGTACACGGATTCTCGTATAGTCGTTGATCCCCAGTGGCTGTGTTGGCTACCGCTTGCATCCGGCCCACCACATGGTCTCATGCGGCGGCTCGGTAGTCGTGATGGAGCCCTCCGAGCATCGGGCGACCCTGGACAACAGCTCCGGGTACGAAATCCGGCGACAGGGCAGGGGAGCCGAACGCGGCCGGGCGGCGCTGCTCGATTCCCTGGTGAGGTCGCGCGCGGTTGAAGTACGAGCCATACTCTGTGAGTACGCGTTGCAGATGGCTCCCGCCGAGAAGAAGGACGTGGTCGAGGTATTCTCGGCGCAGCGATCCGATGAAGCGCTCGACGTAGGCGGCCGCCTTGGGCGATCGCCTGGTGCGCGACGAGGTAGAAGACCTCCGGCGAGAAGGTCTCGCCGACGGACTGCCATGTTTCGTCGGCGACGAAGAACGCGCCGAGGACGGCCTGCTCCGCCTCGAGGTCGGCTGTCGATCGCACGGAGCGCAGCCCGGACCAGGGCGCGGTATGCAACGTCACCTGGTTTGGTGAGCCGGTGGTGAGACGCGCCGGAAGCCGGAAAAACTAAGGCCGCAGCGCGGCCGGTTTCCCGAACGATGCTGCGGCCTTCAGCTGGTCGGGGCGACAGGATTTGAACCTGCGACCACTTGCACCCCAAGCAAGTGCGCTACCAGGCTGCGCTACGCCCCGATGACTTCAAGGGGAGCGATAGGTAACACCCGGCCGAGAGGGGGTCAACAGCGTTCGCGGAGAGCGAGACTCACCTTACCAGTGCAGACGTCCGCTTGAACTCCGGCGTCCCCGCGGCGTGGAGGAGGTCGAAGATGACCGTCTCGGCGCTCGTCACGACGGCGCCCATGTCGCGCATCTGCTCGAGGGCGATGCGGCGGTGCTCCTCGAAGCGGCTCGTGACGGCGTCGGCACAGACATACACCTCGTAGCCGAGGCCGAGCAGATCGCGCACCGTCTGGAAGATACAGACGTGAGCCTCGATGCCGACCACGACCGCCTGCTTGCGGCCCGTCGCGGCGAGCGCCTGGGCGAAGGCTGGGTCTGCGCCGCAGGAGAAGCTCATCTTCACCATGGGTGCTGCGGGCAGCGCTTCCCGTACGGAGGCGATGGTGGCGCCGAGGCCCCTCGGGTACTGCTCGGTCGCGAGCACGGGCATGCCCAGCTCGCGCGCGGCGAGGATCATCGCGCGGGAGTACTTCTCGACCGACGGGAAGTTCCACATCACGGGGGTGAGCTTCTCCTGCAAGTCCACCACGACAACGCAGGCGGTGCCGCGATCGAGCTTCGGTAGGAGAACCGCCATGTAGTCTCCTGCGGCCGTCAAGGCCCGAGGGTGAGGGAGCAGGTGAGGGAGTGCAGCAGCCTCATCCTAGAATGCCGGGCGGGCGCTGGCCAGTTCGACGGCAGGGGAGGGCGGGGGGGAGGACAGGGGAGGGGCAGAAAGCCAGGCAGAAGGCCTGCCGCGGTTGGCGTGCAAGAACCTCAGATGGCATATCCGGCCGCCCCGGAGGCCGCCGCGGCTTCGGGGTCGATGGCCACGTCCACGCAATACACCGTGCCGGACGCGAAGGCGCGCTCGAGCGCGGGGATGAGGTCCTTCGGGTCGTCGACGTGCTCGCCGCGCCCGCCCATCGCCTCCACGATCCGGTCGTAACGCGTCGGGGCGAGCCGCGTCGCGGGCGACCTGTCCTCGCCGTACATGCTTCGCTGCGGGACGCGGATCTGACCCCAGGCCGCGTCGTTCCCCACCACCACCACCATCGGGAGCCCGAACCTCACCGCCGTCTCGAAGTCCATGCCGTTCAGGCCGAACGCGCCGTCACCCTGGATGACACACACCGGCCGCTCGGGCGCGAGCAGCTTGGCGGCGATGGCGAACGGCGCCCCCACGCCGAGGCAGCCGAGCGGGCCGGGGTCGAGCCAGCGCCCGGGGCGCGGTACCCGCAGGACCTTGGCCGCCACCGCCACCACGTTCCCGCCGTCGCCGACGTACGTCACGTCGGTCCGTCCGGTGACGGTGTCGATGTCCTTCGCCAGGCGAAAGTGGTGGATGGGCCGCTGGCTGCTCTCCTCGTGGACCCGCTGCTTCGCCGCGCGCTCCTCCTCCTTCTCGCGCAGGAACCGGCGCCAGCCGGGAGGTCCCCAGGCCGTCCTCCCGGCGTCGCCGCGCAGCTGCCCGATGACGCTCCGTGAATCGCCGACGATCCCGACCTCCACGGGGCGGTTCCGGCCGATCTCCGCCGGATCGATGTCGACCTGGATCACCTTCGCACCGCGCGCGAAGGTCGGCTCCGTGCCGTAGCCGACGCGGAAGTCGAGCGGCGTGCCGACGGCGAGCACGACATCCGCCTGCCCCAGCGCCTCCTTGCGAGAACCGTGGAAGAAGCACGGGTGGTCCGGCGGGAGGCAACCGCGTCCCATGCCGTTCAGGAAGATCGGGATGCCAGTCGCTCCCGCGAGCTGAGCAAGCGCCTCGACCGCGCCGTCCCACCACACCGAACCGCCGCCCAGCATGACCGGGCGTTCCGCCCGCGCCAGGAGCGCTGCCGCCGCTGCCACCTTCTCCGGATCGCCGGGGCTCCGCGCGTCGGTGCGATACCCGATCGCGTCGTCGGCGAGGGCTTCGTCCGCACCGTTGGAGAGGACATCCCACGGGATCTCCAGGAACACCGGTCCCGGCTTTCCAGCGCGGGCCACGCGGAACGCCCTGGCCAGGAAGCTCGGCACGAGATCGGGGGACGGGACGCGATCCGACCACTTGGTGATGCCGGCGAAGAGCTGTGTCTGCGGCATCTCCTGCAAGGACCCGCGGCCCAGGTTGAACGTCGGCGCCGCGCCGCCGAGGACGAGCAGCGGGATGCTCGCCGCCCACGCGTTCGCGACGGCGGTGACAGTGCCGGTGACGCCCGGCCCGGCGGTGACGATGCAGGTGCCGAGGCCGCGGGTCAGGCGCGCCCATGCGTCCGCCGCGTGCGCCGCCGCCTGCTCGTGGCGCGTGTCGACGAGACGGATGCCCTCCTCGACGCAGCCGGCGTAGATGGGCGCGATGTGGAGGCCGGAGAGCGTGAATGCGGTCGAGATGCCCTCCTTCCGCAGCATGCGCGCGACGAGCTGTCCCCCGCTGAGCGTGGCCATGCGTTCCTCCGCCGCGCAGGGTGTACGTTCTTCCCCCGCCACGGTTGTCCATGTATCAGACTCGTGTTGCGCGCTTCTCGCAGCGGTGAGCACGAAGAACAGCGAAGGCGAGTCTGAAACGCAGGATGCCCCGCGCGTCAGGAGAGCGCACGGGGCATTCGGGGGCGGAGCTCCGACGAAGGTCTCCGGGAGGCTCAGGCGCTCTTGCGGAACCGCGACAGGCTCGCGGGCAGGTCGGCGAGCGCCGGGAAGCTCTTGTCCGGGTGAACCGTCGCGAGGCGAGCGTAGAGCTGCTCCTCCTTCTCGACGTTGTTCGGATCCGGGACGCAGCAGTCTACCGGGCACACCGCGTTGCACGCTTCCTCGTCGTGGAACCCGACGCACTCGGTGCAGAGGGCTGGGTTGATGATGTAGATGTCCTCGCCTTGGCCGATGGCGCCATTGGGGCACTCGGGTTCGCACGCACCGCAGTTGATGCACTCCTCCGTGATCGTCGTCGCCATCGGTGGTGGTCTCCTTGACCCTGCGGGGACGAAGCGGGTGAATCAGGTGCGGCAGGCGTTATCCAACGCAAGGACAAGCGAAGTCAAGGCGCGCGTATTGCTCCGCGTCTCGCCTTTCGCGCGGCGAACGACGCTGTGGACTGCGCTCTTTCGATCGACGTTTCGCCGGGCGCTCCGGCGCCGCGGCCGGGTCGCGCTCACGACGGACGACGCGCGTCGCGCCGCCCCGAGGGCTGGCCTGCGAGCATCCTCCCGTCCTCCTCCACCTCGGCCGCGACGCGCTGCGCCGCGCGCACGAATGCGAAGGCGAGTGCGGCGAAGATCATCAGGATCACGCCCAGGAACCGGTTCCTCCGGGCAGCGGCCAGCTCGAGCGCCGTGTCGCGTCGGCGGGACAGGATCTCGAGCTGCCGCTCGGCGTGCACTCCCTGCAGCGTGCGTACGAAGGAGTCGCCTTCCTGCCGTCCCTGCGCGTCGAGCTGGGCCAGTTCGACCCTGAGGGAACCGACGCGCACGGTTGACGCGTGCACCAGCCACCCGCCCGCGAGGGCGAGCGGCAGGGCAGCGAGGAGCGCTTTGCCGGGGATCATGCTTGACGGTCGAGTCTGCGCCAGGATAGTGCCCGTGCGTCGCCCGCACAAATCCCCGGCTGGAATCTGGTTGACTCGCCTTTCGTCCGTTGTTCGTGATCGTCCACCGCGCCGCACCCCTACGCCCCCACCGGACCTGAGGGGAGAGGGCGAAACACGAGTCGGATCGGAGCACGAACGCCATGGCGAAGCCGTACGACCCGAAGGATTTCTACTACCGCCGGGCAAAAGCGGAGGGCCTGCGGTCGCGCTCCGCCTACAAGATCGACGAGATCGTGCGCCGCCACCGGCTCCTCGCCCACGGCCAGGCCGTGCTCGACCTGGGCGCCGCACCGGGCGGATTCTTGCAGGTTCTCGCCGATGCGGTGGGCGAGAAGGGGATCGCGGTCGGCGTCGATCTGGAGCCCGTCCGCAACCTGGGCAAGCCGTGGGTGAAGACCGCGATCGTGGACCTCCTCGCGCCCGATGCGCTCTCGCGGATCCGCGCGCTCCACTCCGGGCCCTTCGACCTCGTCACGAGCGACATGGCGCCCAAGACCATCGGCGTGAAGGTGACGGACGAGGCGCGCTCGCTCGAGCTGTGTCGCATGGCGTTGGCGATCGCGTGCGACACCTTGAAGCCCGGCGGCGGCTTCGTCACCAAGGTACTCATGGGTGGCGACTTTCCCCTGTTCAGGCGCGAGGTGGCGACCCTCTTCGACAAGGTGCACGTCGCCCGGCCCGAGGCGACGCGCGAGCACTCGTACGAGGTCTACGTGGTCGGAAAGGGGTTCGCCGGAGATCGGTCGCTGCCCAGGGATCTTGGCCACTCTTAGTGGATTAGGCGCCGCTTCGAGGATCGGGCAAGGTTGACGGGCGCGGCTGGCGAGGTGCCCCGGGGACGAGAGAGCCGCGGCCTTTCCTCGGGGGCCAGCAGCGCTGGTGGGAGACCGATGAGCCGGTGTCCTCGTCGCTTGCCCACCTGTTCGCCTACCCCTAAGCTTCGCACCATGCCCACGCTGATCGACGAGCTCACCCCGCGAGACTTCATCCACGACGCGACGCCCGGCCTGGCGGAGCGGCTCCGTCAGGGCCCGATCACCGGCTACGCTGGCTTCGACCCCACCGCGGACTCGCTGCACGTCGGCAACCTCGTCCCGGTGATGGGGCTTGCCTGGCTTCAGCGTTGCGGCGGGACCCCGATCGTGGTGGTGGGCGGCGGCACCGGCATGGTGGGCGATCCGAGCGGGAAGAGGGGAGAGCGGCCGATCCTCTCGGTCGAGCAGATCGACCACAACGCGGCCCGGCAGCGCGCGCAGCTCGAGCGCTTCCTCCGGTTCGACGGGCCAAACGCGGCGCGCGTCCGGAACAACGCCGACTGGCTCCGCCCGCTCGGCCTCATGGAGTTCCTGCGTGACGCGGGGAAGCACTTCACGCTGAACTACATGCTGGCGAAGGATTCGGTGAAGAGCCGCATGGACTCCGGCATCTCCTTCACCGAGTTCAGCTACATGCTGGTCCAGGCCTACGACTTCTGGCACCTGTGGCGGACCGAGCGCTGCGAGCTCCAGGTGGGCGGGAGCGACCAGTGGGGCAACATCACCGCGGGAACGGAGCTCATCGCCCGGCGCGAAGGGGCGAGCGCGCACGCGCTGGTCTTTCCGCTCCTCACGACCGCCGCGGGCGCGAAGTTCGGCAAGAGCGAGGAAGGTGCCGTCTGGCTCGATCCGGGCAAGACCTCGCCCTACAAGTTCTACCAGTTCTGGCTCAACACCGACGACCGCGACGTCGATCGATGCCTCAAGTTCTTCACCTTCTTCCCCGTCGGAGAGGTGCACTCGATCATCGAAGAGCACGGGCAGGACCCCGGGAAGCGGGTCGCCCAGCGGCGGCTGGCGGAAGAGATGACCGCGCGGATTCACGGTGCCGAGACGGTGCGCGGCGTGGTGGAGGCGAGCCAGCTCCTCTTCGGCGGGACGGACCTCCGCGCCGCCAGCCCCGAGGTCTTCCGCGTCCTGGGCGAGGAGATCCCCACGGCGCGGCTCGCACGGTCCGAGCTCGAGGGACTGCCGGTGACGGACGCGTTGTTGCGGGTGGGCCTGGCCTCTTCGAAGGGAGACGCTCGCCGGGGGATCCAGGGCAACGGCTTCTCGCTCAACGGTGCCGTGGTTCCGGCCGCCGATCGGCGGCTCGCCCCGGCAGACCTCCTGGCCGGCCGATACGTCATGCTGCAGAAGGGTCGCCGGAACTACGCGCTCCTCGTCGTCGAGGGGTGACGAGAAGGCCACGGACTTCCGGCTACGGGCTACGGTCCGCGGCACCACCTCGGTCGCACGAGCCATAGCTTGCGGCCTTGGCCGGAGAACCAGCGGAGCAGCACCGGACTCAGCTCTCGAAGCGTTCCTGGACCCGCACGATGGAGCGGGCCTTTCCGGTGGCGTCGTCCATGTCGATGATGGCGCCCTGGAGATGGATGTCCCGCTTCGCGGGCTCGAAGCCGATCGGGCGCTGGGTGAGGAAGCGCTGCAGGACGAGCTCCTTCTTCACGCCGATGACCGAGTCCCACGGGCCGCACATCCCCACGTCCGTGATGAAGGCGGTCCCGCCCGCGAGCACGCGCTCGTCCGCGGTCTGGATGTGCGTGTGCGTGCCCACCACGGCCGAGACCCGTCCGTCGAGGAAGTGCCCCATGGCGTTCTTCTCGCTCGTCGCCTCGCAGTGCATGTCGACCAGGATACAGCTGACGCCGTCGGCCTTGAGGAGTCGGATCTCCTCCTCGGCCGCCCGGAACGGATCGTCGAGGTTCCTCATGAAGACTCGCCCCTCCAGGTTCACCACGCCCAGGCGCCGCCCGTCCGGCGTCTCGACGACGGCGCGGCCGCGCCCGGGCGAGCCCCGGGGATAGTTCGCCGGTCGGAGCTGCTTCGAGCCAGGGGCTTCCAGGTACGGCACGATCTCGCGCTTCGCCCAGATGTGGTTCCCGCCGGTGAGCAGGTTCACCTCGCTGGCGAGCAGCTCGTTGGCGCTCTCGGGTGTGACACCGGCGCCCCCAGCGCTGTTCTCGGAGTTGGCGACGACGAGGTCGATGCCGTGTCTCACGATGAGCTTGGGGACGAAGTGCTTCACGGCCTGGCGACCGGGTTTGCCGAACACGTCTCCGAGGAAGAGGACTCTCAAGGCGCGCATGGATGCCCGACTCGGGCGAGGGTGTCAATGATGACCGTCGTCGCCCGCCTCGGCCGCGGGCATCGGAACGATGACCCGCGCCTCGGTCACGATGGTGTCGAGCAGGGCGTCGTGCCGCTCCTGCGGTATCACGGGCATGATCTGCAGCTCGAAGGCGAGTCCGACGCGCCGCGCGCTCGTCGGGAGGCCTGCGAGGGTGGCGTCGTAGTGGCCGCGACCGCGCCCGAGTCGCCGCCCGCGGGCGTCGAAGGCGACGCCGGGCACGAGCACCAGATCGACCTCTCCGAGCGGGACAACCGGGGCATCGGGCGGTGGCTCGCGCGTCCGGAGAGCTCCCGGCAAGAGAGCGTCCGCGCGGCAGGCGGCGAAGCCGAGAGCGCGGTCTCCTTCGAGGAGGCGAGGATAGGCGAGCCGCTTCCCGCGGGCCGCGCCGGCCTGAGCGATCTCCGCCGTATCGACCTCCGCCCCCATCGGCGCGTACAGCGCGATCGTTTGCGCGCGGACGAAGGCGTCGAGCACGAGGACGCGCTCGGTGACGGCGTGAGAGAGGGTGGCGCGTTCCTGAGGGGAGAGGCGCAAGCGCGCGACGATGACCGCGTCGCGCAGCGCCTCCTTCGAGCTGCCGTTCATGAAAAAAAGCCCCCCGCTAAGGCCGTGTGGCTCGGTTGTTTGGACCTGTATTTCACAGGTGGGGCATCCGTTTCGCCGTCGCCCGTAGGCTTCTCCCTCGAAACATGGGAGCTTGCTCATGGGCGCGGGCAGACGCTCCGCTTTTTACAAAGTCGGCCCAAACGACTCGAAGCCGAATCACGAACCCGGCAGGGGGCAGATCAAGAGCGGTCAAAGAGCTATAACTTCCCGCAATCACGCGAGATTATAGAAAGATGCTAGCTGCGTGAATCCTGCCTGTCAAGCGGGAGCGGACGCCAAGAGCGGTCCCAGATGAAGCACCATCGCCAGGTAGGCGCCAGGCTCCCGGTCTTGTTCGGGATATTCACCGAGGGGGTTTCGCCTGGACGGATGTCCCCCCTTCACCGACCCCGCGCGCTCGGCGGCCGGGCATAGCGATGCTCATCCCTGGCTACGATATCGAGGCGCGCATCGGGCGCGGCGGCATGGCGGAGGTCTTTCGCGGACGGTCCGTGGGCGGGCCGCTCGCCGGCTCACCGGTGGCCGTGAAGTGCTTGCTCCCCGCGGTCGCCAGCGATCCCGTGCACATGGCGCTCTTCGCGCGCGAGGCGCGCCTGGCGGCGCAGCTTCACCACCCGGCAATCGTCGAGGTCATCGAGACCGGAGTCGAGGCCGACGCGCCCTACATCGTGATGGAGTACGTGGACGGGCGCGACCTGGGACGGCTGCTCGCCGCCTGCGGCGCGCGCTCCATCCGGCTCCCGCTCGACTTCGCGCTCTACGTCGCGCACGTCGTGGCGGAGGCGCTGCGCTACGCGCACGGCGCCTGTGGCGACGACGGCCGGCCGCTGGGCATCGTGCACTGCGACGTTTCGCCCTCGAACGTCTTCGTCTCGCGTGCCGGCGAGGTGAAGCTGGGCGATTTCGGCGTGGCGCGCGCCGCTGGAGACGCGCGCAGCCGTACGGCTTTCGGGAAGGTGCGCTACCTCGCGCCCGAGCAGCTTCGCGGTGAGCCGCTCGGGCCGTCCACGGACGTGTTCGGACTGGGGGCGGTGCTCCACGAGTTGCTCACGGGCGCGCCTGCCTTCCCGGGGAGTGACTCCGACGGAGTGGCTCGGCGGATCCTCTCTGGCGCCCGCCGCCCACCGTCCGCTGATCGGCTCGACGTGCCGCCCGAGATCGACGCCATCGTGCTGCGGGCGCTCGCCGTCGAGGGCCGCCACCCCGACGCCGGCGTGCTCGCCGCCGAGGTCGCTGCCCGCTACGACCCGGCGATTGGCAATCCGCTCGCCATCGCGGCCCTCGTGCGCGGGGTCCTGGGCGCGTGAAGGCCCTGCTTCAGCCGATAGCCGGGATTGCCGCCCTGACCTGCCGGGCGAGGCGTGGGATCGCCTCGAGAGCCTGTTTCACGTCCGCGCTGGAGCTGGTCCAGCCGAGCGACAGGCGCAGTGTGGCGCGCGCCTCCGCCATGGTGAGGCCCATCGCCTGCAACACGGGGGACGGCCGGGCCGACCCGGAATGGCAAGCGCTGCCGGCGCTGGCGCAGATCCCCTCCAGGTCGAGCGCGATGAGGAGCGCCTCGGCGTCGGTGCCCGGGAGCGTGATGGAGAGCGTGCCGGGCAACCGTGGCGCGCGCGCGCCATTTACCACCGCTCCGGGGCAGGCCTCGAGGAGGCCCACCTCGAGCAGTTCCCTGAACGCGCCGATGCGCCTCTGCTCCTCGTCGCGACGCTCCACCGCCGCCTCGATCGCTGCCCCGAGGCCCGCCAGCCCGGGGAGGTTCTCGGTGCCGGCGCGCCGCCCGCGTTCCTGCGTACCCCCGAAGAGAGGCGTCAGCCTGAGGCCGCCGCTCACCCACAGCGCGCCTGCCCCTCGCGGCCCACCGAACTTCTGGCCGGTGAGGGCGAGCAGGTCGGCGCCCAAGGTCCGGACGTCCACCTCGATCTTGCCCACGGCTTGCACGGCATCGGTGAAGAAGAGCGCGCCGCGATCGCGCGCCAGGGCGGCCAGCTCCCGCACCGGCAAGAGGACACCGGTCTCGTTGTTGGCCAGCATGGCGCACAGGAGCGCCGTGCGGGTCGTCACGGCCGCCCGGGCGGCCTCGAGATCGGGGAGCCCGCGGCGATCGACCGGCAACACCGTCACCTTCTGCCCCTCCGCGCGCAACGCCTCGGCGACGGCCAGCACGCAGGGGTGCTCTACGGCGGTGACGACGAGCTCGTCGCGTCCAGCGCGGGCGGCGCCGAGGACGCCGCGAATGGCAAGGGCGGCCGACTCCGTCGCGCCAGACGTGAAGACGATCTCGCCCGGCTGCGCGCCGATCGCCGCCGCTACCTTCGTCCGGGCGCGGTCGAGCACCTCGCGAGCTGCGCGGCCGGCGGCGTGAACGGAGCCGGGGTTGCCGAAGACCTCGAGCGCGGCCAGGACTGCGGCCTTCGCCTCCGGACGCATGGGGGTAATGGCATTGTGGTCGAGGTAGATCACGGGTCGCACGACTGCTCCCTGCGCAGGGAGCGCTACACCATCCGCTTGCCCTTCCTCGCCTTCACACCGAACTCCTTCAGGAAGCGCTGTACCAGATCCTGCTCCAGGCGGGTGCGGGCGGCGGGAGCGAGCCCGCGCAGGGGGACGCGAGCCCCCGCCATCGACCCGTGGCCGCCGGCGGAGCCGCCCTTGTCCTCGATCACGTCGCGGATGAGCCGGCCGGCGTTCATCCGGCGGTCGCTCGTGCGGAGCGAGAAGTACAGCTGCCCCTCGTACTCGCCGAAGGCGAGCGACCACTTCACGTCCTCCAGGAAGAGGAATCGCTCCGCCACCTCCGCCACCATGTCGGGGACGTAGATCTCGCCGAGATCGCACACCACGGCGTGCTCGTACACGAGCGCCCGCTCGATTGCGGTGTGGTAGAGGCGGAAGTACTCGATGGGGAGGCGCGGATGTTCGATCTCGGCGAGCGCCTCCTTGTCCACCATCGGGAAGAGCCACAGATAGGCGTCGACGTCGGTGGGCGTGGTCTGGCGGCCGAGGTCGCGCGTGTCGGCCTTGATGCCGTAGTAGAGCGCGGTGGCGATGTGCGCCGGCATCTCGAGGCCGCTGACGCGGAAGTACTCGACGACGACGGTGCTCGTGGCGCCGATCTCGCTGCCCACGTCGGCGATGGGCGCGAGCCGCGTCTCGGGCCGCTCCGGGTGGTGATCGATGACGACGTCGGGGAAGTGCCGCGCGGGAAGCGAGTGGTTTCCCTGCTCCGGCTGCGTGTCGACCATGCAGATGAGGTCGTGATCCTCGAAGACGACGCGCGCGATGGGAACCACCGGGAGCTTCAGCACACGCACCAGCGCGCGGTTCTCGGCGCGGCCGACGATGCCGCCGTAGGCGACTACCGCCTCGACCCCAGCCATCTGTTCGAGGATGTGGGCCAGCGCCACCGCCGACGCGATCGAGTCCGGATCGGGGTTGTCGTGCGTGAGCACGAGCGCCCTCTTGTACCCCTTTGCGTAGTCGATGAGCCGATCGAGCTTCACCCGCTGCTGGTCGCCGGCCTTCGAGCGCAGCACGGCCATCCTCGGCGAGCGGACGAGCGCGCTCCGGTTGGCGCGATCGTCCTGCCTGTGCGAGAGGGGCATGCGGGCGGCGGTCTTCATGATCGCAGGGATCGGAGCACCGCCAGGTTTTCCCGGAAGCGCTGGTCCGTCTCCAGGAACGCGGGCACATCCGCGAAGCGTGGGTCGTTCAGCAGGAGGCGGAAGGGCGTGAGTCCGAGCTCACCGTCGCCGATGTGCTCGTGGCGATCGACGCGGCTGCCGCGGGGCTTCTTGCAGTCGTTGAGGTGGAAAGCCTCGACGCGCGAGAGCCCCACGGTACGATCGAGCTCGCGGAAGGTGGCCTGGTACCCCTCGCGGGTCGCGATGTCGTACCCGGCGGCATGCACGTGGCAGGTGTCGACGCACACGCCGACCCGCCGGCGCAAGGGTGAAGGGACCCCCTGCCGGATCGCGGCGACCTGCTCGAATCGCCAGCCCAGGCTCGTACCCTGGCCGGCGGTGGTCTCGATGAGGAGTCGCGCCTTCCCGGGGGAGCGGTCGAGGGCCTGCGCCATACCTTGAGCCACGAGCTTCATGCCTTCCTTCTCGTCGGCATGGCTGCCCGGGTGGAAGACCAGCCAGCGGATACCGAGCTGCTCGCAACGCGCGAGCTCGTCGGTGAGAGCATCCCAGCTCTTCTTCCTGATCGCGCCGTCCTCGGAGCAGAGGTTCACGAGGTAAGTGGAGTGCGCCGCGACGGGCTTGCCCGTGCGCTTCGCCTCGGCGTGGAAGCGGGCTACCTCGTCGGGCTCGAAGGGCTTGGCCGCCCAGCCTCGCACGTTACGGGTGAAGATCTGCAGGCAATCAGCTCCGTCGGCCTCGGCCCGAGCGAACGCGGTCGAGACGCCACCTACCACGCCTTCATGGGCTCCCAGCATCATCAGACGCGGCCTTCTATACAATAGCAGGCCTCGATACCGCCACGCCCATGGAGTTCTGCTGGGGCTCCGCAGCGCGCCAAAGAGAAGAGGGCCTACTTTCGCACGGTTGCACGCCCGTCACCCTCCAGCCAAGCAGGCGGCGAGCCTCCATGAGGGGGTGACAGACGTCGAAAGACGGTCGCGCGCCGCCCCTTCTTTTGGGGGCTAACTCGCGTTTCGCTCGTCTCGCCGTGCTTTCGGTGGGGGTGGGGGGAGCGGCTCTAGCGCGCAGCCCTCTTCGCCCGCGCCGCGAGCGCCTCCTGGAAGAACTTCTCTCCGTTGTCGAGGCCGTTCTCCATCGACTCCATCATCAGCTCACGGAGGGTCGGCTCGGGCAGGCGCAGCGACTCGTAATAGCGCTGGCGGTCGATCGTGTGAATGATGCAGGGATGGTAGCCGTCGTGGATGAGGAGCAGGTTCGCGAGTAGCCGGGCGATCTTTCCTGACCCGTCGGTGTACGGGTAGATCAGCATGAACCCGTGTTGCAGCTTCGACGCCTTCTGGATGGCGTGCGAGGTCTTGAACTCGGACGATTCGCACCACTCGACGAGCTTCCCGAGCAGCGCGGGGATCTTCACCGGCTGCGCGATCTCGTGGAAGTAGGCGCGGTGGAGCGGGATCTCCTTCCGGTACTCGGCGACGGCGCGCGCCTCGATGCCGGAGTGGAGCGTCTCGTAGAACTTCTTGATCAGCGCGAGCGTGATCTTCGGCTTCTTCGCCGACGCCTCCGACCGCGCCACGTCGATGGCAGCCTTGAGGTTCCGGACGTCGCGGAACGTACTGACCGAGGTGGAGTCGGCGACCGGGTGGTTGGCGAGACCGATCTCCAGCTCCTGCCCGCTGAACACGACGCCCTCCAAGGCGTTCTCGTGATAAATCCAGGAGAGCTCGTATTTCCTCAGGAAATCGTGAGCCAAACTGGGCTCGTCGCGGAGCAGCTCCGCCAAGTCCTGGGTACGATCGTCGATGTCGAGATACCGGCTCCGCATGTGCTCCTCGCCTCCGGAACTCGCGCGCCCTTCACC
>MEMX01000126.1:14704-24801 GCA_001768075.1 Anaeromyxobacter sp. RBG_16_69_14 | reverse complement strand
AATCCTGGCCATGCTGCTCGTGATCGTGACGACCATCGTCACGGCCATGGGGCTCTCGCGCGAGCGGGAGGTGGGGACTCTCGAGCAGGTGCTCGTCACCCCCGTGAAGCCGTTCGTGCTCCTGCTCGGCAAGATGACGCCCTTCGTGGTCATCGGCCTCTTCGACGTGCTGCTCGTGCTGACGGCCATGACGTGGATCTTCCACGTGCCGGTGCGGGGGCCGCTGGCGGCGCTGGCGCTGGGGACGGTCTTCTACCTCTGCTCCACGCTCGGGGTCGGGCTGCTCATCTCGACGATGTCCTCGAACCAGCAGCAGAGCTTCCTGGGCGGCTTCCTCTTCATCATCCCGGCGGTGCTCCTCTCCGGTATCATGACGCCCATCCGATCCATGCCGGAGTGGCTCCAGGCAGGCACCTGGCTCAATCCGCTCCGCTTCTTCGCCGAGCTCGTCCGCAGCGTCCTGTTGCGCGGCGCGGGCTTCCGCGATCTCTGGGTGCAGCTCCTCGTGCTCGCCGTGTACGGGACCGTGATCTTGGTCCTCGCCACGCTGCGGTTCCGCAGGCGACTCGGGTGAATTAGGGATTGCGGCAATTGGACGCTGTCCGAAGATTCGGAGCGAGTCATGCCCGATGCGGCCTCAATCCCGGATGGGGGTGGGAGATCCGGGCATCCTGTGCCAGCCCGGAGGCTCGGGCGGCACAAGGCGCCCACCGCCTCGCAAGACGGGCGACCTTCTCCGCGACATGTCATGGCACACCGTTACGATAGCGACATGTCACATGGCTCGCACCCCCCGCCAGGCGAGACGCGATCCAGGCCGAAGGCCGCCCGTAGAGCGCGTACGGCGGAACGCCGCATCTTGGCTCAAGCCTTGAATTGAGTCTGGGTTCCCGCCAACCCGCCTCGTGGATTCGCGGGAAAAAGTCCCAAGTTACGCATGTGGTACGCAGGCTGCAACGCACCCGGAGGGGCACGCGTTCCTCCGAACGGATCCATGCCGACGACACGAAAGGAACGGTGAAGCTAATGGCGGAACATAAGTACGAGCCCACCAAGTGGAACGAGCTCAAGCAGCCCGTTGAAGGCGGTAAGGCCACCTACCAGAAGAAGAGCTGGAACCCCACGCAGAAGAAGTGGGGGGCTTACACGGAGAAGGGGCCTGGGCAGGTCTGGTTCGCAGAGGCCAACGCGACCAACTGGACCGAGTCGATGATCTGCAAGACGAAGGACCTCTTCTACGAAGCGAAGCTCAACACCTGCTTCGACAAGAACGACGAGGTCGCGATCAAGATCCACTACGGCGAGTACAACCGGACCGCGATCCTTCGGCCCGAGTACATCGCTGCGATCGTGGAAGAGGTAAAGGCCTGCGGCGGCCACCCCTACGTGGTCAACGACACGACCCTCAGCTATCACCTCTACAACAACATGGCGACCTCCCAGTATCAGCAGGAGGGCGCCATCCGCCACGGGTACACCGACGCCACGTTTGGCTGCCCGGTGATCATCGCCGATGGCTACTCCGGTGAGGACGACTACCGGGTGGAGATCCCTGAGGGCCTCATCCTCAAGGAGACCTACATCGGTCGCGCCGTCGCCGAAGCCGACGCCATGATCGTGCTCGGTCACGCTCGCGGTCACTCGATCACGATGTACGGCGGGTGCACCAAGCAGCTCGGTATCGGTTGCCAGTCGAAGCGAGGCAAGTACATCACCCACCTCGCGCACTGGGGAGACCCCCACGACTCGATCGGCTGGCCGAAGTTCACCGACAAGTGCCCGGGCAAGGCCTGCAAGTTCCACCAGATGTGCGATGACTCCTGCCCTCACAGCGCCCACAAGGCCCTGGAGCACGGCAAGGAGTGGCACCCGGAGAAGTGCCGCCTCTGCTATTCCTGCCAGGTCACCTGCCTCTTCTCGGGGATGACCGGAATCACGTTCGAAGACAACTACTTCCCGAACGCGATGATCGCCCACGCCGACGCAGCCCTCGGCGCCCTCAAGTGCTTCGACAAGGGCAAGGTGGGCTTCATCAACTGCGCCATCGACGTGGTGCCAGAGTGCGACTGCTTCCCGTGGGCCGGCAAGGCTGTCTGCCCGGACATCGGGATCTTCGCCAGCAAGGACCTGATGGCCCTCGAGGAAGCAACCCTCGACGCCATCGACAACGCGCCCATCTCTCCCGGCTCGGTGGCTGCGGAGAAGGGTCTCAAGCCCGGTGAGGACAAGTTCCGCGCCATCAACGGCTTCAGCCCGCGCATCATCACCAGGTCGGGCGAGAAGATCGGACTCGGCACCCGCGAGTACAGCCTCACGAACTACGAGCCCGTGCTCACCCCCGAGAACGTTGCCAAGTGGCAGATCCGTCCGAACAAGCCCACGACGGTTCGCCTGCGTGCCGTGTTCGACAAGCACGACCTCACGACCGAGGTCATGCCCTTCGACCGCAGCCAGTACTCGAAGAAGTGGGTCCAGGAAGAGTGGAAGACGTACGACCCCTACAAGGGCGAGAAGCGCGGCTAGATTCCATCGGTTTCACCGGTAAGGGGCGGGTTCGCCCGCCCCTTGCCTTGTCTTCTCCTACATACCGGAATCTCGCCGTAGGGCGGGGCGTTCTGCGAAGACGGGTTGCCCCGCACGAGGTGGGGGACTCTGCTCCGGCGGAACCGCCTACCCTGCTGGTGAGAGCTGAATCGATGAGCAATGTCTTCTGGGTCGACTTGACCCGCATGTCCTTCGACAACTCGGTGGCGCACAAGTTGAGCCGCCTCCTCCGCGAGTCGGCGGCGCCGGCAGGTTTGTCGGATGGCATGCGGGTGGCCCTGAAGGTCAACACGGCCGAAAACGGCTACGAATACGGCTTGCGGCCCAGCCTGGTGCGGGTGGTGGCCTCGGCTGCTCAGGAGGCCACGGGCACCCAGCCCACGGTCTGCGACGGGCTCAAGCTCGTCGACTACTGGAACGGCGCCAAGGGCGCCTCCTTCTTGGACGTGGCGCGGAGCAAGGGCTACACCGCCGACACCTTGGGGGGCGGCTTCGTCATCAACGGCGGCTACAGCGGCGACGAGGGGAACCTCTACACCTGTGGCTTTCCGGAGTCGGTGCTCGGAGGCGTGGAGGTGGGGTCAGCCGTCTGCCGCAGCGACGCCCTCTGGGTCCTCTCTCACGTGACTCTCCACCCCCTGTTCGGCCTGGCAGGCGCCCTCTGGAACGGGGGCTTCGAATGCCTGGTAGGACGGGAGAGAACGCGGGTGCTGCAGGGCGTCAATGCCTACTCCTTCAACGGCCACGGGCCCTCGGGCGAGAGCCTGCAGATCTTGCGCCGGCGCGCGTTGGAGAGCAATCTGGGCGTCCGGTTCTCCGTGGAGGGGCGTGTGACTTACGTGAACGCCCTGTGGGATGTGACCCCTCAGCCCGAGTACTTCCCCTTTAGCGAGGTGCCCGTGGCGGAGAACCTGGGCTTCCTTGCCTCTCGAGACCCGGTGGCCCTGGACGCCGCCTCCTGCTCCGTTCTGGAACCGGCATTGTCAGCAGAAGGCCGCGAAAGGATACGGGAGTTTCACGAGGTGCTCCGAGCCGCGGAGTCGCTGGGGCTGGGGAGCGCTCAACCGACCATCCAGCGGCTTTCGTGACTCGAGGAAAGGAACGGATGGACCCGAAGAGCGACTTCCAGCAGCAGAAGAGCGAATTTCAGGAGCAGCAGCGGCACCATCTGGCAAGCGAGGGTGCCATCGCTGATGCCCTCAAACACGTCAAGTACAAGATCGCCATCCTTTCGGGCAAGGGGGGGGTCGGCAAGACGGCAACCACCGTGAATCTGGGAGCGGCGCTGCAGAAGGCCGGCTACCGGGTGGGGATCTTCGACGCGGATCTCCACGGTCCGAGCGTCCCAAAGATGCTGGGGATCAAGAAGGAGGCCCGGCTGAACGGGGCGTTCTGGCTCGACCCGGTCGTGACCCAATCCGGAATCAAGGCGCTCTCGGTGGCTCTCTTTTGGCCGGGTGACATGACGCCGGTCATGTGGCGGGGCCAAGCCAAGAGCCGCACGATTCGCCAGCTCCTCTCTGCGGCCAAATGGGGTGGGCTCGATTTCCTCCTCGTCGACCTTCCTCCCGGTACCGGAGACGAGCCCACCGCCGTCCTCAAGTCCATCCCCGATCTGGACGGCGTGATCATCGTGACGACGCCCCAGGAGGTCTCGACGCTCGTCTGTTCCAAGGCGATTAACGCGTCGCTGACTCTGGGCGCCAAGGTCCTGGGGCTCATCGAGAACATGAGCAACTACACGTGCCGCTGCTGCGGAGACGTGGTGAACCTCTTCGGGCAGGACAAGGGGAAGGGCCTGGCGACCATGATGGACGTGCCCTTCCTGGGGTCGGTCCCGATCGACCCGCTCTTCTCCGAGGCCGCCGACGTCGGCTCCCCGGTGGTCAACCTCCATCCAGAGAGCCTCGCCGCCAAGGCGTTCTCGCAGATCGCCCAGGCCCTGGCCCAGGGGCTCCCTCCGAAGGAAGTTCCCGAGGCGCCGGTCGAGGTGAGCAAGCCGTGCCCGGGCTCGGGCCATCACCACGGACAGCACGACGAACACCACCATCACGGCGAAGGTGGCCATCACCATCATGACCATAAGTAGAAGCAGGAAGTAGGAGAAGCAGGGCGAGCTTGCTCGCGAACGAACAACAAGAGCGTCACATATTAAGGAGACAGGACCATGTCTGAAGTGAAGATGGGAACCAACTACGTCCGCGAGATCGCCGAGAACTTCCGCAAGGCAGCGGCTGACTGCAAGTACCCCGACATCAAGGGCAAGCTCGTCGCGTTGGCCGGTGAGATGGAACTCCATGCCGGGAAGCTCTTCTTCAAGACTCAGAAGGGCACCGAGGACATGTCGGCTCTTGCGGCGAAGCACGCGAGTTTTGCAGCCAAGCTCGCGGCGTGCGCCGACGAGGCCAGCGCTCAGAGCTATGCCACTCCGATCTTGACCGAGATCTCGGCCATTCTCGAGCACGTGAAGACCATGAAGGTCCGGATGACCTGACCTCTTCTACTCCGACTCCTCTCCCTCCACGGGAGAGGGTCGGGGTACAGGGGGACGCTGAGCGGAAGGACAGGAAATGGCCACAGATCGGGAGATGATCGAGGACATCACGCGCCTGGGCTTGCGTGCGGTCGTATTGCTCAGGGGTGTGATGGTAAAGAAGGTAGACCGGGAGATCCTGGAGTGGGGTCTCAAGGAGCTTCGCCCCTCCGAACTCCTGGAGAAGTATTTCCCGCGCCTCGTCGAGAAGCCGGAGTTCGTGCATCTGTTGAACATCCTGCACCTCGTCTACAGCCTCGAGGGCCAGCTGGACTTCCAGATCCAGGAGTACGGTCTCGACTCGGTGAAGGACGACCTGCAGGAGATCAACGTGAGCCTGCAGCAGGTGGCCGAAGCTGTCGAGGCTGGCGGAGACGTGCAGCTCGTCAACAAGCTTCGGGCCGCCGGTGACGTGACGTGACGTGACGTGACGCGTAAAGCGTGAAGCGAAGAGCGACATCTTCGACGGTTTGCCCTTTTGACGCTTAACTCCTAACGCTTGACGGAGTAACCACCAAATGAAACTCAAAGATCAAGTCGCCATCGTTACCGGAGCGGCCCGAGGGAATGGGTTTGCCATTTGCCGGGCGCTCGCCTCCGAGGGTTGCAATGTCGTCCTGACCGACATCTGTGAGGATATTGCCACCGTCCCCTACAAGCTCGCGACCAAGGCCGAACTGGACGGAGCGACGAAGGAGGTCGCGGCGATGGGCGTGAAGGCCGTCGCGATCACCTGCGACGTACGTTCGGACGCGGCCGTGAAGGCCATGACCGCGGAGGTCATGAAGGCCTTTGGCAAGATCGACATCGCGGTGGCCAACGCCGGCATCACGAGCCTCATCCCCGTGGTGGACATGGACGAGGCCACCTGGGACGACACCTTGGACACCCACCTGAAGGGAACCTTCCTCATCTGTCATCACGTCGTCCCCCACATGATCACGGCCCACTCGGGCAAGGTCGTCGCAATCTCCAGCGTGGGCGGCCAGCGTGGCTTCGGCATGGGCAGCCACTACTGTGCTGCCAAGCACGGGATCCTGGGATTCGTGAAGAGCTTGGCCATGGAAGTGGCAGAGCACAACGTGAACGTCAACGCGGTATGCCCGGGCACGGTCTGGACCCCCATGATGCAGGGCCTGGCCGCGCACTTCGGTATGGACCAAGAGGAGGCCAAGCAGCAGTTCTGCGAAGGCCATCTCTTCAAGGACCGGGAGATCACCCCGAAGGACATCGCCAATGCGGTGCTCTGGCTGTGCCTCCCCGAGAGCAGGTGCGTGACCGGCAACTTCATCCCTGTCGATAGCGGGTGGACCGCGGCGGCGGGATAATTGGCAGTGCGATCGGGCCGCTGTAGCGCGGCTCGCGAGAGGTTCCGGCGTTCATCGACTCGGACTGCACGACCTCGAAGGCGTGGCTCGTTGAGCTTTGCGAGGTCTTCGAGGATCCGTGCAGTCGTCGCTGTACGCGGTCGCGCGTGGGGGAGGAGGCAACCCTCCGCACCCCTGAACCGGTCGAGGCGGAGATGTCGAGCCTCCGCCAGGGCCGGTGCGGCCGATCTGGTCAGGCAGGAAACCCGTCTTACCTCCCGAGCTGCACCTTCCTCGTCCGGCGCGGAATGCGTGGCTTGCGGGCCGCTCGCGAAGAGTTTCAGGCGGAAACAGCGGAGACCATCGACATGGACCAAGCCCTCGAAGCCAAGCGACAGAAACTGATCGATCTATTCCGCGAGATGGGGGGGTGCGTGATCGGCTTCTCCGGAGGGGTAGACTCGACTTTCCTCTTTGCCGTCGCCGCCCGAGTCCTCGGCGAGCGCGCTCTGGCGGTAACCGTCACCTCCGAAATCCACGCAGAGTGGGAGCTTCGGGAGGCGAAGGAGCTCGCGGCGGAGATCGGTGGCCGCCACCGGGTCATCACCGTCCGAGCGCTCGACATCCCGGGCTTTGCCGACAACCCGGAGGACCGCTGCTATCACTGCAAGATAGGGGTCTTCGGAGAGCTCCGCGCGGTGGCCGAGGAGGAGCGGCTGCCCTACGTGGCCGACGGGAGCAACGTGGACGACCGGAGCGACTATCGGCCGGGTCGGGCAGCTTTGAAGGAGCTCGGCGTGAAGAGCCCGATGGAGGAGGCTGGTCTCTGCAAGGCCGACATCCGGGAGCTTTCGAAGGCGATGGAGCTGCCCACCTGGAACAAGCCGTCCTTCGCCTGCCTCGCCTCCCGCTTCCCGTACGGGACCCCGATCACTCGGGAGAACCTGACCGTCGTCGGCTCAGCCGAGGAGGCCCTCCGGGACCTGGGGCTTCGGACGCTGAGGGTGCGACACCATGGCGATGTCGCGAGGCTGGAGCTCGGGCCGGAGGAGTTCGGCCGGGTGATCGACGGCCTGAGGGAAGAGGTGGTTCGAAGAGTCAAGGAAGCGGGCTACACCTACGTGGCCTTGGACCTCCAGGGCTATCGAACGGGCGCCATGAACGAAGCGTTGAAGGCGAGGTCGGAGAGCAGAGGAGGGTCTCATTGACCAGTTTCGCTCTCCGGTTCTGGATTCACGATTGCATCTTGTCCGCATCTCGTGGATCGTGTTAATCGTGTAATACAAAAGGGGCATGCCCGTCGTGAACAGCGATCACATTCGCCATCTCCTGGATGGTCTCGTCAGCGGCCACCTGACGACCGAAGAAGTCCTCGGCAAGCTCCAGCTCCCTTTCGAGGATCTGGGCTTTGCCAAGGTCGATCACCAGCGGCGGGTTCGAAACGGGTATCCCGAGGTCATCTACGGCGAGGGCAAGACCTCCGGCCAGGTAGCCGAGATCTTCGCCTGTCTCGCAGAGAAGAATCCCAACGTGCTGTGCACCCGGGCCAGCGCGGCCGTGGCCGAAGCCGTGCGGAAGCGGGTCCCCGAGGCCCGCTACCACGAGCTCTGCCGCCTCGTGGAGCTTCGGCGGGATCCGGCCGAGCCGGTGGGGTGCGTGGCGGTTGCAGCAGCCGGGACGTCCGACCTGCCCGTCGCCGAGGAGGCGGCAATCGCCCTGGAAGTCTTCGGGAGCCGGGTCGAGCGGCTCTACGACGTGGGTGTTGCAGGCATCCACCGCCTCTTTGCCCATCTCGAAGCTCTGCGCCGGGCCAACGCCGTGCTGGCCGTGGCGGGGATGGAGGGGGCCCTTCCCTCGGTGGTTGCCGGACTCGTGGACGTGCCCGTGATCGCGGTGCCGACGAGCGTCGGCTACGGGGCGAACTTCGGCGGAATCACCACGCTCCTCGCCATGCTCACCTCCTGCGCATCCGGTATCAGCGTGGTGAACATCGACAACGGGTTCGGCGCAGCCTACCAGGCCGACATGATCAACAAGCTGGCCGCCGGGGGGCGGAAGGAGAGCTCGAAGTGAAGCGCATCCTCTACTTCGACGCGGCGGCAGGGGTGAGCGGCGATATGTTCGTGGGCGCCCTCCTCGATCTTGGAGCGAGCCTGGACGAGATCCGGAGCCACGTGGCCGCCCTCGGGGTGGAGGGGATAGAGCTCCGAGCGCGAAAGGTGGCCAGCCGGGGCATCGCGGGGACCAAGTTCGACGTGCTCGACCCCGTCAGTGGCCGCCCGGTGGACGACCCCGAGCGACATCAGCACCATCACGACCATGGGCACGGTCATCACCACGATCACGACCATGGACACGATCACGACCATGGACACGATCGCCACCACGGACACGATCACCACCACGGCCACGACCATGGACACGACCACCATCACCTTCACGGCGATCATGATCACCTTCATGATCATCACCACGACCATGATTGCCACGGCGAAGGGGTTCGCGAGCAAGCTCGCTCCCACGAGAACGCGGCACATGGAACGCGGCACGCGGCACACCATCAGGAGCACCGCGGTCTCCGGGAGATCCGCCGGCTGATCCGGGGAAGCCAGCTCCCTGCGCCCGTGGCCGACCATGCCCTCGCGGTGTTCGAGCTCTTGGCCGCGGCTGAGGGCAAGGTGCACGGCTTCTCGCCCGAAGAGGTCCATTTCCACGAGGTCGGGGCCCTCGACTCCATCGGCGACATCGTGGCGGCGGCGTCGGCATTTCACCAGATCGGGCCGGACGAGACCTGGTGCTCTCCCATCCACGTGGGGTGCGGGACCGTACGCTGCGCCCACGGAGTGCTCCCGGTGCCGGCCCCCGCCACCCTGGAGCTTCTGAAGGGAATCCCCGCATACTCCGACGGAATCCGCGGGGAGCTTGCGACCCCCACGGGAGCGGCGCTCCTACGGCACTTCTGCACCGGCTTCTGCCCCATGCCGCCCCTCGTGGTGGAGGCCGTGGGCTACGGAGCCGGCACCAAGGACTTCGGAATCCCAAACCTGTTTCGAGCGACCCTGGGAACTGCTGTGGCAAAGGTGGACCCCTTGCAGGTCACGGTCGTCGGGTAGCGGAGGGGTCGTAAGGCGGATCCGGACCTGGACCGGGTCACGCGGGATGTGGCGTGTTCTCGGGGCGGTCCTTGGCCGTGAGCTCCTCGACCTCGGCGTGCAGCAGCCACTCCCCGGAGAAGCGCTGCGCCTCTGCGGCGATCTCGGCGAGGCGATCACGGTCAGTGCGGCCGGACTCCCGCAGGGTGCGCACCTCGCGGTAGAGCTCCGCGAGCCTCGGCGCGAGCGCGCTCGCCTTGTGGGCTCGGGCCCGCGCCTCGCCTTCCTCGTTGGGTGCCGGGGTACCGAAGCGTTCGTCCCAGGCGCCGGGATCGCCGGAGCCGCCCGCCACGGAGGGCAGGGCGGAGCTGGTGAGGAGGAGGGCGGGAACGGGTAGGTCGAGCTCGCGCGATCCGATGCGGGCGCGCAGCTCTCTGGCGGTGCCGCCCGCGATCCGGCCCGAGAGAACGAGGCCGCTCGCGAAGGAGAGGCGGAAGGGTCCCTCCTCCGGCGCGCGAGCCAGGCCGAAGGCGACGAGGGCGGGGAGCTCCCCGGGTGGACCGAGCGCCTTGCCGGCGCGCGCGAGCAGCGTTGGCCCGTGCAGCACCGCCAGCGCCGTGG
>MEMX01000126.1:8593-14687 GCA_001768075.1 Anaeromyxobacter sp. RBG_16_69_14 | reverse complement strand
CCAGGCTCGCCCCGGGGTGGAGCGCCTCGACGACTCCGGTGACGGTGGTACCGTCGTCGAGCGCCAGATGGTTCACGGTGCGGGCAGCGAGCGCCTGGCGGAGCCCGTGGTCGCCACCGCGGCGCCAGGCCAGCGTGCGCGCCAGGTTTTCCACCACTTCCTCGAGCTGCTCGAAGTCGCGCGCGACGAAGAGTTGCGGCTGCATCCTGGTGATGTCGTACTCGACGTCGGCTGCTCCGACGTCGAGGGGGATGCGCTGCACCTCGTCGGAGAAGCAGTGCGTGCTCTCTCCGATCGAGCTGAGGAGGCCGGCGCCATAGATCTTGGGATCGTCGGGCGTCCCGACCAGCCCGTATTCCGCCGTCCACCAGTACAGGCGCGAGGCCCGCGTGGCCTCGGAGACGAAGCGGCGTGAGGCGTTGGCCTCCGCGAGCCGCCGCTCGGAGGCGGCGATCTCGCCGGGAGTCGCGTCCGGGTCCTCCTTCACGATGGAGAGCGCGCGGATGGCCTCGTAGACCTCCTGGTCCTCCACGGAGGCGATGGCGCGGAAGCCGAGCTCACCGGCCGATCGCAGGAAAGTGGCGTAGGCCGGATCGGCCAGGATGGGTGCGTGCCCGGCGCTCTCGTGCACGATGTCGGGCGCGGGCGTGTACTCGATGTGCTCGTGGGTGCGGATGTCGCCCGCGATGGCGAGGACGCGCATGGCCTGGAGCTCGGTGAAGACCGCGGGGGGTATGAACCCCCGAACGCTCACGGCCGACCAGCCGAGGCGGGAGAGCTTCTCGTTCATCTCGTCCATGCTCGGGATGCGCTCGGTCCCGATGCCGGTGGCCTCGAGGCCGCGCAGGTAGGAGGGATGCGCGTGGCCGACGAGGTGCTTGACCAGGCGCCGGAGGATGTGGCGCCAGACCGCCTGGTCCCTGGGCGTGTAGGCCGCATAGTCCTGGGGCACCACGAAGCGGCGCAGGCGCGGCGGCAGGCTCCGGATGGCGCGTTCGCCAGGCGTGAGAGCGGTGGTCACGACCACCTCCCTAGGCGGCGTTAGCGCGAGGGAGGGTCCCCCGCCGACGCCCTTCCAGGGAACTAGCCGTGGCGATCCGCCGCGTCCCGCCCCTCTTGATGGTGTGCCTCCTGGACCTGGACCTGGACCCGCAAAGATCCTCACCCGACCTGATCGCCGCCCGGTCCGTCGCGAAGCGCGTCGGTTCAACTTGGCTCGCCTCCAGGCGTCTGCGATGATGGCGCAGTCCGCATCTGGGGAGGGGAGCTCCACCAGCGCATCATCGAACGGGCAGGGGGGGGCGGCGACGCTCGGGGTCGTACGGATGGCCAGGAAGCGCGACAGGCCCCGCCGTTCAGGGCGAAGGAAAGCTCCCATGTTCCACGGACTCGCCCAGGTCTTCGACGGGTACCCTGCCCCTGCGCTGATCGTCGACGACGACGTCCGGCTCTTGCTCGTGAACCGGGCAGCGCGGGTGATGCTCGGCCACGAAGCCGACGCCACGCCGCTGCTCATGAAGCGCGGGGGTGAGGCCCTCCACTGCGTTCACGCCCGTGGCCCGGGCGGCTGCGGCCGCCAGGCGCGCTGCAAGGACTGCGTCATCCGCAACTCCGTCGAGCGAGCGCTGACCACGGGCGCGGTCCACCGGTCCAGGAGCCCGATGCGGCTGCGCGGCGAGCGAGGCGAGGTCGACATCACCGTGCTCGTCAGCGCCTCGCCGCTCGAGCACGATGGGAAGACGCATGTCGTCCTCACGCTGGAGAACGCCAGCGACGTCCAGCTCGACGAGGAGTACAGGCGGGCCGTGGAGCAGCTCACCCACGAAAAGGAGCGGCTGAGGGTGACGCTGAGCAGCATCGGCGACGGGGTGATCGCGACCGACGAAGCCTCCCGCGTCACCATGCTCAACGGGGTCGCGGAGGAGCTCACAGGGTGGAAGGATCACGAGGCCGCCGGTAGACCGATCGACGAGGTCTTACTGCTCGTCAACGAGGACACGCGGGAGCCTGCCGCGAACCCGGTGCGCCGCGTGCTGCGCGAGGGCGTCGTCTTCGGGCTGGCGAACCACACCGCGCTCGTCGCCCGAGACGGGACCGAGCGATCCATAGCCGACAGCGCTGCTCCCATCAGGGACGCGAGCGGCCGTGTCACAGGCGTCGTGCTCGTATTTCGTGATCAGACGCAGGAACGGAGAGCGGAGCGATTCGTCCGTATCCGACTCGGCCTGCTGGAGTTCTCGGCGGCGCATTCGCTCGAGGAGGTCCTCCGGGAGACGCTGGACCAGATCGGGAGGCTCACCGGCAGCCCCATCGGCTTCTACCATTTCGTCGCGGCCGATCAGGAGACCCTGTCGCTCCAGGCCTGGTCAAGCCGGACGGAGAAGGAGTTCTGCAAGGCCTCGGGGAAGGGGATGCACTACCCCATCGACAAGGCCGGCGTGTGGGTGGACTGCGTGCGCGAGCGGCGGCCCGTGATCCACAACGACTACTCGGCGTTGCCACACCGGAAGGGGTTGCCCGAGGGACACGCCGCCGTCGTCCGGGAGCTGGTCGTACCGGTGCTTCGCGAGGGTCGGGTCGTGGCCATCCTCGGGGTCGGGAACAAGTCCGTCGACTACACGGACGACGACGTGGAGAGCGTCTCCTACCTGGCGGACGTGACCTGGGAGATCACCTCGCGCAAGCGGGCGGAGGAGGCGCTGCGCGATTCCGACCAGCACAAGAGCGAGTTCCTCGCGGTCCTCTCGCACGAGCTACGGAACCCGCTGGCGCCCATTCGAAACAGCCTCCACCTCCTGGACCGCGTGGCGCCGGTCAGCGAACAGGCGACCCGGGCCAAGGAGGTGATCCGCCGTCAGACCGACCACCTGTCGCGGCTCGTGGACGATCTCCTCGACGTGACCCGGATCTCGCGAGGCAGGATCGAGCTCGACCGGATCCGGATCGATCTCCGCGAGATCGTCCAGCGGACGTGCGACGACCACCGCACTCTGTTCGAAAAGCGGCTTGTCGAGCTGCGGGTGGAAACCTCCGCGCCCGCCTGGGTCGAGGCGGATGAGGTCCGTATCGCCCAGATCGTCGGCAACCTGCTCCAGAATGCCGCCAGGTACAGTCGCGAGAAGGGGACCGTGACCGTCAGCGTCTACACCTCGGACGGGCAGGCGAAGGTCCTCGTGCGCGACGACGGCATCGGCATCGCGCCGGAGCTCTTGCCGCGCGTGTTCGATCCGTTCGTCAGGGCCGACAGCGGCATGGCGCGGACGAGGGGTGGCCTCGGCCTGGGACTCGCGCTGGTGAAGGGCCTCGTCGAGCAGCACGGCGGCTCAGTGCGCGCATCCAGCGATGGGCTGTCGCGTGGCTCAGAGTTCGTCGTGACCTTCCCCCTGGCGCCCGCCCCCCAGCGCACCGCGCCTGCGCCTGTCGCGTCGGCCACCGCGCGAGCGCTCGAGATCCTCGTCATCGAGGACAACGTGGACGCGGCCGAGACCATCGCCGAGGTGCTGGAGCTGGAGGGTCATCGCGTGCACGTCGCGAACAGCGGCGCGTCGGGGATCGCGAGAGCTCGCGAGCTCAGGCCCGAGGTCATCCTCTGCGACATCGGGTTGCCCGACCTGGACGGCTACCAGATCGCTCGCGTCATCCGGGCCGAAGAAGCGCTCCGCTCGACGCGCCTCATCGCGCTCAGCGGATACGCGCAGCCCGAGGATCGCCAGCGTGCGGCGAATGCTGGCTTCGACGCTCATCTCGCGAAGCCGCCCTCGCTGAGCGCTCTCCTCGCGTCGCTCTCCGCCGCTCGCTATCTCATATGACCCCGCGCTTGCGTCCCACCTTCGCGAAGGCTTCGACCGCCTGCGTCAGGTGCTCGGGTTCGTGCGCGGCGGACAGCTGGACGCGGACGCGGGCCTGCCCCCTGGGAACGACCGGGTAGCTGAATCCTATGACGTAGATCCCCTCGTCGAGCAGGTCCCTCGCGAAATCGACGGCCAGGCGAGCCTCGCCCAGCATGATGGGGACGATGGGGTGGATGCCCGGTGTCACCTCGAAGCCGGCGCTCGCCATGGACTGGCGGAAGGTCCGAGCGTTCTCCATGAGGCGGTCGCGCAGGGCGGTCGAGCCCGCGAGGAGCTCCAGCGCGGCGAGGCTCCCTCCCACGATCGAGGGCGCGAGCGTGTTGGAGAAGAGGTAGGGACGCGCGCGCTGGCGCAGGAGCTCCACCACCTCGCGCCGGGACGCGACGAAGCCGCCGGCGGCGCCGCCGAGCGCCTTCCCCATCGTCGAGGTGATGATGTCCACCCGGCCCTGCACGTCGAAGTGCTCGGGGGTGCCGCGGCCGGTGCGGCCGACGAACCCGGACGCATGCGAGTCGTCCACCAGCAGCAGGGCGCCGGAGCGCTGGGCGAGATCGCAGATGCGATCGAGCGGCGCGAGCCGACCGTCCATGGAGAAGACGCCGTCCGTCGCGATCAGGATCACGCGCGCACCAGCAGCGCGAGCCTCCTCGAGCCGCAGCGCCAGCTCGTCCATGTCTCCGCTCGCATATCGGAGGCGCTGCGCCTTGCAGAGCCGGATGCCGTCGATCAGGGACGCGTGGTTGAGGGCGTCGGAGACGATGGCGTCCTCCTCGGAGAGCAGCGCCTCGAAGACGCCTCCGTTCGCGTCGAAGCAGGAGCCGAAGAGGATGGCATCCTCGAAGCCGAAGAAGCCGGCGAGGCGAGCCTCGAGCTCTTTGTGCAGGTCCTGGGTCCCGCAGATGAAGCGCACCGAGGAGAGGCCGAACCCGCGCTGGTCGAGCGCACGCCGCGCGCCGGTCAGCACCGCCGGGTGGGAGGAGAGGCCGAGGTAGTTGTTGGCGCAGAAGTTCAGCACCTCCCGCCCGTTCACCCGGACGGCAGCCCCCTGCGGTGACTCGAGGACTCGCTCTTCCTTGAACGTGCCGGCTGCCCGGATCTCGGCCAGCGCCGCCTGGAAGACCTGCTGCGCCCGCTCGAACATGCTGGCTCCTCCCGACCCTCCCGGGCAGACGGGGGGCTGCCGAATCTAGCGTCCCTCTCACCGGCGCTGCCATGGAAATGCCCTGGAAGCCCCTCACTGGAAGGGACAGGGTTCCAGACCTGGACCTGGACTTGGTCCTGCCCCGAGATCGCCGGGACAAGCCGAGCCCATCCTCGCGCAACCCTGGGCGCGTGGTGTACGAATGCCCGCATGGCCGATGTTCCGATCGCACTGCGAGCAGCGGCACGCCGCGCGCTGGCGCTCCCCGACGAGGCGCTGCTCGCCACGTGCGAGGAGACCTTCTTCGTGGGAGGCGGCCCCGGCGGGCAGCACCGCAACAAGACCGCGAGCGGTGTGCGCCTCGCGCACCGCCCGACCGGCGTGGTCGTGACGGCGACGGAGCGGCGGAGCCAGCTGCAGAACCGTGGCGCCGCGCTGGAGCGCCTGCGGAAGCGCCTGGAGTCGCTCGCGCGCGAGGTCAAGCCGCGCCGCGCGACGCGCCCCACCCGTGGGTCCAAGGAGCGGCGCCTGGCCGCGAAGAAGCACGCGGGAGACAAGAAGACGGAGCGGCGAGGCTGCTACGACTGACGCGACCGAGGGGCGCGTGGCCGCTTCGGAGCCCGTGGCCCTCGCCGACGGGTGAGCGGCGAGGTCGCCCCATGTGCCGGCCCTGGGCGCGCGCACGCTCCATACCCGCACGTAGGCGCCGCTTGTGGCGCTCGCGCTCGTGATCAGCCATCGCAGAGAAGATCCCGACGAGGATCTGCCGCACCATGCCGCTGTCGGCTCTCGCGTTGCTTCGTGATCCACCTGCGCCTCCTCCTCGGTCTTGGCCACAGCTGCGCTGCTGGTGATGGTGGCCCACCGCGGTGAGCGGGTGAGCGGAGCAAGGAGGTCTCGTCCAGACCCTGAACGACTGTTCGTCCCGCCTACTCGCTCCCACCTTTCGGGGGCCGGCCAATTTGTGAACATGTGAAGACTCACAATTGCGTCGCTGGGGACGGGCACGATGAAGAAGAGAGCAGCAGCATGCCCCACGCGCAGCTCGAAGGCCGAGCGGTCACCCAGCTCACGCGCGAAAGCGCGCGCGGCGGGGTCCGAT
>MEMX01000126.1:0-8575 GCA_001768075.1 Anaeromyxobacter sp. RBG_16_69_14 | reverse complement strand
TGCGGCAAAGCCGCCGGACGAAGCCCTTTCGTTCTACGTCCAGGTGGATGGCCGGCGCATGTCCATCGAGGCCTGCGACGAGCTCGAGCTCAGGTGTGGCGAGGCGAGCATCACGCTCCGTCGCAACGGGAAGGTGGTCGTGCGCGGCACGTACATCGAGACCTGTTCCCGGGGGACGAACCGCATCAAGGGCAGCACGGTCAAGCTGAATTGAAGTCATGAGACCGGACTTGCGCCTGGAGATCGTCGAGGAGCATCTCGACGAGGCGGCGTTCTTGTACCGGCAATGGGAGTCCGCGCTGCGCTCCCCCACGGAGTCGCTGGAGGGCGTGGCGCGCGGGCCTGAGGAGGTGCTGCTCGCGCACCTCGATGCGCTGGCGGCGGCGGGTGGGTTGGCCGCGGACCATCTCCTCGTGCCAGCGCTGGCCGGCGACGACGAGGGCAAGGCGTTTGCGGCGGCCTTCGTCCTGGCGGCGCGGGCGGAGGGGCTGCCGCTGGTGCTCGAGGCGCTCGCGGAAGCGGCTCCCCCCGTGCGCGCGGCGATGGAGCGCGCGCTTCAGGTCCTTCCCGCGCCCGATCTGGGAGCGCAGCTCAGGGCGCAGCTGGAGAAGGCGGCTCCCGTGGCCCGCCTCGCGATCGCGGGCGCGCTCATCGCCAGGCGGGAAGACCCTGGGACCGCGGTCCGCGCATGGATCGATTCGGCCGAGACAGCGGGGGCCGTGCTGGGCCTGCGCGCGATGCTCGTGCTCGGGAAGGGCAGCGAGGCGCATCGGGTCGCGGGCTTGATCCGCTCCAGGGAGCCACAGATATGGGCGGCGGCCATGGAGATCGGGGTGATCATGGGCCTGCGGGAGGCGTGGAGCGCCTGCGAGCGTGCGGTGGCGGAGCGCGGCGCCGAGTTCGCCGTGGCTGCACGGCTCCGGGCGCTCTCCGGCGATGCGGAGGCGGTGAAGCCGCTCCTGGAGGCGAGCGCCGATGCCAGGCTAGCGCGGCGCGCGGTCCTCGCGCTCGGCCTCACGGGGCGCGTCGCCGCGGCGGACGCCCTCCTCGAGCTCATGGGCGGATCTCTCGGGGGGCTGGCGGGCGAAGCCTTCTGTGCGATCACCGGGCTCCGGATGGAGGGCGCCTACGTCGCCGAGGAGGCTCCCGAGCGCGAGGAGCCGATCCCCTTCGAGGAGGAGGACCTCGAGGCCGACCTCGTCCCCGGTCCGGAGGCGCGGCTGCCTCTGCCGGACGGTGAGGCAGTGGCGCGATGGTGGCGCGGTGGTGGAAAAGGCAGTGAAAGAGGGGAGCGCCGGCGTTTCGACTCGGGGCGCCGCTACCTCCGCGGCCGGCCCTTCACGTGCGGTGCGCTGCTTGAGGAGATTGCGAGCGGGCCGATGCGCCGGCGGGAAGCGCTGGCGCTGGAGCTCGCCATCCGCACGCGAGGGCAGGCGCAAATAGACGTCTTCGCGCTCAGTGCGCGGCAGCGCGCGGAGCTCGAGTCGGCCCGCGGTGCCATCGGACGCGCCTGGGCGGTGCGCTTCCACGATCTCCCTGCTCCCTGGGAGGTACGCATCCGGCCCGCCGCCGCGGCGACACGCGCAGTGCCACGCGCTGCGCACGCGGCGGACACTCGCGACGTGGTGGTGAGCGGGATCGGCCTCGCCACGCCGCTCGGAGACGCCGCGCAATCGTTCGCTGCGGTGCGTGCCGGGATCGGGCGGTTCTTCGCGAGGCCCGACCTTTACACCTGTCTGGGCCAGGATGGCCGACCGGACAGGGACGACCCGGTCGTCGCCTCCGGCTTCCCGGATGAGGAGGCGGGACCGCGAGACGGGAACCGCCCGGCGGAATGGCTGGCCTGCATCGCCGGACAGGCGCTGCGCGATGCGAAGGAGAGCGCCAGGCTGGACGCGGGCAAGCAGGGTCGGCTGGGGCTCTTTCTCTCGATGCCCTCCGGACGCCCAGGCTTCTCCGAGGAGCAGAGCGCCGCGATCTCGCGGCACCTCTGCGACCGCGATGAGCGCGGTCCCGTCGAGCGCGAGCGGATCGTCCTCGGCGGTCATGCCTCCGTGCTCGCGCTGTGCGAGGAGGCGTGCGCGGCCCTGCGCAAGGGCGAGATCGAGGTGGCGATCGTGGGCGGGGCGGACTCGTATCTCTTCCGCGAGTGGCTCGCGCCGCTCGACCGCGAGAGGCGCCTCAAGTGCGGGCGCGTCCCGGACGGCTTTCGTCCGGGCGAAGCCGCCGGTCTCATCGTGCTCGAGCTCCGCGCAAGAGCTGCGAAGCGTGGTGTACAGCCCTGGGCCACGGTGCGCGCGACGGCGGCGCGGCAAGCCAGCGGCGCCACCGGACGGCAGCCCGCGCCCGGTGCCGCGCTCGCCGGCGTCGTCGAGGAGCTCACCGCGGCTGCGCCGGCGCCGCCCATCGTCGTGGCCGACCTCAACGGCGAGCGGTGGCGGATGAAGGAATGGGGATACGCGCTGGCACGGCTGGGCTCGCGGCTGCCGGCGCCGCTCGCCCTGGAGCACCCGGCCCTGCAGCTCGGCGACGTGGGTGCGGCCTCGGCGGGAGTGCTCGTCGCGCTTGCGGTGCAGTTCCTGGCGAAGAAGTACCCGGACCGCGGCTCGGCGATCGTCTGGGCGGCCTCGGAGGACGGCGATCGGCGAGGCCTCTTGCTCGAGCAGGTGTGACAGGGGAGACGCGCATGGCGACGAAGGTTGGGGCCAACGGACAGACCGTCGTGCACAAGGACAGCGGCGGCACGGTGTCGTTCATGCCGGACGTGTGCAAGACGCCGGCGCCGCCGGGCCCGCCCATCCCGATTCCGTATCCCAACGTCGCGAAGTCGGCCGACGCGGCGAAGGGTGCGAGCACCGTCCTCGTCGACGGCAACCCTCTCCTGCTGGCGGGCTCGCAGTTCTCGAAGAGCACGGGCGATGAAGGGGGCAGTGCCGGTGGGGTCGCCAGCTCCATGACCCAGGGGCCTGCCGAGTTCGTGAGCTACTCGTTCGACGTGATCGCCGAGGGCAAGGGCGTGGCGCGCGCGAACGACCTCATGCTGGGGAACAAGGGCGGCGGCTTCAACACGCCGCCCGCACCGCTCATGCAGCCGCCGCTCGTGGCGTCCCCCGTGCCCGTGAAGGACGTGGACGACCCGGACCGGCTCGACCTCACCGCCGTGGGCGAGGATGGCAAGCCGCTCGCCGACGTGGAGTACGAGGTGGACACGACCGACGGCCGGACGCTGAAGGGGAAGACGGACGGGTCGGGGAAGATCCGCGTGAACACCCTTCCGACGGGGATCTGCCGAATCCGGGTACCGAGCGCGCCCGAGGCTATCCTGGCGGTCGTGCCGTGAGCGCGAGGAGGCGGAGATCGGTGGCGCGAGCGGCGCTCGCGTGTGCCGCACTGCTCGTCGCGGTCGCCGCGAGCGCGGCTGCGAAGACGGATGTGAAGAAGGCGGGCCGGAAGGAATCGGGAGGCGCGATGAACGTGACGGTGACGATGCTGGATGCGGTGAAGCCCGGGTTGATCAAGACGCCCCATAGCGACGACCACGACGAGATCGAGCCCATTCCTTTCGCGCTCTGGGCCCGCAACGGCCCTCGGGCGGTGCTCGCCTATCACTGGCAGAACCTGCGGACCCGCAACGAGCTTCTGGACGAGTTTCTGCCCCTGAGTGGAGGCGGCCAGGGGGCGTTCCCGCTCAGGTTCCATGCGAAGGCGCCGCGGAACCTGACGCGAAACGAGGATCTCAACCTCATTCGCACGTCCCGCATCGTCATGGCGGACGTGGACGGGGACGGGGTGGAGGAGCTCGTGCTGCCGCGCGACCAGGGCGGCGTCGAGGTGTGGAGTCCGAAGAAGAAGGTGTTCGACTACCCGCATCCGACGAGTCATCCCGAACGCGTCCTCTACTACGCGGATGGCTGGACACGAGCGGCGCTGCCAGGGCGGGATGAGCTGTTTCTGCAAATGATGCGCAACGAGTTCGTGCACCTCGAGCCGGGGCAGCTCGCGCGCATGGGGGCGGGCGAGGAGCAAGCGCTCCTGCGCATCGGGAAGGGCGGAGTGTCGCGGATCTTCTTGAAGGGCCTCGCGCCGGACCTGAAGGACCTACGTGCAGTGATGCCCCTGAACCGCCCAGGGTCGCAGGACGTGGACGAGCTGGTGGTGTTCTCGAAGCACAGGGAAACAGCCTTTCGCGAGGAGATGTGGGTGTCGCGCCACCGGCTCGACGGGACGGCGATCGAGCCGCCGCGGCGCATGTATGGGGACTTCGACCTCTCCGAGGATCGCCTCGAAGATCCGGTGTACTCACCACAGAGCGATCGGATCCTGGCCACGAACCACAAGAAGGACCGGCTCTTCTTCTTCATGCCGTCAAAGCCGGTCGACTGGATGCGCGCCGTCGACCTGTCGTTCCTGCCGGGCACTGGAAAGGTGCAGGCGCTCGGAATGACGCATGGCCCGAGGCCGCTCGCGATCTTCCGCCACACCCCCTCCACGGACCATCCCAACGACGAGTTCTACGCGGTGAACGAGGACCGGCAGTTCTTCATGCGGTATGGCGGCGCGCGGGACCCGCGGGACGGTTCGTGGGAGCCCACGGGCAAGCCCGTGCGGCCCGGTGACGAATGGGGACCCGGGTCGAAGCCCAAGCCCTTCTACCGCGCGAAACCTCCGCGCGAAGCGTTCGAGAGTCCTGGGAAAGTCTATCCCCTCACCCCGGGAGGAGAGCCGGACGAGTTCGTGGTGGTGCACAGCCGCGAACGCGACGCGCGGCCGCTCACGCACGAGGAGTTGCTCACGGCCGGAAAGCGCTTCCTGTCGCTGGAGGAGCTCGCCAAGCTTGAAGCTCGGCTTCCTCCTAAACTCGACCGCAGAGACGATAACCGCGACAGGGCGATGGATAAGGAGCGCAAGGAGCGCGGCTTCACCGGCGAGATCAAGACGATCGAGGACTGGAAGAAGCACCTCCCTCGCTCGTATGCGGAGGTCGAGGCGCATCAGCGAGAGGGGTACTACCTATCGCTCGAGGTCGCTCTCCTGCGGATTCTGGATAGCCCCGATGACCCTGATCTGATCCAGGACAGGCATTACCGCGAGCCCGATGCCTACGTGGCCTGGGTGCGCTCGGTCGAGCGGCCCGCGGCGACCTCCTTCACGGTAGTGCGGCAGGGCGCCGAGGTCGCCTCGTTCGAGGTGCCCGGATACTGCTTCCTGGGGAAACCATCGTCGGACCTGGAGCAGGGCGGGGTCTCGCTGCGCATGCGCGATGGCATCCTCAGCGCCGTCGTCGTCCTCGCGCAGGTGCCAGGCCACGAGGAGAAGCGCTTCTACCTCGTCCGCGCCGTGCCCAAGGATCTCTAAATGCCGAACTTCCACACCCACTGGCTGGTTGCGTACGGTGCCATCTCAAGGGCACCCGAGCCCGTTCGGAAAGGCGCCGACGCGTTCCTGAAGGCCGGCAGCGACTTGAGGACGCAGCTCAAATTGGCGTTGGAGGAACCGCGTCTCGAGGCCGTCCAGGCCGCGGCAAATGACGCCATGAAGACATGGAAGAAGGCTGTCGAAGCGAAGAAGGACAACATCAAGGACAACATCACCTGCTTTTCGGCCTACATGCTCGGAGCGTGCGGCCCCGACTTCTGGACGTTGCCGAGCGGAAAACGGAATGTTCCTGACACTGCCGACTTCCTCTTCAACCTCGGGCACTACAACCGCACCCACCGCCAATTCCAGGTGTCGGTGGCGCGCCAGGAGTCGCGCGAGGACACGCCGAAAGCCCGAGCGGAGCAGGCCTACTTCTGCGGCATGGCCACGCACGTGGCCGCGGATCTGGTCATCCACCAGCTCGTGAACGTCACCGCCGGCGCTTACAACCTGCTCGAGAAGCACTGGATCAACGAGCAGCGCAAGGAGGGCATGGGACCCGTGGCGAGGGCGCTGTTGATGGCGGGATCCGCGGGGGACTCATACCCTATGTCGCCGTCTTCGGTGGATGCCTTCGTTAATAGCCCGCAGCTGTCGTTCCAGGAGGAGTTCGCGGACTCGGGGGTGAAGAAGTTCTGGAGCATGCACAACAAGGTGGAGCACTACTGGGACACCTACGTCCGGTACCGCTATCTGGGCGACTACGGCTCCGTCTATCCGGACCAGCGCGACCAGGACCGTGCTTTCGGGCGCCTCGATCCTCCCCTGGGGCTTCCCACGGTGGAGGGATTACTCAAGGACATCAAGAACCCGCCGAAGCACGTGCGCGAGTACCTCTCGCATCCCGAGACGCGCAGGATGATCGAGAAGCCGCTCTGCTTCCCCCAGATCTACTGCGATCGCGCCACGAAGGGCGATGACCTCGACGCCAAGACCCTCTACGAAGTCGTGGCCACGAGAGCCAACCCGGTGAGCGACCTGCACCCGGAGCTCACCAAGGAGAGGGGCAAGCTCGAAGGCAAAGGCGAGGACATGAGCGGTGGCACCGAGCGCTCGAAGCTCAACTACTTCACGAGCAAGACCAACGACTACACCGAAGAGCCCGTCACCTGGAACTACCTCACCTACTTCGTCTGCCCGGATCTGGCCAAGGTGCAGAAGTGCGGTGCCGACTTCTACGATCCCCGGGCGCTCGTCGAGTTTGTCCTGAGCGCGAGGGGCGTCGCGTCCGCGTTCGTCGGGGAGCTCACCGACGCATATGCCAGCGCGGCGAAGCCCAAGGACCGCAAGTCGACCGTCGACCATCCCGACAAGGTCAAGCTGGGCCGGCTCGGCAACTTCTGGAACCTCGACACCGGGCTCGGCCTGAGGGTGCAGCACCTTGGAAAAGCGACGCCTGAGGAGGCCGTGACGCGGCTCGACTTTGTGCACGTGCTCGACGCCGCCGGGGGTGGCGGCCAAGCCCGCATCGAGGTCGCCGGCGAGCGCCCGTTTCTCGACGGCAAGGAGACCGTCCAGAAGAAGCCCGAGAACGAGATGAGGACCTACGACACGATCCTCGAGCGGCTGCCCGCACCAACCCGCTCGACGAGGCCGTCGACCTGGAAGGTGGGGAAGCCGCTGTTCAACCCCGGCATGGCACCGTGCTCGGGCGTGGACTGCCCGACGGAGAAGCTCCTGTCCCAGCCGCAGCTCTTGATCTGCAAGCCCAAGCCTTTCCTGTCGCTCTGCCTGCGCATTCCCACGGCCAGGCTCGGTGCCCAGGAAGGGGAGCTCGGATACTTCCTCCACGCCGAGCCCGGCGACTACCGCACCAGCCTCTACGCCGTGCAGCAGAAGGAGGGGGAGTGGCCGCTCCGGCTCGCCAAGGAGATGACGGAAGCATGGCTCGAGAAGGCGCGCCTCTTCGACGCCGGAACCAACTCCAGGGACCACAAGCCGGGAAAGTCCGAGGTGAAAGGCTCGCTCCAGGTGTTCTCGACCGCGCTGCGCCTGAGCCTCGACCCCGCCGATCGGGACTATTGGGACGTACCGAAGTACTGGTTCGGGCGCAACTTCGCCGTCGGGACTGGCCGCCGCTCGGTGCTCCATCCCGTGAAGGTGAACGGCGCCTTCGATCCAAAGGAGCAGCTCGCACCGTACGACGGGATCTCACCCACCGAGCAGGTGTTCTTCTCGCTGTATGTCATCGTCAAGCGGCAGGACGGCCGGGTCTTCGAGGTGCTGAGCGGCGCGGAGCTCACCAGGGACGACTATCAGAAGCTGCTCCGCATCGACGCCGCCGGCTTCGTGAAGATCGTGCTCCACTACGAGACCGGTGCCCAGGGCACCCTTCACTTCGAGGAGTGCTTCGTGGACGGGCTCGAGGTTCCGGTCGATTTCGCTCTCAATTGAAACCGAGACCAATCGAGATGACCCACCAGCTCAACCTGACGCCCTTCGTGACGGACATCGGCCTCACGGCGGATCGCGACGGCCGCGACCTGGTCCTGGCGCTCCTCAAGGCGACCTTCCGCTTCACGGCGGCGGGAAAGGTCGAGATCGCTCCGGCCGCGGAGCAGCTCCCGGTGTTCCTCGCCGACGTCCACCACAGCGAGCCGGGGACGACGAGCGTGCGCTACGCGTCCGACGTTGTCCCGGCGAAGCCCGGTACGGACGTGGCCGTGAACGGCCATGCGTACGGCAAGGGCTGCAAGAGAGTGGAGGTCGGACTCGGGATCGGGACCGTGCAGAAGGTCAGTGTGAAGAAGGTCCTGACCGTCTTCGGCCCGCGGGCCTGGATCGGCGGCTTCCTGACAGACATCGCCGGCCCGGTCGCGTTCGAGCGCATTCCGCTCACCTACGAGCACGCTTTCGGCGGCAAGTACGAGGGCGAGCACGGCGAGGTGGTGTGCCTGGAGAACCCCGTCGGCCTGGGCTTCGCGCGCAAGGTGCGCGACCAGGCGCGGCTCCCCGACCTGGACTGGATTCCGCCGCGATACCGCAAGGTGAAGCATCGGCCACCGCCGGCGGCGCTCGGCTTCATCCCGGCCGGCTGGAGGCAACGCGCGCGCTTCGCCGGCACCTTCGACGCCGCCTGGTCGGAGCATCGGCGGCCGCTCCTCCCCGAGGACCTCGACGAGCGCTTCTACAACGCCGTGCCGCAGGACCAGGTCCT
>MEMX01000125.1:45419-74693 GCA_001768075.1 Anaeromyxobacter sp. RBG_16_69_14 | reverse complement strand
AGTGCACGACCCCACGCGCATGCCAAGGGCCTGCATGAGTGAGCGCGTTCGCCGCATAGACCTATGGAGATGGCCCGGATGCTTCGCCCACCTGCCCGCAAGGGACGGTCCCGCCGGGAATGTCCCGCCGTAGACTGTGATCACACCCCAGATCAGTGGGCCGCACCGCACATCGAAGCCCTCTGCGCGGGCGATCAGATCTGGGCGACGCCACCGCGGCGCGCCCGGATCTCCTTCGCGATCTCCGAGTCACAGCGGCGACCAGTTGATGTGATTCTCCAGCGGCACCGCCGCCGCTGTGAGCATGCCTAGCCCTGTCTCGCTTCGAGTTCCTTCAGCCGGCGCGCCAGCTCCTTCTCCCGCTGAAAGCGTTTCGTCACGTCACGGATGGTCGCGACAGGGCCCACGATCTCGCCTGCGGCCCCCTTCATCATCTGAATGGTGAACTCGATGGAGATGGTGTGGCCGCTCTTGGTGACGGCTGGAACTGCGAGCAGGTCTCCACTCCCGTACCGGCTGACCCCCGTCGCCAGCACCTTGTGATAGCCGTCCCAGTGGCGACCTCGCAGTCGCTCCGGGATGATGAGGTCCATGGATTGTCCCACCGCCTCCTCGGCGGTGAAGCCGAAGAGAGCCTCGGCACCGGCGTTCCACAGCCGGATGATTCCCTCGGGGTCCCCAAGGATGATGGCCTCGGGGCTTCCTTCGATGATCTGTCGATACAGCCGGTCGTCCATGGTGGGTGCCTCGTCGATCAGTGCAGGAGCGCCCGCGCCTCGTCGTGCTTCCCCCACCTTACCTTCGGCGGGCCGGTGGTGCCGTGCTTCAGGAGATCCTCCCTGCGCTGGGTGTCGTTGTCGATGAGCTCGCTCATGGTCCTATCTCCATCGAGAGCCGCGCCATCACGCCGCCCGCGTCGCGAGGGCGCCGAAGCGGGGCGCGAGCACGTGGTTCTCTAGGTGCACGTGCCGGAGGATGTCCGCCTCGAGCGCGTCGAGCTCCCCCATGAGGACGCGGTACGTGCTGCAGCCCCACTCCGGCGTTGTGAATCCGCCGGTGAACGCGCGGATCCGGGCCAGCAGGTCTCCGACCGCCAGGTGGTCCTCGTACATCCGCTCGACCTCGCGCTCCACGAGTCGCGCATCCGGCTGCCGTGCCATGAGGGCAGGGAAGAGGACCTCTTCCTCCTCGTCGAGGTGCGGCCCGAGGCTGGACGCGAGGTCGCGGAACGCGTCGTGAAGGTGTTGCAGGTTCGCGTTTCGCGGTCCGTGTACCTTCGCGACCTTGGCCATGATCGGCGCGATGTAGGGCAGGGCCTGCCGCAGATAGCCGTGGTGGCGGTCGATGATGCGCGCGATGAGGGCGGCGGTGGAGAGCGCGCGGGGATTCTCCTCCGGCCGGGCATCGTCGGCCGCGAGCGCGGCCTGCAGTTCCGCGAACAGCGCCTCGGGATCGAGTCGTCCCTCCAGGCAGGCCTCGGGCACGGTCACGTTTCCGTGGCAGCAGTAGTCGATTCCGTGCTTCTGGAAGACTCGCGCGGCGACGGGGTGCTCTGTGACGATCCGGGCGACGGTTGCACTGTGGTCCAGCTGGGGCATCTTGGTCTCCTCGGTGTTTCACAGCGGCGACCAGTTGATGTGATTCTCCAGCGTCACCGCCGCCGCTGTGAGCTGATGTCCGGCGCCTTGCGGCGCCTCAAGCGGAGGGGAGAACTCTCCCCCCGCGCCCCCCATCTCGAGCGTCAGTTCATGTGGCATGCGCTATCAGTTCTGCTGTGCACGGCCCATGCCGGCATGCGCAAGGCCGCGATTCCCTTGCGGCTGAGCGCATGGAGCAAGAGTCAGCTGGGATCTCGCTGGCAACCAAATGCCGTTGTGCACCCATATTGCGGTGCGCGTGTACCGGCTGAGCGGTTGTGCCGCTTGTCGGGCCCGGAACGCAGCGTACTTTGCAGCTGGTCGTCCATGGTGAATACGTCGAGCAGCGTGCACCGGATCGCAGCCGGGTTGCGCCGCGGCCACGATGGCGTGGCTCATCTCGTGGCGCGCCACCACCCGCCGCTACGTGCTCGCGAGAAGAGGGAGGCGACTCGACCGCACTCTCTCGCTCAATCGGACGGCAAGGGAGCACGAGCAGAGGCAGGTCGAAGAGGTGTCCATGCGGTTTCGGTGGTCGGAGGCCCACGCACGCGTTCTGCGAGCAGCGAGGTGCCTCGCCCTGGAGGACCTCGACGTGCCTCGAACAGCGGCGCGACGCCCTCGAGAAGTGGGCCGCATACCTGGAGCGGATCGCGGGATCAGGCGCGAGGGTGGTCGCCCTGCCGTCCGGAATCGGGTGATGCGGCCAGCAGGTCCGTGGCTCGCTGCGGCGAGGCTCGCCCTGAACTCGACCTGATGGGGGCGAGGGGCTTGCCGTCGAGGTAGGCGGTGCGCCCGGCGGGCTCCACCGAGACCGCCACCTGCCGCCTGCCACCGGGGCCTCCAGGGACACGGCATCTGGCCCAGGATGGCGCTTCATCCTGCCGGACTGCGAGTGGAGGAGACGGACCCGTTACCGGACCTCGATCCGCAGGTTGGAATTCCAACCCCCCCCCGGAAGCCATTGCCGCGACGGCTGGGCTCCGAGTGAAGCATGATGGACGGTCGAGATGCAGTTGCTATATCAACGAGGCTATGCCACGCAAGGGTCTCAAGTCAGGCAGCGCCGCGTCGCGCTGGATGCTGCTCATCCACCAGATCCCGCCCAAGCCCGCGTACCTCCGCGTCAAGATCGGGCGGCGTCTCCAGCGGATCGGTGCCGTCCCCATCAAGAACTCGGTGTATGCGCTCCCGCGCAACGACGAGACGCAGGAAGACTTCCAGTGGGTCCTGCGCGAGGTCATGAAGGGAGGCGGCGATGCCTCGATCGTCGAGGCCAGGTTCATCGACGGGCTGTCGGACGAGCAGGTCCTCGCGCTGTTCCAGTCGGCGCGCGAGGCGGACTACCGCGAGCTCGCGAATCAGGCGCGCGCGGTCGCGACCTCGCTCCCGAAGCGCGGCCCACCTCCCGAGAATCTGGGGCCTCAAGGCCATCGCCGAGGGCTTTCGCCATCTCGGGTTGCCAGACGACCATGCCATCAATCAGGCGGAGTGGATCGTCTACGACGCCCTCTACGCCTACTGCCGGCAGTGCCTGGCCAAGGGGCACTCCGAGGGCGAGTTCCGCAAGGTGAGCTGATCGTGCCCCTGCGCACCATGCCGCAACCGTCTTCGCCGAGGTTTGACCCGCATCGCGACCCTGGAGGAACACCCGTGAATCCCATGACCCCCATCGGCGGCCCAACCAGGCCACATTTCAACCTGTCCGAGGCGATCGAGTTCCGCCAGAACGCCTTCGTCCGCAAGCGCCTGTTCGAGGTCGACAGCTTGCACTTCAACGTCTACTGCATCGTGCCCGGTCAGGAGAACCCACTCCACCGACATCCACTTTCCGACGAGGTGCTCTACTTCGTCAGCGGCTCCGGGGAGTGCGTGGTCGGAGACGCCGTCTATCCGGTGAAGCCCGGCGATCTCGTGCTGGCGGCCAAGGACGCTCCGCATGCGGTGCGCAACACCGGCTCGGAGAACCTGGTCTGCATCCTCGCGCAGTCGCCACTCCCCTGCGATCACGTGGTGAGCGCCGTGACGCGGTAGCCAGCGAGCTACTTCCTGTTGGCCTTGGCCTTGATGTCCTTGAGCAAGAACAGGTAGCTCGTCTCGGCCCTCGGCTTGTGACATGCGAGGCACGGCGCGTGGTTGAGCTCGGCACGCGGGGTCTTATCAACGCCGAACAGGCCGTAGTTCCAGTTCGCGTTGCGAAGCAGCTCGGGGACGTCCTTGCCCCACCCCGCGCGCGCCTCCATGCCGCCATATCCCACCACCTTGTCGACGCTCCAGCTGCCGTCCTCTTCGAGCACGGGCTTCTTGCTGGCGTCGAGCTTTGCCGCGTAGTGGACAACGACGATCACGCTGCCGTCGGGGAGCGGCTTATTGGCCTTCGCTGCCTGGAGCCCGACCGTGTTGACGTACGACTTGCTCACCGAGTTTCCTTCCTCCTTGTTCTTGGTGTTGTAGAGGACGAAGCCGTTCGGAAAGTCTTTCGGGAACACCATGTGCGACTTCTTGATCGCGGCGACCTCGGGCAGGACCATGGTGTCGGTGCCCGGAACCTGACTGCTCCAGTAGGCCGCTAGGTTGGCCATGTCGGTGTCGCTCAGCTCGTTGGCCATAGCGCTCATGACCGGACTCTTGCGATCACCGGCCTTGAACGCCTTGAGCTGCTTCACGATATACCCCTCGGGTTGTCCGACGAGGCGCGGCGTGTCGCCGGTGGGCGCGACCGCGATGTGGCAGGCCTGGCAAGCCAGGCTCTTGGCCTTGCCTGCCGCGGCATCGCCCCCGGCGGTTGCCATGAGCGGTAAACCAAGCGAGATCGCGAGTACAACAAAGCTGCCGAAATTGGTCGAGCGCATACCTGACTCCTGGGACGCGAACCACGATACCCGGATCGCCTCGCGGCGGTCGACGAGGGTGCGACCCCGGGTCGAGCACCGGGAACACCTAGACGCTGTCGTCGGTCCAGCGCGCTGAGCGTCACCGACGGTGCGAGCCGGCAGCTCTCCCGCGCGTCGCTGTCGCTCGGGCTGCGGTCGTCTCGTCCTGAGCGTGAAGCTCTGCGCCCACAGGCGCGATGAGGTCGTCGGCAGGTTTCCAACCCATGATCATCCTCCGTCCGGGTAGGCGCTGAATGCTCCTCGGGGAGCTCAAGCGCGCCGCGCGCCGGGCCTTTACCAACGTCAATCGGACTCCAGGCTCCGAACCCGACAGCGCCACCTTCCCGGTATCGAGCGGAATGGAGCGTCCGTTCGTCATGCCTCCCGAGGAGGCAGGACCCCAGGAGGTGCATCGCGAAGTGCGGAGTGCGCCCGGCGGCGCACCCGGACCAGCGCTGAAACGGCGTGCAGTGGCGCGCGCGGCGAACGGGTAACGCCGAGTCAGCTACCGAGACCCCGACCGCCGTCCACCACGATGCGCTGGCCCGTAACGAACCCGGCCCCTTCGGAGACGAGGAAGCTCACGACGTGGGCGACGTCCTCCGGGGTACCCATGCGGCCGGCGGGCACGGAGGCGAGGTAGGCGTCCCTCACGAGCGCTGGCACATCGGCGTGGCGCTCTACCGGGATGAATCCCGGTGCGACGGTGTTGACGGTGACGCCGAACGGGGCAAGCTCCCGGGCCCAACTGCGAGTGAGGCCGATTTGGGCGTTCTTGGCCGTCGCGTAGGCGCTGCGGCCTGGCGGTGGGCGGTCGGCGACCTCGGAATCGATGTTCACGATTCGACCGAACGCCCGTTCACACATCCCGGGCAGCACTTCGCGCCCGACCAACACGGGGCTCTTCACGAAGAAGTCGAGCTGGGCGAGGTGGTCCTCCCACCCCACGTCGCTCAGCGGAGCTTCGGGCTGCGGGCCCGTCGCGTTCAACACGAGCACGTCAATCGGGCCGAAGCTGCCGGCTATCGCCGCCACCAAGTTGACCACCTGCTGCTCGTCGGTGACGTCGCCGGCGAAGGCGTCGGCGACGCCGCCGTCGTCGCGGATGGCGCCGGCGATTCGGGCCGCCTGTGCCTCGCCACGCAGGCTGTTCACCGCCACGGCAAGACCGTCGCGGGCGAGGCGCCGGGCGATGGCACTGCCCAGCCCTCGCGAGCTGCCGGTCACCAGAGCGACACGCCGCTGCTGCGGAACCATGCGCCGATCCTCCTCCCACCGCTCGTCGATGGCGCGCAGTGTGCCGTGACGCGCATCTGTCGACAACAGCCAAGGGCGTGTCGAGCTTGGAGCTTGCCGGTGGAGTGGTACCGACCCGCGGGCGGGGTGCGCCTTGCCTGGCCCTTGCCGGGGCCGCTGCCGCGCGCAAGCAAGCAGGGCCGCGAGCTCGGCTGGCTGGGCCGTGAGCTCGTCCTGCCGCCCGGCCCCGCGACGATCGGTCTGGTCGATGAATAGGGGTGATCCCCGGCAGCTGGTCAATGCGGCGGGCTTGAGTCCACGGAGAGTTGCTCAAGCTGGGGTTCGATGCAGGAGCGGACGGGTGCGAGGGCCGTTAGGAAGGCCTGACCTGTGATCCCATCGCGTTACATCCATGGTACCGATCCGGATGAGCAGGCGCGGCTCGCTCTCCTGAACGACCTCCTCAACGCGGCGTGCTTGCGCGAGCTCCGGGTGAGCCGCGGCGAGCGCGTCCTGGACGTCGGCTCCGGCCTCGGCCAGCTCGCACGGGGTATGGCGCGTGCTGCCGCAAAGCCCGTGGTCGGCATCGAGCGGAGCGCCGAGCAGAGCGCCCGCGCGCGCGACCTCGCTCGCTCGGCGGGCGAGGAAGAGCTGCTCGATGTTCGGTCGGGCGATGCGCTCGCGTTCCCGCTGCGCGAAGCGGAGTGGGGGACCTTCGATCTCGCCAACGCACGTTTCCTCCTAGAGCACGTGCCGGCACCGGAGAAGGTCGTGGCGCAGATGGTCCGCGCCATTCGGCCCGGCGGGCGCGTCGCCCTCTGCGACGACGACCACTCGCTCCTGCGCCTCCACCCGGAACCACCGGGGTTCGCGCCCGTATGGCAGGCGTTCATGCGGAGCTACGACCGAAACGGGAACGACCCTTACGTCGGGCGTCGGCTCGCAGCGCTGCTCGCGGGCGCAGGCGCGAGGCCCTCACGCCTCACCTGGATCTTCGTCGGCGGCTGCGCGGGCGAGCCCGCGTTCAATGGGTTCGCCGAGAACCTCGCCGGAAATCTCCGCGGCGCTCGAGAGGCGATCGCCGCCACGGGCGCTGTCGCGCTCGACGGCGTCGACGCCGCGCTCGAGGCGATCGCGGCGTTTGCGCGCCTGCCGGATGCATCCATCGGGTACGCTTTCCCGTGGGCGGAGGGTGTGCGGCCGGGGCGGTGATGCTCCCCGTCGCGACGGCTGCTCCAGGGCAAGCAGGGGACATGCAGACGACCGCAAACCTGGAAAAGAAGAGCCGGGCTCAGGGGAAAACCCTTGAAAACCCGGCCCTTGGAATGGCGCGCGATACTGGATTCGAACCAGTGGCCTTCGGCTCCGGAGGCCGACGCTCTATCCAACTGAGCTAATCGCGCAAGGCGTCGTCATGAAACCGTGCCGCGCCGCTTCATACCATGTGATCACCGGCAGCTTGCAACCTGTAACAGCGACCACGCGGCGGCGCCTCGTCGTGTGCTCACGGCCGTAGGTGGGGGCTTGCCGGGACGCTCGCCGCGCTTCAGGGAAATCCGTCGGCGTCTAACCGTCCAGCCGCCGGCCGTCGACGAGACACATCGGCTCGCCAGACACCCTGGGTAGCTCCAAGGCGGGATCGAGGTGACGTGCGATGGCGCGGTCGAGGTCCTCGTCCCCCGCGAGCACGGGTTCGACGTCCATCCCTGCGGCGAAGGCGACTTCATCGATCACGAGCAGGTTTTCCGGGGCGGGAAAGGCGACGACGAGCCGCTCGGAACGACCCGTGGAGATCACCTCCAGAGGAAGGACGCGGTGCCTGCGAATGACCTTCTCAGGTACCAGCCGGAGCACCCTAGGCGAGGTCACCTGCTCGCCGATGTGAATGGAGGGGACGCCGAGCTGCCTCCCCAGGGTGGCCAGGAGGCGTTCCTCTTCGACGAGGCGCAGGCGCAGGAGAGCCTGTCCGATCCTCCCGCCCCACTTGACCTGGTAGGCGAGAGCGCTGTGGATCTGGTGATCGTCGATCAACCCTTGCTGCCGGAGCAGCTGTCCGATCAGAACGCGCGCCATCCTGTCGCTCCCCCTTTCGCCTCCAGTAGACGTCATGAACGCACATGACCCTACCTGGGGTACCACTCTTTGACTATCCCGGCGTTCGGGGACAGAAGGCGGGGAACATGAGCCGGGGCGCGGCCGCGGAAGGCCGCGCCCCCCTGGCCAGAATCCTCGCGTGGTTCGATGGTTCTCGGAGGGTTCTCGGAGGTCGTGAATCAGTGGTGAACGGGCGCCTCGGGGCGCTCCAGCTCCTCCTCCTCGCGCTCCTCGCGCCTGCGGGAGAGCTCATAACGAGCCACGCGCTTCCCGATCGCCGAGCCGAAGAAGGCGCCCGCCAACCCAATCAGCGCCGAGAGCCCCGCGAGCGCGGCGGCGGTTGCCCCGGTGAGCCCGATGGCCTCGGCACGCGCTGTGACTGCCCCGAGGTCCCGGGCCAGGTAGAAGGCCACTGCCGCCAAGAAGACGCACCAGACCATGAAGCCGTTCAGGTACGCGTTCCGCCGGCCGCCAAGGGACACCGCCACCGCAGCCCCGATGAAGATGGCTACCAGCGGCGTCAGGGTCTCCCAGATGCCGGACAGTGTCTGATACCCGGCGGTCCCTGCGCTCTCGCCTCCGAACCCAAAGGCGGCGCCGAAGAGGCCAAGGACGATCTGAATGGCCACTGCGCAGAAGGCGCCCGGAATGACCGACTCCCATCGGACGCGCGGCAAGCTCACTTCCATTGTCTCGATTGCCATGGGAACCTCCATCTACTCTCTCTTCATCTCCACTTTCATGGTAGGACACGTCCCGCTCGATCGCTGGCAGATGCGGTGATGCCAATAGGGCAGGGGCCATGCTTGCCACTCCTCGTGCTGCTCGGGCCCGCTCTCTCCAGAGGACATCGCGCGAAGGCCCGGACGGCCGGTCCAACGGCTGTGCCGGCGACGCGGCGCCCTTCAACCGAGCCGCTGAGCGCTCCTCCCCGACCTGCTGGGAACCTCGGGCTACCGGACGTGCTCCTCAAGAGCCGTCGAGCAATCGACGCCTCCCGAACTTCGGCAGAGCGGGCCTCGCCCGTCTCTCGTGCCCGAAGTTAATTCGGGCACTTCACCCACCGCCGCCCGCTCACGCGGGTCGACCTGAGAGATTGCCGAATCCTTCGACGACCTCTCACAGCGGCGACCAGTTGATGTGATTCTCCAGCGTCACCGCCGCCGCCGTGAGCTGATGTCCGGCGCCTTGCGGGGCCTCAAGCGGAGGGGAGAACTCTCCCCGCGTGCCCCCCATCTCGAGCGTCAGTTCATGTGGCATGCGCTATCAGTCACCGTGGGTTGATCGTGGTACATGCGCCAGCGCACCCTTCGTGATACAGATGCGATATGACCCTTGAACAAGCGGTTGCTCAGAACCTCCGGGCCGTGCGGATGCAGCGGAAACTCTCTCAGGAAAGAGTTGCGCAGAAGGCAGGGATCTCGGTGAGCTACGTCTCGATGCTCGAACGCGGCGAGCGCTCGCCGCCGCTGGAGACCCTGGAGTGCATCGCGAAAGCGCTGGGCGTCCCACCCCTCAGCCTGCTCGAGGGTCCTTCCCGCCAGAAGCTGTCGCGCGCTGCCAGAGGCTGAGCGCACTCCAAAACCTCCGACCTGGCGCAGCGCCAGGCGGCCGCTGGCGAAGCCAGTGCGATAACCCTCGATTCGAGGTGATCATGCTCAGGCCGCGGACCGTTGTCCGAAGTCCGTAGCCCCCAAGTTTCTCGAGCCCAGGAGCTCCGCCGGCCCGCGCGAGGTCGAGGATCGCCAGCGTTCCGCTGCGGCGACGGGTGTGGGTGCATGACGCCCGGGCGATTGCTTGACCCGTGTCCTACCGCCCTGCTAGTAGCAATGGGGGAAGGAAAGGGAGGCCGTCGCCCATGGCCGTACGCGCCATCGCCATCGAAGACGACGAAGCCGTCGCGAGGCTCATCGCGCAGGTGCTGGCCACGCACGGGTTCGACGTGTGCGGGACCGCGGCCTCGGGCGAAGAGGGCGTAGCGCTCGCCCGCAAGGAGAAGCCCGATGTCGCGCTGGTCGACCTCGGGTTGCCCAAGATGAGCGGCGAGGACGTCATCCACGCCATCCGTACGGAGCTGCCCAAGACCGCGTGCATCGCGCTCACCGCGGTCGACATCCCTGCCCGCGTGCTGGGCGCGCTCCGGGCGGGGGCAGCCGGCTATATCCTGAAGCCCTTCCACGCCTCCGAGCTGGCGCGCGCGGTCGATGAGGTCCTTTCTGGCGAGGCCGCGCCCATCAGCCCGCGCGCCGCGAAGGTGCTCCTCTCCGAGCTGCGCGGCGATCCGCCGGACCAACGCAACGGACCGGCCCTCTCCAAGCGCGAGCTCGAGGTCTTGGAGCTCCTGGTGCACGGCCACACGTACGCCGACGTCGCGTCGGCGCTGGGTATCGCCGAGGGCACCGTTCAGACTTACGTGAAGCGCATCTACGAGAAGCTCGACGTCTCGACCAAGGCAGAGGCGGCGCTCCTCGCGGTCGCACGCGGCCTCGTCAGGCCCTAGCCCGAGTTTTACCTTCGTAAACCGCCGCGCACGGCTCGTGCGCCTCACGACGGCAGGCGCGTTCGCGCGGCAGCGAGCCGAGCGCTCGCCGCTCGCCCGCTCGGTCCACTTCCGGTTTTGCTGACAGGAGCGACGATCCAGTCGCGAAGGCGAGCCTTGCTTGCAGCTGTACCCGCAAGGGCGCGAGAAAAACCATCTCCTTTACCTGTAGGTTTGCTCCGGAACCAGTCGGCAGCAGAGGGCGCCTTGACTTGCAGGGTTGCCCCCCTATAATGAGGCCCTTTTCGCGGGTCTGTAAACAGCGCAAATGCGCGTCAACATTGACGAAATCAAGGAGGGCGGGCTCCAGCGCGCCTGGGACCTCGCCACGGAAGTCGTGGACGAAATGGTGAAGGGTGACAACGCCGGCTACCGAGCGAAGAGCCCTTTCCACGTCGATGCACGGCTGACGAGGATGGAGCGCCGTGTGCTCTTCGAGGGGCGCGCGCGAGCGACGCTGGCGGCACCTTGTGGCCGCTGCCTCTCGCCCGCCGAAGTCGAGGTGCCTGTCGACATCCAGATGACCTTTGTACCGGACGAAGAGGTCCGTACGCGCGGTGAGGACGCGGAGGACGATCGCCCGAACACACGTGTGAAGCGCAGGTTCGCCGCCGAGGCAGTGAACGAGGAGACCTACTCCGGCAAGGTCATCGACCTCCATCCGGTCGTCCGGGAGCAGCTCTTGCTCGCATTGCCCGGCTATCCGGTGTGCCAGGAGGGATGCAAGGGGCTCTGCTCCGTGTGCGGGGCGAACCTCAACGAGCGCGAGTGCGGTTGTGACCGCCGCGTGCTCGATCCGCGCTGGGCTGGTCTCGAAAAGCTGAAGAAACCCTGAGGAGGAGTGACACCGTGGGAGTCCCCAAGAAACGTACGTCCAGCATGCGCCGCGACCGCCGACGCGCGGCGAACTTCAAGATCGCACCTGCGAACGTGACCAAGTGCCCGAAGTGCAGGGAGCCCGTCCTCTCCCATCGCGCCTGCCCCTCCTGTGGAACCTACAAGGGTGAGCAGATCACCCCGGCCGAATAGTGCGGCGCTTCGGAGAATCCAAGCCTGATGCCGGGGAGCGCGGCACGCGGGCAGGAGTCGAAGGGAGGCGACGCTGCCCGAGGCCATGAGCGAGACGTGCGCGCTGCCGGTTGCAGTCGACGCCATGGGGGGCGACAACGCCCCCGGTGCGATCGTCCAGGGCGCCGTCGATGCCGCCCGTGAAGGCCTGCCAGTGGTGCTGGTGGGGTCTGACGCGGTGGTCCGTGATGAGCTCGCCAAGCACGGGGCGCTGGGGAGCCTACCCATCTCCGTGAAGCACGCCTCCGAGGTGGTCGCGATGGACGACCACCCCGGCCAAGCCATGCGGCGCAAGAAGGACAACTCCATCCGCGTCTGCTTCGAGCTCGTGAAGCGTGAGGAGGCGTGCGGGATGGTGTCGGCGGGCAACTCCGGCGCGGTGATGGCGGGCGCCATCTTCGTGCTGGGGCGGCTCCCCGCCGTCGAGCGACCGGCCATCATCTCGGTCCTTCCCGCGCTGGTTGGACATCCCTTGCTCCTCGACATGGGCGCGAACGTCGAGTGCAAACCCATCCACCTCGTGCAGTTCGCCCTCATGGGCGAGGTCTACGCCCGTCGCGTGCTGGGCGTGGCGCGCCCCCGGGTGGCGGTCCTCTCGAACGGCGAGGAGGTCTCGAAGGGGACCGACCTCACCCGGACCGTCGCCGCCGCGCTGCGAAACGCCAGTGGTATCGACTTCCGCGGCTACTGCGAGGGGCGCGACCTCCTCACCGGCGACTTCGACGTCATCGTCACCGACGGCTTCACCGGCAACGTGGCCCTGAAGACGATGGAGGGTACGGCCAGGGTGGTGGGCGAGCTGCTCAAGCAGGCTCTCAAGTCGACGCCTGCGTCGGCCATCGGTGGGCTCCTCGCCAAGAGTGCGCTCGGCGCCATGAAGAAGAAGATCGACTGGCGCGAGATCGGTGGCGCGCCGCTGGTGGGCGTGTCGGGGGTGGGCTTCATCACTCACGGCCGCTCGGACGCCCTCGCCATCCGCAACGCCGTACGCCGGGTGCGCAGCGCCGCCGACGCCCACGCCACCGACGAGATCGGTCGGGCGGCGGAGCAGGGCGAAGCGCTCCTTGCGGCGGTCGCGAGCGAAGCGGAAACCGTCAACCTTGAACACGAGCGGGCCAGGACGGCTCCGCCCGAAGCCTGAAGAAGGAGGATGGATCGATGCGCTCGCTGATCGTAGGGACGGGTTCCTATTCGCCGGAAAAGGTGCTCACCAACGCGGACCTCGAGAAGTTCGTCGAGACGAATGACCAGTGGATCGTCGAGCGCACCGGGATCCGGGAACGCCACGTCGGTGCGCCGGACCAGGCCAGCAGCGATCTCGCCTTCGAGGCGTCGAAGCGGGCGCTCGAGATGGCCGGCGTGAGCGCCGCCGATCTCGACCTCATCGTGCTGGGGACGATCACGGGCGACATGCCGTGGCCCTCGACGGCCGCGCTGCTGCAGGGCCGCCTCGGCAACAAGAAGGCGTTCGCCTTCGACGTCTCGGCGGCGTGCTCCGGTTCGCTCTACGCCCTCTCCATCGCGGACCGGTACGTCGCGACGGGCGTGGCGAAGAACGCGCTCGTCGTGGGCGTCGACATGCTGACGCGCATCGTCGACTGGAAGGACCGAAACACATGCATTCTCTTCGGCGACGGCGCAGGCGCGATGGTGATAAAGCCCACCGACGACCCGAAGCGCGGGCTGCAGTCGTTCCACCTTCACACCGACGGTTCGCAGTGGGCGATCCTTCACCAGCCGGGCCCCGGCTCCCGACATCCGCTCTCGCAGCAGCTCCTCGACGAGCGCGGCCACTACCTGGTCATGAACGGTCGCGAGGTCTACAAGTTCGCGGTGCGGGCGCTGGTGGACTCGTGCCGTGAGGCGCTCGCCGCGAATCACCTCTCGGCGAGCGACGTCACCTACGTCATCGCGCACCAGGCCAACAAGCGGATCCTCGACGCCACCCTGGAACGGCTCGAGATCCCCGCCTCGAAATGCTGGATGAACCTCGAAAAGTACGGCAACACCTCGGCAGCGAGCGTCCCCACGACGCTCGACGAGGCCAACCGCGCTGGCTGGTTCAAGCCCGGCGACACCATCCTCGTCACCGCCATCGGCGCCGGCATGGCCTGGGGCGCCGGTATCATCCGCTGGTAGGAGAGGCGATGGGCAAGCTCGCGTTCATCTTCCCCGGCCAGGGCTCGCAGGCCGCGGGCATGGGCAAGGAGCTTGCCCAGGCGTTTCCCTCTGCCCGCGCCGTCTTCGACGCCGTCGACGCAGCGCTCCACGAGAAGCTCTCGGAGCTCTGTTTCAACGGGCCGGATGAGCAGCTGAAGCTCACGGCGAACACGCAGCCCGCCATCCTGGTGGTGTCCGCCGCGGCCGCGGCCGTGCTGGCCGAGATGGGCCTCACGCCCGATCTCGTCGCAGGCCACTCGCTCGGCGAGTACTCGGCGCTGGTCGCGGCCGGCGCGCTTGGCGCTGCCGACGCGGCGAGGGCGGTCCGCGCGCGCGGGACGTTCATGCAGGAAGCGGTGCCGTCGGGGCAGGGCGCCATGTCGGCGGTGCTCGGGCTCGAGCCCGGCCGCGTGAGGGCCATCTGCGAGTCGGTCGAGGCAGCCAGCGGGAAGACCTGCTCACCGGCCAACTACAACGACCCCGGTCAGACCGTCATCGCCGGCGAGGCGAGCGCGGTCGCCAAGGCGGGCGCCGAGCTCAAGGCCGCGGGCGCGAAGCGCGTCTTGCCGCTGCCCGTCTCCGCGCCCTTCCATTGCGCCCTGATGGAGCCGGTGAAGGGGCGGCTCGAAGCGGTGCTGCGGGGAGTGGCGTGGAAGGAGCCGCGCTTCCCGGTGGTCACGAACGTCGAGGCGAAGGCCAACAGGAACCTCGAGCGTGTCGTGCCCCTCCTCATCGAGCAGGTGACCTCGCCCGTGCGCTGGATCGAATGTGTTCAGGAGCTGGTCCGCCTGGGCGCGACGCGCTTCGTGGAGGTGGGGCCTGGCAAGGTGCTCTCCGGCCTCGTCAGGCGCATTGACAAGTCGGTGGAGGTCTTCAACGTCGAGGACAAGGCCTCGCTCGAGAAGACCCTCGCCGCGTTCAAGGAGGCGTGACGATGTACGACTTCAAGGGTAAGACCGCGCTCGTCACCGGTGCCGCGCGGGGGATTGGACGCGCCATCGCACTCGAGCTCGCCCGGGGTGGGGCGAGCCTCGCGCTCAACGACGTGAACGAGGCGGCGGCAAAGGAGGCCGTCGAGCTGGCCGAGAAGGAGGGGGCGCCGAAGGCGAAGTTCTACAAGTTCGACGTCGCCGACTCCGCTGCCTGCAACGCCGCGATCGACTCCGTGTTGACCGACTTCGGCGGCCTCCACATCCTCGTCAACAACGCCGGCATCTCCATCGACGCGCTCGTCATGCGCTTCAAGGACGAGGACTGGAAGAAGACCCTCGACATCAACCTCACGGGCGCCTTCAATCTGATGAGAGCCGCGACCCGCCCCATGATGAAGCAGCGGAGCGGCGCGATCGTCAACATCGCGTCGGTCGTGGGCGAGACGGGCAACGCCGGTCAGGCGGCCTACTCCGCCAGCAAGGGCGCGCTCATCGCGCTCACGAAGACGGTCGCCCGCGAGCTCGCCTCGCGTAGCATCCGCGTGAACGCGGTCGCCCCGGGGTTCATCGACACGCCCATGACGCAGGCGCTCCCGGAGGCCGCCAAGGCGAAGCTGGCCGAGGCGATCCCACTCGCGCGTCTCGGCACTGCCCAGGACATCGCCGATTGCGTGGCCTGGCTGGCGAGCGACAAGGCGTCGTACGTGACCGGAGGGGTCATCCGCGTCAACGGCGGCATGTACATGTAACCGCGGGTGTCCCGCGGTCCGGAACCCCACACAAGGGAGGAGCATCATGACGGCAACGAACGTGGAGACGAAGGTCAAGGGCATCATCGCGGAGCAGCTCGGCGTCTCGGAGGAGGAGATCAAGATCACCTCGAGCTTCATCGAGGACCTCGGCGCCGATTCGCTCGACATCGTCGAGCTCGTCATGGCGATGGAGGAGGAGTTCGAGGTCGAGATCCCGGACGAGGAGGCGGAGAACATCAAGACCGTCCAGGACGCGGTGAACTACATCAACACGCACAAGAAGTAGGCTGTCAGCGCAGCGGACGCGCCGCCCCGGCGAGCTCGTCGGGGCGGGCGCCGGCTTCACGAGTGCAACGGAAGAGGAGCGGAGGTGAGCACCATGTCGAGGCGGCGCATCGTCATCACCGGGCTCGGGATCCTCTGTCCCGTGGGGATCGGACTGGATGAGTCCTGGCGCTCCATCGTGGCGGGCAAGAGCGGGATCGGCCCGATCACGCAGTTCGACGCCTCGAGCTTTCCCTCCCGCATCGCGGGCGAGGTGAAGGGTTTCGAGGCCGAGAAGTACATGGACAGGAAGGAAGTCCGGCGGAACGATCGGTTCATCCAGTTCGCGATGGCCGCGGGCGAGATGGCCATGAAGGACTCCGGCCTGGACATGTCGAAGGAGGACCCCGAGCGCATCGGTGCCATCGTCGGCGCCGGCCTCGGCGGACTCGCGTCGATAGAGGAGACGCACAAGGTCTTCCTGGACAAGGGAGTCAAGCGCATCGGGCCGTTCTTCATTCCCTCGTTGATCGTGAATCTGGCCCCCGGGCAGCTCGCCCTGAAGTACGGCTTCAAGGGGCCGAACTACTCCCCGGTGTCGGCCTGCGCGACCAGTAACCACTCCATCGGTGACGCCATGATGCTCATCGAGCGCGGAATGGCCGACGTCATGATGACCGGCGGGGCCGAGGCGACCATCACCCCGCTCGGCATCGGCGGCTTCTGCGCTGCGCGCGCCCTCTCCGAGCGGAACGACGCTCCCGAGAAGGCGAGCCGACCCTTCGACAAGGACCGCGACGGCTTCGTCTCGGGCGAGGGCTCGGGCATCCTCGTCGTCGAGGAGTACGAGCGCGCGAAGAAGCGGGGCGCCAGGATCTACTGCGAGCTCGCGGGTTATGGCGCCACCGCCGACGCGTACCACATCACGGCCCCCGCCCCCGAGGGCGAGGGCGGACAGCGGGCCATGCGGATGGCCCTGCGCGACGCCGGCCTCACGCCGGACCAGATCGGGTACGTGAACACTCATGGTACGTCCACGCCGCAGGGCGACATCGCCGAGTGCCAGGCGGTGAAGAAGGTGTTCGGCGATCACGCGAAGAAGGGTCTCGCCATCTCCTCCACCAAGTCGATGACGGGTCACCTGCTCGGTGCGGCCGGTGGCATCGAGGCGGTGTTCAGCGTGCTCGCGCTGACGAGGGGCGTGCTTCCGCCGACCATCAACGTGGAGGATCAGGACCCCGAGTGCGACGTCGACGTGGTACCCAATGTCGCGCGCGAGAAGCGCGTGGACGCGGTGCTCTCGAACAGCTTCGGGTTCGGCGGTACGAACGCGGTCATCTGCTTCAAGCGCGTGTAGCGCGATGCGGGGTCACGAGACGACATGCCGGACAGGGTCATCGCGGGGTCGGATCACGCCGGCCTGAAGCTCCGAGCGGAAGCGGTGCGGGTGGCGAGGGAAGAGGGCTTCGAGGTGGATGATCTCGGGCCCTTCTCGGGAGACAGTGTCGACTACCCCGACTACGCGCGGCAGGTGGGCGAGGCGGTCGCGTCGGGGCGAGCGCGCTTCGGACTGCTCGTGTGCGGCACCGGGATCGGCATGTCCATCGCCGCCAACAAGGTGAAGGGCGTGCGCGCCGCGCACTGCGGTGACGAGTTCGAGGCCCGGATGGCGCGCGCGCACAACGACGCGAACGTGCTCTGCCTGGGCGAGCGGATCCTCGGCCTCGGCCTCGGTGCCGCCATCGTGACCGCGTTCTTTCAGCAGCCGTTCGAGGGCGGTCGACACCAGGTCCGGATCGACAAGATCAGCGCCATGGAGAAGTAGGTCGGTCGTCCTCCGACGCCGCGGCTCGGCGACTCCTTGCCGTGGCCCCGTGCGGCGCGGTATTTACCCCTGTGAAGCTGCCCTGCGAGCTACCCCCAACTCTTTACCCCGATCCATAGCCTCCCCGGCCTCTCCCAGCCCTCCCCCATGATGCCCTCCCAGCGCCTCTCCGAAGCCGATCCAGACGTCTACCGCCTCATCCGGGAAGAGACGCGCCGCCAGGCGGAGGGGCTCGAGCTCATCGCGAGCGAGAACTTCGTCTCCACGGCCGTGCTCGAGGCGCTCGGTTCGACTCTCACGAACAAGTACGCCGAGGGCTACCCTGGCAAGCGCTACTACGGCGGCTGCGAGGTGGTCGACGAGGTCGAGCAGCTCGCCATCGACCGGGCCAAGAAGCTCTTCGGCGCGGACCACGCGAACGTCCAGCCGCACTCTGGGTCGCAGGCCAACATGGCGGCCTACTTCGCGCTCGCAAGGCCCGGAGACACGATCCTCGCGATGAGCCTCGCCTTCGGGGGCCACCTGACGCACGGATCTCCGGTGAACTTCTCGGGCAAGCTCTTCAAGATCGTCCCGTACGGCCTGAAGCAGGGTGACGAGACGATCGACATGGACGAGGTGGCACGGCTCGCGAAGGAGCACAAGCCCAAGGTCCTGGTCGTCGGCGCGAGCGCGTATCCGCGCACGCTCCACTTCGATCGCTTCGCGGAGATCGCGAAGTCGGTGGGCGCGGCGGTGGTGGTCGACATGGCGCACGTCGCCGGACTGGTCGCGGCCGGCTTGCACCCGAACCCGGTGCCGCACGCGGAGATCGTCACCACCACCACGCACAAGACGCTGCGCGGGCCGCGCGGCGGAATGATCCTCTGCCGCGAGGCGCACGCGAAGGTGCTGAACTCGCAGATCTTCCCCGGCATCCAGGGTGGCCCGCTCGAGCACGTCATCGCCGCCAAGGCGGTCGCCTTCGGCGAGGCGCTCCGCCCCGAGTTCAAGGAATACCAGCGCCGAATCGTCGAGAACGCACAGGCGTTGGCGGAGGGCCTGGTCCGCGCCGGCCTGCGGCTCGTCTCGGGAGGCACCGACAACCACCTCATGCTCGTGGACCTGCGCCCGAAGAGGCTCACCGGCAAGATCGCAGAGGAGGCGCTCGGCAGGGCGCAGATCACGGTCAACAAGAACATGATCCCGTGGGATCCGGAGAAGCCGATGACCACCTCCGGCATCCGCGTCGGAACGCCAGCGCTCACCACGCGTGGTATGCGGGCCAAGGAGATGGCCGAGGTGGCGAGCCTCATCGGCCGGGTGCTCGACGCCCCTGCCGACGAGGGGACGCTGGCGAAGGTGCGTGGCGAGGTGAAGGACCTCTGTCAGCAGTTCCCCATGTACAGGGGGATGTTCTAGCGTCCTCCGGCTGAATGCCGCTGAATGCCCGGCCGACTGCCATGCGCTGCCCCTACTGCGGCCACCTCGAGGATCGCGTCGTCGACTCGCGCGAGGCACAGGAGGGGCACGCCACGCGTCGGCGCAGGATGTGCCTGGGCTGCGAGCGCCGCTTCACCACATACGAGCGCGTCGAGGACTTGCTGCCGCAAGTGGTGAAGAAGGACGGTCGCCGCGAGGCCTTCGACCGGTGCAAGATCCAGGAAGGGCTGGAACGTGCTTGCCAGAAGCGGCCGGTGTCCCGCGAGCAGATCGACGAGCTGGTCTCCTCGGTGGAGCGGCGGGTACAGGAACTGGGCGAGCGCGAGGTGCAGAGCCACGTGCTGGGCGAGGCGGTGATGGAGTTCTTGCGCGACCTCGACCAGGTGGCCTACGTGCGCTTCGCGTCCGTTTACCGCGCGTTCACCGACGTCGGTGAGTTCATGAGCGAGCTGGAGGGCCTGGCGCGCGATCCGGCTGGCCGGCGCGGTGGACGATGACACGCATCCTCGCCCGCGCAAGGCGCACTCGCCGCCACACCTCGCGCCGACCCAGCCCCGCGCTCTTCGACCGTGCGGTGGCGGAGTTCTTCATGCGGATCGCGCTGCGCGAGGCGGAGAAGGGGATCGGACGCACCAGCCCGAACCCCGCCGTCGGCGCCGTGCTGGTGAAGAACGGCCGCGTCATCGGTCGCGGTCACCACGCCCGCGCCGGTGGGCCGCACGCGGAGGTCGTGGCGCTTCGCGCCGCGGGCTCTCGGGCGGAGGGCGCGGACCTGTACACCACGCTCGAGCCCTGCAACCACTGGGGTAAGACCCCCCCCTGCAGCCTCGCGATCGTCCAGGCCGGCGTGCGGCGGGTCGTCGTCGGCTCGCGCGACCCGAACCCGGTGGTGAACGGCCGTGGGCTGACGCGGTTGCGGCGAAGCGGGGTGGAGGTGGTGACCGACGTCTTGCGGGACGAATGCGATGCCCTCGACGAGCACTGGTTCCGGTTCATCAAGAGCGGCCGGCCCTTCGTGACGCTGAAGGCCGCCATCACGCTCGACGGCAAGATCGCGACGAGCGGCGGTGATTCTCGGTGGGTCACGGGCGAGGTGGCCCGGGAGGAGGTGCACCGGCTGCGCGACCGGGTCGACGCGGTGCTGGTGGGGGCCAGTACGGCGCGCACGGACGATCCGCTCCTCACCACCCGGCTCCCGGGGGGCAAGGGTCGCGACCCGATCCGGGTCGTGCTCGACACCCGCCTCACGCTGCCGGCGTCCCTGAAGCTGTTTCACCCAAAGTCCACGGCGCACACGCTCGTCGCCACCGCGTCCAGGAAACCGCGTCGCTTCGACCCGGGCGTCGAGACGGTGTGCTGCAAGACCCAGGGGAGGCGCATCGACCTCGGTGACCTCCTCGCCAAGCTTGCCCAGCGCGGCATCACCCATCTGCTCGTCGAGGGAGGTGCGCAGGTCCACGCGGCCTTCCTGGCCGCACGCCTCGTGGATCGCGTGGTGCTCTTCGTCGCCCCCAAGATTCTCGTCGGCGGCAAGGACTGGCTGGGCGGCGATGGCCCGGAGCGCATGGCGGACGCGCTCCGGCTCGAGGGCGTCGAGGTGCGGCGGGTCGGTGAAGACCTGGTCTTGACAGGGACGCCGGCGTTCTCGCGCCCGCGCCGGGGAGCGCACGAGGATGACAGCCGGCGAGGCCGGCCTGGAGAAGACGAGAGGAGGTCTCGATCGTGAGCGCGGTGGAATGCGTTGTCGGGCAGCACTTCGAGGACGCGCTCGGAACGTCTTGGCGAACTTGCGGCACAAGGGCTAGGATTCGGCCCACAATGTTCACGGGTCTGATCTCGGACGTGGGGACGGTCGAGCGCGTCTCCCCTCGGCAGGGCGGTGCGCGCCTCACGCTCCGGCCGCGCAGCATGCGCGTGGACGACCTCGCGCTCGGCGAGAGCGTTGCGTGCTCCGGTTGCTGCCTCACCGTGGCCGAGCGAGGTGGCGGCCGCGTCTCCTTCGACGCGGTCCCCGAGACCATTTCCTGTACCACCATCGGCGCCTGGCGCCCCGGTACCGCCGTGAACCTGGAGCGCGCGCTGGCGGTAGGTGACCGGCTGGGCGGACACATCGTCGCCGGCCACGTGGACGCGGTCGGGGAGATCCTGGCGCGGGCGCCGGAGGGGCAGGGGGCGCGGCTCACCATCTCCATGCCACAGAGCCTCGCGCCGCTCGTCGCGGAGAAGGGTTCGGTCGCCGTGGACGGCGTCTCGCTCACCGTGGCACGGGCACACCGCGATCGATTCGAGCTGGCGCTCATCCCGGAGACGCTCGCCCGCACCACGCTCGGTAGCGCCGCGCCGGGGACGAAGGTCAACCTGGAGGCGGACGTCGTGGCCCGACACGTGGCGCGGCTCGTCGAGATGGGCGTGCTGCTGCCCGGCCTCGACGCGGGCGCCCTCGCGCGCTGGGGATACGGCGGAGGAGCAGCATGATCCAGCACGCGCAGCACGCGGTGGAACGTATCGAGGGCGCTGCCGAGCGTTTTCGGCAGGGCAAGATGGTCATCCTCATCGACGACGAGGACCGCGAGAACGAGGGCGACCTGTGCATCGCCGCCGAGAAGATCACGCCCGAGGCCGTCAACTTCATGGCCAAGCACGGGCGGGGTCTCGTCTGCCTGGCGCTCAGCGAGGAGAGGGTGCGCCAGCTCCGGCTGCCGCTCATGGTGGACGAGGCCGCGAACAACTCCACCTTCGGCACCGCGTTCACCATCAGCATCGAGGCGGCCAAGGGTGTCACCACCTGCATCAGCGCCAAGGACCGTGCGCACACCGTGCTGACGGCGGTGGCGGACGGCGCCCGACCGGAGGATCTCGCCCGGCCGGGTCACGTGTTCCCGCTGCGCGCGCGCAAGGGCGGTGTGCTGGTGCGCGCCGGCCAGACCGAGGGCTCGGTGGACCTTGCGCGCCTGGCCGGCCTCAAGCCGTCCGCCGTCATCTGCGAGGTGATGAACGACGACGGGACGATGTCCCGCCTGCCCCAGCTGGAGAAGCTCGGGCGACAGTTCGACATACCGATTGTCTCGGTGGCGGACCTCATCGCCTACCGGCTGATGAAGGACCAGCTGGTCCGGCGCGCGGCGCAGGCGCCGCTCCCCACCCTCTACGGTGACTTCACCGCGGTCGCCTACGAGAACGACGTCGACCACAACCAGCACGTCGCGCTCGTGAAGGGCAAGTGGCCCCAGCACGAGCCGGTGCTGGTCCGCGTCCACTCGAAGTGCCTCACCGGCGACGTCTTCGGCTCGGAGCGCTGCGACTGCGGCCCCCAGCTCGACGCCGCGCTGCACCAGATCGAGCGGGCTGGGAAGGGCGTCCTCGTCTACCTCGACCAGGAAGGTCGAGGGATCGGCCTCGTCAACAAGCTCAAGGCGTACAACCTGCAGGACGAGGGGTTCGACACCTGCGAGGCCAACGTGAAGCTCGGGTTCAAGCCCGACCTGCGCGACTACGGCATCGGGGCCCAGATCCTGCGCGACCTGGGCGTGCGCAAGATGAACCTCCTCACCAACAACCCGAAGAAGATCGTCGGGCTCGAGGGCTACGGCCTCGAGGTGCTGGAGCGCGTCCCGATCGAGATGCCGCCCACCCGGCGCAACCGCGCCTACCTCGTCACCAAGCGCGACAAGATGGGCCACCTGCTCACCCTCGCGTCGCCGCGCTCGCCGCGGCGGATCAAGAGCCGTGCGGCCGGGGCCGGCGCGGTTGCGAAAGGAAAGAAGCGATGAACGTCTACGAGGGCTCGCTCGTCGCGACCGGCCTACGCTTCGCCGTCGTCGTCGCGCGCTTCAACTCGCTCGTCACCGAACAGCTCCTGGCGGGTGCGGTGGATGCGCTCCGTCGCCACGGAGCGGACGAGGCGGCCATCGACGTCTACCGCTGCCCCGGCACCTTCGAGCTGCCGGCCCTGCTGAAGCGCGCCGCGGCGAGCGGGCGCTACGACGGCGTGCTCGCGCTGGGCGCGGTCATCCGAGGCGGCACTCCGCACTTCGAGTACGTAGCCGCCGAGGCGACCAAGGGCGTGGGCGTCGTGTCGCTCGAGGCGGGTTGCGCCATCGCGATGGGCATCCTCACCTGCGACACCATGGAGCAGGCCCTCGAGCGCGCCGGCGTGAAGGCCGGCAACAAGGGCGCCGAGGCGGCCGTCGCGGCGATCGAGCAGGCCAACGTGTTCAAGGCCGCTGCCGGCGCGGTGCGTCCGGGGAAGCGGTCGGAGTGAGCTCCCGGCGCGTATCTTGGGCGCTCGAGGCCCCGAGGTCGCGAGGGTGGCGGGCCGGGGGAGGCCGCGCTCCCGGGTCGGAGGTGCACTGCGGGGAGGGGTACCACGGGGAAGCGATCCACGGTGGCAGGACTAGCGCATGGCCCTAGCGAAGCGCACCAAGGCCCGTGAGCGGGCCGTCCAGGCGCTCTACCAGATCGACGTCGCTGCTACCGATCTGGACGAGGCGCTCTCGCGGTTCTGGAGGAGCTTCGAGCCTGTGGAGCGCGAGGTGATGGAGTTCGCGGAGGCGCTCGTGCGCGGCGTGGCCGAGCGCCGGCGTGCCATCGACGAGGCCATCGAGGCCGTCTCCACCAACTGGCGGCTCGACCGCATGGCCCGCGTGGACCGCAACATCCTCCGCCTCGCCGTGCACGAGATGGCGCACCGGCCGGAGGTCCCGGTGAAGGTGATCATCAACGAGGCCATCGAGCTCGGCAAGAAGTACGGCAGCGAGAGCTCGGGCGCGTTCATCAATGGCGTCCTCGACAAGATCGCGGAGTCACTGCCCGCGTCACGACGCGCCGATGTCCGGAGCGGGCGCTGATGGCGATCACGCGCATCGAGCTGGCCGATCTGGGGCTCCCCGCCATCGACGCCCTCGACGTCGATGCGCTGGCGGTCTTCGTCGGGCCGGAGCGACCGCTGCAAGGGCTGGCGGGCTTCGCCGACTGGCGCCTGTGCGGTCTCATCTCGCGCGCCATCCGAGACGGGAGTTACGGCCCCGATGCGGGCGAGGCGCTCCTGCTGCCGTCGGGAGGGCGCATCGCGGTGCCCCGCGTCTTCTGCTTCGGGCTGCCCGAGCCGGCACGGGACGCGGCGACCTTCGAGGCGCAGGCGCAGCGGCTCTGCCTGGCGATGAGCAAGGCGGGCAGCGCCAGCTGGGCGGGCGCCTTCCCAGGGATCGTGCCCGGGGCGGAGGTGCCCGCCGGACGGATCTTCATCGAGGTGCTCCTCCCCGTCGCGCCGCGCAAGCTCGTGCTGCTGGGTGACGCCCGCGCTCTCCACAAGGACCTCGCCGCGGCGCGCGAGGCGCTCGGTGCGCGCGATCTGGAGATCGCGCCCCCGCTCTCGCGCGTGGAGATGCCGGCCCGGCCCACCGGCTTGCCCCATCCCGGAGCCGTGGTACGATGAAGATGCCGCTCTGACTCGCCGGGGGAGCGAACGCCGCTCCCCCCCAGCCCCCCACCGGAAGCACCAGGTGAATCGGGCGAAACACGGGTCTGACTCCAGTTTCTCGAGAGCGAGGGCGCCTTGGCAAGAGGGCACTCGCTCTTGCGGGGTGGCGTGTTCATGGCAGACCGCCCTTCCCAGAAAGCCCTCGCCGACTTCATCTCGGAGGCGCAGGAGATCGTCGAGGTGCTCGACCGAGGCCTCGCTCGCCTCGAGGACACGTGTCGCGACGGGGAAGCCGATCTGGAGGCGGTGAACGCTGTCTTCCGCGCCGCGCACTCCCTGAAGGGCCTCTCCGCCATGTTCGGCGTGGAGCGCATGACGACGCTCGCGCACGCGCTCGAGGACCGGCTCGACGACGTGCGCATGGGCCGCCGGACGCTCGACGCGGCGACGGTCGGGGTGCTAGCGGCCGCGCCCGCGCTCTTCGAGAGGATCGTCGCCGAGGAGGCATCGCAGAAGGCGGCCGCGACGATCGAGGAGGTAGGGGAGCTCGCCGCGAAGCTGCGCGGCTCCGGTGGCGCGGCAGCCGTGGCGGACCCCACCACCGAGTTCGCGCTCGACGCCGCAGTGCGGGCCGTCCTGACCGAGTACGAGGAGCACCGGCTTCGCGCCAATCTGATGAAAGGCGTTCACCTCTACCGGGTGCGGTTGAGCTTCGACCTGGCGACCTTCGACACCGGCCTCGACGAGCTGAAGAAGCGGCTCAAGGCGGCCGGAGAGGTCATCTCGACGCTGCCGTCCTCCGAGGTGGGCGATCCCAACGCCATCTCCTTCGACGTGCTCCTCGGCAGCGCCGAGCCCCTCGAGCGAATCCGCGACGCGGCCGGGTCCTCGGCGCTCGTGGAAGAGATCCCGCGGCGTCAGGCCAGCGGCGCAGGCGCGACCCCGGTCGCGCCTCCCGCGCCCGTCGCGCCCGCGGGCGCGAAGCCAGATGCCGCGCTGGGCGCCACCCCGATGGACGCCTCCGAGGCCGTCCAGGTCGCGCCGCCGCGTGCACCGCCTGTCGCGCCAGGACCGGTCTCCGCACCGCCTGCAACGTCCGGCCCACCTCCGGGGGCTCCCCCCGCCGCAGCCGACGACGCCACGCTCCGCTCCATCTCGCAAGCGGTGCGTGTGGATATCCACAAGCTCGACCGGCTCATGAACCTGGTCGGCGAGCTGGTGCTGGTGAAGACGAGCCTGCTCGGCATCGCCGAGCGGCTGCGGAGCGGCGACGAGTCGACCACGCTCGGCCTCGAGCTGCACCGCGAGTGCCGCAGCCTGGAGCGCAAGCTCAACGAGCTGCAGGGCGGGATCCTCGAGGTGCGCATGGTGCCCCTCGGCCAGATCTTCGACAAGCTGTCGCGCATGGTGCGCAAGCTCGCCCGCAGCCTCGGAAAGCAGGTGGAGCTCGAGGTGCAGGGGAGCGAGGTGGAGCTCGACAAGCTCATCGTCGAGAACCTCTCCGATCCGCTCATGCACCTCATACGCAATGCCCTCGACCACGCCATCGAGCCACCGGATCTGCGGCTGCGGGCGGGCAAGTCCCCCGTCGGAAAGATCACGCTCTCCGCTTCGCAGATGGGCAGCCACGTCCTCGTCTCCGTCGCGGATGACGGCGCCGGCATCGACGAGAAGCTCATCCGCGAGGCGGCGGTGCAGCACTTCTTTTCCTCGGCCGAGGCGGTGGCGCAGCTGTCGCGCCGCGATGCGCTGAACCTCATCTTCCTCCCCGGCTTCTCCACCGCGAAGCAGGTCACGGCGATCTCGGGCAGGGGCGTCGGCCTGGACGTGGTCAAGAACAACATCGCGTCCGTGAGCGGGATCATCGACCTGCACACCGAGCCGGGGAAGGGGACGCGCTTCGAGATCACGCTGCCGGTGACTCTCGCCATCATCCGCGCGCTGGCGGTCTCCGCCGCGGGGCGGACCTACGCCCTGCCGCTCAACAGCGTGCTCGAGATCGTGACCGTGGAGCCGTCGGAGCTGCGCACCATCGAGCTGCGCGACGTGATCAGCCTGCGCGGCTCGACCCTGCCGCTCATGCGCCTCGGCCGCTTCTTCGGATCCGGCGCAAGCCCGCCGCCAGGGCCGCTCTTCGTGGTCGTGGTCGGGCTTGCGCAGGAGCGGCTAGGCGTGGCCGTGGACGGCCTGCTGGGTCAGCAGGACGTCGTGGTGAAGCCGCTCGGGAGCGCGCTGGTCGGCGTGCGTGGCATCTCGGGGGTTACCGACCTCGGCAACCGGCGCACCATCCTCGTGCTCGACGTGGGCGCCATCGTCGAGGAGGTCCTCCACGGTGAGGGCCTGGCCGAGGTGACGCACCAGTCGGAACCGGGCATGTAGGGCGGCCGCTCGTCCCCGGATATGCAGGGCGGGGGCTTGTCCCCCGCCGGAAGCACACAGCTCCATTCCGGCCAACCGTGCAAGGGCTCGCCGGAGCGCCGCCCGACAGTGACTCAGCGCCAATGTGGTCAAGCCGGCGACAGCCGATCCGTGGCTGGCTCGGTGGATCGGGCGCGGCGCGGTAGACTGCGACAGGCGGCGACGATGGACGATTGCGCATGAGGCAGGACGCGAAGGGCCCGGCCGATGCACGGGAGCGTGACACTGCGCTGCCTCCGGGGCCAGGACTGGGCACGCTCCCCGCTCCGCGGGGCGAGGGGGGGGACCTCTCCCTCGCGAAGCGCGCGCCCGAAGAGGGTGTCGAGTACGACGAGCACGGCCTGGGCGTGGGGCTGACGGGGCCCCCCGCGTCTTTGGACCCCTCGGGCGCCGCGGGTGCGCCACCGCCCACCATGCTCGATCCGCTCGACGAGTTCTTCTGGCGTGAGGGCGAGGTCGCGCCGGGCTTTCCCGACTTCGTCGGCCTGGCGCCGATGCGCGCCAGCGTGGAGACCTCCGAGGCCAGGAAGGAGTGGTTGACGTTCTTCCTCGCCGGCGAGGAGTACGCCGTCGCGATCGAGCAGGTGCGAGAGATCCTGAAGGCGCCGGACATCACCGAGGTTCCGCGCGCCCCGGCTCACGTGCTCGGCGTGATCATGGTGCGTGGCGAGGTCATCGCGATCCTGGACCTCCGGCGCCGGCTGGGACTCCCCGCCGCCACGCCGGGCCGCCAGGCGCGCGTGCTGGTGTGTGACGCGGGTGACGGGCCGCGCGGGCTCCTCGTCGACGCGGTGTCGAACGTGGTGCGACTCCCGCCATCGTCGGTGGAGGCGCTCCCGAGCGGTATCGGCGGACCCTCCGCGGAGTACATCGCCGGCATCGGCCGCGATCGCGATCGGCTGTTCATCCTGCTCGACCTGGCGGCGGTGCTGCGCGATGCAGCGCCCGGGCGACCCGTGGAGGCTCGGTGACCACGGGCCGCACCGCGCCGACGCCCGACGTGCGGCAGCCGGACGAGGCTGCCCCGGAGCGAGCGGGGTACATGTGGGGGAGGCGGCGGTCGGCGGCCGCCTCATCTCTCGGGCGAACGCAGGGGCAGCCGGATGAGGCTGGCCCGGACCGAGGGGGGGAATGGGAGGGCCGGCGCCTTGAAGCGGCCCCCGCATCTTCAATAGTCCAGCTGTGCGCCTTTCGAGTCGGTGACGAGGAATACGTCATCGACTTGCGCCGGATCCGGGAGATCCTCCAACCGCTCCCCATCACGCCTGTCCCCCGAGCCCCCGACTCCTTCGAGGGCGTGATGCACCTGCGCGGCGAGGTCATCCCGGTGGTGGACGTGCGCAAGCGCCTCGGGCTGGTGGGCGTGCGCTCGCGCCCCAAGGTGCTGGTGGTGAACGTCGCAGGTCGCGTGCTTGGCCTGATGGTGGACGCTGTGTCCGAGGTGGTCCGCATCCCGCGCTCTGCCATTGGGCCGCCGCCGCTGCTCGGCGCGGCAGGCCCGCGGCTCTTCCTCGGTGTGTGTGGAAGCCGCGAGGTGTCCTCCTCCTCGGCGCGGTCCGCGGCCGCCCGTCCCGCCCCGCAACGACTTCGCTTTCTCCTCAACGTGAAGGCGCTGCTCGAATCGGCCAGCCCTGCCGTTGCCGAAGCAGCGCGCCGCCCGCTCGTGGCCGAGGGTGACACGAGAAAGGTTGCAGCGGAGCGCGACAGGAGCGAGTCGCGGTCGAGTGGGACATGAGCTCCGCCCCGGAGCGCCGTGCCTCCGACGCTCCCACCGGCCCCGACGAGGAGCGCCGCTACCGCGCCGTCCTCGAGATCGACCCCGCGGTCCCGGCCTCGACGCCCCTCCTGCTCGAGCGGCTCGATGACCCGAGCTGGCGCGTCCGCAGCGCCGCTGCGGAGCGCCTGGGCCGGAGCGATCCGTCGGGGGCTGTTCCGGGGCTGGTGGCTGCGCTCGGCCCAGATGGCGGAGTTGGCCGTCGCAACGCCGCCGCCGCTGCGCTCGTGCGGGTGGGCGCGCCGGCGCTGCCGGCTCTGCTTGCCGCGCTGGGTGGCCCCACCGCGGATCTCCGCACCGCGGCGGCAGAGATCCTGGGCGACGTGGGCGACCGGCGCGCGGTGAAGGCGCTCGTTTCGCGGATCGACGACCCCGACCCGAACGCGCGCGCCGCAGCCGCGGAGGCGCTCGGCAAGATCGGCGGCGCCGAAGCAGTGGCCGCGCTCGACGCTTCGCTCGGCGCCCCCGACATGGCGCTGCAGCGAGCGGTGCTCGGGGCGCTCGGGCGCCTTCGCGCGCCGCCTTCGGCAGGGCGTCTCGTCGAGATGGCGAAGAATCGCACCCTGCGCCGCGCCGTGCTGCGGCTGGCGGGCGAGAGTGACGAGCCTCCGGTGCTCGCCCTCCTGGCTCATGGCCTCGAGGACCCCTCGCGCACGGTTCGGGAGGCGGCCCTGGCCGGGATCGGGCGGCACCGGGCGAGGCGCGGCGGGGCCCTGCCCGGCCTCATCGCCGGGGTGCGAGAGGTTGCAGCGCGCGTGCCGGAGACAGCGGATGCGGCCGCCGCTGCGCTAGCCTCCGATGAGCTGACGGTGCGAGGCGGAGCGCTCTCGATCCTGGAGTGGGTGGGCAAGCCCAGGCACG
>MEMX01000125.1:40239-45340 GCA_001768075.1 Anaeromyxobacter sp. RBG_16_69_14 | reverse complement strand
CGGCCCCGCCATCGCCGCCGTTCTCGCTCCGGAGTTGCCGCGCCTCGGCCCCCTTGCGCGCGCGGTCGCGCTGGCCGCACTGGCGCGCCTCGGCGAGGGACGCGTACCGCCCGCCTCGCTGGCCGCGCTGGCGCGCCTCGGCGAGGCACGCGTACCGCCCGCCCTGATCGCGGCGCGCCTGGGTCCCGAGCCCGATCGCCGCGGCGAGGCTGCCTGCCCTCCACGGGGGCATCGCCGACGGGATGTCGACTCCCCTGCCAAGGGCTCCCGCGAGGACAGTCCCGCCATGACGCAGGAGGAATCCAGGCTCCTGCGCGAGCTCATCTACGAGCACTGCGGCCTCTCGTTCGGCGACGACATGCGCTACCTGCTCGAGCGTCGCCTCGCGCCCCGCCTGCAGTGCCACGGGCTCGCCGACTTCAGCGGCTACTACCGCTTCCTGCGTTGCGATCCAGGCCGCCGGACCGAGCTCGCGACCGCCGCCGAGGTGCTCACCACCAACGAGACCTACTTCTACCGCGAGCCCCACCAGCTGCGGGCCTTCTCGGAGGAGATCCTGCCGGTGCTGGCCGAGGACAGGGCTGGCCAGCGCCGCGTGCGCATCTGGAGCGCGGGCTGCTCGACGGGTGAGGAGGTCTACACCATCGCCGTCCTGCTGGTACGGAGCGGCCTGTTCGAGGGGTGGAACCTGGAGGTCTTCGGGTCCGATATCGCACGCCGGGTGCTGGCGGTGGCACGCGCGGGAGCCTACGGGCCTCACGCCTTCCGCACGCCCGAGGCCGAGGCGATCCGCCCCTGGTTCCGGACCGAAGCAGGCAAGTGGCACGCCAAGGACCGCATCCGGAACCTCGTCAGCTTCGGCCACCTGAACCTGCTCGACGATCGCGCGATGGGCCTCGTCGGTCCGGTGGACGTGATCTTCTGCAGGAACGTGATGATCTACTTCGACCTCGCGGCGCGGAAGCGCGTGGTGCAGGCGTTTCGCGAGAGGTTGCGAGACGGCGGCTACCTGCTGCTCGGCCACTCCGAGTCGCTCCTCGACGTCACCTCCGACTTCGAGCTCGTGCAGCTCCGCCACGACCTCGTGTACCGCAAGCCCAGGCGCTTCTGACCTGTGTTTCGTGGTTTCTGGGCCACGGGAAACCCGTAGCCGACGCTAGGGCGTGATCCGCTCCATCATGCGCGCGAACGGGATCGTCTCGCGCACGTGGCGGAGCCCGCAGATCCAGGCCACGCAGCGCTCCACGCCCATGCCGAATCCGGCGTGCGGGACCGACCCGTAGCGGCGGACGTCGAGGTACCACTCGAACGCCTCCTTGGGGAGCCCGTGCTTTTCGAGGGAGGACTCGAGCACCGCCAGCTCGTCCTCGCGCTGGCCGCCGCCGATGATCTCGCCGTAACCCTCGGGCGCGAGCATGTCACAGCCGAGCGCCACTCGGGGATCGGCCGGATCCTTCTTGAAGTAGAAGGCCTTCATCTCGGCCGGGTAGCGGTGGACCATCACCGGTCGATCGTAGGCGGAGGCCACCACCGTCTCCTCGTCTCCACCGATGTCGTCACCCCATGTCATCGGGTGCCCCGCCTTCCGGATGACCTCCACCGCTTCGGTGTAGGTGATGCGCGGGAAGGGCGGCTTCACGCTTCGCAACTTCTCCGTGTCGCGCTCGAGGACCTCCCTGAGCTCGCGCTCGTGCTTTGCGAGCGCCGCCTGGACCACGTGCGAGACGAGCTCCTCCATGAGCTGCATGTCGCCCTCGAGATCCATGTAGGCGACCTCGGGCTCGACCATCCAGAACTCTGTCAGGTGGCGGCGCGTCTTCGACTTCTCGGCGCGGAAGGTGGGGCCGAAGCAGTACACCTTGCCGAGCGCCATGGCGGCCGCTTCCATGTAGAGCTGGCCCGACTGGGTCAGGTAGGCCTTGCCGAGGTCGAAGTACGGAACCTCGAACAGGGTCGAGGTGCCCTCGCAGGCGCTGGGCGTGAAGATGGGCGCGTCGACCAGCGTGAAGCCGCGCCCGTCGAAGAAGTCGCGGATGGCCTTCACCACGCTGTGGCGCACGCGCAGGATCGCCTGCTGCCGCGGCGAGCGGAGCCAGTTGTGCCGCTGCTCCATCAGGAAAGCGACGCCGTGGTCCTTGTGACCGATGGGGAACTCGCGTGCGGGCTTCGCGACGACGCGCAGGTCCTTCACGTCGAGCTCGTAGCCGATGGGCGAACGGGCGTCCCTCTTGACCGCTCCGGTGACGGCCAGGGAGGTCTCCTGCGGCAGGTGGTCTGCCTCGAGGAAGGCCTCGGGGGCGACGTTGCCCTTGAACACGACGCACTGGATGGTTCCGGTGCCGTCGCGCAGCTGGAGGAAGTGGAGCTTGCCCGACGAGCGGCGGTTGTGGAGCCAGCCGTGCAGCGTGACTTCCTTCCCTTCGTGTTGCGCGACGTCGGCGATGTAGACGGGCGGGAACATGGGGTGGATATAGCGTGCGAACGGGGCGGCGCCCAGGGTGCCACTTGCGGCTCCGTGCATGGCTGGGCAGGTCGTGTTTCGGGTTAGGAATGACGCGAGCTTGGCGGGCAGGTTAGGATGCGCGGCTCCGAGAGAGCCCAATGTCCATGAACGACCGTTACGAGCCGCAGTCGATCGAGCCGCGCTGGCAGAAGCGCTGGATCGAGGCCCAGACCTTCGCCGCGGGACGCCGTCCAGCCGCCCCGAAGCGGTACGTCCTCGAGATGTTCCCCTATCCTTCGGGTGCGATGCACATGGGGCACGCGCGCGTATATACTATTGGTGATGCGCTCGCCCGCTACCTGCGCATGCGCGGGTACGACGTCCTCCACCCCATCGGCTTCGACGCACTCGGGCTCCCCGCCGAGAACGCCGCCATCAAGGACGGCAAGCACCCGGCGGAGCGCACGCGCGAGAACATCGCCTCGTTCCGCGCCGAGATGCAGTTGCTCGGGTACGCCTTCGACTGGGACCGTGAGATCGTCACCGCGGACCCGGAGTACTACCGCTGGAACCAGTGGTTCTTCCTCAAGATGCTGGAAAAGGGCATCGCCTACCGGCGCCAGGGCAAGGCGAACTGGTGTACGGGGTGCCTCACCGTCATCGCCAACGAGCAGGTGCTGGAGAACGACGGCGAGCGCACCTGCGAGCGCTGCAGCTCGCCGGTGCTGGAGAAGGTCATCCCGGAATGGGCTTTTCGCATCACCGCGTATGCCGACGAGCTGCTCGCCGGGCTCGACCAGCTCACCGCCTGGCCCGAGCGCATCACCGCCATGCAGCGGAACTGGATCGGCAAGAGCGAGGGCGCGGAGGTGAGCTTTCCCGTCGCGGGCACTCCCGAGGAGATCAGGGTCTTCACCACCCGCCTCGACACCATCTTCGGCTGCACTTACGCGGTCCTCGCGCCGGAGCACCCGCTGGTGGCGAAGGTCACGCATCCGGAGCGCCAGCCCGAGGTGCGCGCCTTCGTGGAGCGCATGCGCGCGACCGACGCCCTCGCCCGCACCGGAGAGGGGGCGCCAAAGGAGGGTGTCTTCACCGGCGCCGAGGCGGTGAACCCCTACACTGGCGACAAGATCCCGGTCTGGATCGCCAACTTCGTGCTGGCAGAGTACGGCACGGGCGCGGTCATGAGTGTGCCGGCGCACGATCAGCGCGACTTCGAGTTCGCGCGCGCGTACGGGCTCCCCATCCGCGTGGTGATCCAGCCCGAGAAGGGGGCTCGGCTCCCTCCTGGCGACCAGCTCGAGGCGGCCATGACCGACGATGGTGTCCTCGTCGACTCCGGGGCCTACAGCGGGCAGAGGAGCGCCGAGGCGCGCCGGAAGATGGGCGCGGGCGCGAAGGCGAAGGGGTTCGGCGGCGCGACGGTGCGCTGGCATCTGCGTGACTGGGGCTTCTCGCGCCAGCGCTACTGGGGCACCCCCATCCCGATCGTCTACTGTGACGAGCACGGAGCGGTGCCGGTCCCGGTCGACGACCTTCCGGTGAGGCTGCCCGAGCAGGCCATCATCACCGGGACCGGCGAGCCGCCGCTGGCGAAGGTCGCGGAGTTCGTGAACACGACGTGCCCGAGGTGCGGCAAGCCGGCCCGCCGCGAGACCGAGACGATGGACACCTTCGTCGACTCGGCCTGGTACTACGCGCGCTACCTCTCGCCCAGGGACGAGAGGCAGCCGGTCGATCCGGAGCTCGCCAGGCGGTGGCTGCCCATCGACGTGTACGTGGGAGGCCCCGAGCACGCCGTCATGCACCTCCTGTACTTCCGCTTCTGGAACAGGATCATGAAGGAGCTCGGGCTGGTGATGGTTGACGAGCCGTGCCACCGGCTCGTCACGCAGGGAATCGTGAACGGGGCCGACGGCCGCAAGATGTCGAAGCGCTGGGGCAACGTGGTGGCGCCCGGCCCCATGCTGGAGAAGTACGGCGCCGACACGGTCCGGATGTTCATGCTCTTCGCCGCGCCGCCGGAGAAGGACATCGACTGGTCGGACGAGCAGGTGGACGGGCTCTTCCGGTTCCTATCTCGCGTCTGGCGCATCTTTCACGCACGGCAGGACGCGTTTCGAGCAGATCCGGCCGCGCTGGCGAAGGTGGAGGGCCCGTTCCTGGAGCTGCGCCGCCGGACGCACCGCACCATCAAGAAGGTCACCGAGGGGCTGGAAGCCGACCTCAAGTTCAACACCGGCATCGCGGCGCTGATGGAGCTCGTGAACGATCTCTACGCGCTCGACCCGAAGACGGATGTGGAGCGCGCCGCGGTCCGCGAGGCGCTGGTCGCCCTCGCCACGCTGCTCGCCCCGTTTGCGCCGCACGCGGCGGAGGAGCTGTGGCACGAGGTGCTCGGGCCCGAGTCGCGGGGGCGGGTACTCGCGGACGGGCCCTGGCCCGTCTTCGACCCAGGGATGGTGGAGGCTCTCACGGTGACCATTGCCGTGCAGGTGAACGGGAAGCTGCGCGGTGAGGTGGAGGCCGCCGCCGAGGCGGGGGAGGCCGAGGTGCGCGGGCTCGCCGAGGCTCAGGAGAAGGTGCGGGCTCACATGGCGGGGAAGACCCTGCGCAAGGTGGTCTTCGTGCCAAGGCGGCTCATCAACTTCGTGG
>MEMX01000125.1:24147-40230 GCA_001768075.1 Anaeromyxobacter sp. RBG_16_69_14 | reverse complement strand
TGGGGTGATAGGGGTGCCGACCCTCGCCGGAGCGCCCATGTTCCTCCTCGCGCTGCTCGCCTCCCTGTCCAGCTGCGGCTACTCCCTCGCCGCGGGCGCGGAGCGGATGCCGCCCGGCGCGCAGCGCGTCTTCGTGCGGCCGTTCGAGGCTCGCACCCCCGACGCCGAAGCCGGTGCGCTCGTCGCGTCTGCGCTGCGGCAGGAGCTGGCTCGCCGAGGTGCCGACGCTGGCTCCGAGGCACCGGCGCGGATCGAGGGTGCGGTCGAGGACACGTCTTTCTCCTCGCTGAACGTGAATCCTCCCACGTACCGGCTCGGGCTCACGGTGATTGCGAGGATGGTTCTGAACGGAGAGCTGCTCGCCGAGCAGCGATTCGGGCGATCCGAGGACTACCTCTCCGGACTGGACCCGCTGGAGAGCGAAGGACGCCGTCGCCTCGCGCTCCGTCGCGCGTCGGAGGCGATAGCTCGGGACATCATCGAGCGCTTCGAGCAGCCGTGAACGCCTAGGAAGCGGGCTGGGCGCCCTTCGCCGCGGCCTTTGCGAGCCGCGAGATACGCCGGGCAGCGGCGTTCTTGTGGATGATGCCCTTGGAGGCGGCCCTGTCGAGCGTCCGCACGGCAGCCTTCACAGCTGGCTTGGTGGCGGGATCGCCGTGAGCGATCGCCTCACGAGCCTTCTTCACGGCCGACTTGAGGCCGGTACGGACCTGCACGTTGCTCGTCCGGCGCTTCTCGGACTGCCGGTTGCGCTTCTCAGCGGAGCGGGTGTTCGCCAACGTGACTCCTGGGGCTTTCGCGGTTGAAAAGTGGCGGTATCTACCGCCTGTCAGGCGGCGAGTCAAGTGCCGATGGCGCAGGACCGCGGGCGCGCCGATCCGGTGACCCAGGCACTCCGCGGGCGAGCGTGTGACACCCGATTGGCCGAGTTATCCACTACGAAAGGATCCCCCGACCCCTGGCTGGGGGATCGAGCCTCGGCTGCGAACGTGGCGGTGATCAGCGTACCGCAAGATACTGAAATCATTGCATTCTGCGCGCGATGCAGAATGCAGCAAGGTGTGACAGGGGTGTGGAGATTGCGTGCCGACAGGGGAGAGGCGAGGAGTTGTGCACGGACTTTCCACAAACCGCTGCGGATGATGCGCGGTCTGCGTCCATCGTCCATCGCAGCGACGATCCGGGCCTAGCTGGATCACGCCATCAGGGTCACTTGGCGTCGTTCTGGCCCGCGAGCGCCTTCGCTTCGTTCCAGAGTTCGTCCATCTGTTCCAGGGTGGCCTGGCCGTGAGGTACGCCGGCGAGCTCCAGACCCCGCTCGATGTGCGTGAACCGCTCGATGAAGCGACCGACCGCACCGCGGAGAGCGTCCTCCGGCGGTAGCGCCAGCTTGCGGGCGAGGTTGACGATCGCGAAGAGCATGTCGCCGAGCTCGTGCTCGATCGCCGCCCGGTCTCCGGAAGCGATCGCCGCGTCGAGCTCGCGGAGCTCCTCGTTCACCTTCGCTCGGGCACCCGACGCGTCGGGCCAGTCGAAGCCGATCCGGCTCGCTTTCTCGGTGAGCCGCTCCGCGCGCGCCAGCGCCGGCATCTCGCGCGGCACGCCCTCCAGCACGCTCTTCCCGCCGCCTTTCGCTTGCTTCTCCTTCTTCTTGAGGGCGGTCCACTGCCTCAGGACCCCCTCCGAATCCTTCACGGTGGCGGTGCCGAAGACATGGGGATGACGGGCGACGAGCTTGTCGGAGATGGCCTCCGCCACGTCCTCGAACGCGAAGGAGCCCGCTTCCTTCGTGAGCTGCGCCTGGAAGACCACCTGGAGCAGGAGGTCCCCCAGCTCTTCGCAGTGCTCGCGCGGGTCGCCTGCGTCGATGGCTTCCAGGACCTCGTAGGTCTCCTCGAGCACGTAGGGGCGGAGCGACGCGAGCGTCTGCTCCCGATCCCAGGGGCAGCCGTCGGGTCCGCGCAGGCGGGCCATGATGGCGAGGAGGCGGTCGACGGCTTGTGCTGGTGTGGGCATGGCCACCACGTTGTACCCCGGAAGCCGCATGCTAGCATTGCCTCCGCTTGTGAAACTCGTGCCTGCCAGTCTCCTCGTCCTGTTGAGCCTCACAGCCTCGGCCGCATGGCCTGCGCGAGGAAGCGCGCAGGTGCCCGCGCCGTCGCTGGTGGAGGAGGACCTCCCGCCGGAGGAGCCGCCCCGCCCTTCCGCCGAGCCCACCCTGCCGCCGACGGCCGCCGATTCCGATGGCGCCGTCTCGGCCGGAAAGGCGGCTACGGGGACGACCAAGGCGAAGTCCGACGGCGTGCAGACCGCTCGCGCCATCGAGCTCGTGCGCGGCCGGTACGAAGACCTGATCGACGCGTGGTACCAGCGGCGCAAGGCCCTGCGCGAGCAGGATCTCCCGCGCGCCCATGCCGAGGAGGGCCGTCTCCTGGCGCTGAAGACGGAGCTCGGCATCGAGAACCTGGACGACTTCGCCGCCGCGGAGATGCGCGCTTCGGCACGCGCGCTCGAGGCTCGCGCACCGGGCGATGCCGTCGCTCGCGCGGAGCTGGCGGTCTCGCTCGCCCCCGACCTCGCCCTTGCCTACGTGGCGCTGGCGCGCGCGCGCCTTGGAAACGAGGCGGGCCAGGTCATGGCGGCGCTCAAGGACCTCGGGGGCGGGATAGCCGCCGCCGCGCGCGAACCGCGCACGGCGCGCTCCTTGCTCGGCGACGTGCTCGTCGCCGCGCTGATCGCCGTCTTTGGCGCGGCCACCCTCGTGCTCGGTTTACTCTTCCTGCGGCGCCTGCGACTCGTGCTGCACGACTTCCGCCACTTGCCGGTGGTCAGGCTCGCGACGTCGCTGCAGGCCGGCTTCCTCGCGCTCGTGGTCCTCGCGCTACCGGTGGCGCTGCGGCTCGGTCCGGCGGCGCTACCGGCCGTGCTCGCCCTGCTCGCCGCGCTCTATCTCGAGAACTCCGAGCGCACGGTGGCGACCCTGGCCCTGATCGCGATCGCGCTCCTCCCCTGGGGTGCGCAGCGGGCCGTCCAGCTCACGGCCTGGACTGGCACGCTGGCCGAGGACGTGTACGTTCTCGAGCACGGCGCCGACGACGGCCGCGTGGCCGCCAGGCTGCAGGCGCGTGCAGCGCGGGGCGAGCTGCCGGCGCCTGCGCTCCTCGCGCTGGGGCGCCACCACAAGCGGCGCGGTGACCTCGAGGCGGCGCTGCGGTGGTACGAGGCCGCCGGGAGGTCGCGCCCGGACGCGCTCGTGAACATCGGGAACGTGCTCTTCCTGAAGGGCGACACCGACGGCGCCAAGGCCGCCTACCTGGCCGCTATCGATCGCGCCGGCGCCAGTGCGGACGTCACGTCCCTGGCGGCGGCGCACTACGACCTCTCCAAGGTCTTCGTGCGGCAATCGGCGCTCGAGCAGGCCCAGGAGGCGCGCAAGAAGGCAGCGCTCGAGGACCCGGCGCTCATCGAGCGATACGGCTCGGACGAGGACTTCCGCGCCAACCGCTGGCTCGTCGACGTGCCGGTGCCGGCGTGGGAGATAGGTCCCCTCGCCGCCGACGACGCGCCGCGCGCGGTGGGTGACGCCGTGCTGGCGTGGCTGGCCGGCCCTCTCCCACGCTCGTCCTGGCCATGGGCCCCGCTCGCGATCGCGCTCGCCCTCTGGCCCGCCGCGCTCGTGCGGCGCCGCCTCGCCCCGAGCGCCGCCTGCGAGCGCTGCGGCCGCCCCGCGTGTCAGCGCTGCGGAGGCGCCGCCGATGGACTATGCGGGCAGTGCGTGAACGTCTTCGTGAAGAAGGGCGTCGTCGATGCGCGCGACCGCCTGCGCAAGGAGGCGCAGGTGCGCCGGCACGCGCGGATCCGGCGGCAAGTAGCTCGCGGGCTGGCGCTCGTCGGTGGCGGCGCTGGCCACCTGTGGCGCGGCGACGCTGCGCGCGGGGCGGTGGTGATGCTCGTGCTCGTCTTCCTGGCGGCAGTGGCGGTGTCCTGGCGCGGGCTCGTCCCCCCGCCTCATCCACCGACCTGGGCAGCGATGGGTAAGCTGGCGATCGCGGTACCGCTGGCGCTCCTCGTATGGGTGGTCGCGGTACGGGACCTCTTCAGGCGGACGCGAGGACGAGAGCGATGAGTCGTGCTCCGCCATTCCCAAACTACCCGTAGCCCGAAGCCCGTAGCCCGTAGTCTGAACCACCACTGAAGCCCGGAGCTGGTCGGCCATGGCCCTCACAGGCACGCTCAAGGACTTTGGCATCGCCGAGATCCTGCAGCTGATCGGTCAGCAGGCGAAGAGCGGCGTGCTGCACCTCTCGAGTCGCGAGGAGGAGATCCACATCCTGATGGCGGACGGCTGCGTCGTCTCCGCCGAATACGCCGCTCGTAACCACAGGGAGCGGCTCGGAGCCATGATGGTGCGCGCGCAGCTCATCACGCGCGCAGATCTGGAGCGTGCCCTCGCCGCGCAGAGCCGCACCTTGCGCCGGCTGGGCGACATCCTAGTCGATATGCAGCTCGTGTCGAAGCAGGATCTGAAGGAAATGACGGCGCTCCAGACGACGGAGACCATCTACCGGCTCTTCGCCTGGAAGACCGGCACCTACGAGTTCGAGGCCGGCGCGGTCGAGTGGGACCGTTCGACGATGACGCCGCTCCGGGCCGAGTCGGTGCTCATGGAGGGGTTCCGCCAGGTCGACGAGTGGCCAGCGGTGCGGCGCAAGATCAGCTCGCCAGCCATGACCTTCCTCCGCATCGGAGAGCTCCCCGATGAGGGCCGAGGCGACCCTGGCCTCGGCCCGAACGAGCGGCGGGTCTTTGCGCTCGCGGAGCCCGGTTGCACGATGGAGCGCATCGTCGACCTCTCCCGCCTGGGCGAGTTCGAGACCTGCAAGGCGCTCCTCACGCTCACGAACCTCCAGCTGCTGCTACCCGTCGCGCCGCCGCGGCGCTCGGCCGTGGCCGGCGTGGAAGCCTATGCGCGCGGCTGGCGGGAGCGGCTGCGACAGGGGTCGGCAAGGCTCGCGGCCACCATCGCGCTGGCGGCGATCCTCGCCGGCCTGGCATGGCTCGCGACCGAGCGCGGCCTCGCCAGCAGCGGCGGTCCAGACCTGACGGACCGCGCTGCCCAGAGATTCCTCGCCCGCTATCAGCTCTCGCGCCTGCACCGTGCCCTGGAGGTGTGGCGCCTCGAGCATGGCGAGTACCCTGGCGGTCTGAAAGACCTGGTCGAGGCTGGTCTGGTGGAGCAGGCGGAGCTGCGGTACCCGTTCCTGGACGCTTACCACTACAGACGCAAGGCGGAGGGCGGCTTCGTGCTGCTGCCGCCTCTTCCGTAGAGTAGGGTCGGCCTGTGGCCCGCAAGAACGCCCGGGCGCCCCGAAAGGCCCGAAAGGAAGGTGGCGCTGCGACGGCCGGGTTATGGTCTGCGACCGCGGGGTGGCCGAGTGCCCCTCGCAGGAGGCCACTTGACCCACGTTGCGCCCTCTCTGAAGACCAGCCGCCTCGACTTCGACGACAACGACAACGTTCGGTCCCTCTGCGGGGCGCACAACGAGCACCTGAAGCTCATCGAGCGGCGCCTGGGAGTGCAGGTGGGGTCGCGCGGCGGGCAGATAGTCTTGTCGGGGCCAGACGGAGAGCGCGTCAAGCAGGCGGAGGTGCTGGTCCGTGAGCTCTACGACCTCGTCGTCTCGGGTTATCCGCTCTACCTCGAGGACGTGGACCAGGCGACCAAGCTCGCAGGGCAGAGCGTGCCACTGAAGGAGATCTTCGGCGACACGGTCTACGTCTCGGCGCGTCACCGGGTCATCACGCCCAAGGGCCTTGGCCAGAAGCGGTACGTCCAGGCCATTCGCGACAACGACATCGTCTTCGGAATCGGCCCGGCCGGCACCGGCAAGACGTACCTCGCCATGGCCATGGCGGTCGCGTCTCTCATAGAACGTAAGGTGAAGCGCATCGTGCTCTGCCGACCCGCGGTGGAGGCGGGAGAGAAGCTCGGCTTCCTGCCCGGCGACATCGCCGAGAAGGTGAATCCGTACCTACGGCCGCTCCACGACGCGCTCTTCGACATGGTTGACTACGAGAAGGCCTCGGCCTTCATCGAGCGCGGCACGGTGGAGGTCGCGCCCCTCGCCTTCATGCGTGGCCGCACGCTCAACGACTCCTTCGTGATCCTGGACGAGGCTCAGAACACCACCTCCGAGCAGATGAAGATGTTCCTGACGCGCCTCGGCTACGGCTCGAGGGCGGTCATCACCGGCGACGTGACGCAGGTGGACCTGCCATCCGGCCGCGCCAGCGGGCTCCTCGAGGTGCAGAAGGTGCTGCGTGGCATCGAGGGCATCGCGTTCTGCTCGTTCAGCGAGGTGGACGTCGTGCGCCACCCCCTCGTCCAGGAGGTCGTGCGCGCCTACGATGCCTTCGACGCAGAGCGCAAGGCGAAGGCCGAGGAACGGGCTCCGAGGGACGCGGTGCGCGCCGCGGCTCGCCCGCCCGATGGCAACGACGCATGACGGAGGCTGCCAGCCCGACTCGCCCCAAGACCAAGGACGAAACACGAATCTGGAGCGGCGGGTGAGCACGAAAAAGGGCGAAAGGCGAGTCTTGATCAGTAAGTATTCTCTTGCGTTTCTTCCGTCGCCCAACGACATTCGCACGAAATGGGTGCCAGTGGGCTCATCCGGCTCACCGGCACGTGGGTGGTAGCGTCGACGGGCCCGGAAGGCCCCTCAAGCCCGTTGCGTTTCGACCGATCGGGTGCAACGCTCATGTCCCGTGACCCCTGAAGATCCTTCGCAGAGGGCGCGCGGGTTGCTCGCGCGACTCCTCGCGCGTTCCCCCTCGGGCGGCCTGAGCGCTGGCGGCCTGGCGCTGACGCTCGTCCTCGCCGTGGCGGGGGGGTCGGCGTGGCTTCTCACCCCGGGCCGTTTCACGCAGCGCACGCCAGGCGACGACGCGCTCGGCACCCCCGCGCTCGGCAACTTCAAGGCGCCACACGACTTCGACGTCTCGGATCCGGACGCGACGCGTGAGCTGCGCGATGCGGCGGCGGCGGCGGAGCTGCCGGTCTTCGACTGGGACGAAGGAGCGGCCGAGGAGGCGGCCGGCCGGATCCGGGATGCCTTCCGCTTCGCGCGCGATTCGCTCGCAGGCGCGCGGCGCGGACCCGGCGACGTCCGCACGTCCTCGCGCTCGCAGCGCAGCGCGTTCGAGGCGCGCATGGGCGTGCGGGTGAGCGACGCCGACCTGCTGGAGCTCGCAGACGGACATTTCGCGGAGGTGCTGGAGGCTGAGCTGGTCGTGCTCGCGGCCCATGGACTGTCCGGGAAGGTCGTCCTGGACCGATGGCGACTCGCGACGGCTCGTGAGCGGGGGATGGTCGCGCGCACTATCCGTGGTGGCGCGCCTCAGGGGGAGCGCACGATCGTCGAGCTCGGACCGGTCCGTAGCCTCGAGGACGCCCGCGCCGACGTGGAGCGCGCGGCCGCGGCTCTCCCGGCCAGCATCCCCGCGCCGCAACGGGCCGCGCTGGAGCACCTCGCGGTGGCGCTGACCCGCCCCACGCTCGTCTTCGACCCGGCCGAGACGGCGCTCCGGCAGCGCAACGCCGCCGACAGGGTGAAGCCGGTCGTCGTGCACGTGAAGGGAGGAGAGAAGATCGTCGGCGACGGGGAGGTGATCGACAAGCGGCACCTGCTCGTGTTCCGCGGCATCCGCCAGCAGGTGCGGGGGCGCGACGTGGTCCTGGTCCGCTTCGGCGCGGGCACCCTGGTGGCGGTGCTGATGCTGCTCCTCTGGCTCCACTCGCAGCGCAACGTGCCGGGTTCCCGGCCGACGCGGAAGGACGCGGTGCTGTTCGCCGTGGCGATGCTGGCGAGCGCAGGGGTGGCGGCGGCGGGGCTGGCGGTCGGGGACGCCCTCCACGACCGCTTCCCGAACGTCTCGCAGGAGGCGTTCTTCTACCTGGTGCCGTTCGCCGTGGGGGCGGCCGTAATCCGGAGCGTGCTCTCGGCGGAGGTGGCCCTGCTCTTCGCGGTCGGGAGCGGTGGCCTGGTGGGTCTCATAGCGGCCAACTCGCTCTTCTTCGGGCTGCACGCGACGCTGACCTCCGTGATGGCGTCGGGCCTGATCGCGCGGACGCGCGATCGGGCCGGACTGTTCAAGGTGGGAGCGGCGGTAGGTGCGCTGGGATCGCTCCTCGCCCTCGCGACGCAGCTTTTCACCGGTCGTGGATTCGACCACGCGCTCGCCCCGGTGCTAGCCGCCGCGGTGGCGGGGGGGGTGCTCTTGCCGGTGTTCACGGTGGGGATCCTGCCGCTGGTCGAGTGGACCTTCGGCTACCTCACCGATCTCAAGCTGCTCGAGCTCGCGAATCTCAACCACCCCGCCCTGAAGGACCTCATCGTCCAGGCGCCCGGCACGTACCACCACTCGGTGATCATGGGCTCCCTGGTGGAGGCGGCCGCGGAGGCCATCGGCGCCAACCCCCTGCTGGCGCGGGTCTGCGCCTACTACCACGACCTCGGCAAGATCCGGAATCCACTCTACTTCTCGGAGAATCAGCGCACCGAGAGCCGCCATGAAGGGCTCGCGCCCTCCATGAGCGCGCTCATCGTGAAGCGCCATGTCACGGATGGTGTAGAGCTCGCGCGCCACTGGAGGCTCCCGCGTGCCGTGGCCGCCGCGATCCCACAGCACCACGGGACGCGTCTCGTCTCGTTTTTCTGGGCGAGGGCCAAGCAGCGCGGGTACGAGGACGGGGGGGAGGCGAGCGCCCTCGACGACGAGGTCTTTCGGTATGCGGGGCCGAAGCCGCAGACCCGCGAGACGGCGCTGGTCATGATCGCCGACGCGTGCGAGGCCTCCGCGCGCTCGTTGCCCGAGGCTTCCACCGAGCGGCTGCGCGATCTCGTCCAGAAGCGCATCAACGAGATCTTCAGCGAAGGGCAGCTCGACGAGTGCGAGCTCACGCTCAAGGATCTCAAGGCGATCGCGGGCTCCATGGTCAGGGCCCTCGAGGCGGTCTACCACGTGCGACCGGAGTATCCGGCGCGCTCGGCCGGCTCGGCGCCCGAGCCGGCCGTTCCCCAGCTCCAGCTCCTCACCGGGGAGCGCCGTCGGCCGTGACCGTGCACGTTCGGAGCGAGCACGCACGCGGCTCCGCGGTCGCGCGCCGTCTGCGGCAGCGCGCCTGCCGCTACCTGGCCGCCCTCGGCCGTGAGGACGCGGAGGTCTCGATCCTGGTGGTGGGGGACGCAGCCGTGCGGCGGCTCAACCGGACATGGCGCGGGAAGGATCGCCCGACCGACGTGCTCTCGTTTCCGCTGACGGAGCCGAACCGCGGTCCGCCAGCTGCGGAGCCCGCAGGACCCAAGTCGTCGAGCCGCGCGACGATTTCGGCTGGGCGGCGCGGGGGGGAGCCGACGTTCCCCCTGCTCGAGGACCGAAGATCTGGACGTCATCTACCTCACCCGCTGCTCGGCGACATCGTGATCTCGCTCGACACCGCGACGCGTGTGGCGCGGCGCGATGGGAGGGCAGTCGGCGCCGAGCTCGATCGCTATCTCGCGCACGGCCTCTTGCACCTCGTCGGCTACGACCACCAGCGGGCGGAGGATGCGAGCCTGATGGCGGCGAAGGAGGATGCGCTGGTGGGGGAGGGTATGCTGACGGGCGCGCAGCCTGGAAGGCGGCGCTCGGCCGCGTCGCCCCCTTCGAGGAGAAGGCGTGCGGAGGGTGAGCACGAGGAGTGGCGAGAGGCGAGTCTGGCGGGGTCTCGGTCTACGTCGAGGTAGGGATGAAGCGCGCCGTCCCCCTCGCCATCGTTTCGGGCCTCCTGATGGCCCTCACCCTCCCGCAGGCGATCCCCTGGATCTCCCTGCGCGAGCTCGATCCTGCCGGGTATCTGGAGCTGATCGCGTGGGTCGCGCTCGCGCCGGCACTCTTCGCGCTCGACCGCGCGCGCACGTGGCGGGTGGCGCTCGCGCTCGGCCTGCTCGCGGGGCTCGCCTACTTCTACGGAGCCATCTGGTGGGTGAACCACGCCATGACCTCTTTCGGTGGCGTGCCGTTCCCCATCGCGCTCCTCGGGCTCACCTTCCTCGTCCTCTACATGGCGGCGCACTGGGCGGCAGCGTTCCTCGCTTCGTGGACCATCCGCCAGCGTCTGGGCTGGCCGTTCTGGATGCACCTGCCGGCCGTCTGGGTGGCGTCCGAGCTCTCGCGCAACTACCTGTTCACGGGCTTTCCCTGGGGCAACCTCGGCTACGTGCAGGCGCGCCATCCCGCAGTGGCCCAGCTGGCCTCGCTCACCGGCGTCTACGGGGTGGCGGCGCTGGTGGTGCTGGTGAACTGCGTGGTGCACGCGTCGCTCCGCGCGCGCGCGGATCGCGAGCCGCTCCCGTGGCGACTCGTCGCCGCTACGGCGGGGCTGCTCGCGCTGGTGGCGGGCTACGGTGAGGCGCACCTCTCGGCGGTGCGGGCGCGTATCGCGGCGGCGCCGAAGCTCACGGTTGCGCTCGTGCAGGGCAACGTGAACCAGTCGGTGAAGAACCAGGCCTCGAGCTACGCCGCCGACATCCTGCGCCGCTACGTCCCCCTCACGCTGGAGGCCGATCGCCGCGGCGTGGACCTCATCGCCTGGCCCGAGGCCGCCTATCCGTACCTCCTGCCTCCGAACCTCGCCAGCTTCGACGATCGGCGTATCGGCCTGCCTCGTCTCACGCGCGCGCACCTGCTGCTCGGCGCCGGCACCTACTCCCAGCGGATCGCGGCCGACGGCCGGACCGAGGCGGAGGGCGCGAACAGCGTCTTCCTCCTGCGGCCCGACCTGACCGTGCTCGATCGCTACGCGAAGCACCACCTCGTGCCGTTCGGCGAGTACGTGCCGCTGCAGCCATTTCTGGGTCACTTCCTGCGGTCGGTCGTCCCCGAGATGGTCCCGCAGAGGCCGGGCAGCGAGCTGAAAGTCCTCGAGTTCACGCCGACCGCGTCCGAGGCCGTGGCCCCGCCTGTCTCCCCGGGCTTGCCACGGAAGAGCCCGGCGGATGTCCCCCCTCTCCCTGGAAGGCCCGACGGGGGAGAGGGGATCTCATCGGAACCCGGTGCCCTGACCTCGACTGCGACCCCGCCCATCTCCCCGGAAGGGCCAGAAGGATTGGCATTCCCGCCTGCAACGCGCCTCGCGCCCATGATCTGCTTCGACGCCATCTTCCCCGAGGTGAACGTTGCCTACGCGATGCAGGAGCCGGAGATCCTGCTCAACCCCACCAACGACGCCTGGTACGGCTACTCCTCGGGGCCTTACCAGTTCCTCGCCATCGTGCGCATGCGAGCCATCGAGGCGGGGAAGGCGGTCGTGCGGCCCGCCTATGCGGGCGTGACCGCCTTGATCGACCCTACGGGCGAGCTGCAGCCGGGGGCCCTCCCTGTCGGTCCCGTCGATCTCGATCTGGCACCCGATCCGGAGGAGCCGCCGCGCCTGCTCGTCGGACAGGTGGCGCGCTTGCGCGGGCGCACCCTCTACACTACATTCGGCGACCTCTTTGCGGGAGTCGCGAGCGCCTACGGTGCGATCGCGCTGGCGTTCGCGCTCCGCGGGCGCCGCGTCCGCGAGAAGGAGTAACCGGGTAGCCATGGCCGCGCCGACCACTGATCTATTGTCCGACCTCGCGAAGCGCCTCGATGCCCTCCGGGGGTCGCTTTGACGTCGAGCGCAAGCGCACGCGCGCCGCGGAGATCAGACGCATCTCCGAGGACTCCGGGTTCTGGAGCGACAACGCCCGCGCGCAGGGGCTGCTGAAGGAGAAGGCCCAGCTCGAGACGCGCGTCGCCGGCTTCGACCGCGCCTGGTGCGCCCTCGAGGACGCCCGCGCGCTGCACGAGCTTGCCGAGGAAGCCCGCGACGACGCGACGCTCGTCGAGGCGGCGCAGCACGCGGCCGAACTCGAGCGGCACGTGGAGACGCTCGAGTTCGAGCGCATGCTGGCGGGCCCGCACGACCGGGCCAACGCGATCGTCGAGGTCAAGAGCGGCGCCGGCGGGACCGAGGCGATGGACTGGGCCGCCATGCTCTACCGGATGTACACGCGCTATTCCGAGCGGAAGGGCTGGGACGTCGAGCCGGCCGATCTGGTGGCAGGCGAGGAGGCGGGTATCTCCTCGGCCTCGTTCTTCGCGCGTGGCGAGTACGCCTACGGGTTCCTGAAGGCCGAGCGAGGGGTGCACCGGCTCGTGCGCATGAGCCCCTTCGACGCAGCCGCGCGCCGCCAGACCAGCTTCGCGGCCGTGGACGTGATGCCCGAGATCGACGACGACATCGTCATCGACGTCAAGGAGGCCGACGTCCGCATAGACACCTACCGTTCGTCCGGCGCCGGTGGTCAGAAGGTGAACAAGACCGACTCTGCCGTCCGCCTCACTCACCTCCCGACCGGCATCGTGGTGGCGATGCAGAACGAGCGAAGCCAGCAGAAGAACCGATCGATGGCCTGGAAGATCCTGCGCTCGCGGCTCTACGACTACGAGGAGAAGAAGCGCCAGGTCGTGCTCGACGCGCAGGAGGCTGCCAAGAAGGACATCAACTTCGGATCGCAGATCCGGAGCTACGTCATGGCTCCGTATCGGCTGGTCAAGGACCTCCGCACCGGGATAGAGACCGGCAAGGTGGACGACGTCCTCGACGGCGATCTGGACCCCTTCATCGAGGCATTCCTGCTTGGCGTGCGGCGGACCGATCGGGTGGTGGACGACTAGGCTTTGCCTCCTGTCGCGTCACCTCGGCACGTACACGATGGGCGGCCGCGCCAGCAGGAACCGGTCGATGGCGTCGATGGCCCAGCCTGGCAGGCTGAACAGCTTCACGCCGCAGCCGGCAGGCTGCCTTCCGCTGATGGCGCTCTTCTCGCGGATGAAGACGACCTCGCCCTCGAGGTCCAGCCTGCGGCCGTCGGCGAGGCCGAGGCGAATCTCGAGGCGCGTGCCGGTCGGCGGCGGCAGCATGGTGGAGATGAAGACGCCGCCGGAGTCCACTCGCCGGGTTTGCCCGACGTAGAAGTTGTGCTCCGAGACGAGGCTGACGTTCACCTCGACGCGAGTCACCTTGGGGCGGTTCCTCGGCTCGTCGATGAGCTCCTCGTCGATGAGCTTCATGAGATCCACGTTCGCCCGCGCGCCGCGGGCGGACGGCAGCGCGCCCACGTCGGCGAGCGCCGAGGTGGCGATGGGCGCCGGCGGAGTCGGAGGGGTCGGCGGCAGCGGCGGCACGGCGGGTGCGGCCGGGATGCGCGGCGCGGTGACGCCCAACCCCGACACGCGCTCGAGAACCGAGAGCGGGCGCGACAGCACCTCGGCTCGCGCCAGCGCGCGCTCGGCGCCGGCGACCGCGGCGAGCGGCTCGACGACGTCGCGTGACGGTGCGACCAACACGACGCGCACCCCCACGCGCGCGGCGCCGGCGGCTGCCGTGAGCGCGCCGCCCCAGGTGGCGTCGGGCTGGGCCGGCAGCACCAGCACGATGGCGTGCGGGGCCACCGCTCGCAGCATCGACTCGAGCAGCTCCGGGGAGGGCAGGCAGAAAAGCACCCACCCCGCGCGATCGAGGTGCAGGTGGAGCGTGGCGCAGACGTCGGAGTCCTGGCCGACGACGAGAGCCCGCGATGCGACCTGGCCGCCCGCGGGCATCGTCACGCGCCTCGACCTCCGGTCTCGATGAGGATGCGCCTCTCCAGATCGGCTCGGTGGGTGGCGTTGCCGAGCGCCGTGTCCAGGGAGATGCGCTTCGCCTCGTGCAGGCGGTAGAGGTACTGGTCGAAGCTGTTCATCCCGAGATCTGCGCCCGCCGTCTCCATGTAGTTCTTGAGCTCCTGCACGCGGGAGCCGCCCTCGCGGATCGCTTCACGCACCGTCGATGTGGCCAGGAGCGCCTCCACCGCCGGGATGAGGCCGGCCCCGTCGGCGCGCATGAGCAGGCGCAGCGAGACGACCGCTTGCAGGTTGTCGGCGAGGCGTTCCCGCACCGTCTCCTGCTCGTCGGACGGGAAGAGCCCGACCACGCGGCCGATGGAGCGGACCACGTCCGGCGTGTGGAGCGAGGTGATGACGAGGTGGCCGGTCTCCGCGGCCTTGAGGCATATGTCCGCCGCCTCGCCGTCACGCAACTCGCCTACCATGATCACGTCGGGGTCCTGGCGCAGGGCGGCGCGCAGCGCGTCGGAGTAACTCGCCGTGTCGGCGCCCACTTCGCGCTGGATGACGAGCCCTTTGCCAGCCTGGAAGATGAACTCGATGGGGTCCTCCACCGCTACCACGTGGAGGCGCTCCTGCTGGATGATGTGGTTGATGATGGCCGCGATGGTGGTGGACTTGCCGTTGCCGGTCGCGCCCGTGACGAGCACGAGCCCTCGCCGCGCCTCGGCAATGGTCTGGACCACCGGGGGCAGGTTCAGTGAGGCGACGTCGGGGATGGCGAACGGGATGGTGCGCATCACCGCCCCCCAGCTCCCGCGCTGCTTGAAGATCGAGGCCCGGTACCGGCTCACTCCCGGAAGCGAATAGCTCCGGTCCACTTCGCGGAAGTCGAGCGGAGTGAACCCCGACCCGGGCGCCTGGAGCACGAAGTTGGCGATGGCCTCGGTGTCGTCCCGGGTCAGCGCCGGGTACTTCGCCGCGAGGAGTTCCCCGAACACGCGGTAGGTGGGCGGGTATCCGACCTCGAAATGGACGTCGCTCGCCTGCCTCTTCACGGCAAGCTGGAGGAAGGAGTGGAACATCTCCTCGCTGAGCGGTCCTGGGGTCTGTCCTTCCATGGCGGCAAGTCTAACCCGATCGGCGCCCGCGCCCCCAATCCCCCCCGGATCCGCGCGTGCCGGCTTCGGAGACTTGCCTGGACCTGGTGGGCCGGCCCGTGCGTGTACTTCGTTCCGGGGCCTCGCCCCGCAGGGTAGCATCCGCGCGGGCGCTTGCCCGCGGTGAACGAGCCGCTGCGTGCGCCACGCCGCCGCGTGACAGGCCGGTTTGCGTAGTTACCTTGTCCATGTGAAGATCGCGCTTGTCTCGCCTCCCTTCGTGGCTGTGCCGCCGCGGGGCTACGGGGGAACGGAGCTCGTGGTTCACGAGCTGGTACGCGGGCTCACCGCGGCCGGGCACCACGTCACCCTCTTCGCCACCGGCGACTCGCGCGCTCCGGACCTTCGCTTCGTCTACCCGGCGCCCGTCTGGCCGCCCGATCCCCAGGCGGAGGTGGTTCACTGCAGGCACGCCGCGCGCGCCATCGCTCGCGAGCACTTCGACGTCGTCCACGCGCACACGCCCTCCATGGTCTCCTTCGCAGAGGGGATCGGGGCCCCCTGCGTGTACACGCTCCACCACGCCCACTACGATCAGCTCACCGAGGTCTACCTCCGTCGAAGAGACGTCCTCTATGTGGCCATCTCGGCCCGGCAGGCCCAGCTCGAGCCCCAGCTCGACTGCCAGATTGTCCACCACGGCCTGGATCCACGGAGCTATCCGCTCGGCCGCGGGGATGGCGACTACGCTGCGTTCCTCGGGCGGCTCGCGCCGTGCAAAGCACCGGAGCTCGCCATCGCCGCCGCCCGCGCGGTGGGAATCTCCATCAGGATCGCGGGCGAGGTCCACCCCGTCGATGCGACGCCCGACTGGATGGCGGTGATGGCGAGCGCCCTGACACAGCCGGGCGTCCTGCACCTCGGGGAGACGGGGGGCGCGCGCAAGGCACGGTTCCTCGGCGGCGCGCGGGCCCTGCTCATGCCGCTGCGCTGGGAGGAACCGTTCGGGCTGGTGATGATCGAGGCGATGCTGTGCGGCACGCCCGTCATCGCCTACTCCCGCGGTGCGGCGCCAGAGGTCGTCGACGAGGGGACGACCGGGTTCCTGGTGGAGGACGAGCACGAGATGGCTGCCGTCCTGGCGCAGCTCGATCGCTTTGATCGGGCCGGGTGCCGGCGGCGCGCTGCGGCCCGCTTCTCGTCGAGGCGCATGGTGCGCGACTACGAACGGGTGTACGCGCGCGCCATCGCAGGAGCCGGAATCCTGGCGGGCGGCGCCGAGGAGTCGAGCTACGCGGGATAGCGG
>MEMX01000125.1:21295-24141 GCA_001768075.1 Anaeromyxobacter sp. RBG_16_69_14 | reverse complement strand
AGCGTCCGATCGGACGCCGGGTTTCACCGACCCACGGGAGCTCTTCGGCTACGCGGATCCCTCGCAGCAGCCCCAGGCGACCGGTGTCGACAAGCTCGTCTTGAAGCAGGGCAACCTGTTCCTCGTCGCGAATCGCCTGGGCGACGTCTCGCCCGCAGGCTCGCGCGACCTCGGGCTGTTCCTCAGCGACACCCGCCATGTCTCGGGCTGGCGCATGCTGGTGCAAGGCGGCCCCCCGCTCTGCCTCTCGACGCAGGTGTCCACGGACTACGTCTCGCAGATCGACTTCACCCTGACCGGTTTGCACGAGGGCGACCTGCTCGGCAAGGAGCCCGTGAACTACGTCCACCTGCGCCGCGATCAGCTCATCGACGACGTCTTCGTGGACCGATTCGTCCTCACCAACTTCCAGGGCAGGCCGATCGACCAGTGGATCGAGCTGGAGTGGGCGGCCGATTTCGCCGACGTCTTCGAGACTCGCGGCGCGCGCCGGCCGAAGCGGGGCCGCTACCGCGCCCCGGAGGTGGGGGAACGAAGAGTGCTGCTGCGCTACTGCGGGCTGGACGGGCGCGACTACCTGACCGAGATCCGACTCGAAGCGGGGGACGGTGCGGCGGTTCGCGTGGAGCGGTTCGAGGGGAGCGGCGCGCGCGTGGTGTTCCACCTCGCGCCGGGCGAGTCGGGCGAGATCGCCTTCAGCGTGTTCGCCGGCGTGGACGACGCGACGCGCGCCGCAGGCAAGCCTTTCGAGGCCCGCGCCTTCGAGAACGGTCGCGCCTACACCGAGTGGGCGGAGCGCTGCACGGGCTTCCAGTCGAGCCACGAGATGTTCGACCAGGCGCTCGCTCAGGCGGTGGCGGATCTCAAGGCTCTCGAGGTCCATCACGGAGGCCAGCCCGTCATCTCCGCTGGCATCCCCTGGTATACGTGCCCCTTCGGCCGGGACGCGCTCATCACCGGCTTCGAGGCGCTCCTCACGACCCCCGAGGTGGCCAGGCATGCGCTCCAGTTCCTGGCGCGGCTGCAGGCCAGGAAGGACGATCCGGAGTGCGACGCGGAGCCTGGCAAGATCCCGCACGAGGTGCGTTTCGGCGAGATGGCGGCCGCGGGCGAGGTGCCGCACACGCCGTACTACGGCTCGGTGGACGCGACACCGCTCTTCATCGTTCTCCTCTCCGAGTACTTGCAGTGGACGGACGACCGCGCGGCGCTGGAGGAGCTTCTCCCACCCGCCGAACGCGCGCTGCAGTGGATCGAGCGCTTCGGCGATCGCGACGGCGATGGGTTTCTCGAGTACGAGCGGCGCACGCGGAAGGGCCTTCGCAACCAGGGCTGGAAGGACAGCCACGACGGCGTGCCGTTCGCGAGCGGCACACCGGCCGACCCGCCGGTGGCGCTGCTCGAGGCGCAAGGGTACGCGGTGGACGCGCGCCGCAGGATGGCGCGCATCTACCGGCGCCTGGGGCGTCACGACGAGGCGGCGCGCCTCCTCGCCGATGCGCGCGCGCTCGTGCGGCGCATCGACGAGCGCTTCTGGATGGAGGCGAAGGGCGCCTTCGCCATCGCGCTCGACCGGGAGAAGCGCCAGGTCGACGTGGTCGCCTCCAACCCCGGCCACCTGCTCTTCTCGCGCGCGGTCAGCGATGCGCGGGCGCAGAAGGTGGTGGCGACCCTGCTGTCCTCGCCGATGTGGAGCGGCTGGGGCATCCGCACGCTGGCGAAGGGGCAGCCCGCCTACAACCCGCTCAGCTACCACAACGGCACGGTCTGGCCTCACGACAACGCCCTGGCCGCGATGGGCATGGCCCACTACGGCATGACGCGCTCAGCGGGGCGCGTCCTCGAAGGGCTCTGGGCGGCGGCCCAGCAATTCCGTCACCTGCGCCTGCCCGAGCTCTTCTGCGGCCTCGATCGACACGCAGGGCAGTTCCCCGTCCATTACCCCGTCGCCTGCTCGCCGCAGGCGTGGGCGAGCGGCTCCCTGTTCCTCCTCCTGCGCGCCTGCCTGGGTCTCTTCCCCGATGCTCCGCGGCGCACGCTGCATATCGCGTCGCCGGCGCTGCCGGAGTGGCTCGACCACCTCACCCTCTCGAGGCTGCGGATCGGGGCGGTGCGCGTCACCCTCCACTTCACGCGCGACCAGACGGGCACCTTCGTGGCCGTGGGAGATGTCGAGGGAGGGCCGCTCCACGTGCGCATCGACCTGCGAAGGTGAACACACACTTCCTTGCCCGCCCTCACGTTGAGGACGCGGTGACACGGCTGCTAGGTTCGGTGGGGTCCTTCTCGTGGCCCCTCCCCGCCGCTCCATCCTCCGCCGCTCCCTCGCATCCTGCACTGCAGAAGGTGCCGCGGCGGAGATCGTTGGCGCCTGCTGCGGGGGCGCCGCGCTCACCGGCTGGGCGCTCCACCTCGGGATGAGCGCCAAGCTCGTCGGTATGGTCGGAGCGTTGCCGGTGGTGGCGCAGATGCTCCAGGTGGCAGGCGCCTTCCTCACCGCGCGCTTCGGCCACCGGCGGACCGCCCTCGTCTGCATCGCGATGTCGCGCCAGGCCTTCCTGCCGCTGGTCCTGTTGCCGTTCCTTCCGCTCGGCCCGGACGGTCGGCAGGTGCTCCTGCTCGCCGTGGCCGCCACCCACCACGGCCTCGGCATCGTGGCGAACAATGCCTGGAACGCCTGGATGGGCGAGATGGTGCCGGCGAGGGTGCGCGGCCGGTACTTCGGGCGACGCACCGCGCTCTGCGCGCTGGCAGGCGGCCTGTGCGCGCTCGCGGCCGGTCTGGCCCTCGACCGCGGCCAGCGCGCCGCCGGGGCAGGGCCGGCACTACAGATACTGGCCCTCCTC
>MEMX01000125.1:14913-21259 GCA_001768075.1 Anaeromyxobacter sp. RBG_16_69_14 | reverse complement strand
CGCTCGGCCGGCGCGGCGCGAGCCGATCCGATGGGCTCTATGCGCCATCCGGCGGCCGCTCGCCGACCCGCGGGCGCGACGCGTGGTGGCTTACGCTATCGCCTGGAACGGTGCCTGTGGCCTCTCCGCGCCCTTCTTCGGCCTCTACCTCCTGCGGGACCTCGGAACGGGCTACGCGCTTTTCGCGGCGCAGGGTGCCGGGCTCGCGTTGACCAAGATCGCGAGCGCCTCCTCCTGGGGGCGCGCCGTGGACCGGCTGGGGCCGAAGCGCGTCCTCGTCGTCTGCACCGGCGGTCTCGCACTCTCGCCGCTCGCATGGATCGCCTCGGGCCCCGGAGTATTCTGGCCGCTCGTCATCGAGACGGCGGTGGGCGGTCTCCTCTTCGGAGGCCACGGTGTCGCGAACTTCGCGCTGCCGCTCTCGGTGGCACCGGAGCGCGAACGTCCCTTCTACCTCGCCGCTGTCGCGGTGGCCGGGGGAGCTGCCTTCGCGGTCACCTCGGCGCTCGGCGGCGCCCTCGCCGACGTCGCGTCCGTGCAGATGCCGCTGCGCCTCCTCTTCGCCGGCTCGGCTGGGCTCCGGCTGGCAGCGCTCGGTGCTGCCCTGGCGCTGCCCTCCGGGCAGACCTCCGCCAAGCTCAAAGACGCCAAGGACTCAGGTGGCGTGGTCACGAGCGCCAGCGCCGCCGCAGAGCGGCGAGCCGCGTAGTTGGTTGTAAGGCGGGACCTCGTGCCCCGCCGCAGCGCACTCCAGGATCCAGAAAAAGCGAGAGGCCGCTTTCGCGGCCTCATCAGCTCTGGGCGCGCGGCGCCCTCTTGGAATCCGCAGTTTGCCCCGTGGGGATCCCTGCGGTGGGGGGAATCGATCGTCCGTCCACGATCGGTTTTGGCGAGACTCTGGAGCTGGAACCCTGCGAATCGAGTCTTGAGGCTGGAGCTTCGAGACAGGGTTCCTTGGACGGTCTCCGGCAGGACTCGTGATGCCGGTACTTCAATTTGCGTGCCTCGTTACAGTGAGGTCGGCATTCAAGAATATCGCCCACTTGGATGATTCACGCCTGGGACGAGGCTGTAAAACCTGGGTCATTCGAGAGACACGGGTTCTGGCCGACCCGCTCGCGACAGAACAGGAATAGGGGCCGATGGGGGCCGAGCAACTATATGGCGCATATGTTCGACTCCGTGGACGCGGTGTCGGTTCGCCTGGCACAGGCCGGCTACCTCCCCTCGCGAGAGATCGCGATGGCGGTCTTCCTCGCCGAGCGGCTGGAGAAACCCATCCTGGTCGAAGGGCCGGCCGGTGTGGGCAAGACCGAGCTCGCCCGTGCCCTCGCGACCGCGTCGGGCCGAACCTTCATCCGGCTCCAGTGTTACGAGGGCCTGGACGAGGCCAAGGCGCTCTACGAGTGGGAGTATGCGAAGCAACTCCTCTACACCCAGCTCCTCCGGGAGCGGCTGGGCGAAGCCATCGGCGGTGCGCGCACCCTCTCCGAGGCCGTGGATCGCATCGCGGGAGAGGGGAACGTCTTCTTCAGCGAACGGTTCCTCCTGCCCCGCCCCATTCTACGGGCAGTGATGAGCGAGGATCCGGTCCTCCTGCTCGTCGACGAGATCGACAAGGCCGATCCGGAGCTGGAGGCCTTCCTGCTCGAGGTGCTCTCCGACTACGCGGTCAGCATCCCGGAGCTCGGGACGTTCCGCGCTCGGACACCGCCGCGCGTGGTCCTCACCTCCAACGCCACCCGCGAACTCTCGGACGCGCTCCGTCGCCGCTGCCTGCACCTCCACATCGACTATCCGACGCAGGAGCGCGAGCTCGCCATCGTGCGCGCTCGTGCGCCTGATGTGTGCGAGGAGTTGGCGCGGCAGGCCGTGGCGGCCATCGCGAGCTTCCGCCAGCTCGACCTCAAGAAGGCCCCCTCGATCGCGGAGACGCTCGACTGGGTACGCGCGCTCGCCATCCTCGGGGCGGAGACGCTCGACGAGGGGCTCGTTTCGGAGACGCTCGACCTCGTCCTCAAGTACGAGGCGGACGTGGCGAAGGTGCGGTCGAAGCTGCGGGAGATCGTCGCCGGCGTGGCGAGCTGAAAGCCAGTTCTCGGTGGAGCCCTCCGAGGCGGTGGCCGCCTCATGAAGAGGGGCGGGAGGGGCGGGACGTCGCCAGGACGGCGCGCGGGGTTGCCCACCCGGTGTGCGACCTTGTGGGGGCGCTCGCTCGCCAGGGCGGTTGCGACCCAGCGCTCTCGGACATTTTGCTTGTATTGCTTGATGTGGCGCGGGGGCGGAGCGAGGCGACGGTGGGAGAGGTCGAATGGGGAGCCCAGGTGCCTGGATTGCAGCTGAGGCTAAGGTTACACTGGCGCCCTGGCTGACCCCGATTGGAGCGAATGGATCCCAAGCGCGTCCTCATCGTCGAGCCGGACAACGCCTTCGCGCTGTCCATCGCGTCCCTCTTCCGCGACGACGGGCACCACACTGCCGTCGCACCGAGCGCCGCCGACGCCGAGCGGGAGATCGCGACACGTCGGCCTGATCTCGTGCTGGTGCGGGCCGAGCTGCCCGACCTCTCCGGTTTCTCGCTCTGCGCGCGGCTGCGAAGGGAGCGGGCCTCGCTGCCGGTCGTCCTCTTCTCCTCCGATGCGTCCCAGGAAGCGCTCACGGAGCACGCTCGCACTGCCGCGGCGGCGAACGGCTATCTCGGGATGCCGCTCGACACCGCAGCGTTGACGCAGCTGGTGCACAACCTGCTCGTCATGAGCGAGCCGTTCGAGTCTGCCGACGACGCCATCCTCCAGGACAGTGCCGTTATGGAGGTGCGGTCGGGTGAGCCGATCCCTGGTGCCGACCTTGCCAGCGCGGAGCCGCGAAGCGGGCCGGTATCGAGGGGCCCGCCGCCCGTTCCGCGCCGTACCCGCCGCAGCGGCATCACCGACGAGGACCGCCTGTTCCTCGGCCGCACGTTCCAGACCATCGCCTCGCGCAGGGCCGATCTCGTCGCCGAGTCCCGGCGTCCGCGCCCGTCGCCGCAGCGCGCGCTGCTCGCGACACCCGAGGGCAAGCTCCAGGTGCTGCGCGACGACCTCAAGGCGCGCGAGGCACAGATCGCCCGGCTGGCCGAGATCTGGGACGTCCGGGAGCGCGACCTGGCCCAGGTGGACGACCGCCTTCACGAAAAGGAGGTGGAGCTCCAGGGACTCCGGATGCAGATCGACGATCTGCTGCGGCGCCTCACCGACGCGCGCAACTTCTTCCTCGAGAAAGAGCGCGAGCACGGTGCGTCCATCGAGGGCCTCCTGCTCGAGAAGTTCGGCCAGGAAAAGGAGCTCATCGAGGTCGTCGCCGGGAACGAGCGCAGGATCCACGAGCTCGAGCGCGACCTGCGGCAACGCGAGGACGACCTCGTCCAGCGCAAGAGGGCGCTCGACGGAGCCAGTGGGGAGATCGGCCGGCTCGAGCAGTGCCTTGTCGCCGAGGCGAATCGCTTCGACGCTCGGGAGCAGGAGCTGCAGGAGGCTCTCGCCGCGCGAGAGGCCGAGCTCGCCGGGGTGGAGCAGGCGCTCGCCACCGCGCGCGAGGAGGCCGCCGAGGCGGCGCGCCGCCACGAGTCGCAGCTGGAGGAGGCCGCCGCAGGCCGGCGCGCCCTCGAGGCCGAGCTGGAGGCCGCGAGCGAGGCCGCCGCTGCGGCTGCGCGAGAGCTCGAGGCACGCGGTGCCGAGGCCGAGGCCAGGGACGCGGCCGCCGCGGCCGAGCTCGAGACCGAGAAGGCTCGGGCGCTCGCGGCCGAGACGGAGCGCGACGCGCGCATCGCGGCGCTCGAGGCGGACCTGGCCGCGCTGGGCCGCGAGCTCGAGGGCGCGCGCGAGTCGGCCCGGGAGTCGGTGGCCGCTTTCCAGGGGCAGATCGAGGAGCGCGAGGCCGCCGTCGCGGACCGCGAGGGACGCCTCGCGCTGCTCGACGACGAGTACCGGAGCTTCCGCGACGCCGCGCGTGCGCGCGAGGACGACCTCTCGCACGAGCTGCAGGATCGCCTGCAGCAGATCGGCTCCCTGCAAGGCGACATCGAGGCCGCAGGCGCCGCGCTGGTGGAGCGCGAGGCGGTGCTGCAAGGTGAGCTGGCCCGGCGCGAAGCGGAGCTCTCGGCGCAGCTGGACCGCCAGGCGGAGGTGGCTGCGAGCGCGTCGGCGGAGGCGGCCGGGCGCGAGGCTCGGCTCGTCGACGCGCTGGATGAGGCGACCTCTCGGGCGCGCGAGCTCGACGCGGTGCTGGTGGCCGAGCGGGAGCGGGCGCGCGCGGCCGAGCTGGACCTGGCCTCCGACCTCGCCGAGGCCGAAGCGGAGCTCGAGCGGCGCATCTCCGAGATCGTCGCGGTGCGCGCGGAGGGCGAGGCGCTCTCTCGTGGCGTTGTGGAGCGCGACGCGCGCCTCGCCGAACGCGGGAGCTTCATCGAGGCGCTGGAGGCGCAAGCGCGCGAGCGCGCGGCGCGGCTCGACTCCGAGGTCGCCCGCGGTGACGGGCTGGCGGCCCGGCTCGCCGAGGTCGAGGCGGAGCGGACGCGTCAGGCCGAGGAACTCGAGGCGGCCTCGGCGCGTGAGCGTGGATTGTCCGATACGGTCGCGAGCGCGCGCTCCGAGATCGGGCAGCTGACCCAGCTCCTCGACGAGGCGCGCCGGAGCGCGGCTGCGAAGGAGGCGGAGCTCACCGCCGCACTGGCCGACGCGCGCGAGCGCGGCGCGGCGCTCGAGGTGACGCTGGCCGAGACCCGCCAGGCGGCGGCGACGCTCACGTCCGAGCGCCAGGTTGCGCTCGCGGACGTAGCGCGAGTCGAGGCCACGCTCGACGAGGTGCAGCGGCTTGGGCGCGCTCGCGAGGGCGAGCTCTCGGCGCAGCTCGCCGCAGCGCTCGAGGCGGGCGAGCGGACCGCGCGCGAGGCGGCGGCGGCGTCCCAGACGGCGGCCGCCGAGGCGGCGGCGGCGCGCGAGGTGGCGGCGACGCGCGAGGCGGACCTCGCGGCGACAGGCGAGCGCCTGCGACGCGATCTCGACGACTCGCGCGCGGCGCTGGAGAGCCTCTCCCGCGAGGCCGAGCAGCGAGCGACCGAGCTCGGCGGCCGGGCGCAATCTCTCGAGGCGGACCTCGACGCGGCGCGCAGCGAGGTGGAGCGGGTCAGGGCCGAGCAGGCGGCGGCCGTGGCGGAGGCGGCGGCGCGAGAAACGGTGCTGGCGGCGGAGCTGTCCGAGGCGCGAGGGCGCGCCGAGCAGCTGGCGACGACGCTGGCCTCTGCGGAGCAAGACCGCGCCGAGCTGGCGGGACAGACCGAGGCGTTGGCGGGAGCGCTGGAGGTTGCGCAAGACGAGGCGCGGGCGCAGGCTGCCGAGGCGGAGCAAGCCCGGGCGCTCGCGTCGGCGCGCGAGGAGGATCGCGCGCGCGTCGAGGCCGACCTGACGCAGGAGATCCAGGGGCGAGCCGACGCGGACGCCGCCTGGCGCAGCCGGCTCGACGCGCTCGGTGCCGAGCGGGAGCGGCGCGAGGCGGAGCTGCTCGGTGAGCTCGCCAAGAACGTCGAGGCAGCGGCGGAGCTCGATCGGCGCTTCGACGCGGCCGCTGCCGAGCGCGCACGCCGCGAAGAGGCGCTGCAAGACGAGCTGACAGCCCGCGCCCAGGCGCTCTCGGCGGCGGAGCGACGTGAGCAGAGCGCCGCCGATCGGCACGCTGCCGAAGCGAAGGCACTCGGGGAGCAGCTCGAGGCACTCGAGGGCGAGCGCGAGCGGCAGCGTGAGGCGCGTGAGCGGCTGGAAGCGCGCCTGGGCGAGGCGAACGCGCGGTTCGCGGACGCCGAAGCGGCGCTCGCCGCCGAGCGGCGCGACGGGGTGGCCCGCGTCGAGGCGCTCGGGGCGCGAGTGGCCGACCTGGAGGCGGCGCTCGCGGCCGGGGGCGAAGCGCGTGTGCGCGCGGAGGACGCGCTTCGAGGCGAGCTGGAGCGCGCGCGCGGGCGCGCCGACGAGCTGTCCAACGCGGCGACTGAAGCCGCGCGCAGGCTGGCCGAGATCGAGGCCGGCGGCGTGGCACGGATCAAGGCGCTCGAGGGTTCGCTGGCCGAGGCAGGCGAGGTGCGGGCGCGCGTCGAGCGCGACTCTTCCCAGCGCATCGGCGCCGCGGAGGCGCGGCTCGCCGAGGCTGCGCGGCGCCAGAGCCAGATGATCCAGGAGCGCAAGGACGCGGATGCCCGCGCGTTGAAAGCCCTCGCCGAAGCGCAGGGGCGCTTCCAGGAAGAGCTGCAGCGGCGCGATCAGATGCGCGTTCAGGAGGCGCAGAGGCTGCAGGCGGCGTTGCAGGAGCGCTCGCGGCA
>MEMX01000125.1:13428-14848 GCA_001768075.1 Anaeromyxobacter sp. RBG_16_69_14 | reverse complement strand
CCCCGGCGCTCCGTCGAGGATCGCGACTCCGGTCCCGACGGCGGAGCCAACCGTGACCATGACGCCGCCCCGCCCCGCCGATCCGTCGTCCGATCCGGGAGAGGGTGGGCGATCTCCGACCCCGGTCCCCGCCGCCGATCGCAGCTGAACCCTGAGGTTATCCCCTCATTCTTGTCGATGATGCTCACCTTCAGGCGGGCAGAGGGCTTCTACTCCGCGCCATCGCGATGCTCGTTCAGACCTGGAGAACGCGGCAGCGCCCAGGAGAAACCCCCGGCATGTTTGATCTTGGAGTCATCGCTGGGCAGGCGTCGGGGGCGTCATGCACTGAGGGAATACCTGTAACTAGTTACAGGCGAAAAAGCGATGCGGCCGTGGGATTGTCCGGCCGAGTCAAGGTTCCATTGAAGGGTGTGAAGGGTGTTCTCAACGTCAGGGAGGAGGCAGAACATGAACAGGGAGAGAGCGTGCAGAATCGTTTGTCTGGCATTGGCGGCGGCCTTGCTCGTCGCGCCATGGGGAGTCTCGTACGCATGCGACGAAAAGGGGGACGCGCCGACCGCCCCCTCGCTCTATGAGCGCCTCGGAGGGGTCAACAAGATCGCGGTGCTGATCGACGATATCATCGAGCGGGCTTACGTGAACGAGGTCTTCAAGGCGAATCCGCGAATCGAGAAGGCCCACGAGCGCTTCCCCAAGCCCGCCTACAAGTTCAACGCCACAGCGCTTGCCTGCATGGTCATGGGCGGGCCACAGAACTATACGGGACGCTCGCTGAAAGAAGCCCATCAGCATCTCCGGGTCGACGAAAGAGAGTGGCAGGAACTGATAACGATCTTTCGAGACAGCATGAACAGCTTCGACGTCCAGCAGCAAGAACAGGACGAAGTCATCGCCATCATCGAGAGCACAAAGGGTGACATCGTCGTATCTTCAGGCTAATCGTCAGCGCATCGATAGCGTCGCCGACTTCGCAAGACCTCCGCCCGCTGGGGACAAACCGGGGACAATCCCCGCCCCACGGGCGGGGCGGGGGTGACGGGGCCCGCCCCGCTGACCGCTCCCCCTGGCGAGCCCTGGGTGGTGCTGGACGAGGGCGCGCGGTCAGCTGGGGTCCACCTGCGACGTGACGCGGATGTCGCGCCGCCGACCCGGGTTCTCCCGCATGCCGGGCGCGTAGGCGACCACCGTGTCGCGCCCCTTGCGCTTGGCCGCGAAGAGGGCCGCGTCGGCACAGTCGATGACGGTGGCGAGATCGTGGGCGTCCTCCGGAAAGCACGCAACACCCACCGAGATGGTCACGTGCACGCCGGGCAGCCCCGCGTCGTACTCGAAGGCGCTCGTCGCGATGAGACTGCGCAGCTCCTCCGCCACGTCCAGCGCTGAAGCCCTGCTGGCGCGGGGCAGGGCGACCGCGAAC
>MEMX01000125.1:11856-13418 GCA_001768075.1 Anaeromyxobacter sp. RBG_16_69_14 | reverse complement strand
CGCCAGCGCGCCACCGTGTCCACCCGCCGGACCGCGCCCCCGAGCAGCTCGCCCACGCGACGGAGCGTGTTGTCCCCGGCCAGGCGGCCGTGCGCGTCGTTCAGGTCCTCGAAGTGATCGACGTCGATCATCACCAGGGCGCAGCTGTCGGAGAAGCGCTCCGCGCGCTCGAGCTCCATCTCGAGGCGCTCGAACAGGCCGCGCCTGTTGTCGAGCCCGGTGAGCGGATCGGTGAGCGAGAGCGCGACCGTACGCTCGTGCAGGCGCGCATTCGCGATCGCCATCGCCGCCTGACTCGCCACCGATTGTAGAAAAGATACCTCGTCGTCGCCGAAGGCGTTCTTCACGGGCCGGAAGAAGTCGAGCACGCCCACGCACTCGCCCTGGAAGAACATCGGCACCGCCAGGACCGAGCCGTCCTTGGCGCCGGTCCAGCGCAGCGTCGGGAAGCGCCCGTCGGCGCGCGTGTCGGGAACGAGCAGGAGCTGCCTCTCCCGGGCGGCCCATCCGGCGATGCCCTCGCCGAAAGGAACGCGGTCGCCTTCGACGCTGGCGTCGATGCCGAAGACGCTCTTCACCACCAGGTCGCCCTGGCGCTCGTCGAGGAGGAGCAGCGCGAAGGCCTGGTAGCCGAGGGTGCGACCCAGGAGGTCGGTGACGAAGTGGAGCAGCTCGTCGAGATTGAGCGTCGAGTTGAAGGTGCGCGACAGCTCCGCGAGCAGGGTCAGCTCGCGCAGGCGATCCTCCAGCCGGCCATTCGCCTCGTCGAGCAGCTGGTGCTGCGCCTCGACCTCGGCCTTGAGGGCGAGCTCGCGCTGCATCGACTCCATCGACCGAGCGTCCTCGAGCCTCCGCGCGTGCAGATCGGTGATGGCCGCCATGGCCGTGTTGAAGCTTCGCGCCAGCTCGCCGAGCTCGTCCTCCGACTCCACGGGAGCGCGCAAGAGGAAATCACCCCGAGCGGCGCGCTTCAGCGAAGCCACGATGCGGGACAGTGGCTGTTCGAGCAGGAGCTGCACCGCCAGCAGGTGGATGGAGGACATCGTGAAGGCGAGGACGAGCAGGAAGGCCAGCACGGCGCCCCACAGGCCCGGCGCCTTGTCTCGGGTTGCCGAACCGAGCCAGAGGACACCCGCCAGGGCGAGGAAGAACGATGGGAGACCGACCGCGAGGAGCAGCTTGCGCGCGATGTGGGATCTGATGAAGTGGACCATCGGGGATGAACCGATAAGCCTAGACCTAGCAGGGGCCCGGGACAAGCCACACCTTTGACCCGGTCTTCAGCAGCGGGAGGATCACGCCACCTCGTGGTGCGGAGGGTGAGGGGCGGTCGCAGGTTGCAACCGGAGACGTTCGCCGACAAGAAGAGCCCACATGGACCTCCTCTCGAGCGCCCTCCTCGCCGGGTTCCCGCACGGTTTCACCACCCGGCGGGGTGGAACATCGCGGGCGCCGTTCGAGAGCCTGAACCTCGGGGGCGGTGTCGGCGACGACGCGGCCGACGTCAAGGCCAACTGGCAGGCGCTGTGCCGCGCCACGGGGCTCGGCTTCGCGCGGGTGCG
>MEMX01000125.1:8902-11823 GCA_001768075.1 Anaeromyxobacter sp. RBG_16_69_14 | reverse complement strand
CGTCGTGTGCGCGCCGGGCAGTCCGTCGGAGGACGCCGACGCGGTCCTCTCGGCGCGGCCCGGTGTGGCCGCGTGCGTCTCGGTCGCCGACTGCGTGCCCATCCTGATCGGCGATCCTCGCTCCGGTGCGGTCGCGGCAGTCCACGCTGGCTGGCGCGGTACCCTCGCCCACACCGCCGAACGCGCGGTCGAGGCGCTCGCTCGCGAGGTGAGCGCGCACCCCGGCGACCTCCTCGCGGCCATCGGGCCAGCCATCGGGCCGTGCTGCTACGAGGTCTCGCCCGACATCGCCCAGGTCTTCCGGGACGACCTCGGTCCGCGCGTGGCCGAGCCTCGCGGTGGCAGCTCGCGGGTGGATCTCTGGCTTGCCAACGAGCTCGTCCTGCGCAAGGCGGGCCTCGCGGGAGAGCGCATCGAGGTGCTGGGACGATGCACGTCCTGTGAGGCCGACACCTTCTTCTCGCACCGGCGCGATCGTGGTCGCACGGGCCGCCAGGTGGGATTCATCGCACCTGCGGTCGCCCCCCTTTCTTGACTTGCAGTGGCCAATAGCCCGAGAATTTTCACCATCTGCGGGGCTCCGCGTGCGCCTCAGCACGAAGGGGCATCACCCGGCAAGGAGCCGTTCCTCATGAGAGCGTCCCGCCTCATCACCCTCGCCGTGCTCGTCCCGGCCTCCGTGCTCGCACAGCACGCCGCCCTCGATCGGGCTCGTCAGGCCGATGCGGTCCAGCAGGCTGGCACCGAGGCGCACCAGCACGCCGCGGACGCTCAGCTCGAGCAGGGCGAGCAGCCGGGGGGCGGGCCCGATCACGGCGGCGCAGCCGGCCTCCGCGTCCGGGGCCCGGGGGGCGAGCCCGACAAGAATGCAGCGCCGCCGCAGGGTGACGCGGCGGCGGAGACGCCCGTCCCGGGCGACGGGAAGGCGCCGGCTGCGCCCGACGCTTACACCGTGAAGCCAGGCGACACGCTGTGGGATCTGTCGGGCCGCTTCCTCAACAACCCGTGGTACTGGCCCAAGGTCTGGTCGTACAACCCCGAGATCCCGAACCCGCACTTCATCTTCCCGGGGAATGTCGTGCGATTCTACGGGGACGCCGACGGGACCGGGCGCGTCGAACCGCAATTCGTCGAGGGCGGGCCGGCCGGCGAGGAACTCGAGGCTCCGCGCGAGCTCGAGGACTTCACGCGCGCCGACATGAAGAAGCCGCAGGAGCTCGGCGACGGCGACGAGGTGGCGGTGGTCGGCCCCTACAAGATCGGGTACGTGCCGCCGAAGGGACTCTACGCCCGGCGCGACAGCTTCGTCACTAAGCGCGAACTGCAGGAGTCGGGCACCATCACGGCCTCGTTCGAGGAGAAGCTCCTGCTCACCCTCCACGATCGCGCCTATGTCCGGTTCTCCGAACCGGCCAAGGTGAAGCCTGGCGAGACGTACATCGTCTACAAGACGGAGCGCTCGGTGCACCACCCCGTCACCGGCGAGCTCTTCGGCTACCAGACCACCATCATCGGTGCCGGCAAGGTGGTCGCCGTGGACGACAAGGCGGCCACCGTCGACATCGCCCAGGCCTTCGAGCCCATCGAGCGCGGCGCGCTGATCGGTCTCAAGGCCGACAAGATCGTGAAGCAGGTACAGCGGCGTCCGAACCAGCACCGGATGGAAGGCGTCATCCTCGCTGCGCAGCAGGACCTCGTCTCCGAGATCGGCGAGCACCACATGGTGTTCCTCGACAAGGGCAGGGCCGATGGCGTCGAGGAGGGGAACGTCTTCACCGTCATCCGCTCCGGCGACCCTTACGGCCGCGAGATGAACGAGATCATGCGCGACCCCGCCCTCCCCAAGGAGGACGTGGGTACCCTCATCGTGGTGGACGCTCAGCAGACCTCCTCGGCGGCGCTCGTCATACGCAGCCTCCGGGAGCTGTACGTGGGAGACAAGGTCGAGATGCGATTGGCTGCGCCTCCTTCCTCGGCCGGGACGGGCGGCAACTAAGCTTCCGGACCGTGAGGCGGGAAGGGCAGCTACCCGGCCGCGAGAGCTCGCCCCCTATTGGTCCAGGTCCAACGTCCAGGTCCGGCCCAAGTCCGGGTCCAGACCCGGCTTTGCATGGTGTCGAATTTACTGGTATTTGACGCCTCCACCGCTGCCCCCGTGCTTGACGCTACCTGGGTGGGCGAGTATAGGGACCCGCCTCATGTACCCGGCGCGGACCATCCTGCGAGGGGAGAACGGGTGGCCTCCGCGGCTGTCGACGCTCTCCGACGCGCCCGAGCGGCTGCGCGTGCGCGGCGAGATCGGGCCGCCGGCCGAGCGCCGGGTCGCGATCGTCGGGTCACGTCAGGCCGACCCGTATGGCATCGAGCTGACGCGCGAGCTGGCACGCGATCTGGCCCAGGCAGGGGTCTGCATCGTCTCCGGCGGCGCCGAGGGCGTTGACGCCGCTGCGCACCGCGCGGCGCTCGAGGCCGGGGGAAGGACCATTGCGGTGCTGGGGACCGGAGTGGAGGTGGCCTATCCGGCGGCACACCGCGCGCTGTTCGATCGGATCCTCGCGTCGGGCGGAGCGCTCGTGTCCGAGTACGACGACGGTGCGCCGGGAGCGAGATGGACCTTCCCGCGACGAAACAGGATCGTGAGCGGGATCTGCGAGGCCGTGGTCGTGGTCCGGGCGGGGAAGAGCAGCGGCGCGCTCATCACCGCGGACTGGGCGCGGCGGCAGGGCATCCCGGTGTTCGCCGTGCCGGGCGACGTCAGGGAAGAGGGCTCGGCCGGTCCCATCGAGCTCTTGCGACGCGGTGCCAAGGTGGTGGCGCGCGCGAGCGACGTCCTCGAGGCGATCGGGATGGCGGGGCAGCTGAGCCTGCCCGTCGATCTGTCGGGCCAGGATCTTTCCGGGGACGAAGCCACCCTCTTCGGG
>MEMX01000125.1:5209-8830 GCA_001768075.1 Anaeromyxobacter sp. RBG_16_69_14 | reverse complement strand
GGCACGGCGAACACCGGGATGCCCTGCCGCCGCGCCCAGTCCGCGGTGATGAGCGCGCCGCTGCTAGGAAGGACGCATGCCGAGCCAGGCCAAGAAGAAAGAGAAGACGGTTGCCAAGAAGGTGCCCGCCCGCGCTGCGAAGGCAACCGCGAAACCCGCGCGCAAGCGGGCTTCGGCTGGACCGACCCTCGTGGTGGTGGAATCACCCGCCAAGGCCAAGACCATCAAGAAGTACCTGGGCTCCGCCTACGATGTGAAGGCGTCCGTCGGGCACGTGAAGGACCTGCCCAAGTCGAAGATGGGCGTCGACATCGAGAAGGGCTTCTTGCCCGAGTACGACGTCATCAAGGGGAAGGCCAAGGTACTCGCCGAGATCAAGCGCGCCGCGAGGAGCGCGGACCAGGTCTTCCTCGCGACCGACCCCGATCGCGAAGGCGAGGCGATCGCCTGGCACATCGCCGAGGAGATCGGGTCCGTGGGCGGCGACGAGCGCGTCCGGCGGGTCCTGTTCAACGAGATCACGAAGAACGCCATCCAGAAGGCCATCGAGCACCCGCTCGCGCTCGACCAGAAGAAGTTCGACTCGCAGCAGGCGCGCCGGATCCTCGACCGGCTGGTCGGGTACAAGATCAGCCCTATCCTGTGGGTCAAGGTGAAGCGCGGCCTCTCCGCGGGCCGCGTGCAGTCGGTGGCAGTGCGGCTGGTCGTCGACCGCGAGCGCGAGATCGAGGCGTTCAAGTCGGAGGAGTACTGGTCGCTCGAGGCCGATCTCGCCGCGCAGCTGCCGCCGGAGTTCCGGGCCAAGCTGGTCAAGCTCGGCGGCCAGAAGGCGGAGCTCAAGGACGGCGAGACGACGCACGGGCTCGTCCGCGAGCTGGAGACCGAAGGGTTCTCCGTCGCCGTGGTCGAGCGAAAGGAACGGCGGCGCAACCCGCCGCCGCCGTTCACCACCGCCAAGCTCCAGCAGGAAGCCGCGAACCGCCTCGGATTCACGACCAAGAAGACGATGACCCTCGCCCAGAAGCTCTACGAGGGTGTGGAGATGGGGGACGAGGGGGCGGTTGGCCTCATCACCTACATGCGCACCGACTCGGTGCGCCTCTCCACCGAGGCGGTAGACGCCGTGCGCGGTCACATCGCGGAGCGCTACGGCAGGGACCACCTGCCCGAGCAGCCGAACCTCTACAAGACCAAGCAGAAGGCGGCCCAGGAGGCGCACGAGGCGGTCCGGCCGACGTCCATGGAGTGGACGCCCGATCGCGTCGAGCCCTACTTCGAGCAGATGGGCGAGCGGGACATGTTCCGGCTCTACCAGCTCATCTGGAACCGCTTCGTGGCCTGCCAGATGCTCCCGGCGGTGTACGACCAGACCACCGCCGACATCGCCGCCGGCCGCGCCACGTTCCGCGCCGCCGGTTCGATCCTCAAGTTCCCGGGCTACCTCGCCGTGTTCGGGGCCAAGCCGCCGGAGGAGGAGGCGGGCGCAGAGGCCGAGAAGGCGGACGGCGAGGAGCCGAAGGACAGGAACCAGGAGAGGCTCTTGCCTCCGCTCGAGGCGGGCATGGCCCTCCGGGTCGTGAAGCTCGCGCCCGAGCAGCACTTCACGCAGCCTCCGCCGCGGTTCAACGAGTCGTCGCTGGTGAAGGAACTGGAAGAGCGCGGGATCGGTCGCCCCTCGACCTACGCCGCGATCCTCACCACCATCCAGGGGATCCGGGACGGGGCCGCGCAGCCGGAGAAGGCGTACGTGGAGAAGGTCGACGGCCGTAACTTCAGGCCGACGCACCTCGGGACGCTCGTGACGGACCTGCTCGTCCAGAGCTTCCCGCGCGAAATGGACGTCGCGTTCACGGCCGGCATGGAGGAGAAGCTCGACGAGATCGAGGAGGGAAACGCGCAATGGCAGGCGGTCCTCCAGGGGTTCTACACCAGCTTCAAGGAGGATCTCGCCAACGCCGAGGTCGCCATGCGCGACGTGAAGCGCCAGGAGATAGCGACCGATCTCGCCTGCGAAAAGTGCGGCAAGCCCATGGTCATCAAGTGGGGTCGCATGGGCGAGTTCCTGGCCTGCTCGGGCTACCCCGAGTGCCGTAACACGATGAACTTCAAGCGCGAGGAGGACGGGAAGATCGCGCCGGTCAAGGAGGAGGAGGTCACCACCGACGAGAAGTGCCCGACCTGTGGCGCGCCGATGGTGGTGAAGCGCGGGCGCTTCGGTCGATTCCTCGCCTGCTCCAAGTACCCCGAGTGCAAGACCTCGAAACCCATCTCGATCGGTGTGACCTGTCCGAAGAGCTGCGGGGGCTACATCAGCGAGCGGCGCTCGAAGCGGGGCAAGACTTTCTACGGCTGCTCGTCTTACCCCAAGTGCGACTTCGTCTCGTGGGACAAGCCGCGCAACGAGGCTTGCCCCACCTGCGGCAGCACGTACCTCCTCGAGAAGTACTCGAAGAAGACTGGCCCGTTCGTGGCTTGTCCCAACAAGGAGTGTGACTACCGGCGGCAGCCAGATGGGGCGCCTGCGGGCCCGGTGGTTCCTGCGGGGGAGATCGACGCGTGATCCCTTCCCCGCCGGGCGGGAGAGGCTGCATGCGCCTGTGGCGAGAGCCCTCTGGGGCCGCAGCGCACTTGCTACGAGGTGGGCTCCTCCAGCTCGGCAAGCAGTCCGCGCTCGCGCCGCGTCGCGCACTCCGTGCAGACCAGCGCGAAGGGCAGGACGCGCAGCCTCTTTGGGTCGATCTCGGCCTCGCAGTCGACGCACACGCCGTACTCGCCCGCCTCGACGCGCGTCAGCGCGGCGTCGATCATGGCCAGCTGGTGCCGCTGCGCCTCGCCGAGGAGAGAGAGCGTGTACTGCTCGTGTTCGCTCTGCGCCCCCTCCTCGAACTCCGGGTCACGTTCGGCGCCACGCAGCGCATCCAGCTCGGTCTGGGCTCGTCGCGCGGTCTCGATGATGGTGCGGCGTTGGCGCAGCAGCTCGGTCCTGAGATGTTCCACTTCCCTCGCTCGCACGTTGCAGTCCTCCAGCTCCCGCGACAAAGAGACTGGCGCGCCCAGGAATCCACCGGGAAGATGACACCCGTCCCTCGGATCCCGCGCGCGCTTGCGGGAAACAAGCTTGGCACCCGCGAGCCGGACCGGCAACTCCTGCGGTCCACCCGGGGGCGTGAGCGCCACAAACCGAGCAGGCAGGCGAGCGCATGAATGAAGGCCGCATCAGCGTGGTGGGGGGGGGCCTCGCGGGCAGTGAGGCCGCGTGGCAGCTCGCGCGCGCCGGCGTGGATGTGGATCTCAGGGAGATGAAGCCCGCGCGGCGCTCGCCCGCCCACAGGCTCGACGGCCTCGCCGAGCTCGTGTGCTCGAACTCGCTCCGCTCCGACAATCCGGAGAACGCCGTGGGGCTGCTCCACGAGGAACTGCGGCGGCTCGGCAGCCTGGTGCTCGAGGCTGCGGATGCCACGCGCGTCCCCGCCGGCGATGCCCTGGCCGTGGATCGCGAGCGTTTCAGCGCCTTCGTCACCGATCGGCTCGCCTCGCACCCGCGCGTGCGCGTGGTGGCCGGGGAGGTGACGGGGCTCCCCGAGGGTCCGGATCTGGCGATCCTCGCCACCGGCCCGCTCA
>MEMX01000125.1:3009-5172 GCA_001768075.1 Anaeromyxobacter sp. RBG_16_69_14 | reverse complement strand
CGCGGCCGAGTCGATCGACGCGTCGATCGCCTACGCGCGCTCGCGCTATGGCAAGGGCAGTGGGAATGACTACCTGAACCTGCCCTTCGACGAGGGGCAGTACCGCGCCTTCGTGGAGGCGCTCCTCGCCGGCGAGAAGGTCGCGCCGCACGCCTTCGAGGAGCCCCGCTATTTCGAGGGGTGCCTGCCCGTCGAGGTCATGGCCGAGCGCGGCCCCGACGTGCTCGCGTACGGTCCGATGAAGCCGGTCGGCCTGGAGGATCCGCGCACAGGGACGCGGCCCTTCGCGGTGGTTCAGCTTCGCCGCGAGGACGAGGCTGGCACCGCCTTCAACATGGTGGGCTTCCAGACTCGGCTCACCTGGCCCGAGCAGAAGCGCGTCTTCCGGGATTACATCCCGGGCCTGCGGCAGGCCGAGTTCCTCCGCCTCGGCCAGATCCACCGCAACACCTTCATCGAGGCGCCGCGCGTGCTCGGTCCGGACCTCTCGCATCGTGAATACCCTCACCTGTTCTTCGCGGGACAGATCACCGGGGTCGAGGGCTATGTCGAGTCCACTGCCTGTGGCCTCCTCGCCGCCCGCGCGGTGCTCGATCGCCTCGCCGGCCGGTCCTTCCGCGCTCCGCCGCCTGCGACCGCCATGGGCGCCCTCCACCGCCACGTGACCGGCGCGGCGCACCCGGTCGGCCCCGACTACCAGCCGACGAACGTCGTGTTTGCGCTCTTCCCGCCGCTCGAGGGCCGGCACCGTGGAAAGGCCGCGCGCAAGAGCGCGCACGCGGAGCGGGCGCGCAAGGAACTGGCCGGGTGGCTCTGACTCGCCTCTCGCCGTTCTTCGTGCTCGCCGAGCGCTTCAGAGGCGAGTCAGAGCGATTTCCGGGCCCGCTGCGCTGCGCGCAGCGAACCCTCGACTGGAGGGAGCGAGCGCCGCTCCCCCCAGACCCCCCACCGCAGCTTCCGAAAGGGGGCGAACGATGAGCTTGAGCCATGGCCGGCAGGGCGCGAGCGCCGTCGTCCTCGCGCTGGTCCTGGCCTGTGCGCGCAGGGACGTGCCGCACGGCCTCGGTCGCCGTGTCGCTGAGGGCGCGGTGCTCTCGCTGCGCGCCTCGCCCGACGGTGCCTACCTCGCCTACCTCCACCGCTGCCGGCCGGTGAAAGATCGCACGCTCCCGCCAGGCACCGCCGCTTGCGAGCTGGCCGTGGTCCCCGTCGGCGGTGGCGCGTCGCGCCGCGTGGCCAGCGGCGTGACGACCCTGCCGCCAGGCTTCGGGTGGAGCGCGGCCGGCCATGCGCTGGCGGCGCTCGCCGACTACGACCACGCCGAGGGACGCGGTGAGCTGGTGGTCTGGTCGGGTGACGGCCCCAGGCGCGTGGCCGAAGGTGTCAGCTTCTACGCGCTCGACCGCGCCGGTGCGCGGGTCGGGTGGGTTGCGGAGGGGCAGCTCTTCCTCGCGCAGGTGGGAGGCGCTGCGGTAGAGCCGGTGGCCGCGGCCGAGCGCGTCAGCACGTTCGAGTTCGGCGGGACCGAGGGGGTGCAACTCCTCGCCCGCCGAAGCGCGCGAGCCGGGGGGGCGCTGCTCGCCGTGCGCGACCACTCGGCGGCACCCCTGGCGGCCGGCGTACACGACTATGGGTTCTCCCGGGACGGCGCGCGCTTCGCATTCACGTCGGGTACATCCCAGACACTCGTCGCCGCGACCGCCGAGGCCTCGCGCCCGGCTCCGCCGCTCGGCCGCGGTGTGCAGTCCTTCCTGTTCTCGCCGCGAGGGGATGCCATCGCCTTCGTGGCGGACGCTGCCCCTGGCCGTCAAGGCGACCTGTGGGTCGCGCCGCTCGCGGGTGGCGCGCCCGTGCGGCTCGCCCCTCGGGTGGGAGAGCTGCGGTGGGCCGCGCTGGGAGCGAGGCTCGCCTGGCTCCAAGACTACGACCCCCGTTCTCGCACCGGGACGCTGGCGGTCGGTGGACCCACCGTGAAGGTGGTCACGATCGCGAAGAACGTCTCGGACTTCGACCTGACCCCGAGCGGCATGTCGGTCGCCTATCTCATGCACGAGACGGCAGGTGGCTACTCGGTCGACCTGGGGCTGGCGAGGGCGGGGGAGGGAGGTCTGCCCGCGACGGTGTCGAAGGGCGTCTTTGGCTTTGCCTTCTCACCCGACGCGC
>MEMX01000125.1:0-2979 GCA_001768075.1 Anaeromyxobacter sp. RBG_16_69_14 | reverse complement strand
GCGACGCGGAGGCCTGCGATCTCATGCGGGTCCCCGCCTCCGTCAGCGGCGCTTCGCCGGCCCACGACGGCGGCGAGGGGAGGGCGCTGGGGAGCGCGCCCCTGGACTCCGCCGCGTTGCACGCGGGGCCGCCGGAGCCGACCGTTGGCCTCCCGCCGGGCTCAAGGCCAGAGCGGGTAGGGGAGGGTGTGAAGAGCTTCGATTTCGCCCCCGGTCGTCCAGGCCGCCTGCTGGTGAGCTGGGCGCGCAAGGACCGCGTCGCGCTCGACCTCGCCCTGTGGGAAGGCGGCAAGCTCTCCGCCATCGACACCTACGCGCTGCCCGGGAGCGCGCAGTTCCTCGGCGGTGATCCGGTGCGGATCGCCTACGCCGTGATCGACCCGAAGCGGCAGGGCGTATACGTGGCCGAAGTGCCCTGACGCCCCAGATCTCTCGAGCCTCTGCGGTTTGCGGAATCCCACTGGCCCAAGGAGCGCACGCTTTGCGCGCCTCGGAGTGACTCCGCGATCTCTGCGCGGTTTCACGAACTGGCGGGTCGAGGGCGCTGGAGATCGAGCTGCACCCTCGCAGGAGGGAAGTCCGGAGGCATGCCGCTTGCTCTCGCATGCCTCGCCGACTCCGGCGTGCGCGCGTTCGAGATGGGTTCGATCGCGCTCGGTGGGGCGGCCAGTCATCCTTCGCACGGAACCGAGAGGCCCCGATGGACGCGTACGTCAAGGAGATCCCCGTCGCTCGCGAGGCAACCTCCGAGCAAGCGTTCGGCGCCGCCTCGCTCCAGCCGCCGGTCGGGACCGACCTCGTGCCCAGCGGGATCTTCTTCCGGGACCCGGGGTTACGCCCCGAGCAGCAGCATCTCCTGCGCGAAGCGTACGCCCGGCTCCTCGGGGACGGGGCTTTCCCGCGGGTGCTGGATCTACTGGCCAGCTCGGACGATTTCGTCCCGCGCGCGGCGGGCCTGCGTCTCACTGGCCTCGCGCCCCCCACGCGCGTGGCCGCCGACTTGCGCCCCCGGTCAGGGGTGGCGTGCGAGGTCACGCACGACGTGAACGAGCAGCCGCGCTTGCCCTTCGACGACGCGTCGTTCGACGCCGTGCTCGTGACGCTCGAGGTGGGCAAGCTGCGCCGCCCGCTCGAGGTGTTCCGGGAGGTGGCCCGCGTGCTGCGGCCACAGGGGCTCGTCGCGGTGAGCTTCGGACCCGCGGGCTACGATGCGACCTGGACGCGCCTGTGGGCTCTCGCCGATGACCGCGAGCACCTGATGCTGGCCGAGGCCTTCATCGAGTTCGCCTGCGCGGGGTTCTCTCGACCGACCTCGCTCACGCTGCTCGCGGGCGAGCACGGCCTCGCCTGGCACGAGGGGCCCCCGTCGCTCGAGGCCCTCCGTGGCGACCACGCTCACCTCGTCCTGGCCTATCGGGATGCCGTGGCCCCCGCGCACCTCGCCCGGCCGCCGTTCCCTCCCCCGCCGATCGAGCGCGCCAAGACCAAGGACGACGTCCGGTTCGACGAAGCGGGCCGGCCGTGCTGCCCGTACTGCGGCGTGCGCATGGGGCGGTACGCACCCCCGGTCACCGTGTTCGAGATCGACTACGGCGTGAGCGAGCTGGACGTCTGCTTCGACGACCGCTGCCCGTACTACCGCGGCAGCAAGCGCTGGATGCGGGCCCAGGGGCACGTCGGCTACACCTACCGTTTCATGCTGAACCCCGAGACCGGCGCGACCGGCGCCCTCCCGGACGACTTGCACGGAGGGCTTCGGAGCTGTCGGCTCGACTGCGAGGAACAGGCGGCGGCGCCCGTGCGGCCAGCGGTCATGGCAGCAGCTGGAGGATGACGCCCTCGTGTGCCTGATGGAGGCTGGCTCTCCCTCATCGGCGTCCGTGGCACCTCCTCGTCAGACTCGAGTCAGAGGGTGACATGGGTCGTCGAGACGAGCGAATTGGTTTTCCACTCTGAATATGAGTCCTTCGCCGTGGGTGCGGTGGAACCCGTTGCCAATTCCCTTCGGACGCTGGCAAATTGGATCTTCTCCACCACGACCAGAGGACGGCGCGGATGGCGCTGCCGTGAAGGTCACGAGAGGTGACACGATGTCAGTTGCAGCGGCGGTGCTGGGGAACCGCGCCGAGTTCGAGCTCACGGTGGGGCAGCACCGGGCCTCGGACCTGGCGGTGCTCTCGTTCGAGGCGCGCGAGGAACTGTCTCGGCCGTACCGGGCGGAGGTGACGTTCGCCGCGGACGCGCGTCTCGACACGGCAGCGCTGGAGCGGGAGAAGGCGCTCGTGACGGTGGTGAACGCGGAAGGGGTGGCGCGCTACTTCGACGGGGTGGCAGAAGGGGTGGAGCGGCTCGGTCCGTCGCGTCATCCGGAGAAGCACCTGTACCGGCTGCGGCTGCGGCCGCGGTTGTGGCTCCTGTCGGCGCGGGTGAGGTCGAGGATCTTCCAGGACCAGAGCCCGGTGGAAATAGCCGTGGCGGTGCTGAAGGAAGGGAACATCGCGCACCGGCTGTCGCTCAGGAGCAACCACGCGAAGCGCGAGTACTGCGTGCAGCACCGAGAGTCGGATCTCGACTTCGTGTCCAGGCTGCTCGAGGAGAGCGGGATCTTCTACTTCTTCGAGCACGACAAGGGAACGCACACGCTGGTCCTGGGAGATGCGCGGGGCGCGTTCCCGGAGCTGCCCGGCGGGAAGCGGATCGCCTTCCACGACGAGCAAGGGATGGCGCCGGGGGGAGAGGCGTTCACGGTGTTCGGCTCCCGCCACCGGACGCGGCCGGGAGCGGTGGTGGTGAGCGACGTGAACTACCTCCACCCGCAGCTCGACCTCACGGCGCGCGCAGGTGACGGCAAGGCGGAGCTGGAGACGTACGACCACCACGGGCGGTACGGGATGCCGGACGAGGGAAAGGCGCTGGCCCGGATCCGGCTGGAGGAGGCGCGGGTCAAGGCCGCGCTGTGGAGCGGAAGGTCCACGAGCC
>MEMX01000124.1:13933-16243 GCA_001768075.1 Anaeromyxobacter sp. RBG_16_69_14 | reverse complement strand
TCGTACCCGGGCGCCTCGTCCTTTTGCCGATATGGGAGGTGCCTCCCTGTCTCGGCGAAGGCGTGCCGGCCGTCCGCCACCACCATTGACGGGTCAGACATAGAACGCGACGCGTCATCCGGGCTATTCGCTCGAAGGCGTATCATCCGTCGCGGAGGAGCGCATGCTCGAGACCGTCGACCTCGACCTCAAGCTGAACCGGGCCGCTTACGACCGCATCTTCCGGCCGCTGCGCGACAGGCTCTCCCTCTTGCAGCGGATGGTGTTCGAGGCGCAGGTCCCCGTGATCGTCGTCTTCGAGGGATGGGATGCCGCCGGCAAGGGGGACTGCATCGAGAAGCTCGTCGGGCGTATCGACCCGCGCGGCTACGAGGTCCACTTCCTGCCGAAGGCCACCGAGGACGAGGAGCTGCGTCCGTTCCTCTGGCGCTTCTGGGCGCGGATCCCCGGGCGCGGCGACATGGGCATCTTCGATCGATCCTGGTACCGGCGCATCCTCGGGGAACGCGTGGAGCGCGAGGTGCCGCGGAACGTCTGGCAGCGCTCCTTCGACGAGATCAACCAGTTCGAGCGCACGCTGGCCGACGACGGCACGCTCCTGGTCAAGTTCTGGCTCCACATCTCGCGCGCCGAGCAGCGGCGCCGGTTCGAGCGGATGGAGCGGAGCGACTACGAGTCCTTCCGGGTCACGGGCAAGGACTGGAAAGCGCACAAGAGATACGACGACTACCGCGAGGCGGTCGAGGAGATGCTCGAGCGCACCAGCACGCCGTGGGCGCCCTGGACCATCGTCGCCGCCACCGACCGCCGCTACGCCCGGGTGAAGGTCTTCGAGACGCTGGCCGAGGCCACGCAGCGCGCGCTCGACGCCAAGGCAGCCGCAACACCACCACCCAGGCCCCCGCCCAGTCCCGCGTCGAAGAGCCCGGCGAAGCGGCGCCGCGCGCCCTCTCCTGCGCTCGCCCATACGGTCCTGGACGAGGTCGACCTGGGCAAGAAGCTGACGGCGCGGCAATACGAGGTCGAGCTCGCCCGATGGCAGAAGCGCCTGCGGGAGCTGGAGTACGTCTGCTACGAGCGGCGCGCACCGGTCGTCGTCGTGTACGAGGGGTGGGACGCAGCCGGCAAGGGCGGGAGCATCCGCCGCGTCATCGGCGGGATGGACCCGCGCGGCTACGCCGTGATCCCCATCGCCGCGCCCAAGGGAGCCGACGCCACACATCACTACCTGTGGCGCTTCTGGAACAAGGTCCCCAAGGCAGGCCACATCGCCATCTTCGACCGCTCCTGGTACGGGCGGGTGCTGGTCGAGCGCGTCGAGGGCTACTGCTCCGAGGAGCAGTGGCGCCGCGCCTACCACGAGATCAACGAGTTCGAGCGCTCCTTGCACAACTTCGGCGCGGTGGTGGTGAAGTTCTGGCTCCACATCTCGAAGGCGACCCAGCTGCGGAGATTCCAGGAGCGGGAGCGGATCGCCTCCAAGCGCTACAAGATCACCGAAGAGGACTGGCGCAACCGCGAGAAGTGGGACCTCTACCGGACCGCGGTCCACGACATGATCAGCCAGACCAGCACCAGCTACGCGCCCTGGACCATCATCGAGGCCGAGGACAAGAACTGGGCCCGCGTCCGCGGCGTGCGCACGCTCGCCGAGGCGATGGCGAAGAGGCTCGGCTGAACGAGGAGCGGGGGCTGTCAGGGGGCCACCTCGCCAGCGCCGTCCCGCGGCTGGCGTACCGGACGGAGCGTCCCTGGTGGCGCAACCGCATGCGCGGTCCGTGGTGCGGACACATGGTTGCGGCGTTCACGCAGCATGAGCCGGCCTTCGCCGCACTGGAGACGCCACCATGTCGAACACGATCGCTTCCCTCGCGCAGTACCACTTGCTCGGCCGCACAGGCCTGCGGGTGAGCCCGCTGGCGCTCGGCACCATGACCTTCGGCACCGATTGGGGCTGGGGCAGCCCCGCCGAGACCTCTCACCGCATCCTCGCCCGCTACCTGGCAGCGGGCGGAAACTTCCTCGACACCGCCGACGGGTACACCAACGGCACCAGCGAGACGCTGATCGGCGACTACTTCGCCAGGAACGGGGAGCGCGACCGCGCGGTGATCGCCACCAAGTTCACCGTCAACAGCTCGACCACGTCGGCTACCGCGGTGGGCAGCACCGCGCTGGGCGACCCGAACGCCGGCGGCAACGGGCGAAAGAACATCTACCGCGCGCTCGAAGGGTCCCTGAAGCGGCTGAAGACCGACTACGTGGACCTGTACTGGCTGCACGCCTGGGACGGGGTGACGCCGGTGGAGG
>MEMX01000124.1:6436-13888 GCA_001768075.1 Anaeromyxobacter sp. RBG_16_69_14 | reverse complement strand
GCCACTACGGCTTCTCGGACGTACCGGCCTGGTACTACGCCCGGGCGCAGACGCTGGCCGAGCGAGGGGGTCTGGAGCGGGTGGCCGCGCTCCAGCTCGAGTACTCGCTGGTGGAGCGCAACATCGAGCGGGAGCACATCCCCGCGGCGCTGGAGATGGGATCCGCTCTCACCGCCTGGAGCCCGCTGGCGTCCGGAATGCTCAGCGGCAGGTACACGCGCCAGGGTGTGAAGCCAAAGGGCGAGGGGCGCCTGGGCGTGGTGGCCACCGGCGCGAACCCCGGGTTCAGCAAGCTGCTCACCGAGCGGAACTGGACCATCGTGGACGCGCTGGTCGCCGTGGCGAAGGAGATGGGCCGGTCGCCCGCGCAGGTGGCGCTCAACTGGATCGCCCACCGGCCCGGCATGGCGGCGGCGATCGTCGGCGCGAGCAAGTTGGAGCAGCTGGAGGACAACCTGCACGCTCTCGACTTCACCTTGCCGAAGCCCCTGTCGGACAAGCTGGAGGCGGTGACCCGCCCGGAGACCATCCACCCGTACCACTTCTTCAAGGACCCGTTCTTCACCCGCGGTATGCTGACCGGCGGCACCACCGTCCGCGCCGAGCCGACCTGGTTCCGCGCCCAGGAATGACCGCCGAACTGATCTCGAAGGTCATGGGGCATCTTCCTCGCCGCGAGCGCGGTGGCGACCACGAGGAATTCGCGCGCCACGCGGTAGATCCTCGAGCTCCTCATGATCGAAGAGCGGGAAGCCCGTGACCGCAGCCGAGCCCGTCCCCGTTCCCGTTCCCGAAAACGAACCCGCTCCCGGTCCCGGCTGTGTGGTCTCGGAGCTCATGGGACGTTCGCACTCACGGGTCCGAAAACGGCCAGACGCGGTCCGCCGACCGCGGTAGAAGGACGTGCGGAGCGACGAAGGGAGGCTCGAAATGGCGATGCGTGAGCGGTGGATGGAGAGCCCGATCGGATGGCTGCGCCTGTTCGTGGAGGACGGCGCCCTGGTGGGCGTGTTCATGGAGGAGCATGCGCGCGCCCCGGCCTCGGCCGTCGCGACCGACGAGGGCGATCCGCTGCTCGACGAGGCGGCGCGGCAGCTCGCCGCCTGGTTCGCCGGCGAGCGGATCTCGTTCGACCTGCCGCTCCGCCCCAGAGGCACGCCCTTCCAGATCGCGGTCTGGCAGGCACTGCGGGAGATCCCGTACGCCGAGACGCGCAGCTACCTCGAGATCGCCGCCGGCCTGGGGCAGCCGAAGGCGGTGCGGGCCGTCGGCGCCGCCAACGGGCGCAATCCGCTCGGGATCGTCGTACCTTGCCACCGCGTCATCGGCGCGAACGGCGCGCTCACCGGTTACGCCGGGGGCCTGGAGCGGAAGCGGTGGCTGCTCGGGCACGAGCGCCAGGTGCTGGGGCGAAGCGGTCAGGGCGTAGGAACAGGAGCGCAGGGCTGCCTCGCGCTCGCGCCTGACCGCAGGACTTCCTGATTGTGAAAGCGGTTCTCACTTGAACTGACGCTCGAGATGGGGGGCGCGGGGGGAGGGTTCTCCCCTCCGCTTGAGGCGCCGCAAGGCGCCGGGCATCAGCTCACAGCGGCGACGGTGACGCCGGCGAATCCCGAGGTTCCGGTAGAACTCGGCCGACCAGGAGACGTTCCCGCTCGCGATCTCCCAGACCCAGTTCCCGGTATGGGCGACCTGCTGGGCCAGCGCGAGCTGCACTTCCCGGTCCTTGAGCTGGGTGACCGCCTCGATGCAGCGGTTGAGCGCTTCCTTGATGACGTTGAAGTCTCCCTCGTACCGCTCCGCGATGGGCGACGGGATCCTCCCTTGCGAGATCTCCGTGGCGCACTCCACCGTCACTCGCATCGGCCGCTCGAAGGCCTCCATGGTGGCGTTGAAACCCTCGACGATGGGCCGGAACTCGCTTTCGATCCCCGGAGCGTCGCCGCGCACCGAAAGGTCTCCCGCCGCGACCGAGTTGCGCAGCCGCCTGGTCTCGGCAAGCACCTGCCTGATGATGGCACCGATCCGCGCCGAGCCTGCCCAGGTGATGGCGCCCCCCAGGCCGAGCCCGACCGCTGCCAGCGCGAGGAGCTTGACCAGCAGCGCCCGGACCGGCGCGTGCTTCGCGCCGAGCGGCATCACGTAGCACACGTCCCAGCTCCACGGCGCGAAGCGCGCGTGTGCCAGCCATACCGATGCGCCCATGAGCTCCGTCTCCAGCGTGCCGGTCTCCGGCTTCGCCCGGATGCGGTTCGCCGCTGGAGACGACGCCAGGGCCGTGGATCCTGCCGGCAGGGTCGGGTGGAGGAGAGCGCGGCCGTTCCGATCGAGGACGAGGACGTGGGCGCCCTCCGCGTCCTTCAGCAAAGCGAGGTCGGAAAGGACGCCTTGCTGCGCTTGCTGGACGTACGCCTCCACGCCGTCGAGCCCGTTCCTGACGAGCCCCGCGTGCTCGCTCTCGACGGCCTTCAGGATGGCAGCCAGCCGCTCGCCGTACAGCCGGTCGTCCTTCTCCTCCACGAGCGCCGTGACCGAGAAGGCAATGACGGCCAGTAACGTCCCCAGCGCTATCGCGAGGGAGATCGACTGCACGAGCGCAATGCGCGTCCTGGTGTACATTGTCAGGCCCGTCTCTTGACCATTTGCGTACTCGATTCCCGGCGTTCAGCGCAGTTCGCCTCACCTCGTCACGAGCGAATTGCGGAGGAGATCGCGCGTGAGCACGATCCCCGCCCTGGCGGCCAGCTTCGGGTTGAGCACGATCTTCGATTGCGTATTCCTGGTGATCTCGATCGAGGAAGGGCGGGCGCCCCCGAGAACGGCCAGCGCCGTCTTGGCTGCCCAGATCCCGTGCTCCTCGGGCACCTTCGCGAAGTTCACCATCGCGTACGGGCTCATGAAGTCGTGGATCGAGCCCGATATGATCTTCGAGTTCGACACCACGAACGCGGCCATGTCGGCCTCATTCCACGCATCCGAGGTGCCGATGTAGTTGCCGAGGAACAGGATGTCGACCTGCCCCTGCAGCTCCACGAACGCGGCCTTCCATGCCGAAGCGGTCGTCACGTACTTCTCGACCGCGAACTCCACGCCGAGCTGCTCCTTGTAGGCCGCGGCCTCGGTGCGCTCCGTCTCGGAGTCCACCGTGAGGTATGCGACGCGCGTGCCTCGAGCGTAGTGTCTCAGGGTGTCGAGCATCTGGCGCGCAAAGGAGACCTCGAGCATGCCGGTCGCGTTCACGTAGGGGAGGCCGTACTTGGTCGCGTCCCAGTTGACGCCGCAGAACACGAACGGTAGCTCCGCGTCCTGGAAGAAGGGCCGCAGCACGTGCCTCGCGGCGATGTCGTCCGAGACGACGACGGCGCCGGGCTTGAACGACTCGATCACCGCTCTGGCCTCGAGCCCCATCGCCTTCGCCCGCTCCGGGTGGCGCTTGGCGTCCATCCGGAAAAAGCGGAGCTCGATGCCGGTACCCTGCAGGACGGTGCGAGCTCCCTTCTCCTCCCCGTCGCTCCAGCCAGGCTCGACCAAGGCTCGACTAGTTCACCATAGGTAGAATCACGCGCTCCCCCCCCTGGTAGGCAAGGCGATCGAGGGGCCACCGAAGGACGCTTGAGGGTTAAGCCATCGGGTGGAACGCTGGACTCGCACTCGACTGGACCGTTCAGCTGGATCACCAGCAGTTCAACGACCGGGCGCGCGAGCGCCTCGGGGTTGGCCAAGGGGGTCACATGTCTGCACGCACATCGACGAGGCGCATCGCGTGGGTCGCGTCATCGGTGATCACGCTCGGCCTGCTCGTGCCTGGATGCGGAGGGCGCGACGGGAGCCAGTCCGCGAGCAACACGGCCGGCAACAGCACCAATCCCCAGATCCCGGCGCCGGATCCTGCACGGCCACCGTCAAAGAATCCGACGAGCACCGTCTTGCGCTGGAACGAGATCGCCTTGATTGCTCAAGGGGTAGACCACGCACCGGTGGCGGCCGGCGAGAATCGCGTCTTCGGCGAGCAACTCGGTCCCGCCCGAAGTTCTCGCGCGCTGGCGATCGTCCAGATCGCCGTCTTCGACGCCAAGAACGCCGTCGCCGGCGGCTACCGCAGCTACACCGGGATCCCCTCCGCCCCTGGCGCCTCCATCAACGCGGCGATCGCACAGGCGGCCCGCGACACCCTGGCCGCGCTGTACCCATCGCAGGGGCCGAGCTTCGATGCGGGGCTCTCGGAGGACCTCGACCTCGTCCCCGACGGCGCGCAGAAGACCGCCGGCATCGACGTGGGGCGGACGGCGGCGGCCGCGATCCTCTCCCTGAGGGAGGGTGACGGCTCGGAGTACGTCGAGCCCATCTGGGGCGTCAACTGGAGCCCGAGCGATCTGCCTGGCCACTGGCAGAAGGACCCCGTGAGTCAGAACCCGATCGTCATGGGCGCCTACTGGCGCAAGGTGAAGCCGTTCGCCCTCGCGTCGGGTGACCAGTACCGGATCCCACCACCACCGGCCATGGACAGCGCGGAGTACGCGGCCGCCTTCGACGAGGTGAAGCGCCTGGGCGGGGACGGAATCACCACGCCGACCGAGCGAACGGATGACCAGACCCTCGCCGGCATCTATTGGGCCTACGACGGCACGCCCGGGTTGGGTGCACGGCCCCGGCAGTACAACCAGATGGTGGTGAACATCGCCAGCGCGATGGGCACGTCCGGAACGGCACTCGCGCGGCTCCTCGCGCTCGCCAACGTCGCGATGGCCGACGCCGCCATCGCGGCCTGGGACTCGAAGTACCACTACGACTTCTGGCGGCCGGTCACCGCCATCCGCCGGGCCCTCGAGGACGGCAACCCGGCCACCGCCAAGGACCCCACCTTCATGCCGCTCGGAGCGCCCGCCAGCAACTCGAGCGGCCCGAACTTCACGCCCCCGTTCCCGTCCTATCCGTCCGGGCACGCGACCCTGGGAAGCGCTTCCTTCGAGATCCTCCGCGACTTCTACGGGACCGACGCCATCGCCTTCACCTTCGTATCGGACGAGCTGAACGGCAAGGCGCTCGACAACGAGGGTCACGTGCGCCCGCTCGCGCCGCGGAGCTTCTCCTCTCTCACGGAGGCGGAAGAGGAGAACGGCCAGAGCCGCATCTACCTGGGCATCCACTGGGCGTTCGACAAGACCGAGGGCATGGCGCAGGGCCGCCTGGTGGGGGACCACGTGTTCAGGGGCGTGTTCCAGCCGCTGGATACGGGCGCCCAGTAGACTGGGGCGCAGGCGCGGGGTGACGCAGGGGGACGACGCTCGACGGGCTGGGTACCGGCCCCCTGTTCCCACCCCACCCGCAGGTAGTTGTCACCAAGCGGGATGAGAGCGGGATGAGAGCAGGATGATGGCGGAATGATGGCGGGGCCAACGGGTCTTCGCTGCCGTAGCGCTGATCAGTTGGGGCGATGTCGTGGTCGATCCTCCGCGATGTAGGAATGGCGCTCACGGCGGCGACCAGTTGATGTGATTCTCCAGCGTCACCGTCGCCGCTGTGAGCTGATGTCCGGCGCCTTGCGGCGCCTCGAGCGGAGGGGAGAACTCTCCCAACGCGCCCCCATCTCGAGCGTCAGTTCATGTGGCATGCGCTATCAGTTCGAGCGACAACCGCGGTCAGACCCCTGTCCTATCCCTTCCCGGCGGCCTTCCGCGAGAAACGCCGTCACATCCGTGACCCCGTGCGCTCTAACCAAGGATGGAAGCGGAGCGAGACGCCGAGGGGGCGGCTCGCGACTCATTCACTTTCAGGAGAGGGGACGAGGACATGGAAAAGTCGCTGTCGAAATGGCCCTGCGTGCTGGTGGCCGTGGCCGTGGCCACGCCGGCGTTCGCCAGGCACGCCCCGACGCAAGAGGAGTCGGGATTCACCCTGGCGCTGCGGACGGGCTACGGCGCCTCGATGGGAACGTTCGCCGGCACCATGGACATGAGCGACGCGATCCCCGGGCAGTTGCCGCTCTTGCTGGAGGCAGGTTACCGGATCAACGAGAACATCCTGGCGGGCGCGTACTTGGAATACGGCGTTGCGACCGGGACCACCAAACTGCTGCAAGGGGGAAGCGACGCAAGCGGGCACACCCTTCGCTTCGGGGTCGAGGGCATCTATCACTTCATGCCGGAGCTCGGCTTCTCGCCCTGGGCAGGGGCGGGATTCGGCTACGAGGGTGGAAGCGTCTCGGCTTCAAACGGCTTCGTCGAAAACGAGGTGAGCTTCAGCGGATTCGAGTACTTGAACCTCCAGGTGGGCGCAGACTTCCACCTCGCCAGATCCTTCGACCTCGGCCCGTACCTCGCGCTCAGCGTGGCCAGCTACTCGAGCATCTCGGAGGACAACGTGGACCGGTCATTCTCGTCGGGTACTCACGAGTGGCTGCGGATCGGAGTCAAGGGCACGTTCAACCTCTAGTCGCGGTCTCGCCGCACGACGCTCCGCGCCCCCCCCCGTCGGCCTGCTACGGCGTCACGCGCCGCCCCTCGCGCGCGTCGCGGCCCAGCACGAACACGTCCGGCGCACCGTCGAGCACTCCGCCACCGGGGTCGTCGGAGCCGTCGAGGCGGACGGGGTCCTGGTCGGGGAGGAGCGCGTCGCGGACGACGAGGACGCACAGGTAGAGGGTGCCGAGGAGATGGAGGGCGATGGCGAGGTGGTAGCCGTCCTGGGGGAGGCCCTTGCCGCTGCCGCCGGTGGTGAAGGCGAGGTACATCCAGATGCCCAGGAAGTACAAGACCTCGGCCGCCTGCCAGACGAGGAAGTCGCGCCAGCGTGGGCGGGCGAGGGCGGCCAGGGGGATGAGCCACAGCACGTACTGCGGCGAGTAGACCTTGTTGGTGAGGATGAAGGCGGCCACGACCAGGAAGGCGAGCTGGGCAAAGCGCGGCCTGCGCGGGGCGGAGAGAGCGAGGGCGGCAATGCCGGCGCAGGCGAGGATCATCAGGGCGCTGGCGTACTCGTTGGCGCCGGCGACGGAGGAGCCGGTCCGCTGGGAGATGATCAGCCACAAGGAGCCGAAGTCGACGCCACGTTCCCGGCTGAAAGTGTAGAACTTCGTCCAGCCGTCCCAGGCCAGGAGCATGACCGGCAGATTCACGACGAGCCAGGAGCCGGCGGCTCCGGCAAAGGCGGCGCTCCAGGCGCGCATCCGTCCTGCGCGCAGGCAGAGGACGAGCAGCGGGCCGAGCAGCAGCACGGGGTAGAGCTTGGCAGCGGTGGCCAGTCCGACGAGGACACCGGCGGCGGCCGGGCGGCCGCGGGACCAGAGCATCATGCCGACGGCGGCGAGGGCGACGGCGAACAGGTCCCAGTTGATGGTGGAGGTCAGCGCGAAGGCGGGCGCCAGGCTGACGAGGAGCGCGTCCCAGGGGCGGCGACGGTTGGTGCGGGCGACCGCGACGGCGATGACCACGGTGCAGGCCATGAGCATGGCGG
>MEMX01000124.1:6036-6427 GCA_001768075.1 Anaeromyxobacter sp. RBG_16_69_14 | reverse complement strand
GCCAGTAGGTCTGCTCACGCTGCTGGATGGTGCCGCCGGCGGGCGTGAGCCAGGCAGCGACCTGCATGAACAGGCCGGTCAGGACCGGGTATTCCAGGTACGACATGCCGCCGGATACCGCGTCGGGGATGCGGTCGAAGTACGGGGTGAGGCCGCCGGAGAAGCCGCGTCGGTAGAACAGGTGCGGGATGTCGGAGTAGCAGGCCTTGACGTACTGGGTGGTGGCGCCGAAGAACCAGCCGCTGTCGTAGCAGGGGAGCTTCTGCACCATGCCGAGCGCAAACATGCCGAGCGCGGCCAGCACGATGACGCGTTGCGGGTTCCACCACGGGTGACCCATAGTGTCCGACAATCTGCCTCAGTTCCCGAACGCGCGCATCCGCTCCTGCGC
>MEMX01000124.1:5613-5965 GCA_001768075.1 Anaeromyxobacter sp. RBG_16_69_14 | reverse complement strand
GGCTCACCTCCGCGAAGGCCTGCTCGCCCAGGTCGGCAACCGCGGAGGTGAGCCGCACGAAGTGCAGGTCCACGAGATCCCGATCGCCCGGTACGACCTCGTCGTGGTGGCGGACGCAGATCTCCGTCAAGTAGTGGGGCAGGGCCCAGGCCTGGTGCGCCTCTCCCCCGAGCTGAACGTGAACTCGGTCGAGGATGCGTTCGAGACGCGCGGCCTCGGGTGCGGCGATGCGCCCCTCGACGAAGGCGCCCGCCAGGATGCGCAGTGCGAGCGATTTTCCCACGTCGTGGAGCAGGCCGCCCAGGTAGACGCGATCGGAGCGCGCGCCGGGATGGCGCAGCGAAAAGGCGGC
>MEMX01000124.1:0-5589 GCA_001768075.1 Anaeromyxobacter sp. RBG_16_69_14 | reverse complement strand
CGTGTCGGAAGAGCGCCCGCCAGCGGTCGCCGAAAGCGGCCTGCTCGGCGCGGAGCCTCGGGCTGAAGAGCGTACGCGCGGACACAGCGGCAGCGATCTTGCCCACCTCGGCGAGCCCGAGGCGCACCGCCGCGTCGCGGACTGTCTCGATCTCCATGAGACCGCGGAAGACCACCGAGTTCGCCACCGAGAGCACCCCCGCGCTGAGCGCCGGATCGCGCGACACGAGCGTGGCCAGTTCGACCGTCTCCGCCTCGGGGTTCGCCACGAGGTTCAGGATCCGGAGCGCGATGGCGGGGAAGGACGCGGGCTCCGGTCGAGCCCTGGCGAAGCGCTCCAGGACCAGCACCGCGAGGCGCGCGTCCTCTCGCTCCTCCTCGAACGACAGCGGGGGCGGATCGCCGGGGATCTCGATCCCCAGCGCTTGCGCGAACGAGGCAAACCCCGCGTGCGCCTCCTTCTCACCGCCCGCGGAGAGAGCACCCGTTGCTCCCCTGGTCGCATCCGCTTCCGTGGACTTCTTCTCGGGGTGCGCGGGCGGCCGGCGGGATGGGATCGCGGACGACGCCAGGCTCGGGATCGCGGTCCGGCTCGAGGTCTTTGCGGTGCTCGAAGCCGCCTGCCTCCTGGCCAGCCGGTTGCCCAGCGCCCATATCCATTTGAGCACACGACTGGCTTAGCACTCGGGCTCATGTTTCGCCCTGCTTCGGAAGCTGCGGTCCACAAATCGCTCTGACTCGCCCAGGGCTGCGTTTGCGAGCACGAGAAAGGGCGAAAGGCGAGTCGGAGAGATCAACCGAAAAGGGCCCAGCCGTCGGCAGCTTACGGGGCCGAAGGCCTCACGGTGGGCAGCGCCGTACTCGGGCCACCGGGAGATGTCGGTCACGAACATCCGGGTTCTGACAACGTTCGAGAGGTCCGCGCAAAACATTCTGGCGGGTCACGCGGGCGAGCCCTGTGCGCCATCGCACACCCCTGCGCGTTCTCCGGGGATGGACTGGGGCGGGGTCACCCCACAGCTTCCAGCCCGTCGAGCACACGTCGTCGGACCGGCCGGGGGCGGTTCGTGCCCTCGACCACATGCCCAAGGAGCCAAGAGACCATGCAGAGAGCACATCGACCCCATCGCGATTGGATCGCCGCCAGCGCCGCAGTCGGAGCGTCGTGGGTGATCGTCGCGGCCGGCGCGCTCGCCGGCCTGAGCTGCTCCGCCTCCGGCGGCCAGGCCGCCGAAGGGAACGACCCCATCAACGTCAGCGGCACGCAGCCGGCCAGAGAGGTGCCCGATTGGAACGCCTTCGCGACCGACCTCGTCTTCGGCGCGCGCCTTCCCCCGCCGCTCCAGGTGCACGCGCTCGCCGTCACCCACATCGCGGTTCACGACGCCCTCAACGCCATCGACCGTAGATACGAGCCCTACGAGTACGCCGGCTCGGCCCCTGGGGCATCGGCGCCCGCCGCCGTGGCCGCCGCCGCCCACGACGCGCTCATGCAGCTGGTGTCGTCGGCCGGGCCGGCTATCGACGCCGAGTACAATGCCCGGCTGGCATCGATCCCGGACGGGCCGGCCAAGGAGGCGGGGATCGCGGCGGGGCGGGCCTCTGCCGCGGCCATCCTCTCCCGCCGGGGCGCCGAGGATCTCCTGGGGGCGCTGCTCGACACGCCCTATACGCCTGGTCCTCCCGACCCTGGCGTCTACCAGCCGACGCCGCCAACCAACACCGTGCTCCTGGCGGGCTGGGGAGCCGTCATTCCCTTCGCGCTGGCCAGCCAGAGCCAGTTCCGCTCGCCGCCGCCCCTCGCGGTCGACAGCGGCGAATACGCGCCTGTCTACGAAGAGGTGAAGAGCCTCGGAGCCGCGGGGAGCGCCACCCGCACCGCCCGGCAGACCGAGACGGCCAAGTTCTGGTACGACGCCGCCACCAGGGAGTGGCAGGTGGCCGCGCGCAAGGGCCTCGCCGACGAGGGGGCCGACGAGTGGCGGGCGGCCCGAACGCTCGCCCTGCTCAGCATCGCGATGTTCGACGCGGCCACCGCGAGCATCGAGACGAAGCTCACCTACCGCTACTGGCGGCCCATCACGGCGATCCGCGCCGGCTATGACGACGGCAACCCGGCCACCCAAGGCGACCCTAGCTGGGAGCCGCTCTGCGTCACCCCGCCCTTCCCCGAGTACAACTCCACGCACGCGGCCACCGCCGCCGCTGCCGCGGGGGTGCTCGGTCTCACCGTCGGCGACTGCCACGAGTTCACAGTAGACAGCCCGACGCTGCCTGGCGTGAGCCGGAGCTATGCCCGCTTCAGCCTCGCTGCGGCCGAGGAGGCCGTCTCCCGCATCTACTGCGGCATCCACTTTCGCAGCGCGATGGAGGCCGGCCTCGCGCAGGGCGCGGCCGCTTCGGGCTACGTGGTCGGCACACTGCTGCGGCCGGTGCCCTGACGAGGAGCGCCGCCCCGGCCTTCACGCGCCGCTCATCAGCGGCGCGTTGTCGCGCACCACGTCCACGACGAACCGGATCACCGCCCTCACCTCGGCCGAGAGGCGCGCCTCCCGCCGGTACACCAGGGACACCGGCCGGGTGGCGATCACGGCCGGGGTGAGGCGCCGCAGCGCTGGCTCCGTGTCTCCCAGGACGCAGGGTAGCGCGGCGATCCCCAGGCCAGCGACGGCGGCCTGGAGCATGTCGGTCATCTCGCGGCTGCGAAGGACTACGGCGCCCCGCGCGGCGTGTCGCTCGATCCACTGCGCGGCGGGAAGGGCGGCCAGGCCAGGGTCGAACCCGATGATCTCGTGGCCGCCGAGGCCATCCACGTCGGCTGGCTCAGGGTGGCGCGCGAGGTACGCCTCGGAGGCGTAGAGCGAGAACCCCGAGTCGCACAGCTTGCGCACCACCAGGTCGGCGTCCCCGATGGGGCCGCTGCGAAGGGCAAGGTCCGCCTCTCCCTTCCCCAGGTCGACCTGGCGCGACCCGCTGACGATCTCCAGCGCGAGATCGGGATATTCGCGGCGCAGCTCGGCCAGCCGCACGCTGGTGAAGAGCCGGGAGATGCCCGACGGTATCGCCAGCCGCACGCGCGAGCGCTGGTCGGCGGCCACGTCGCGGATCTCAGCCACGGCCCGCTCCACCTCTGTCGTGATCTTTCGCGTGGCCCATGGCACCGCCATCCTGTGGAGCATGGCGGTCAACTGCAGAGAAAAGAACGTCGGGCCGCTTAGGTTCTGAGCAAATGCGCCGCCCTCGCGTGCACGGCAGAAGACACCTGCCGCGCGCGATAGTTTTTCCGGCCGTTCACGAAGTTGTCACGGTCGCGGGTGTAGGTTGCGCACGCTCATCCAAGGAGGCCTCCGTGCTCGTGCTCCTCGCGCTCGTAACACTGGCGTCTACCGAAGTGCACCACCGCGCCGCGCCGCACGCTTCGCCTGGCGCGGCGTCGCCCACGACCGGCTCGCGCCCTGGCGCTCCGTCAGGATCCACCCTTAGTGCGCCAGGCGCGAAAGCCCCGGTCCCGCTCGCCTTCGGAGAGATCTTCGCGCCCGGCTCCGACCTCGTCCTCTCGGAGAAGGCCCGGTCGCTGCGAGGCCGCCGCGTCCGCATGGAGGGATATGCGGCCGAGCTGGAGGACGCGCCGGCGGGGGCCTTCTGGCTCGTCCCTCTCCCGGTGAGAGGCGACGAGAGCGGCGCTGGCGTGGGCGACCTGCCGCCGGAATCGGTCCTCGTCGTGGTGCGCTCGGCGGGCGACCGGCCCATCCGCCCCGCCGCGCCCGGCCTCATCTCCGTCAGCGGCGTGCTCGAGGCCGGGCACGCCGCTGGCGCCGGCCAGAGCGCGCTCCTCCGGATCGTCCTCGACCGCGCCCCTGCGCGCTCGCCAGCGAAACCGTCCAAGGCGGCGCGGAACGCGCGGACGCCAACCAAACTCGCAGTCCCGGCTGCTGTTCCGCGCGCCATCCCGGCCGCCGCCCCATGACCCTGTCCAACCGCAGCATCCCAGCACCTGACTGGCTGAAGAAGGAGATCCGCATGATCCGAATGAATGGCGTCACCTGGCGTGCACTGGTCGCCCCGCTGCTCGCGACAGCGGCGACGTCGGCTTTCGCCGCTCCGCAAGGTGTCGCGCTGGTTCCGCCGAACGGCGCGCGCTTTCTCGAGCACCAGCGCTTCGACGTCCGCGTGGAGGGTTACGGCCAGGGCGCCTACTCCGCGACGCTCAAGGTCAACGGCCAAGACGTGAAGTTCACCTCGGGCGAGCAGGGCACCACCACCACCGACGGCGTGAGCGCCGTCGAGAAAGACGCTGCCGGCGCCGTCACCCGTACCTGGGGCGGCTTCAACGCACGCGGGTTCTCGCTCTCGCGGCCGGGGAAGTACAAGCTCGAGGCGACCTTCAAGGACGCCACCGGCGAGACGGCCACGGCGAGCACGATCGAGATCGTGGACGTCGATCGCGGCGCCGGTCGCGGACAGAAGGGAACGCTCGCGAAGAACGTCGTGATCGTCCTCGGAGACGGCATGGGCGTGGCCCACCGCACGGCGGCCCGCCTGGTGCGCTTCGGCGTTACGGGCGGCGATCCCGACGGCTACCTGGCCATGGACGGGTTTCCCGGTACCGGCCTCGTCACCACCCATTCGCTCAACAGCATCGTGACCGACTCCGCGCCGGGCATGGCGTGCTACGCCACAGGATCACACGCCAACAACGGCCAGGAGGGCGTCTACCCCGCGCACATGACGAACGCCTTCTATTACCCGCGGGTCGAGTACATGGCCGAGTACCTCCACCGCGTGAAGGGCACCTCGCTCGGGATCGTCACCAGCTCCGACGTCGAGGACGCGACCCCGGCCGCGAACGCCGTGCACACGGGCAATCGCAACAATGGCACCGGAATCTGTGACCAGTACCTCGACGAGAGCGACTGGCAGGCGACGGGCAGAACCGGCACGGGCCTCGCGGTCCTGCTCGGCGGTGGGCGCAACTGGTTCAAGGCGGCCACGGGCGAACAGTACTCGCGGCGCGCCACGAGCACGGACTACGCGGCTCTCCCCGCCGACCTCCTGGCCGGCTGGGACCTCCCCGCCTCCGCGGCGGGCGCCCTCGACGCCGACCGCGATCTCGTCGGCGACTTCCAGAAGGCCGGCTTCGCCTACGTGGACAGCTCGCACGACCTCCAGAACACCATGGCCGGCCACGGGCCCGAGAAGCTCCTCGGCCTCTTCGGCTGGGGCAACATGAACGTGGCGCTCGACAAGATCTCCGCCCGCCGCGGCCTCGGCGCCGACGTCGTGAACGCCTACCACGCGCCCGACCAGCCCATGCTCGACGAGATGGCCGACGCGGCGCTCAAGGTACTCTCGAAGAACGAGAAGGGCTTCGTGCTGATGATCGAGGGCGCGCACATCGACAAGCAGTCGCACCTGATGGACGTGGACCGCGCCATCGGCGAGACCATAGAGCTCGACCGGGCGGTCGCGGTCGCGAAGAAGTGGGCGGACAAGCTCGGCGACACCGTGGTGGTCGTGCTCGCCGATCACGAGTGCTCCGGCTTCAGCTTGATGGGCGCGCTCGCGAACAAGCAGTCCTCGTCGAACCCGA
>MEMX01000123.1:278-12157 GCA_001768075.1 Anaeromyxobacter sp. RBG_16_69_14 | reverse complement strand
GGCGGCGTGGGCGACGGCCTTGGCGATCCTGGTCTTGCCCAGGCCCGGCTTGCCGACGCACAGGATGTTGCGCTTCTCCTCGACGAAGCGGCAGTTACAGAGCTCCTTGATGACGCGGGGCTCGAGCTGCGGACGGGCGGCGAAGTCGAAGCCGTCGAGCCCCTCGATGGGCCCGAGGTGCGTACCTGCTGCACGAACCCCGTCTTGAGCATGACCGGCTGAGCGGCCCACTCATTATCCCGGGCCCGCCCCCGTCGGAGCAGCCGCCCGCGCGTTGAGCGCATCGCTTCGGTCACGCCCCCAAGCTGCCATCAGCCGCGATCTCGCGAAAGTCGGGGTCCGTGTAGCGCGTACTCCTTTTCGACGAAGCCGCGCGCGTCGTTGAACTGCTGCCACACCACGAAAACGACGAAGGCGAGCAGCACCGCGTAGACCGAGCCCAGCGTCTGCAAGCTGGAGCCGATGGCCTCGCGCGCGGCCAGCAGCGCCTGGTCGTCGAGGCACGCGTGGGCGGCGCACAACCCGGCGATCGAGAAGACGGTCGAGCCCAGCACCGCCGGGGTCAGGCGGAGGATCGTCTCGACCGACAAGCGCAGGCGCCAGGACCTCCGCGAGCGATTGTATGGCTTAGACTCGCCGCATGGGACTCTTGACCTTCAGCATCAACGTCACCCTGGACGGCTGCGTCGACCACCGGGAGGGAATCGCCGACGACGAGACACACGCCTTCTTCACCCGCCTCATGGACGAGGGCGGGGCGATGCTGTGGGGCCGCGTCACCTACGAGATGATGGAGAGCTACTGGCCGGCGGTCGCCCGCGGCGACGAGGAGGCGCCGCCGGCGATGCGCGAGTGGGCGGACAAGCTGGAGGCCAAGCCGAAGTACGTGGTGTCGTCGACGCGAAAGGACTTCCCGTGGACCAACAGCCACCACATCGCCGGCGACCTGCGCACGGGCGTGCAGAAGCTCAAGGACGCGACCCCGGCCGGCGTGCTCCTCGGTAGCGGCAAGCTCGCGACCGAGCTGGACCGGCTGGATCTGATCGACGAGTACAAGTTCCTCGTCCACCCCAGGATCGCCGGCCACGGCCCGACCCTGTACCAGAGCGGGCTGCCCAGCACGCGACGGCTCGAGCTGGTCTCGGCGAAGCCGCTCCGCAGCGGCGCGGTCGCCATGCACTACCGGCGCGCGCGCTGACTCAGAGCAGCCCCATCCTTCCTGATGCCGGTTTGCCGAGCGGGCGGCTCAGGCGATTATCCGGGTTCGCGACACCGGAACGGGCATCGCCGCGGACATGCTTCCGCGGTTGTTCGAGCCGTTCGTGCAAGCGGATACCAGTCTCGCCCGCACCCGCGGCGGCCTCGGGCTCGGGTTGGCGCTGGTCAAGGGAGTCGTCGAGATGCACGGCGGGACCGTGACAGCGCACAGCGAAGGTCTCGGAACCGGCGCCGAGTTCACGATTCGGTTACCCCTCCGAGAGAGTGCGCCGGTCGCAAGGCCGTCGGCCACCAAGATGCCGCGTCTCGCCCCCCGACGCGTGCTCGTCATCGAGGACAACGTCGATGCTGCCGAGAGTCTGCGCGAGGCGCTCGAGTTCGGCGAGCACGAGATCGAGGTCGCCTACAACGGCCCCGAGGGTCTCGCGAAGGCTCGTGAGTTCAGGCCCGAGGTCGTGTTGTGCGACATCGGGTTGCCGGAGATGGACGGCTACGCGGTCGCCAAGGCGTTCCGCGCAGACGAGGCGCTGCGCGCGATGTACCTCGTGGCGCTGACGGGATACGCGCGGCCAGAGGATGGCGTCAGGGCGAAGGAAGCGGGGTTCGACCAGCACCTGGCGAAGCCGCCCAGCATGGAGCAGCTCGAGCAGGTCCTCGCGGCTGCACCAGCCGCGAGGGAAGTTCGGTAGATTTTGCGCGGAACCCCTGATCGGGCCCGGCCCCCGTCTCTACTTTGCCCCTGGTGACACGAATGTTGGGTCAGGGCCTACATGAGCATCCGCCAGAAGTGGCGTGCGACGCGGTACAAGGGCCATCAAGGGCGGCCCGCATCCCCCTCGCTTCAGGCCGTGCCGTCGCGAGTCAGCGCCCTGTCGGCTGACCTACCGCTGCTGTCGCGCAAGCCACTCGTCCAGGAGGTCCCGGAGTACGGCCGACGCGTCGGCCCGCTTCCCGGTTCCGGCCCGGCGGAGTGCTTCCTCGTGCAACGCGCGCCAGTGCGTCGGCCGAATGCGAACCGTGGTGACCGTGAAGGGCATCAGGGCGGCCAAGGCCAGGGTTTCCATCGGCCGTCTCTGGGGTTCGTGAGGCGCCCGGCGCGCCCTTGACCGCCGGGTCTTGGCCGGTTCCGCCGGCGGGACAACACCCTCAGCTCTCTCGTTTCGCTTCGCCATGTCTCGCCTCCTGCGTCCGTTCGCGTCCGTGTGCCCAAGGGCAGGGGCAGGCCGCGAGCCGACCTCGACACCCTGGCATCCAGTCGGATCGAAATCAAGTACGTTTGTACGTGTGTGCGCTGATGTACACGTTCGTTCGCACGTACGAAAGTACGCGCGTACGTGGAAATCTGAAATCCTGGATCCTTATTATGTGTACGATAATGCAGCTTTACGTACTCATGTTCGATCGGCCCCCCGCACCTCTAGCTCGCCCCTGAGTGCGCTCGAGTCGTGCCTGAGAGCGGCGGGTTGCGCTCTGCGCGAGCCAGCACAGAGCCGAGGCGGTCGAAGGGGACGTGGCCGACCTCTGCTCGGGCCGCTCGATCCTGCCTCCAAGAATAATGGTCCGAACGTCTTTCGGGTCAGGCCGTCGGATCAGCGGTCCCGCTCGGAGCGTCGGCTGCGCATCCTCATCCCTCGACGCTGGCGGCCACGAGCTGGGCCAGCCTGCCCTGCACGTTGCGCTCCTGGTCGCGGTAGACGAGGAGGGTGCGGACGTCGCTGTGCCGAGAGAACTGGAGGACCTCCTCCAGCCCGATCCCGTGGGCCTGTGCCGCCTTCACGGCTTCCGTGATCGCCGTGTGGCGGAGTCCGTGCGGGCGAACATGTCCGGCACCGGCCCTGCGGCCCAGCTCGCGGATCACGCGGTAGACGCTCGTCCCCGTCAGACGGAGCCCCTTGCCAGCGCGATCCACGTTGGTGAAGAGCGGGCCGGGCTCGGTGCCGCGCACCTGAAGCCAGGCGGCCAGCGCGGCCTTCGTGGCCGGAGCGAGCTCGAGAGGGACCTTCGCCCTGCGCCCTTTCCCGAGCACGAGGACCCTTCCAGTCGCCAGATCCACATCCGCCACGTCCAGGCTCGCAGCCTCGCCGCGGCGGAGCCCGAGATCGTAGACGAGGCGGACGAGGGCGCGGTCCCGGCGCGCCTTCCGGTCGTGCCGGGGCGCCAGATCCCCGAGCATGCGCTCCACGGCCGAACGGCCCGGGCCGCGCGTGTCGCGGTAGCTCTCCGCCCTCGCGCCCCGGACCTCGAGGGCCCAGGGGACGAGTCCCAGGGTCCGCGCGGCGGAGACGAGCGAGCGCAGCGCAGACAGCCTCCGGTTGATCGTGGCGGCCGACAGCTTCCGGTCGACCATGCTGGCCTTGAAGGAGAGCGCGAGCCCGTTGGCGGCGCCGTGACCTCGTGAGAGGAGCAACTGCGCGGCGGTGCGCACGTCCACAGCCCCCAGCACGGCGCGAAAGTCCTCGAGGTCCTGCCGGTAAGCGCGGAGCGTCCTCTCGTTCCGACCCGCCAGGAAGGCGTCCACGAGCCCGTCCAGCGTCACGGGCGCAGGGACCCGGGTAGAAGGGGAAGGGGACGCGCGGGCGATGGCTGTGCGGGCGGGGCTCACGTCAGCATGGTAAAAGCATGGGCGGGCCTGGGCAATTTGCGAGTCCGGGATCGGCGACGGTCTTCGGATGGCGGACCGGTCCAGGTCGCCCCGGCGATCTTGAGCTGGCGCACCGTCTCGGTCGCCGACAGGTCGTGGCCGGTAAGGACTGATACGGCTTCGTTGATCGATCACTAGCGGTATTCGCCGCTGAGTCTCGCTTCCGGCCTCTGTCGGGGCGGCAACGTGACGCTTGCGTGACGCCGCTCCACGTCGAGTTGACCGGCGTCTGCGTTTATCGTAGTAGAACGATATGGCAACTCCATCCACCGCGCTGTGCCCGCCTCCCGGACGACCCCAGGAGAAACCGGACCTACGCCCCGTCGAAGGGCCCGCGGCTGACGAGGAGCTGGCGCTTCTGTGCAAGGCAGCAGGCCACCCCGCGCGGGTCCAGATCCTCCGGCTCCTCGTCCGCCGTGACGCGTGCATCTGCGGCGACATCGTGGACGAGCTGCCGCTCGCGCAGTCCACCGTCTCGCAGCACCTGAAGGTGCTCAAGGACGCAGGGCTCATCCGCGGCGAGATCGACGGGCCGCGGGTCTGCTACTGCATCGAGCCCCACGTCCTCCGGCGCCTCAAGGCCCTCGTCGGAAGCCTCTAGCCAGGAGTGCTCACGTGTCCGAAGCCGTCTCCGCCGCTGCCCTGCCGCACGCTGGCGTCGCCCGGAACCTGTCGTTCCTCGACCGCTACCTGACGCTCTGGATCTTCCTCGCCATGGGAGCCGGTATCGCCCTCGGCTGGTTCGTACCCGGCGTCGTGCCGGCCCTCAACCAGCTCAACGTCGGCACGACGTCGGTCCCCATCGCGGTCGGTCTCATCCTCATGATGTACCCCCCGCTCGCGAAGGTCCGGTACGAGGAGCTCCCGCGCGTCTTCAAGAACGGCAAGGTCCTCGGGCTCTCGCTCGTCCAGAACTGGGTGGTCGGGCCGATCCTCATGTTCGCGCTGGCGGTGATCTTCCTGCGCGACAAGCCCGAGTACATGGTCGGGCTCATCCTCATCGGCCTCGCGCGCTGCATCGCCATGGTCATCGTCTGGAACGACCTCGCGAAGGGCGACACCGAGTACTGCGCCGGTCTCGTCGCCTTCAACTCGCTCTTCCAGGTGTTCTTCTTCTCGGTCTATGCCTGGCTCTTCATCACGGTGTTGCCTGGCTGGCTCGGGCTGCAAGGCGCGGTGGTGCACATCACCATCGGCGAGATCGCGAAGAGCGTCTTCATCTACCTCGGGATCCCCTTCATCGCCGGCGTCGCCAGCCGCTTCGGGCTCCGCGCGTGGAAAGGTGAGGCGTGGTACCGGCGGGAGTTCATCCCACGCGTCTCGCCGATCACGCTCATCGCACTTCTCTTCACGATCGTGGTGATGTTCTCGCTCAAGGGCGAGACGATCGTGCAGCTCCCGCTCGACGTCGTCCGGATCGCGATCCCGCTCCTCATCTACTTCGTCGTCATGTTCTTCGTGTCGTTCTTCATGAGCAGGAAGGTGGGGGCGCCCTACGGGCAGACCGCGACCCTCTCCTTCACCGCCGCCTCGAACAACTTCGAGCTCGCCATCGCGGTGGCCGTCGCTACGTTCGGCATGTCGCACGGCGCCGCCTTCGCGGCCGTGATCGGGCCGCTCGTCGAGGTGCCGGCGCTCATCGGCCTCGTCAACGTCGCCTTGCGGCTGCGCGACCGCTACTTCCCGGGAGAGACCGCGGAGCTCGCGGGCGTGAAGAACTGCGCCGGGAGCTTCCCGGCATCGCGCAAGGCGAACCCGTGAGCGCCGTCTCGTGGCAGCGCGAAGCGGAGGAGCTTCGGCAGCGCGCTCCGCGCCACCTGCTGTTCCTCTGCGTCGCCAACTCCGCGCGGAGCCAGATGGCGGAGGGCATCGCGCGCTCGCTCGCGCCGAAGGGGGTGAAGATCTCCTCGGCGGGCTCGAAGCCCTCCCGGGTGAACCCCCTCGCGATCCGCGCGCTCGACGAGCTCGGGATCGACATCCGCGGCCATGCTTCGAAGAGCGTGGACGACATCTCCCCGGACGGCGTGGACGCGGTCGTCACGCTCTGCGCCGAGGAGGTCTGCCCGGTTTTCCTGGGCAAGGCTCATCGCCTGCACTGGGGCCTCCCCGATCCGGCCGGCGCCGGGTCCACGGAGGAGGAGCAGCTCCAGGCCTTCCGCGACGTGCGGGACGAGCTGCGTCGGCGGCTCACCGTCGTCTTCGCTCGCTGACGGAGGAAACCATGGCCAAGGTTCAGGTGTTCGATCCCGCGATGTGCTGCCCCACCGGTGTCTGCGGACCGGAGGTCGATCCGGCGCTCGTCCGCTTCGCGGCCGACCTTGAGTGGCTCAAGGCAAGCGGCGCGGAGGTGGAGCGGTTCAACCTCTCGCAAGAGCCGGCGGCCTTCGTCGCGAACGCAGACGTCACCGCGGCCATGCGCGCACGCGACGACGCACTCCCGCTCCTGCTCGTCGACGGGAAGATCGTATCCCAGGGCAGCTACCCTGAGCGCGGGGTGCTCGCCGAGCTCGCAGGGATCGCACTCCCGAGAAGCATCTACAGCGAGGCTGTCCAGGAGCTCGTCGCGATCGGCGCGGCCATCGCAGCCAACTGCGAGCCCTGCTTCAAGCACCACTTCGACAAGGCCCGCAAGCTCGGGGTCTCGAAGGAGGACATGGCGCGTGCGGTCACGACGGGCCAGACGGTGAAGGAGTCCCCGGCGCGGGCCATCCTCGAGCTGGCGGAGAAGTACGTCGGTTCGAAGGTCGTCACGAAGCAGGGGCCCGACGCCTGCCGGCCGGCGGCTGCTGGGGAGGCGGTCACGTCGATCGGGTCCGCACCCACGCCGAAGAAGTGCTGCTGAGGACGCATGGACCTCGCCCGGCTCGCGACGCGTCACCTCTTCTTCACCGGCAAGGGCGGCGTGGGGAAGACGTCAGTCGCCTGCGCGACCGCCGTGAAGCTCGCCGACATGGGCAAGCGGGTCCTCCTCGTCTCGACGGATCCCGCCTCGAACCTGGATGAGGTCCTCGGTAGCGCGCTCCGGACGACGCCCACGCCGGTGGCCGGCGTCCCGGGGTTGTTCGCCCTGAACCTCGATCCCGAAGCCGCAGCCAGGTCGTACCGCGACCGCGTGGTGGGCCCGTACCGCGATCTCCTGCCACCCACCGCCGTCGCGAGCATGGAAGAGCAGCTCTCCGGTGCATGCACGGTGGAGATCGCGGCGTTCGACGAGTTCGCGAAGCTCCTGGGCGATGTCTCGGCGACCGCAGAGTTCGACTGCGTCCTGTTCGACACCGCCCCGACGGGGCACACGCTCCGCCTCCTCACGCTGCCCTCGGCCTGGACCGGCTTCGTGCAGCAGAGCGCGTTCGGCACGAGCTGCCTCGGGCCGCTCGCGGGGCTGGAGAAGCAGCGGAACCTCTACGAAGCAACCGTGAAGGCGCTGGGCGATCCGGCCGCGACGACGATGGTGCTGGTCTCGCGCCCGGAGACCTCGGCGCTGGCCGAGGCGGCGCGCACGAGCAGCGAGCTGGCGGCACTCGGTGTGCGAAACCAGCGGCTCGTCCTGAACGCCGTCTTCGAGGCGGAGGGCGACGACCCCATCGCGCTCGCCCTGGCACGGCGCGGTCGCGAAGCCATCGCAGCGATGCCCGCCCTGCTACGGGACCTCCCCCGCACCACGCTTCCGCTGCGGCCTGCCGCGCTCGTCGGCATCGACGCGCTCCGGTGGTTCGATGCTCCAGTTTCGATGGACGGCGGCACTCGCGAAGACGGCGCTTCTCCCAACCTTCCTTCCCTCGGAACGCTCATCGACGGGCTGGCGGCGACTCCCTGCGGCGTCGTCCTCACCATGGGCAAGGGTGGCGTGGGCAAGACCACCGTCGCCGCCGCCATCGCGGTCGCGCTGGCCAGGCGCGGCCTGCGGGTCCGCCTGAGCACGACGGACCCCGCGGCCCACGTCGCGGACGCGGTCGGATCGCCGCCACCCGGCCTCACGGTGAGCCGCATCGACCCCGCCGCGGAGACGCGCGCTTACCGGGACGAGGTCCTCGCCACCGTCGGCGCCCAGCTCGACGAGAAGGGCCGGGCGCTCCTCGAGGAGGACCTACGCTCACCGTGCACGGAGGAGGTCGCGGTGTTCCGTGCCTTCGCACGCACCGTCGCCGAGGGAGCCGACGCGTTCGTCGTGCTCGACACGGCGCCCACCGGTCACACCATCCTCCTCCTCGACGCGGCCGAGTCGTACCACCGCGAGGTGCTACGCCAGGGCAGCCGGATGCCGGAGTCGGTCCGGGGACTCCTGCCGCGCCTGCGCGACCCAGCGTTCACCCGAGTGCTCCTCGTCACGCTCCCGGAGGCGACCCCCGTCCACGAGGCACAGGCGCTCCAGGGCGACCTCGCCCGCGCCGACATCGCTCCCTTCGCCTGGGTCGTGAACCAGAGCCTCGCGCCGGTGGCCACCCGGGACCCTGTGCTCGCCGCGCGTCGCCGGGCGGAGCGGCCCTTCCTGGATGAGGTCCGGGCGCTCTCTCGCAACTGGGCTGTTGTGCCGTGGGCCGCGGAGCCGCCCCGGGGCGAGGAGCGGCTCGCACTCCTCTCAACAGAGCGGACGAGGCAGGAGCTTCTTCCGGAAGCGCATCGCTGACTTGGAGCTCTCGTGGCCGACCGCGTCTACACCGTGCTGTTTCTCTGCACCGGGAACTCCGCCCGCAGCGTCATGGCAGAGGTCGTTTTGAACAAGCTCGGCAAAGGTCGCTTCAGGGCATACTCCGCTGGGAGTCACCCCACCGGGAGCGTTCACCAGTATGCGATCGAGGCCCTGCAGCGGCTGAAGCTCCCGACCGAGGGCCTCCGCAGCAAGAGCTGGGACGAGTTCGCCGTCACCGGAGCGCCGCTGCTCGACTTCGTGTTCACGGTCTGCGACAAGGCCGCGGGCGAAACCTGCCCTGCGTGGCCCGGGCAGCCCATGACCGCGCACTGGGGTGTCGAAGATCCAGCTGGATTCGTCGGGCCGGAGGAGAAGAAGCGGGAGCTCTTCAGGGCCACCTTCCTGACCCTCAGCCGACGCATCGAGCTGTTCCTGTGCTTGCCGTTCGAGAAAATCGACAAGCTCGCGCTCCAGGAACGGATCACCGCCATCGGACGGAGCTGACGGCCGCTCGCCGGCTATCGGACCACGCCTGCCACGGGATTGATGGACACCTCTTCAGTGGATCACCTTGAACGTCGGGCTGTCCTCGGGCCTGGTCTTGCGGTGGTCGTAGATGCGCGTCGTGGCGATGTTGGCCTTGACCCAACATTCGTGACACCAGGGGCAAAGTAGAGACTGGGGGCTGCGAGGCGAGCTTGAGGCGTGGATCTGGGTGGGTATCAGTCAAGGTGCGGCGCGCGTTGAAGCGGCGTGGCCTCGCGCACGAAAAACAGAGCGTCGGCTTGCCGGGCGATCTGTGTGAGGCACCAAGACAACTGGGAACTGTTCGGGAGCGTCTGTTGCAGCGCCAGGATCGGGAGCACGAACACCGAATCAGGCAACACCTGCGAACTTGAAGGCAAGTCGTATAATGTATATTATGTAAACTATGCGGTCGACTCGACTCGATCGCTCGCATCGAGCGGTGCCACGATGGGACGCCCTCGAGACTTCAACGTGGATGAAGCCCTCGACAGGGCCCTCGCGGTGTTCTGGCGCAAGGGGTACGAGGGCGCGTCGCTCTCCGATCTGACGCGGGCGATGCGGATCAACCGCCCCAGCCTCTACGCAGCCTTCGGTAACAAGGAGGCGCTCTTCCGCAAGGTGCTCGATCGCTATGCCGAGGGGCCTGCGGCCTACTTCCATCGACCGGCTCACGGACCCGCGGTCACCGCGCGGCTGCCTGAGTAGGTGACTCGTCCGTCCCAGGGCTCCTCGATGACCACGAGCGTCTCCGCCACCGCTCTGGCCCCGTCTCGCTTGGTCATCACCGGCAGTGCCAGGGCCATCACCTCGCACGGCCCCTTCTCGCCGTCGCGTACGCGCAGCCATTTCCACTTGCGGATCGACCGCGACTTCGCCATCGCATCCGCTCGCCAGATCTTCTTGTGACCGGCGAGCCGAACACGCGTGTCACACGGAACGTCGAAGACGTAGCTCTTCCCGAGCTCCCAGACACCGTCGCGAACCTCGCGCGAGCGGCCGAACTCGTCGTCACCCAGCACCCACTCGAAGGGAAGCTCTGCAGCCAGCGTGCGCGTCATCTCCAGCGCGATCTTCTGCTGGCTCCGGTACTGGACATCCTCTGGGACGTAGACCTTGGCGCGTCGCTTCTGGTCGTCCGCCCATGCGGGCGGCAGGTAGATCTGCGAGTCGGCGATGGTGGCGAGGCCGCCCACGCCAACGTAGACCGCGTACACGCCCACAACGCAGCTGTCCACCTTGCCGTGCCGGCCACACCACTGGCGCGCCACCCCCACTGTCGCGTTGCCCTTCTTGGGCGTCGCCGAGCCATCGAGCACGAGCGCCGCCTCCGGGCTCCCGATCTCTCGCGCCATCTCGCGCCGCTGCTGCTCTCGCAGCGGGTCGTAATCCCACTGGCTCGTCCCGACGAACTGCTGGAGGTTTCGCCGCTCGATCCCGTGCATCACCGCGATGGGCTCCACCGACTTGCGCTCCAGCACGCTCGTCAGGCCCTCGATCATCTGGACCAGACGTGTGCCCTGCTCCGCCCGCACCAGCAGGTCCCGGTACGGATCGCAGTGATCGCAGTATCCACGGATGCGCCCCATCGATGCCCTGAGATCCGCTTCGCTCACCGAGCCGACCAAGGACTCAACCTGGCCTCCCAGCTGCCCCGACACTGTCATTCCTCCCCCTCCCTGAGAGGCGGTTTCCCATACCCTGACCCGTGGTCAAGTTTTCGGCCCAGCGAGAGGACTTCTCACAGTAGAGCTACTCCGCCCGCACGGTGGACGCTGGCACGCCTTCGGTGTGACAGCTACATTGTCGGTATGGGCGGCACCACCATGGCCAGTGGCGGGCAATACGATCGGCACGCGCGTGTCCAAGCGAGCGCCTCCGCCTTCGCGCTCGACATCGTGCGACGGGCGGCAGAAGAGGCGGCGTTGTCGCCGCCGTCCGAGCCGATCGCCCTCGCGGACTATGGCTCGGCCACCGGCAAGAACTCTCTGGCGCCCGTCGCCGTCGCCGTCGAGGCACTGCGCGCTCGCGATCCACGGCCGATCCTCGTGTTCCACGTCGATCAACCAGAGAACGACTTCTCTACACTCTTCTCGACGTTGCGTTCGGAGCCGCAGAGTTACTCTCTCGGCGCTCCGTCCGTTTTCGGGTGCGCGGTCGGTCGCTCGTTCTACGAACCGGTGTTGCCCACCGGGGCCGTCAGCGTGGGTTGGAGTTCGGCAGCCGCGCACTGGCTGAGCCGCACGCCGGCTGCGCTCACCGAGCACCTTTGGGCCCCCACAGCGCGTTCACCGGGGGCGGCGCCGTTCGCGGAGCAAGCACGCCGAGACTGGCACAGCTTCGTGCGTCTGCGGGCCGACGAGCTGCGGCCCGGAGGGCAGATGGTCGTCGTGGTGGCCACTGTGGACGAGCACGGCGTGTGCGGAGGGGAGCATGTACTCGACGGGCTCGACCACGAAGCGAGACGGCTGGTCTCCGCGGGCGCGCTTTCGCATGAGGAGTACGGGCGCATGGTCGTACCGAACTTCTTCCTCTCGCGGCCGGAGCTGGAAGGGCCGTTCGCACATCCAGAGCTGCGCGGTCGGCTGGAGCTCATCGAACACGTGCGTGTGATCGTGCCAGATCCGTTGTGGGCATCGTTCGAGACCACGGGCAACGGAGCGGCGTTCGGAGCGGCGTTCGTGGGCTGGCTCCGTGCCTTCTCGGAGTCCTGCCTCTTCGGTGCGCTCGGGCCCGGCCGCTCGGTGGATGAGCGCCGTCGGCTCGCGGACCACGCCTACGGCGAGCTCGGCGATGAGATCCGCCGGCAGCCCGAGGCCGCGCGCTGTGCGTGGCGAATGGCGGCGCTACGGTTCCGGAAGAGGT
>MEMX01000123.1:0-224 GCA_001768075.1 Anaeromyxobacter sp. RBG_16_69_14 | reverse complement strand
CCGACTCGCCGTTCCTAGCCTGGCCGGAGGTGGCGGGCGTCGACGCGATCGCCCAGCTTGGTCGACCAGGACTGGTGCAGCGAGTCCGGCCGGGCCGATGAGCGACATGCGGTGCACGACGCGGACAATGAGGCCGGCGCCCGGGATCTCCTGGGGGCCAGCGGCGTCCCGCTCGAGGAAGCTGGCAGCGTTCTTGGAGGGGTTCTCACTCCAGGCGGGAACGC
>MEMX01000122.1:144932-154035 GCA_001768075.1 Anaeromyxobacter sp. RBG_16_69_14 | reverse complement strand
CTTGAGGCGCCGCAAGGCGCCGGGCATCAGCTCACAGCGGCGGCGGTGCCGCTGGAGAATCACATCAACTGGTCGCCGCTGTGAGACCGCCACTTGAGGGGCGCGGGTCCGCGCGCGGAGCATTCCCGGTGGGTCTGAAAGTCATGTTCGTCTCGTCCGAGGTGGCGCCGTTCGCCAAGACCGGGGGGCTCGGCGACGTGGTCGGAGCTCTGCCGAAGGCCCTGCACCGCCGTGGCATCGACGTACGCGTGGTGATGCCGCTCTACGCGGGGATGAACTGGGACGCCTTGGAGAAGCTGGACGGCCCCTTGCGCATCCCGATGTGGTGGGGGACGGCGCGGTCGGGGGTGCGGCTCGGGCGCCTGCCGGGCAGCGAGGTCCCGATCTACTTCCTCGAGTATCACCGCTACTTCGACCGACCGTATCTGTACGGCCCTCCCGGCAGCGGCTACGACGACAACGTCGAAAGGTTCACGTACCTTTCCCGCGGTGCCCTGGAGCTGACGAAGGCCATAAACTTCCTCCCGGACGTCATCCACGCCAACGACTGGCAAACGGCACTGGTCCCCGTCTACGTCAACACGGTCGAGTGGGCGCAGCCGCTACATGGGGCCGCGACCGTCTACACGATTCACAATCTGGCGTATCAAGGGATCGCTGACAGCGGGGCCCTGTCCATCACGGGCCTCGGCCGCGAGCACTACAACTCGGGCGAGTTCGAGCACTTCGGCACGCTGAACCTGACCAAGGGGGCCCTGCGACACAGCACCATGCTGTCAACGGTCAGCCCATCTTACGCCAAGGAGATCCAGACGCCGGATTTCGGCTGCGGCCTCGACGGCGTCCTGCACGCCCGGCACGGCGATCTCGTGGGGATACTCAACGGCATCGACGTCGACGAATGGAACCCCGCGACGGACCCGCACATCGCGGCCCAATACACCGCCGCCCGCATCGAAGGCAAAAGCGCGTGCAAGGCGGCGCTGCAGACCGAGGCGGGGCTGCCCTTGGACCCGCGCATCCCCCTGTTCAGTGCGGTCGGGCGCCTGACGCACCAGAAGGGCTTCGACGTGCTCGCCCACAGCATGGACCGAGTGCTGTCCTGGGACCTGCAGTTCGTCCTGCTCGGCAATGGCGATCGCGAGGCCGAACAGTACTTCAGGACCTTGTCGGCGCGCCGGCCGGACAGGTTCAGGGCTTGGCTGGGGTTCGACAACCACCTCGCCCATCGCATCGAGGCCGGCGCCGACTTCTTCGTCATGCCCTCGCGCTTCGAGCCCTGCGGCCTGAGCCAGATGTACAGCCTGCGCTACGGCACCTTGCCCATCGCGCGCGCCACGGGGGGCCTCATCGACACGGTGCAGACCTACGATCAGGCGACCGGCGCGGGTACGGGCTTCGTGTTCGGCGACCTCACGCCCGACGCTCTGGCCAACACCATCGGCTGGGCCCTCTCGACGTTCTTCGATCGGCCCGACCACGTGAACATCATGCGCAAGCGCGCCATGGAACAGGACTTCTCGTGGGATGCGGCAGCCGAGACCTACGAGCGACTGTACCTCGACGCCTATCGGCACCGCCGAGGCCATGCCTTTCCGGGCCGGCTCCTGGCAGAGGCACGACGGACCGCCTGACTGGACGCGGCGACTCCCTTTCGAGCCGATCCCTGCCCGCGCCGGAGGTGTAGGCTTGAACTCGTAGAAGCAGACGCGAGGAGGACACCATGACTTTTCGGGACAGGGGGCATGCCGGGCAGCTGCTCGCAGCGAAACTCGGTGGTACGCGACTGGCAGAACCGATCGTCTTGGGGATCACGCGCGGCGGGCTCCCGGTGGCGCTCGAGGTGGCGCGCTCACTCGGGGCACCGCTCGAGGCCGTCGTTGTCCACAGGCTCGGCGCGCCTGGCGACCCGCAGGTCGCCGTCGGGGCCATCGCCGAGGGCCGTGCGGTGTGCGTTAACGCGAAGGCCCTGCGCGACCTCGATCTGACGGAGGACGAGGTCGCGGCACTCGCCGAGCGCGAGGCAGTGGACCTCGCGCGCCGCGTCTTTCTTTACCACGGCGAGGCACCGTTGCCGGACCTGACAGGCCGCACGGTCATCCTCGTGGACGACCGCGCCTCCACCGGCACCTCGGCGCGCGCCGCCGGCCGCGCGGCGCGGGCGCGAGGCGCTGTCCACATCGTCTTCGCGGCTCCAGCGGTCGCGGCGACGATCGAGCCGGAGCTTCGAGCGGAGTTCGACGACGTCGTCGCCCTCGAATTCGTCCCCGAGTGCTTTGCCGTGAGCTACTGTTACCAGCGGCTCGACCGGATCAGGGACGAGGACGCGCTCGAGTGCGTCCGTCACGCGCGCGCGTCGCGGGCGGAGGAGCGGAGCGTCGGCCCGCGCGACGCTGGCGCACAGGGCACTCCGCATCCCCCCTGACGCTCTGACGGCGCTGGTCGCTTGAATTGCCCTCCGGAGCGACGGAAGACGCCCTCGATGGGCCGCGCGAAGAGCCTTCGTCGCCGGGCAAGCGCATGCCAGAATCGCCGTCCATGAACGATTGCCTCGCGGTCATCCTCGGAGGTGGCCGGGGATCCAGGCTCTTCCCCCTCACCCATGAGCGCTCGAAGCCTGCGGTTCCGATCGCGGGAAAGTACCGCCTCATCGACATCCCGATCAGCAGCTGCCTGAACTCGAACCTGCGGCGCATGTTCGTGCTCACCCAGTACAACTCCGAGAGCCTCAACAAGCACATCAGCCAGACCTACAAGTTCGACGTCTTCAGCGACGCCTTCGTCACCATCCTCGCCGCCGAGCAGACCGAGGACAGTCCGGAGTGGTTCCAGGGCACCGCCGACGCGGTCCGGCAGAGCTTGCGCCACCTGGGCAGCCACCGCAGCCGCGAGGTGCTCATCCTCTCGGGCGACCAGCTCTTCCAGATGGACTTCCGGAAGCTGCGTGAGACGCACCGGAGCGAGGCGGCCGACGCCACGGTGGCCGTGATCCCGGTGCCCCGCGATCAGACCTCGGCCTTCGGCATCCTGAAGGTCGACGGCCACGGGCAGATCGTGACCTTCGAAGAGAAACCGCGCCCGGAGCGGCTCGACAACCTCGAGTCCGACATCCCCGGCTACGGGCGCGGCTTCCTCGCCTCGATGGGCATCTACATGTTCGGGCGCGAGTCCCTCGAGAGGGCGATCGCCGATCGCTCGCTCGTGGACTTCGGGCGCCACGTCATCCCCAAGGCCATCGGTACGAGCCGGGTGCAGGCCCACGTCTTCCCCGGGTACTGGGAGGACGTGGGGACGATCGGGTCGTACTTCCAGGCCAACCTCCAGCTCACGAACCCCGTACCGCCGTTCGACTTCTACGACGTGGCGCGGCCCGTTTACACCCACCCGCGCTTTCTGGCCGCGACCAAGGTCGAGGGCTGTGCGCTGCGCGCGACCCTCGTCTCCGAGGGCTGCATCGTCCTGGCCGCCGAGATCGAGCGGTCGGTCGTGGGCATCCGCAGCCGGATCGGCCAGGGCGTGCACCTGCGCGATACCCTCGTCCTGGGCGCGGACTTCTACGAGACGATGAAGGAGATCGACCAGGCGCGGGGCCGAGGCGTGCCCCCCATCGGCATCGGCGAGGAGTCGGTCATCGAGCGAGCGATCGTGGACAAGAACGCGCGCATCGGGCGCGGAGTCCGCATATCCAACAAGGCCGGCGCGCAGAACGCGGACGGCAAGGGCTACTACATTCGAGACGGAATCGTGATCGTGCCCAAGGGTGGGGTGATCCCGGACGGCACGGTGATCTAGAAACTGGGCGAAAAAGGGCGAAACATGCTGGCCTTCAACCGCGGTCGCCGGGCGGCCACTGCTTCAGGAAGGCGCTCCCCTCCTTCAGCACGAACCCCTTGAACGCCAGGGCCGCGGGGGAGAGCCGCTTCTCCCTGCGGTGCACGACGTTCCAGTCGCGCATCACCGGCAGCCCTTCCACGTGCAGCAGGGCGAGCTGCCCCGCAGCGAGCTCGAGCCCGATGGCGTGCTGCGAGATGAACCCGAGCCCCATGCCAGCCATCACGGCCTGCTTGATCGTCTCGTTGCTGCTGATCTCGGTGGTGCCCGCATGACGCACGCGGTGCGCGGCGAAGAAGCGCTCCATCGCAGCGCGCGTGCCGGATCCGGGCTCGCGGACGAGGAAGCTCTCCGCCTCGAGCGCCGCCACAGAGACGCGCCGCCGCCCCGCCAGGGGATGATCGGGGTGCGCGATGATCACCAGCGGGTGGCGCGCGAACGGGAAGGCGACGGTGTCCACCTGGCCGGGTGGCGTCCCCATCAAGGCGAGGTCGACCTCGTTCGCCACCAGGAGCTGAACAACCGCTTCTCGGTTGTTCACCGCCAGCTTCAGCTCGATCTCGGGGTGTTCCCGGGAGAAGAGCGCCAGCAGCTTGGGCGCGAAGTACTTGGCGGTGCTCACCACGGCGATGGAGATCCTCCCGGCGTGCAAGCCGCGAAGCGCAGCCAGGGCGTCGTCCGCGTCCTGCATCGATCGCAAGACCCGTTGCGCGCAGCGGAGCACCTCCTCCCCCGCCGCCGTCAGGGCCAGGCGGCGCGCGGCACGCTCGAGGAGCGGCAAGCCCGCACGCTGTTCGAGCTGCTTCACCTGCATCGAAACCGCGGGCTGCGTGAGGCGCAGCTCCTGGGACGCACGGGAGAAGCTCAGGTGCCGCGCCACGGCGGCGAAGATCTGGAGCTGCCGGACGGTCGCGTCGCGCATCGTCCACCCTCGTTCACGAGCTGTGGTTCGAGTCCCCGTTCATGAGCTGTCTATAAGTATTGCTTATGGACATCGCCGCTGACTCTGATTTGCGCTTATTCATCGGCCTACCTATCTTTTCGCCATGAGTGCACCCAACACCAGCGCGCGTACGATTCCGATGTCTGCGAGGCCCAGCACCCCCGACCGGGCCGGCGCGCCAGGGGCGGAGAGGTACCGCTCGGGCGTGATTCCGTACAAGGCGATGGGATACTGGGAGCCCGATTACGCTCCCAAGGACACCGACGTCATCGCCCTGTTCCGCATCACCCCGCAGGAGGGGGTGGACCCGGAGGAGGCGGCGGCCGCGGTCGCCGGGGAGTCGTCCACCGCGACCTGGACCGTCGTGTGGACGGATCGCCTCACCGCCTGCGACCGCTATCGCGCCAAGGCGTACCGGGTGGATCCGGTGCCCGCCACCGGCCCCGGCACGTCCACTCCCCAGCAGTACTTCGCGCGCGTCGCCTACGACCTGGTGCTCTTCGAGGAGGGGTCGATCGCGAACCTGGCCGCCTCCATCATCGGCAACGTCTTCGGCTTCAAGGCCGTGAAGGCGCTCCGGCTCGAGGACATGCGCATCCCGGTGGCCTATCTGAAGACGTTCCAGGGCCCGCCCACCGGCATCGTGGTGGAGCGCGAGCGCCTCGACAAGTTCGGACGCCCGCTGCTCGGCGCCACCGCGAAGCCCAAGCTCGGGCTCTCGGGCAAGAACTACGGGCGCGTCATCTACGAGGCCCTGAAGGGCGGCCTCGACTTCGTGAAGGACGACGAGAACATCGGGTCGCAGCCCTTCATGCACTGGCGGGATCGGTTCCTCTTCGCGATGGAGGCCGTGAACCGCGCCAGCGCCGACACCGGGGAGATCAAGGGCCACTACCTCAACGTCACGGCCGGAACGATGGAGGCCATGTACGAGCGCGCCGAGCTGGCGAAGGAGCTCGGCTCGATCGTCGTCATGATCGACCTCGTCATCGGCTACACGGCCATCCAGAGCATGGCGCAGTGGGCCCGCAAGAACGACATGCTGCTCCACCTCCACCGCGCGGGGCACAGCACGTACACGCGCCAGAAGGCGCACGGCGTGAGCTTCCGCGTCATCGCCAAGTGGATGCGGATGGCCGGGGTGGACCACATCCACGCCGGCACGGTGGTGGGGAAGCTCGAAGGCGATCCCAGCGTCATCCGCGGCATCTACGATTCCCTGCGGGAGCCCTTCACGTCGGAGCGCCTCGACCACGGGCTGTTCTTCGACCAGGACTGGGCCGACCTGCGCAAGGTGATGCCGGTGGCCTCCGGCGGCATCCACGCCGGCCAGATGCACCAGCTCCTCACCTACCTCGGGGACGACGTGGTGCTGCAGTTCGGGGGGGGCACCATAGGACACCCCATGGGCATCCAGGCCGGCGCCACCGCCAACCGCGTGGCGCTCGAGGCGACGGTGCTGGCGCGCAACGAGGGGCGTGACGTCTGGAACGAAGGCCCGGAAATCCTGGAAGCCGCCGGCCGCCACTGCGCGCCGCTTCGGGCGGCCCTCGAGACCTGGAAGGACGTCTCCTACCAGTACCAGTCCACCGACACCGTCGACTTCACCGCCACGCCCACGCTCGGTTAACCAGGAGACGACCACGCCATGCGACTCACTCAGGGCACCTTCTCGTTTCTTCCCGACCTCTCCGACGCGCAGATCCAGCGGCAGCTCGAGCACGCCCTGTCGCGCGGGTGGGCCCTCTCCATCGAGTCCACCGACGACGCGCATCCGCGCAACGTGTACTGGGAGATGTGGGGCCAACCCATGTTCGACACTCCGGACGCTGGCGCCGTGATGCGAGGGGTGAACGCCTGCCGCCAGGCGCACCCGGGGCGATACGTGAAGGTGAACGCCTTCGACTCGGCGAGCGGATGGGAGACGGTGCGGCTCTCCTTCATCGTGCAGCGCCCGGCGGAGGAGCCCGGCTTCTCGCTGCTCCGGCAGGAGGGGCCGGGGCGGACGCAGCGGTACACGGTGCGGGGCTACGCCGTCGAGCGGCCCGCTGGACGGCGTTATCCGGAGACCGACCGGTGAGCGATGTGTCCCGTCCGACGGCACACCTGGCCCCGCCTGGCGAGGAGGGCGCCCCCGCGAACCCGGACGCCGTCGATCTGCGGGCGCTCCTGGCCGCGTCGAGCGCACCCGAGGTCCTCGACGAGATCGAGCGCGAGCTGGTGGGCCTGGCGCCGGTCAAGGCGCGCATCCGCGAGATCGCGGCCCTGCTCCTGGTGGACCGGGCGCGCCAGCAACTCGGGCTCTCCGCGGGCGCGCCATCGCTCCACATGTGCTTCACGGGCAACCCCGGCACCGGCAAGACCACGGTGGCGCAGCGCATGGCGGAGATCCTCCGCCGCCTCGGCTACCTGCGCCGGGGGCATCTGGTGGCGGTGACCCGCGACGACCTCGTGGGCCAGTACGTCGGGCACACCGCTCCGAAGACGAGGGAGGTCCTGAAGAAGGCCATGGGCGGCGTGCTCTTCATCGACGAGGCCTACTACCTGTACCGGCCCGAGAACGAGCGCGACTACGGCCCCGAGGCGATCGAGATCCTGCTCCAGGTGATGGAGAACCAGCGCGACGACCTCGTCGTCGTCCTCGCCGGCTACAAGCCGCGCATGGACGCCTTCTTCGAGAGCAACCCCGGCATGGGATCGCGCATCGCGCACCACGTGGACTTCCCCGACTACGCGCCGGAGGAGCTGCTCGCCATCGCCGACCTCATGCTCGGGCGCATGCACTACCAGCTGGGCCAGGAGGCGCGCGAGGCACTCGAGGAGTACATCGCCAGGCGGATGGCCCAGCCGCGCTTCGCCAACGCGCGCTCTATCCGCAACGCCCTCGACCGTGCCCGCCTGCGCCAGGCGAGCCGCCTCTTCTCGTCCGGGGGTCGGGCCGACCGGGCCGCGCTCACCACCATCGAGGCGAGCGACATCCGTCGCAGCCGCGTCTTCGAAGCCTCCGGGGAGCTGCCATGACGAAGGGCACGACCACGCTCGCCAAGTTCATCATCGAGGAGCAGCGTCGCGCACCGGGCGCCACCGGTGAGTTCAGCGCGCTCTTGCAGGACGTGGTGACCGCCCTCAAGGGCATCGCGCTCATGGTGGGCAAGGGCGCGGGTGATGGGGGCAAGTACGGGGACGAGAACGGGGGCGACTACGGGTGCGAGGATGGGGGCAAGGCCGGCGCGGTGGCCGTCCAGGGCGAGCGCCAGCGCAAGCTCTACCTGGCAGCGAACGAGTTCCTGCTGCGTTCCTGCGAATGGGGCGGCCACCTCTCGGCCATGGCGTCGGAGGAGCTGGTGGAGGTCTACCTCATCCCCGAGTGCTACCCGCGCGGGAAATACCTGCTCGCCTTCGATCCGCTCGACGGCTCGTCCAACATCGACGTGAACATCTCGGTGGGCACGATCTTCTCCGTCCTGCGCCGCCCGGACGGCGCGGGCACGGCCTCCGCAGCCGATTTCCTCCAGCCGGGAGTCCGGCAGATCTGCGCCGGCTATGCCATCTACGGGCCGTCCACGATGGTGGTGCTCACCTTCGGCCGCGGCGTGCACGGCTTCACGCTCGACCGCGAGCTGGGTGAGCTGGTCCTCACGCACAGGGACCTGCGCATCCCCGAGGCGACCAGCGAGTTCGCAGTCAACGCCACCGACGAGCGCTTCTGGGAGCCGCCCGTGAAGCGCTACGTGTCGGAGTGCCTGGCCGGCCGCACAGGGCCTCGCGAGAGCGACTTCAGCATGCGGTGGATTGCATCCCTGGTACCCGAGGTGCACCGGATCCTGATCCGCGGCGGCCTCTTCATGTACCCGCGCGACACGAAGGAACCGGCTCGGGCGGGCACGCTGCGCCTGCTCTACGAGGCGAACCCGATGGCGCTCATCGTCGAGCAGGCCGGCGGAGCCGCGTCGACCGGGCACGGCCGCATCCTCGAGCTCGAGCCCACCGAGCTGCACGAACGCATCCCCGTCGTCCTCGGCTCGCGCAAGGAGGTGGAGCGCATCGCACGCTATCACGAAGAGCACGAGCGCGGCATCGACCGGCCGTACCGGTCACCGCTCTTCGGCACGCGATCGCTCTTCACGGATCCCTGATAGCGCATGCCACATGAACTGACGCTCGAGATGGGGGGCGCGGGGGGAGAGAGTTCTCCCCTCCGCCTGAGGCGCTGCAAGGCGCCGCAAGGCGCCGGACATCAGCTCACAGCGGCGGCGGTGACGCTGGAGAATCACATCAACTGGTCGATAGCGCATGCCACATGAACTGACGCTCGAGATGGGGGGCGCG
>MEMX01000122.1:143357-144912 GCA_001768075.1 Anaeromyxobacter sp. RBG_16_69_14 | reverse complement strand
CCTGAGGCGCCGCAAGGCGCCGGACATCAGCTCACAGCGGCGGCGGTGACGCTGGAGAATCACATCAACTGGTCGCCGCTGTGAGATCGCTCCCGCGGCGTCTACCACGTCGAGAACGGGGCTCCCATCGCGCCCGGAGACGGAGAGGGAGAGGAGGGGCGGGAAGGAGCAGCTCATGTCGATGAGGCACCCCGTCGTCGCGGTGACTGGCTCGTCGGGCGCCGGTACCACCTCCGTCACGAAGACCTTCCAGAACGTCTTCCGGCGCGAGAAGATCAACGCCGCCATCGTCGAGGGCGACGCGTTCCATCGGTTCGGCCGCGCCGAGATGCGCGCCGAGATGGCAGAGGCCGCCCAGCGCGGGAACCAGCACTTCAGCCACTTCGGGCCGGAGGCGAACCTCTTCGCGGAGCTCGAGTCGCTCTTCCGTGGCTACGGCGAGACCGGCAGCGGGAAGAACCGCAAGTACGTGCACGGCGAGCTGGAGGCGGCGCGCTTCGGGCAGGAGCCGGGGACGTTCACCCCGTGGGAGGACATCCCCGCCGGAACCGACCTCCTCTTCTACGAGGGCCTCCACGGGGGCGTGGTCACCGACAGCGTGGACGTGGCGCGGCACGTGGATCTGCTCGTCGGGGTCGTGCCCATCATCAACCTCGAGTGGATCCAGAAGCTCCACCGCGACAAGGCCTCGCGCGGCTACAGCACCGAGGCGGTGGTGGACACGGTCCTGCGCCGGATGCCGGACTACGTGAACTACATCTGTCCGCAGTTCTCCCGGACGCACGTCAACTTCCAGCGCGTCCCAACCGTCGACACGTCGAACCCGTTCATCGCGCGGGAGATCCCGACCGCGGACGAGAGCTTCCTCGTCGTCCGCTTCGCCGATCCCAGAGGCATCGACTTCCCCTGGCTGCTCACGATGCTGCACGACTCGTTCATGTCCCGGCAGAACAGCATCGTCATCCCCGGCGGCAAGATGGCGCTCGCCATGCAGCTCATCTTCACGCCCATGATCCTGCAGCTCCTCGATCGCAAGCGGAGGGGCGCGCTAGTCTGACTCAAGCTGCGGTGGGGGGGGCTGGGGGAGCGGCGGTCGCTTCCCCCAGCTGAGGTTATTGTGCTGCGGCGGGATCGAAGGACGTCTGGATCCGTCGCCGATCGCGGGCGCTGACCACCTCGATCGTGCCTCGCTCGCGCAGATCCTCCTCGGCGAGCTCTTCTCGAAAGACCTGCACGGCCTCACGTTCGTCCCATGCCCTGACGTGCGCGGTCCGGCTCCCGCGTGGGGACGTGAACCGACACACGAAGAACGACTCCCTGGTGCTCATGCCTCGCTCCTCACGTATTGCCGTGCCTCTCTGGCCCAATGACTCCATCGACCTCGTCGCGCGGCCTCGAGGAACCGTCGATCAATCGATGGAGGCTCGCCCTGGGTATCCAACGACCCCCTACGGTAGGGTGCGCGACCCGTGCTGGCTGTTGGTTATGGGGGCAGCCTCGTGACGAGGCGAGGTCCGTTCGGTGACGAATACGTGACGGCGCGAGATGCAGAAAG
>MEMX01000122.1:107536-143204 GCA_001768075.1 Anaeromyxobacter sp. RBG_16_69_14 | reverse complement strand
TGCCCGCCAGCTCGGAGCCTGGAACGGGCATCTCGATCCGTGTGCCACGCCGAACGCGCAGGCGGGTTCCGCGCCACTCCACCTCCCGAGACACGAGGCCGTATGCCCACGCGGCACCGAAGACGAGGTCCTTGAGCGGCACGAGCGCGAGCTGTCTGAACCGGAAGGCGGGCCGGAGGATGCGGGCGGCAGCTCCGTCGAGCACCGTCTTCAACGCGCAGGCGGCGGCGAACCCGGCGAGCGCTGAGGGCGTGCGCCCCACCGCGACCGCCGCGGCCGCGAGCAGCACGGGGTTGAGCAAGGCGGACGAGGTGTAGATCACAGGACCGACCGCCTGCCGCTGCAGGACGCTCCAGCGGCTGTAACGCGCTGCGAACTGGGCAAGCGTCCGACGCTCGCTCACGTTCTGGACGGGCCGGCGCCCGATCACGACGCGCTTGCCGAGCACGTCCGAGATCATCAGGCCCATCACGTAGTCCTCCGCGAGTACGTCCTTCACGGCCTCGAATCCACCCATCTCCCCGAGATCCCGGCGCCGCAGGGCCATCGACTTACCCACCACGATGTCCCGCCCGACGAGGCGCTTCGCGGCCACGACCCCGGGCGCGACGGCGCCGGCGAGGTGCAAGTGATCCATCAGCGAGCCGAGCCGCGCTTCACCAACGCCCACGATGAGGTGCGAGACCAAGCCCACCTCGTCATCCTCGAGCAGCGCGGCGATCTCGGCGAGGTAGTCACGCTCGACGCGTACGTTGGAATCGGACACGACGAGGAGGTCTCCGCGCGCCGCCCGCGCCAGCGTCACGAGCTGGTTCACCTTGGGGTTGAGCCCCGGCTCTCCCCGCTGGAGCACGACGCGGAACCGGCCCGGCCACCGCCTCGCTGCGGTGCATGCGACCACCCACGCCGCATCACGCGGGCTCCTCAGGCCCAGCACCACCTCGTAGTCGGGGTAGTCCAGATCGGCGAACACCGCCAGGTTCGCCTCGAGACCGTCGTCGACGCCGCAGAGCGGCTTCAGGATCGAGATGAGCGGCGTGCAGCGGGGCGCCGGCGATGCCTCGCGCACGTGCCGCCGCAAGACGAGGTACTGCGCCGCGATCACGGCGAGCCCGAGGCCCGCCGTCAAGAACAGGACGAGACTGAGACCCATGGCCATCGCCCGCTCCTCCTCGTGACGCGACGCGCGCCCCGGTGAGACTGATGGTGCCAGGAGTGCATGGCCGTCCCGCGAAGCGGCCGTGACGAAGAGGCGACGATGGTGCCTCTCTCGGGGCTCCTCGGATCGGGCCGCAGCCGGTACCGCGACCGCACCGCCCGGTCGCCCGACCGGCGCGGACGAGTCGCCTGGAGCACGCGCCGCGCAGGGAGCGCTCGAGCACCGCTTCCGCGTCGCTGCGTGAACGCGCCGTGACGAGCCGCGAACATCTCTGCGACAGCCCGTCCGTAGGTCGCGCGCCGGGGTGGCGCCCCGCTACACTCCCGGCGTGGCCAACTCGGGACGGAAGCTCCGCGAACGCGTTCTGGTAAGGGCAGCTGGTGGACTGGTGTGGCGCACCGGACGAGGCGGCCCGAAGCTGGCCGTGATCCACCGCCCGAAACACCGCGACTGGTCCTTGCCGAAGGGGAAGCTCGAGCCCGGGGAGGCGTTCGCCGCCGCCGCCCTGAGAGAAGTCGCCGAGGAGACGGGCTGCCGCGCGCGCCTGGGCGACTTCGCGGGATTCACGCTCTGCTCCGTGAAGAAGCGACCCAAGCTCGTGCTCTTCTGGCACATGTCCGCGGAGGATCCCGCCGATTTCGAGCCCAACCACGAGGTGGACCGGCTCGAGTGGTTAGCGCCGGAAGACGCAGTCGAACGGCTCCACAACCCGTCCGAGCGGCGCCTGGTGCGCGGCGCCCTCCCGAAGGCCAGCCGCCCCCGTGGGTCGCGCCGGCGGCACGACGCGGCGTCGAGAGCCGCCTCGACCGAACGCTGACCGAATCCGCCCGGGCGCGCTCGAGGTCAGGAACCGCCGGTGGTGAGCTTCAGCTGCGAGCGCTCATTCTCCAGCTTCTCGACGCGCGCCGCGATCTCGGGAGTCGTCCGGATGAGGGCCAGCAATCGGCGGTTCTCTCGCTCGAGTTCGAGCCGCTCGCAAGCGAGGTGAAGCGTGACCTGCAGTTCCACGCGATCGCAGGGTTTGGTGAGGAACCGGTAGATCTCGCCGTGGTTGATGGCCTTGATGGCCATTTCCATGTCGGCGTGCCCGGTGAGCATGATCCGTACCGTGTCTGGATGACGATCGCGAACGAGCTTCAGGAACTCGAGCCCCGACATCCCCGACATGAGGTGGTCGGAGATGACGACGTCCACCGTCTCTATGCGGAGCAGCTCGAGAGCCGACTCTGCGCTGGCAGCGAAGCTGACGCGGTAACCGGAGCTCCGGAGCGCAAGACCGAGACCGTGCCGGGTGTTGTCGTCGTCGTCCACGACGAGGATGGATGCGCGAGGCATGTCGCCATGGGCAGCAGTCGGCGTGCCAGGGCTGAGGTCAACGGAATCACTGGTCTGACGATGGGTCCAGAGCGACCCGGGTGCAGGCACTCCCTGCCAGGCAAGCCCTTGCGAACCCCATATCGAGCGCTCGGTGAGCCGCGAAAGACGGCGAAAGGCGAGTCGGATGCCGCTATCGTCCTGACGTGAGCGTCACCACCCCTGACGATCTGCCGCGGGAAGGCCGCCTCGCCCGTCTGCGCGGTGCGCCTGCCACGAGTGGGCTCCTCGTCGCCCTCGTCACCGCGTTCGTGGCGTCCACGCTCGACCCTGATCTCGTCGAGCGCTTCGCCAAGGTGAGCGCTCGCGTCCGCGCTGGCGAGGTGTGGCGGCTCTTCACCGCCAGCTTCCTGCACGGGAGCCTCGTCCACATCGCCGTGAACGGGTTCGCTCTCTTCACCATCGGCCCGACCGTGGAACGGCTGTACGGACGCGTGCAGTTCCTGCTCATCTTCCTGCTCGGCGGCGCGGCCGGATTCGCCGCCAGTACGCTGTACGTCGAGCAGCCGTCGCTCGGGGCTTCCGCGGGGCTCTTCGCGCTCCTGGGAGTACTGCTCGGCTTCGCGGTACGCGAGCGCGCACGCATCCCTCGCGCGGCTCGTCGCGCGATGATCCAGGAGATCCTCACCGTCGCAGGCCTCAACCTGGCGCTCGGCCTGATGGTCCCCTTCATCGACAACGCGGCGCACGCCGGAGGTTTCGTCGGCGGCCTCGCGCTCGGGCTCGCGCTCCAGCCGCGCGGACCTCGCTGAACGAGCGCCCGACGCGGAGGACGAGCACGGCCCCGGGTCAGAATCAGAGCTCCGCCAGCCGCACGATGTCCGCACCCGAGACGCGCATCGTGATCCACTCCCTCAGCGCCTTCGCGCCGAGCGCTTCGTAGAAATCGATGGAGGGCGTGTTCCAGTCGAGCACCTGCCACTGGAAGCGACCGCACCCCTCCGCCGCGGCGCGACGCGCCAGGTGAACGAGGAGCGCCTTCCCGATGCCCCGGCCGCGCAACGCGGGTCGCACGTAGAGGTCCTCGAGATAGAGGCCGGGCCGACCCTCCCAGGTGGAGTAATTGTAGAACCAGAGCGCGAAGCCAGCGGGCGCGCTCTCCCACTCGGCCAGCTCGACGAAGAACCGCGGCGTCCCGGCGAACCCGTCGCGCAGGAGATCGGCCTCGGTCGCCTTCACCTCGTGGGATGCCTTCTCGTACTCGGCCAGCTCGCGGACGAGCGCCAGGATCTGCGACACGTCGCCTGCCTCTGCCTTGCGGATACGGAGCATCTTCGCATTCTACAGCTTGCTCACGGCGATCCCCAGCGCTCCGAAGCGGCGGGTGAGCACGCAAGAGGGCGACAACCGCGTCAGACTCGCCTTTCGCCGTTTCTTGTGCTCGCAAACGCAGTCCTGGGCGAGTCAGAGCGATTTCCGGTCGAACTGCGCTGTCGCGCAGCTCGACCTCAGCTGGTGGCTCTCCCCAGACCCCCCACCGCAGCTCCTGAAAAAGGGGGAAACACGAGTTCAGAGCAACCGCTGCTGGCCTTCTTCCTTCACGAAGCGCGCGAGCGCCGCGTGGTAGCGCGCGAAGAGGTCGGGCGGCACCGCCACCCGACGGGCGTCCACCATGGCCTGGAGCATGGCCGCGTTCGCGACCGCCTTGCCCTGGAAGTGGTTGTTCGTGACGACGTAGACGTCCTCCACTCGCGCCTGCTCGGCGATGGCCTTCGTGCGCTCGGCCCAGGGCGCCAGCTCGTCGGCCGTGTAGAGGTAGTCGTACCGCGCGTCACGACCGGCATTCTCGCGGAACCAGTCCTTGTAGTTGCGGCCGTGCACACGCACGTAGCCGACGCCCGCGGTGGCGACTGCGCTCGGCCCCATCGATCTCCTGAACAGCGGCTGGTCCACGTTCACGAACCCGACGCCCTGCTCCGCCAGCTCGGCATAGGTCTCGGGCACGTTCCACGAGGCGTGGCGGACCTCGAGCACGAGCGGCAGACCGGAGAGTGCTCGGAAGAGGTCTCGCAGCCATTCCAGAGCGGCCGCGTCACGCCGGAACGACCAGGGGAACTGGACCAGCACCGCACCCAGCCGCCCCTGCTCGGCGATGGCGTCGAGCGCCGCCCGCGCCGCCCCGACCTCCTCCGCGCCGTACACCTCGCGCTCGTGCGTGAGCCGCTTCCACAGCTTGGCGGTGAATCGGAACGAGCGGCGCGCCGCCACCCGCTCGCACCAGGCGCGCGCCACCTCGGGACGCTGCGGGCGGTAGAAGGTCGAGTTCACCTCCACGGCGTCGAACCAGCGCGAGAGGTACGCGAGCGGATCGAAGCCGCGCGGGGCCGGCTTCGGGTAGACGGCCCCGCTCCAGTCAGGGTAGTCCCACCCCGCGGGTCCAAAACGGATCACGCCCTTCGAGTTATGCGGCTGGCCTCTTCGCCGCCATACGTGCACCCGGGGCTCGCCGTTCCCCATGCCTTGATGCGCTCAGGTGCCGGGCTTCTTGACGCTGATGGAACCGTAGCCTTCGATGTCGATGCCCTCGAAGAGGACGACGCCGGCCAGGCAACCCTCCCGCGCGTCGCAGACGAAGGCGTGCGAGGAGCCGGCCGGGTTTTCGACCCGCGAGCCAGCTCCGTAGCGGATGTCGTCCCCCTCCGTGTAGCTGCCCTCGAGGACGATCATGACTTCGCGGCCGAGGTGCGTGTGCCTGGGAAATGGAGTCCCTGGCGCAAATCGGACGAGGCCCGCGTCGGCGCCGGCCAGCCCCGGCCCAGCGTCGAAGTGGAGCAGCTCGACGCCGGCGAGCGGGCCCGGCACCCAGGCCTTGGGATCGACCACCGAGTCGAGGAGTTGCTCGGCACGCTCGCGGGTCAGCTCGAAGACCCGCGTCACCAGATCGACGAACGCATACCGGCCGGGCGCCTGGGCCGCGCGTAGCAGCCTGGCCTTGAGCGGCGGTGGTGGCGCCACCGGGGTGAGCCCGAACCCGATCGCCACGACGGCCTCGCGGATCGCGTCGAGCTCGGCGCGACAACGTGCGCAGCTGCGGAGGTGCTCCTCGACGAGCGACCGCTCGGCTCCCGCCAGGGTCCCGAGCGCGAGCTCCGGCAGCTGTCCGTCGGCGTGCATCATGCGACACCGCTCACACTCAACTCGGCCGGGAGCGAGGCGCGCAGCTTGGCCAGCGCAGCGGCCACCCGCGACTTGACCGTACCGATCGGCACCGCCATCCGCGCGGCGATCTCGGAAGAAGAGAGCCCTTCGAAGTAGCCCAGCTCGAGGACCTGGAGCTGCTCGGGCGACAGCTGCGCCATCGCTCTGCGGATGGGCTCGCGATCGAGCGCGAGGGGCAGCTCCGCTGCCGTCCCGGGCTGCGCGAGCTCGGGCTGCGGCTGCTCCTCCAGGGGCACCAGGCGCCTGGACCTCACCGCTCTCAAGAGATCCAGCGCGCGGCTGCGCATGCGCATGAAGAGCCATGCGCGCACCGAGCCGCGCGCCGCATCGTAGCTCTTCGCCTGGCGCCAGACTTCCAGGAAGACATCCTGCAGGAGATCCTCGGCCTCGCGGCGGTCGCCGAGGATCCGGCGGCCGATCGCGAGCAGCTGCCCCCCGTACCGATCGTAAAGGCATGAGAGTGCCTCCCGATCTCCCGACGCCACCCCGGCCAACAGCGTCGCGTCCGCGCTGCTTTCGGAGACTCTCACGCGGCAGGCATTGTACCAGCCTTGACGGAGCGTGATCAAAGCCCCCTCCGGGAGATTCGCGGGATCGGACCCCGACAGGGGAGAAGGCAGCCTTGGGCTCATGCGGGCGACGCTCCCTCTGAAATACGTGCCGCACGCGCAACCGGATCGACTTCGGCGATCCGCTGAGCTACGGCTACCGCCTCTGCGCGACGGACGGAGCCGGCGACATGTCGGCGAGGGCAGCAGGCAGTGGCAGTGCGGTGAAATCTGCGATACGCATCCGCGAGTCACGAACGGGTGAGGAAGTCATGCGAGTCGATTCAGGGTCGAGGCGATCGGGCGGGCGCGGTGCCGTCGGGCTCGGCTGCGCGATCGCGATCGCGATCGCCGGGTGCGCTCATCGCCCCACCGCGCCGCTCGCCGGCGACAGCACGCGCGCGGTCAAGATCCTCGCCGTCAACGACTTCCACGGCCAGCTCCCGGCCGGCAAGCTCGTGGACGGCCGGCCCGCAGGAAGCGCTCCCGTGCTCGCGGCATACCTGAGATCGGCGATGGCCGGGAAGGAGAGCCGTACCGTCCTCGTCGAGGCCGGAGACCTCGTCAGCGCATCTCCGGCCAGCTCGGCGCTCCTGCAGGACGAGCCGACGATCGCCTTTTTCAACTCCTTCGCCAACGCGAGCTGCGGGACCTTGCCTCCCCCCGAAGGGCAGTCGCAGGGGGCGGACCGCTTCGACGCGCTCTTCGATCCGGGTTGCAACCTGGTCGGGGTCCCCGGGAACCACGAGTTCGACAGAGGCGTCGCCGAGCTCATGCGGCTCCTCGGCGGAGGCAATCACAGGAGCGGGCCGTTTCTCGACGACCCCTGGCGTGGAGCGCGCTTCCCGGTCGTCGCCTCGAACGTGAGGAAGGCGAGCGGCGAGACGCTCTTCAGGCCCTACGTCGTGAAGGTCATCGACAGCGTGCGGGTGGCGTTCGTGGGAGCAGGGCAGCGGGACACGCCGCACCTCGTGTCACCTTCCGGCGTGGCCGGGATCGCGTTCGACGACGAGGCCACCTCGATCAACGCACAGGTGCCCGAGCTTCAGGCCAAGGGGATCCACGCCATCGTCGCCGTCGTCCACGACGGCGGAAGCGGGCAGGCGCCGTACGTCGGTCCGACCGATCCGGCGGCGACCGGCTTGTCCGCCGACGTGAATAAGCTCGTGGCGCGGCTCGACACCGACGTCGACGTGCTCGTGACGGCGCATACGCACGCATTCGCGAACGCCCTGCTCCCGAACGCGGGGGGCCGAGAGGTCCTCGTGGTCCAGGCCAACTCGGCGGGGACCGCGTTCGCCCACATCGACCTCGTCGTGGACCGGACGAGCGGCGACGTCGTGGGAAAGACAGCCCGCATCGTGACCACCTTCGCCGACGTGGCGCTTACGCCCGATCCCGCCGCGGCTCGGCTGACCGCAGCCGCGGCGGCGAAGATCGCCCCGGTCGCCGGCAGGATCGTCGCCAGGGTGGCGGGCGTCATCTCGAGGACCCCCAGCGCGGCGGGCGAGTCGCCACTGGGTGAGCTGGTGGCGGACGCCCAGCGCGCCGCGGCGGGTGGCGCCGACTTCGCCATCACCAACGCCGGGGGGGTGCGCGCCGACCTCCCCCCCTCGTGCGGCTCTCCTGCCTGCACCGTCACCTGGGGCGACTGCTTCGCCGCGCAGCCATTCTCGAACCGAGTGGTGTCGTCGACGCTGACCGGGCAGCAGCTCTATCGGCTCCTCGAGCAGCAGTGGGCGAACCAGGACGCGCCGAGCATTCTCCAGATCTCCGGGTTTGGCTATACTTGGAGCGCCAGCGCACCAGCGGGCATGAAGGTGGTGCCGGGCTCGGTCAGGAAGGCGGACGGCACTCGCGTCGAGCCAGGCGTGAGCTATGTCGTGGCGATGAACGACTTCCTCTCCGCCGGCGGCGACGGCTTCACCGTGCTGAAGGAAGGCAAGCCCGCGACGGTCGGCCCGCTGGTCCTGGACGCGCTCGTCGCCTTCCTGAAAGCGCAGCCTCAGCCCGTCTCCTGGGCACCGGATGAGCGGGTCCAGCGGGTGCCGTGACCACGGTCCTCCGCCGCACTGCCACGATTCACGTGACGAAGCACCCCATCCGGTACCCACCCCGGCTACAGACTAGCGACCTGGCCCAGGATCGCGTCGAACACGTACACCTCCAGGCGCTCGATTTCCGTCTCATCCAGGTCAGTGAACTGGAACGACCCCCCGGCGATGCCCACCTGCTGCTTCACCGCCACGACGCGCGCGGTAGCCTGGAGCGGCGGGCCTTCCGGGAGGGACAGGGTGATCTTCGCCTTCTCGCCGACCAGAGGCGTGCCCTCGAACAGCGCACCGAAGCCCCCGGATGACAGATCGAGCGTCATGGCGCGCACCGTGCCGTGCCGGAACTCGATGTCCACCGGAAGCGTACGAGCCACGCGCAGCACGCGCCGCTGCCGTTGCCGGGGAAGGAGCGCAACGTGGTGTGCCGAGAGGAGCAGCTGGGCCAGCTCGTCCCGGAGCGCATGGTACTTCGCGAGGTCTGGCGGCCCGAGAGTGGCGCTCCTTGCTCTCTCGTGGAGATCGCGGAACTCGTCCAGCGGTTCACGAAAACCCATCGCGACGTCTTTCTGTTGGGGGCAGTGTTCCCGGCGCACGGTGACTGAATCTACCATGACTGACCGTGCAGCAAAACCTCGCGCTGCCCTTTCCATACCATGATGGCCGCGTCGGGTATCCGCCGTCCGCCCCGCTGACGCGAAGCGAGGGGCGGTAGCCCCCCTGCCCGCCCCATGCCCTGCTCTGCCGGCTGAACCGGAGGCAAGCGACACACTGTCGCACCCCACAATCGCCCGACGCCAGACGCTCGCAGAAGCGTGGTATGTTCACTTTCAGAAAATATCACATGCAGCTTGGAAGGAGGGGCAGAGCATTGGCTCGCGTCTTGGTCGTGGATGACGACGACATCGTGCTGAAGGCGCTCGTGTCCGTTCTGCGACGGCTCGGGCACGAGGTCGAGGGCTTGTCGTCCGGGCAGGCCGCTCTGGAGCACGTTCGCACGGACCTACCTGACCTGCTCGTCCTCGACTACCGGTTGCCCGACATGGACGGGGAAGCGGTGTATCGCAATGTTCTGGCGCTCTTTGGTGACAACTCCCCTCCCGTCCTCTTCGTGTCGGGGTCGCCCATCGAAGAGGTCGCCGCGAAGGTGTCCTCGGCTGGCCGAGCGGACTTCCTTCAGAAGCCGTTCGACTTCAGGGAACTGGCTGACAAGGTCGACGCGCTGCTCGCCGTCTGATGGAGAATGCCCCCGCCGGGCACCGCGCCCCGGGGGCGGGTTTTACTGCGGAAGGCGCGATTCAAGCCCTGCAACAACACTTGAATCTCCGAACCCGCGCTTCAGAATGGCTGCACGAACAACCCGATGCGCACCGGCTCTGGACCGGGGTTTCGCTGGTCATCACGGTCGCCGGGACCTACTATCGGCGGTGCGATGGGGTCCGGGGAGCCGAACAAGGGCGTCGGCGGCAGAATGTGGTGGGACGTGCTCGGCTCGTTCGTGGTGTCCCGGGTGATGCTGCTCTTGGCGTCATGGTTCGGGCGGTACTTTCCGCGCGACATGCGATACCCCAACACCGATGCCGTCACGCGCGGGTGGGAGTCTGTCCCGTGGCGCGCCCTCGATGTGTGGAGCCGCTGGGACACATCGCACTACATGAGGATCGCGCGGGATGGGTATCCACCGGAGGGCGGTTTTCTGATCGCCTTCTTCCCCGGCTACCCCGGGTTGGTGCGTGCCGTTGCGTCAGTAACTGGAGCGCACCCATCCACGCGGGCCATCTACATCGCGGCGCTCGTGGTCTCGAACGCGGCAGCGGTCGGCGCGCTGGTCTTGCTGTACCGCCTGGCGCAGGACCTCCTCGACGACGCAGACAGCGCCGGACGCACCGTCCTGTACCTCCTCGCGTTTCCGACCGGGCTCTTCTTGTCGTGCGCGTACTCCGAGTCGCTATTTCTCCTCCTCGGTGTCGCGACATTCCGATTCGGTGTCCAGCGGCGTTGGGCGCTCGCCGGCGCAGCAGGGTTCCTCCTCGCGCTGACGCGCCCGGTAGGCGTGCTCTTCTTGGTGCCTCTCGCCTGGATGTACCTGGAAGCAGCCGAGTTCGACGTGCGCCGCATCCGCGCCGATGCTGCGTGGCTCGCGCTCATTCCCTGCGGGCTCGCACTTTTCGCGGTGTACTCCTGGCGGCTCACCGGGGACACCCTCGCCGTGTTCCACGTTCAGTCCGGATGGGGGCGATCTCTCTCGTGGCCGTGGACGACGCTCGCTCGCCCGCGCGGCTTCCACGGATACATGACGCGAATCGACGGGACGGTGACCGTCCTCTCGGTGGTCTTGGCCGTGTGGGGGCTTTTCGCTTTTCGTACCAAGAGTGTGGGAATTCTGCTTCTGCTCCTTGTCGCCCCGACGTTGACGAGCGGCACGTTGATGAGCGGCACGCGGTTCCTCGCCGTTGCCTTCCCTGTCTTCCTGCTGCTCGCGAAACTGGGCCGGCATCCGCTGTTCGACCGCGCCTACCTCTTCAACGCGATCGCCTTGCAGGCGCTCTTCATGGCGGCGTGGAGCCAATTCAACTGGCTCGGTTGACATCTCGGGCTGAATCGTCGGTGAGTCGTCCGAACGGCTCGTCTCGTGCACGCGTACTTCGACGTCACGAACGAGACCTTGTGGAAGACCTCGCACGAGGACCTGCCGAGCCTCGTCGACCCGCTCCGACAACTCCTCGCGAATTTCCTGACTCTGTCCGACGAGGAGTCGGAACCCGCTGCCTCACAGCGGCGACCAGTTGATGTGATTCTCCAGCGGCACCGCCGCCGCTGTGAGCTGATGTCCGGCGCCTTGCGGCGCCTCAAGCGGAGGGGAGAACTCTCCCCCCGCGCCCCCCATCTCGAGCGTCAGTTCATGTGGCATGCGCTATCAGAACGGATGCACGAACAGCCCGCTGCGCAGCTTGGGCTCGAACCAGGTACTCTTGGGCGGCATGAGCAGGCCCGCGTCCGACACCGCCATGAGCTGCTCGATGCGGGTCGGAAACAGGTGGAGCGCCATCGACCAGCCCTCTGCCGCTACGCGCTTCTCGAGCTCCCTCGCGCCGCGGATGCCACCCACGAAGTCCACGTTGGTGTCCCGCCGCGGATCGGCGATCCCGAAGATGGGCGCCAGGATCTGATCCTGCGCAAGGGAGCAGTCGAGCGAGGCCACCGGATCCTTCGCGTCGAAGCTGCCCGCCCTCACGCGCGCGCGCCACCACCGATCGGCACAGAAGACCCCGAACGACATGGGCCTCTCGGGCTCGGGCAGCGCGGCGGGCTCGACGTCCATCCTCCGGCGCAGCTCCTCCAGGAGGGCCTCCGGAGAGCGGCCCTGTCGATCGCGGATCAGTCGGTTGTAGGCCAGGATCTGCATCTGGTCGTGTGGGAAGACGACGGAGAGGAAGGCACCGTGCTCCCCGGGCTTCCCCGCACGCTGCGCGTGGACGCGCGCGGCCGCCGCCGAACGGTGGTGCCCGTCGGCGACGTAGAGCACGGGTACCTCGCGAAAGAGCGCCTCCACCTGCGCGCCCACCTCGGCCGGCACGACCCACAGCCTGTGCTCGACTCCGTCCTGCGTGGTGAGGTCGTACTCGGGCCGCGCCTGCTTCACGCGCTCGATCACCGCGTCGATCTCCGCGCGCGCGAGGTACGTGAGGAACACCGGTTCGTCGTGCGCCGAGAGCGCATCGACGTGGCGCGTCCGATCGTCCTCCTTGTCCGGCCGCGTCTTCTCGTGCTTCTTGATGACGCCCCGGCCGTACTCCTCCACCGACGCGCAGGCCACCAGGCCGGTTTGCCCGTGCGCACCCATCCTCTGCGCGTACACGTAGAAGCGCGCCTCGGGGTCCCTGTGCAGCACTCCGCGCGCGAGGAGATCCTCGAGGTTCTCCTTCCCCTGCTCGTACACGGCGGCATCGTGCTCGCCGACGCCCTCGGGCAGGTCGATCTCGGGGCGCGAGACGCGCAGGAAGCTGTCCCGGTTGCCCCGGGCGAGCGCGCGCGCCTCGGCGGTGCTGATGACGTCGTAGGGCGGCGACGCCACGCGCACCGCGTTGGCGGGGTCGGGGCGAAGGGCACGAAACGGTCGAATGGTGGCCATCTCTTCTCCGGCTGCGGGGATGGATTCTTAGCATCCCTCGCGACGGAGGACAGCACCGGTGAGCCCGAGGCCGTGCTTGTCGATTCTGCCCCGCCCGCGTCCTGCGCGGGCTCATGATGGTGGAGCTGAGCGGGTGGCCTTCCATGAGGAGCTGGTGCGATTTCAAGCCATTCGGATGACCCAGGCCCGTCTCGCGAGTTCACCCGCCGTATCGCGCCGCCTCGGGGAAACGGTCGATCATCTCGACACCGCTCGCGACCAGCTTCTCTCCCGCCTCGTTGAGCTTCTCCAGGCTCTCAAAGCCGAACCTATGGACATCGTTAAGGAATTTATTCAACACGACCAGCCGCCCGCCGAGGAGCACGAGCCGGCCGAAGCCCTCGTGGTGCATCTTCAGCATGGGCGCGCAGACGACTCCGGTGCGCGCCTCGATGGCGAGGCCGACAGCGTTGTAGAAGAGCTCGATCCGCCAGAAGACATCAGGATCGAGCTCGTCGAGGAGCATGAGCTCCCTCCGCCTCTCCTTCGTCACGATGAGCGGGGCGAGGAGCTCCCAGTCGGTCTTGCCATCCCAGGCGCCGTGCGCGCCTTGGGCGCGGAACTGTCGCACGAGCTCTCGCAGGAACGAGGCGTCGCCGGCCTGGGCGTGCCGGGGGGCTTCGATCATCACTTTCCTCCGTCGAGCCTAATCTTGGCCCTGACCGGTCCAGCCGATGAACGCGTGGGCCCGCGCGAGGCCTTGCGTAGGGCAGACCTTCATTGGGTTGGTTATCCCTTTGCATTCGCCTTGCACTCGGCGTTCCACCCCAACCGGCGCCGGCGACGCGCCGCCGGCCAGCTCCGGAAGGGAGGTCGCTCCTCCCTTGCGGAGGGCGCAGCTAGCTCCAGAAAGACACGTGATTCTGCCGTGCTTGCGGCGGAGGAGCCCTTCGGTTCGCCCGAGTCCCGTCGCGGTTGGCCGGGGCCTGGGACTGGCGAGCGAACGGGAGCGGAGATCCGCGGCGCTCGAAAAGGCGGCGCACGCGTGAATACCTGACGAGCAGACTGCCCTCACGGGGCGTCTCGGCCGGCGCCGCGTCGGAGAAATGGCGCTCGCTTGTTCGCCCTTGGAGGCCGGTTACTATCAGTGAACTATTCAGCTGGCCGCGGCGGCGGGGAGGCGTCGAGAAACCGGTCCGATCTGCCCCGCTCGAACCGAACGCGCGGGGTGACCGTGTCGTAGGATGGCGGTGAGATGCGCTCATTCAGTCGCGCGCTGCTCGCCCTCGCCTTCGTCACGCCGAGCGTGACATCGTGCCGTTGCGCCTGGACCCGCGACGAGGCTCCCGCTCGCGATGTCCCGTGGGAGAGAGAGACCCCAGCCGTGCCCCTGCCCGTGCCGCCGCTCGGCACGGGGATCGACATCGCCCGGTCGACGGTGAAGCTGACGCCCGAGAAGGTCCGGCTCGGGCGGTGGCAGGTGGCGCAGGAGACGGTGCCGTCCTTCGACAGGCGCCCGTCGAAGAAGAGCCACCGCCCGAGCCGGACCTTCTCGGGCGTCAGCTTCACCGTCGACCGGGCGATGTCGATCCCCGTGCCGAGCGGCGGCACGGGCAGGGGCACGGCTGGGGTCTCTCTCTCCCACGGGACATCGCGAGCGGGAGCCTCGTCGCGGGTCCAGGCGCAACGGCACGATGTCACGCTCGGCGTGACGAAGGCGAGGGCGAGCAGCGCGCGACTGAATGAGCGCATCTCACCGCCATCCTACGACACGGTCACCCCGCGCGTTCGGTTCGAGCGGGGCAGATCGGACCGGTTTCTCGACGCCTCCCCGCCGCCGCGGCCAGCTGAATAGTTCACTGATAGTAACCGGCCTCCAAGGGCGAACAAGCGAGCGCCATTTCTCCGACGCGGCGCCGGCCGAGACGCCCCGTGAGGGCAGTCTGCTCGTCAGGTATTCACGCGTGCGCCGCCTTTTCGAGCGCCGCGGATCTCCGCTCCCGTTCGCTCGCCAGTCCCACACCGTCTCCTGCGCCACCTGCCACCGCCCCGAGCACGCCTTCTCCGAGCCGAGACCCCGCTCGAGGGGCATCGGCGGCCAGGAGGGCGCGCGCAAGGCGCCACCAATAGTGAACGTGGCGTTCTTCGTCTTCGACGACTACTTCTGGGACGGCCGCGCCAGCTCGCTGACCGAGCAGGTGAAGGGACCCATCGCGAACCCCGTCGAAATGGGGAACACGCACGAGAACGCGGTGCGCACGCTCTCGGGCATCGCGGGCTATGGGCGCGCCTTCCGGGAGGTGTACGGCGACGCGCTGCTCGACATCGACCGCGTCGCCGACGCCATCGCAGCGTACGAGACGACGCGCCTCTCCGGCGACTCCGCCTTCGATCGCTTCGACGCCGGTGACGACGCTGCGCTCTCGCCCGAGGCGCGTGAGGGGCACGAGATCTTCTTCGGGCGCGGCCGCTGCAACGCCTGTCACCTCGGGCCCACCTTCACCGACGCGCGCTTCCACAACATCGGCATCGGCTACGCCCCGCTGTCAGGGCAGATGGTCGAGCATGGCTTCGCGGATCCGGGGCGGTACGCGGTGACGCTCGACCCTGCCGACATCGGCGCCTTCAAGACGCCTACCCTGCGCGAGGTGTCGAAGCACGCGCCGTACATGCACGACGGCTCCTCACCCGACCTCGACGACGCGGTGATGCGCTACGTGGCCATCGAGGCGAACCCGTGGCTCGATCCGGCCATGGCGGAGGTCGATCTCTCCCCCGCAGACGTCGCGCCCCTCGTCGCGTTCCTCCAGGCGCTCGACGGCACCGGTTACGAGGACGTGCCGCCGAAGTCATTCCCGCAGTAGGGCGCGGCTCGCCTGCCGCCTGCTGACTGCTCGCGCCTGCCTGATCGGGCGTGACCCGACGCACATGGGGCGACACGACGGATGCTACTGGGCCAACTGGGGCTACCGCAGACTCGTGTTTCGCCCTTTTTTCGGAAGCTGCGGTGGGGGGTCAGGGGGGAGCGGCGGTCGCTCCCCCCTCTTGAGGTCGACCTGCGCGAGAGCGCAGTTCGACCGGAAATCGCTCTGACTCGCCTAGGACTGCGTTTCGCGAGCACTAGAAACGGCGAAAGGCGAGGCAGAGCCCGGTCGTGTCAGACCCCTCCGGCACTCTTGGATCCGTGAGACGCTACGTGACGCTGGACCTCGAGACGGTGCCCGATGAGGAGCTCGTCTCGGCCGTCGATCGTGAACCATCCCGCCCCTACGCTGACAAGGTCGGTCGGCTGCTCGCCGCTCGGCGCGCCCGCAGCGGTGGCCGGAGCGACTTCCTCCCGGTCCCCTTTCACCGCCCGGTGGTGGCTTGCTCGCTCGAGGCGGTAGAGCGGGACGGCGCCCTCGTCGTCCACGATGTCGGCTGCTGGACCGACAGGTGCAGCTCCGAAGGCTCCTTTCTCAAGCAAACGTGGGATCGGCTGGACGGGCGGACGCTGGTCACGTTTCACGGACGGGGCTTCGACCTGCCGGTGCTCGAGCTGCGTTCGCTCAAGCTCGGGCTTTCGATGCCATCGTGGTTGCTGGCGGGGCGGCTGGGCACGCCGCGGCAGGCGAGCACCACGGAGGCTCACCACGACCTGCTGGAGCTGCTCTCGAACGGCGGCGCGTCGCCGTCGGCCCCGCTCGATCTCTACGCCAAGCTGGTCGGGCTGCCTGGCAAGGAGAGCGTGGCCGGCAAGGACGTCGCCAAGCTCTACGGACAGGGCGCGTTCGACCAGATCGCCGGCTACTGCATGAGCGACGTTGTCCAGACGTGGCTCCTCTACCTGCGTTTCCGGCTCTTCTCGGGCACCCTCTCGCCTTCCGGGTACATGGTGAGCGTGGCCGCGTGCCGCGATGAACTACCGGCGCTCTTCGCGCAACGGCTCGATCCGGCCACCGGCGGCCTCCTGGCCGGCTTTCTCGATCGCTGCCGGGCCTTCTTCGACGAGCTGCTCGAGCTGCCGCGCGACGAAGGCGTCGCCGAGCCTGCCACGACGACGACACCGGCGCAGAGCGGCAGCACTCGGAGCAGGAACGCCCCGGGGCTGGAGCTACCCCCGGCTAGAACCCTGTGATCTCGCGTGCTTAGGCCTGGCACCCTCCTGGCATAGAGGGAACGATGTGCGGCCTGCCGGTCACCACAACACGCTCGCGACAGTCATCCGGGGCCTCGCCGCCGAAAAGAGTCCGGCTTGCCTGCTCGACACCCAGGGCACGTTCCTGTTCGTGAACGAGGCCTGGGACCGCCACGCCCTGGCGAACGGCGGCGCTCCGGCCTGCCTCGGCTCCTCGCTCATCGGCACGAGCTGGCTCGATCACATTCACGGCGAGGAGGTGCGGCAGCTCCACGCCAGCCTCCTCGAGCGCGCCCTCCGTGCGCGTGGCCCCCACCCGCGACCGATCATCCAGGTGGGCGAGTCGAACACTCCGACCATGGCGGCGCTCCTCTCCACCCGGCTCGAGACCGTGCTGCAGGGGGGAGAAGCGCTCGCCATCACTATCGTGCACAGCACGGTTCGCGAGCGGCCGATCGCGGAGGTCTACGACCTTGTCGACAGACCGCCGGAAGCCTACCGGGATGCTCGGGGCGAGATCGTCGAGTGCTCCTGCTGCCGGCGCGTGCGGGATCCCGCGGAACCGGACCGATGGGACCTCGTCCCGGCGATGCTGGCGGAGCCGGTGCGCGCCACGCATTCCCTGTGCGAGCTCTGCAGCGAGCTGCACTGCGGGGCGGGCGAGCACACCTGAGCTCCAGTTTCTCCCTTGGGCGCTACGCCACCTTCTTCGCGCGGCGCTTGCGCTTGATGCTGAGCCCGCGCTTGCGCGTGGCCTGGGCGCGCTTCGTCTTGGAGCGGTTCGAGACCTTGCGCTTCGAGCGGTTACCCTTCGGCGTCGGCATTGTCGTTGCTCCACGGTGGGTAGGCAGGGGCTTTTCCCCCGCCGGGGGCGAAAGTAAGGCGGAGACCGGTCGGTCTCACCCGCCGCTCCGGCGGCGGTAGCCGCGCCGCGAGACGAGCGAGAGGTCGGATCGACTCCTTTACCACACTACTCCAGCCAGTCGCGCTCCCTGAGCTTCCTCGGCAGGTACTCCTCGGTGATGAAGCTGATGCCGCGCCGCGAGAGCGCTTCCAGCTCGTACTTCTCGCCCGAGCGTAGCATCTCGCCGATCTCGCGCTGCCACCTGGCGTCCTTGAACCACGGGTAGGCGAGCATTTGCTTGGCGCGCGAGCTGTCCTGCTCGTTCATCTTGATGGCGACGTTGGAGGGGAGCTCGAACTTGGCCTTGTCGAACGACGACAGGCCGATGAAGCGCGCCTTGGGCACCGCCATCCGCATCGACTCGTAGGCGAGGTTGATCGAGCCCTGCTTCAGCACCGAATAGATGTAGAAGCCCCACGGATCGTTGTCGACCAGTACGTAGACCGGCAGGCCGAGCTCGCTGTGGAGGCGCTGGACGAGGCGCCGGACACCGCGCGGAGGCTGCCCCTGTCCGGTGACGATGATGCATTTCTCCCGCTGCCAGAACTTGTCCTCGTTGAAGCGCTTCCAGACGGCGTCCTTCTCGAGGAGCAGGACGTACTTCGCCTCGTGCTTCTTGAGCTCGACGACGTGCTCTTCGACGATGGACGGGACCGACCATCCGCCCGAGCCCATGCGTCGCAGGTCGATGGTGTCACCGGAGTCGCGGATGGTCATGGGACCGACCATGGAGCCGCGCCCCGTCGCGAACAGGTGCAGCTCCTCCCGGAGCGAGTCGATCGCCACCTCGAGATCCTCGATGATCGGATCCGACTCCTCCTGCTCCTCGAAGGTGTTCTGCTTCGTCTCTCCGAGGGTGTGCTTCGTCATGTAGTACAGGTCGCGGATGCTGGTGGTCTTCTTCGACTCGATGAGCTCCCTGCATGCGTCGGAGACCAGGAAGGTCTGCATGAACTTCTTGGCCATCCCGACGTTGAAGAAGTAGCGCTTCTGCTTCTGGTCCCGGAGCTCGATGAGGCGCCTGCGCGTGTTGAACTCGACGTTGGCCAGCGAGCGAACGGGGATCTCGACGAACGGGTTCTTCCCCCCGGTGACGCTCTTCAGGACTGATTCGGCGAGCTTCTCGATCTTCTGGATGGTCTGCTTGTCGCGCGCGTCGAGCCTGGCCATGGCCTACTCCCCCTCCGCTTCCGATCGCCGCTTGCGCCGCCGGGTGGGCTTCTTGCCCTCCTCGGGAGCGGCCGACGGCTCCTTGTCCTGCTCTTCCAGATCGGCGTCGCTGACCCGCTCGGCCTCCGCACCGCCGACTTTTTCGGCTTCCGCGCCGCCGATCTTCTCGGCTTCCGCCTCGGTGACCTTCTCGGCGACGCGCATGAACTCGCGCTTGATGGGCTGCGGACTCTTGCCGGTGATCTTACCCAGGGCCTGCGCCACCTCCTCGATGTAGAGCTCGAAGATGCCGCGGCGCTGCGCCTGGTAGTCGGCGTGCTGCTTCTTGCGGATGTGGCCGGCCAGCTTGCGTCCACACTCCTGCGCAGCGAGCTGGATCTCGCGGATGATCTCCGGATAGTGCGCCACAGCCTCCTTCGACTCGCTCGTGAAGGGCACCCACACCGAGGCGATGTGGACGAGGAGGGCCATGGGGCCGACCGGCAGCGAGCCCTTCGGCTGCGAGAGGAGGTAGTTCCGCCAGTCGGTCTTGACGATCGCGTCCGTGACACCGCAGGCGCCCCGCTGGAAGAGGAGCGGGACACGGTTCGCGAAGCGGAAGAGCTCGATGGGCTTGTCGGCCGGCCAGGAGCCGCCGTAGGCGAGGCCCACCTCCACCTGGAAGGGGTTTCCGCGATACACCTTGGGTGGACGGGTGACGGTGGAGATGAAGTAATTGTGGCCCTTGATCTTCTCGACCCCTTCCTCCGGTGACGCGTCCGGCACCTCCGGCGCCTCGGCCTTGGCCTCCTTCTCCTTCCTCGAGGTCTTCTTCTTCCCGGCGTGGTCGAGGTCGAGCTGCTCCTCCTCCTCAGGGGCCTCGGTCTCGATGACGCCGAGGAAGCTCACCAGGCCCTTCTTCATCAGCTCGTCGCCGATGGGCGACAGGCAGTTCGTGGGCGGAGCCATGATCTTGGTGTCACCGATGGCCTTCTGCAGCTTCTCCGCCAGGGCGCGGTCCTCGGCCAGGTTACGCGGGCGTACACGGCCCTTGAAGGCCGCCCGTTCCAGGATTTCATCGGCGACGGCCGGCGACATGCGCGAGTAAGCGGTCTGCAGAAAACCCTTCACGTCGTGGCTCTTCGACTCCGCCGCCATGAGCATGAGCGCGCCCAGCTCCACGCCATGGGGGTGCGGCTTGATCTCGAGCGCCTCCTTGGGCAGCTCGGAGGTCGCGCGGGGAAAGGTGAGCTTCTCCTGCCTCGGGCGCTGGTAGTGGAGCGTGGCGTGCGGGTTGGCGAGGGCGGTGTGCTCGACGTAGCGGTTCACGAAGCGCTGGCCCTGCTGCCAGTTGGCCACGATCTCGAGCTCGACCCGCGTGCCGTGCTCCTGATGCCACTCCGCAAGCTCGTCGTCGCGACTGACCACGGGGTTGTTCTTGCGCGTGTCGATCTGGATCTCGAAGAGGTGGGCCGGCTTTCCCTTCCCGGTGCGGCTCGTCACGCGGATGGGACTGCCGGTGGTGAGCTGCCCGTACATGGCCGCCGCGCTGATGCCGATGCCCTGCTGGCCGCGCGACTGCTTGAGGCGGTGGAACTTCGAGCCATAGAGGAGCTTGCCGAAGATCTTCGGCACCTGCGCCTTCACGATGCCGGGCCCGTTGTCCTCCACCACCACCACGAAGCGCCCTTCCCCCTTGGTGAGATCGCCGGCCAGGGACGACTCCCACGCGAGGTCACGCACCTCGACCGTGATCTCGGGGAGGATGCCCGCCTCCTCGCAGGCGTCGAGGGAGTTGTCGACGGCCTCCTTGATCGTGGTGAGGAGCGCCTTCGAGGGGTTGTCGAAGCCGAGCAGGTGTCGGTTCTTGGTGAAGAACTCCGAGATGGAGATCTCGCGCTGCTTCTGCGCCATCTGCTCGGCGGTGGCGCGGCGCGTGGGGGACTTCGGCGGGCCGGACGCCGGCGCGCCCGCCTGCACCGGCGCGGAAACCGGAACGGGCTCGGAGTCCGTTGCCGGGTCCTCTGCCGCGGCGGACGCGGCGCGCCTTGGACGGGCGGTGGTCCTGGCGTCACCCGTCATGACGAGCTCGATCTGCGCCACGACGCGGCGCTTCTCGACCTTCTCGGTCGCCGCGTCGTCCCTGGCTCCCTTGACCTTCGCTGCCATCCACGCTCCTCCAACGATATCGCCGCCCTCGCCTTAGCACGGGAACCAGGGCGTTGCGAGAAACGCCGCAGCCCGCCATGCGTCGAGCACGGGCTTGTCCCGCGTTCTCGGCTCCGCGGCGCAGGGCTGGTCACTGCCGCAGGGCGCGAGAGGCCAGATAACGGGCAGAGATCAGGGCGCATTCCCGCCCGCAAGGGGCAGCGGGGCGGGCGGGGCTCAGGGGACAAACCGTTTGACGGAGATGCGCGGCTGGCTATGTTGCCTGCATGGCTTGGTCAGAATCCGCACCCGTACGTGGCATGCCCCGCGGCAATCCTGGTGTGGGCCGCAACTACATCAAGACCAGCATGCTGATGGCCTTCCTCATCGCCGTGCTGGCGATCGGCGGCAGCGTCTGGGGCGGCCACCAGGGCATGCTGCTCTTTGGCAGCATCGGCCTCGTCTTCAACTTCGCCTCGTACTGGTTCTCCGACCGCATCGCGCTCATGATGCACCGCGCGCAGGAGGTCTCGCGCGAGCAGCTGCCCCAAGTCTACGACATCGTCGAGCGGCTCGCCCGGAAGGCCGGGCTGCCCATGCCTCGCGTCTACGTCATCCCATCCGAGACGCCCAACGCCTTCGCGACCGGCCGCAACCCCTCGCACGCGGCGGTCGCCGTGACGCAGGGGATCCTGCGCATCCTCGACCCACGCCAGCTCGAGGGCGTGCTCGCGCACGAGCTCACCCACGTGCGCAACCGTGACATCCTCATCTCCACGATCGCAGCCGCCGTGGCCGGCCTCATCAGCTCGCTCGGCCATGCCATCCAGTGGGGCGCCATGCTGGGTGGCTTCTCGCGACGCGACGACGACCGCGGTGGCAGCGTGATCGAGATGCTCGCCTGGGCCATCCTGGCGCCGCTCATCGCGCTCGTGGTGCAGCTCGCGGTCTCGCGCTCGCGCGAGTTCGCCGCCGACGCGGGTGGCGCCGAGCTCGTGGGCGATCCCGAGCCCCTCGCCGAGGCGCTACTCGCGCTCGAGCGCGGCAACGAGGCCCTGCCCTACCAGTACGGCGGCCCCGCCACCGCTCACCTGTTCATCGTGAACCCCTTGTCTGGCGTCGGCGGCAAGATGCTGAGCCTCTTCTCGACCCACCCGCCCGTCGAGGAGCGCGTGCGACGGCTGCGCGAGATGAGGCGCGGCGTCAGGTACGCCTGATCGCCACGGGAGCGCAGCTCCGGCCGCCGGGCCCCACTGCTGGGAACCAGGGACGCGCTCCCCCCCGCGAGCGGCCTTCGTGCGGACCGTCTGGTGAGCGCTCTGGAGGCCTTCTTCCTGGGCGCTCGCGGCGGCCGATCGCCGGGAGCTACAGCGTGCAGCTCGTACCACCGCTCTCAGCAATGTTCACGGTTCCAGTCAGCAGGGTGGAGCCGGCGACCACGGTGACGGGTCCTTCGCTGGCGGGGGTCGTCACGCTGCAGGTCACCAGCGAGTTGCTGATGGCGCACCCGGTCTCGGCGCAACCGGCGTTGGCCTGGCACTGCTGGAAGGTGGGGTCGAGCTCGATCTGGTCGTTCACGAACTCGCCCGTGCATGCCGGGCTCGAGTCGCTGCACTTGGCGCAGAGCTGGACCTGGATGGTGGCGGTGGTGTTTGGGGCGAGCGTACAGCTCGATGGGAGCAGCTCGGCCTCTGCGGCGCTCGAGCTACACGTGTCACCGCCGCACCCGGCGAGGAGGAGGACGGCAACGGGAACCAGCGCGAGGAATCGGTTCATGGAGAGCGACTTGGGGAGCGACATGGAGAGGGGCCTCCGGTGAGTCACGGGGTTCGGGACGGACGCCAGCCGGTCTTTCTTCACGGGTTCAGCACGATCTTGCCGAACTGGGCGCGATCCTCCAGCAGCTTCTGCGCGGCACCCGCCTCGGCCAATGGGAGCACCCGATCGAGCACGGGCTTGAGCTTACCCTGCTCGACCAGCGCGAGCACGTCGAAGAGCTCGCCCTTGGAACCCATCGTGGACCCGAGGATGGAGAGGCTCCGGTAGAACACGTGTCTCAGATCGGTCGGGGGATCGTAGCCGGTGGTCGCCCCGACCGTGACGAGTCGCCCACCGCGGGCGAGCGCGAGGAGTGACTTCTCCCAGGTCGCCTTGCCGACGTGCTCGAAGAGGACGTCCACCCCGCGCTTGCCGGTGATGCGGCGCACCTCGGTGAGGAAGTCCTGCCTCGAGTAGTTCACCGCGTGATCCGCGCCGAGCCGCCGCGCGCGCTCGCACTTGGCGTCGCTGCCGGCGGTGGCGATCACGGTCGCGCCGAGCAGCTTCGCGATCTGGATCCCGGCGCTACCAACCCCCGACCCCGCGGCGTGCACGAGGACGGTCTCCCCGGCGCGCAGACCCGCGCGCGCGACGAGCGCGTGCCAGGCGGTGAGGAAGACGAGCGGTACGCACGCGGCCTCGTCGAAGGAGAGGTTCTTCGGCTTCGGGACCACGTTCTGGGAGGGCACGCCCACCTTCTGCGCGTAGCCGCCCGAGACGTGCTCTCCCAGGATGGAGTACTCGCGGCACATGACGTCGTCGCCGGAGAGGCACGCCCTGCAACGACCGCACGAGACGCCGGGGTTCACCACCACCTCGTCGCCAGGCGCGACCCCTTTCACCCCGGGACCGATCGCTTCCACCACGCCCGCCACGTCGGCGCCGAGCACGTGCGGAAAGGCGAGCTTGAGCCCCGCCCAGCCTTCCCGCACGAAGATGTCGAGGTGGTTCAGCGCCACCGCCTTCACGCGCACCACCACGCGGCCAGCGCTCGCCTCGGGATCGGGAAGGTCCTCGAGGCGCAGGACGTCGAGGCCGCCGTGCATCCGGATCGCGATCGCCTTCATGAGGTTTCCCTCCTGGTAGATGTTGGGCGGGGGCTTGTCCCCGCCGAAGGTAGAACCTTACATCCCTTGCCACCCGCTTCGACGTGCGCTTGGATGGGGTGGTGAACGCCTGGGGCTAATCTGGATCATGGGTGACATCGATGGGTAGCGGAGAGGCAACGTGATCGTCCGTGTCGACGCGCTCGGGATCCTGCTCGAGGCCCGCCGTCTGCTCGTGGCGGAGGTGCTGGGCGGGTTCTTCGGTCAGGCCGCCCTCGGGCGCTGGTGGTTGCCCTGCGCCGCACTGGGTGATGGCGAGTCGCCGTCGGAGGTGGCCGTGCGCGCGATCAAGGAGCAGGTGGGGCTTGACCTCGAGGACGCGGTTCTCGTCGGAGCGCGCCCCCAGCGGGTTGGCGACGCCTGGCACCTCGGACTGGTGGTGGCGGGAGCGCTCGGCGGCGAGCCCGCCCCGGCACCCCCGGTGACCGGCTTCTCACTGCGTCCGATGGGGGAGCTTCCTGACCAGGTGGGCCTGTGGCACCGGGACGACCTGGCGGTGCTCGCGGCACGCTACGAGCGCCTGCGGGCCTGAGGGGAAACGGTCTCTGGGCTGGCGCCCGGGCTCGCGCAGCGCTAGACCACCCGAGGAGGGATCACCATGCCCATCCCGCTGCTCGCTGCGCTACTCGGCGCGTCGTCCATCAAGGTCGGCGACAAGGCGCCCGACTTCACGCTCGACGACACCGAGGGGCGCCAGGTAACCCTCTCCACGATGCTGGAGAAGGGACCGGCGATCCTGTTCTTCTTTCCAAAGGCATTCACGTCGGGTTGAACGAGACAGACCAAAGCGTACCGGGACCGGTACGCCAGCGTCGAGGAGAAGGGTGGGCAGGTGGTGGGCATCTCGGTGGACGACCAGGACACGTTGAAGCGGTTCAAGGCGGAGACCAAGGCGCCGTTCCCGCTCTTGTCGGATCCGGGCGGAAAGGTCGCGAGGCAGTACGCCGGGCTCATGCCGGTGATCGGCCTGGCGAGCCGCGCGAACATCGTCGTGGGCGAGGACGGCATCGTGAAGGAGGTCGTCACCGGCAGCGCCGCGGTCGATCCGTCGGCGGCGATCAGCGCCTGCCCCATTCACCCGGCGGGCTCGTGAGGCGCCTCCTGGCGCGCGCTCTCACCGCGCTGGAGCGGCGGGTGCTGGGGCTCTCGGCGGAGGAGATCCGCTACACGTTCGAGGACGTGCGCGCGGAGCTGCGCGCCACCCGCGCCGAACTGAAGGCGGAGATCGCCGAGTTGCGCCGGGATCTGGACCGCGTGGCGCAGCCCGGCGACCGACTGGACGGCGTCCGCGCGGGCGAGGAGTAACAGCGGAGACCGGTTGGTCTGGTGCCATCGCGACGCACACGATGCCCTCGCCGAGCCGGGCGCCGAGGTCGGGATCGCGAACAGGAGGGACCCCTAAAGGCGAGCCGCCTGGTCGTGCGCAAGGGCGTAACCTGGCATTGGTCGAGCGCAGTCATGGTGCAGCGCAGTACTCGCTCATGGTCCGACTCGTCCATGTAGCTTGCCGTGCGGCGGGTGAATCTGTGCGAGATGCTCGCGCTGGCGACGCGTGAATCCCGCGTGTCGTAAGGGGGATAGGTTCGCGACACAGCCACGTCGCCGCGTCGGAACACCGCCTCGGGACCGTGGAAAGGGGCCCGCCGTGCGAGCTGCTTGCGTCCCGATGGCATCGCCGGCCCATGTCGCGGCCCTTTGCGCGGCGCTTTGCGCAGTCGGTGCCTGTGGCGGGTCGAGCGGAGAGGATGATCTCACGGTTCGTATCGACGAGGTCGCCCCATCCTGCGGCAGCAGCGCGGACAGCACCCAGCTGACCGTGACGGGCAACATGCCCGAGAAACCCCTGGTCTCGGTCGTGGACTCGAACGGCAGCCCGGTCCGGATCGCGTACCGCGCGTGGATGGGCACCTCGGAGCTCACGGACGTGAAGTGGGTCGATCGTCGGACCCTGGCCGCGGTCGTCCCCCCCATGGCCGCCGGCAGGTACCCGCTCATGCTCCAGGGGCCACTCGGGGGCCCGGTCACCAAGGAAGAGGCGTTCCAGGCGAGCGACGCGCCCTGCCCGGTAGAGACGGCGGCGCTCGTCATCACCAGCGCTGTCGCGGCACCGTCCACCGTCGTGGTGGGGGAGTCCGTGACCGTCACCGCATCGGTCGAGAATCGCGGCCTCGCCACAGCGAAGGGCGTCACGGCGTCCGTCACCTCGGCACCCGCCGGGCTCACCGCACCGGCCGCGGGGCCAGGTCCCCAAGAGGTGCCGGCCGGCGAGGCCCGAACCTTCACCTGGACCTACACTGCGAGCGCCATGGGCGGCGGCGTCTTCACCGTCGAAGCTGGCGGTACCGCAGCCGACACCAGCCAGCCGGTGGCGACGCAGCCCGTGAGCACGAACGAGGTGCTCCTCAATCCCCGCTCCTTCCTCTCCTGCACCAGCGTCGCGACGCCCGCGCGAGCGAGCGTCGGCCAGGTCGTCACCGTCGCGCTCGAGGTGACGAACCACGCCACGGACACCGCCCGCGTCACACCGGCCATCACGGCCTCCGGTCCGGTGACCCTGGTCGGCGAGCCTGCTGCGGCGAGCCTGGCTGGCGGCAGCTCGGGCACCTTCCGGTGGACCTACAGCGCCGCCGGAGCAGGGACGGCCGCTTTCACGGCGAGCGCCAGCGGGACCGACTCCGCCACCGGAGAGCAGATCACCGTCTCCACGGCGCAGGCGAACGTGACCTTGCAGACTCCGGCAGCGCTCGCGGCAACGCTCCGCATCTCCCCGGCCACGGTGGCCGGCAACCAGAGCAACACCGTCACCGCGTCGATGATCGTCCGCAACACCGGCGGCGCAACCGCGACGGGGGTCACCGCCTCCATCGTCTCCGCTCCCGCCGGCGTCACGCCTGGGACGGCCCCGACGAGCCAGGACGTGCCTGGCGGCGAGTCACGCACCTTCAACTGGGTCTATACGATCGGTGCGTCAGCGGGCGGGACCTTTTCCGCCGGCGCCCGCGGCAACGACGCCAACAGCCAGCAGGTCGTGAGCGCCGCCCAGGTCGATTCAGGCGCACTCGTCGTGACCTACACGGTAGGAGCCACGGTCACGGGGCTCACGGGAACGGGGCTCGTGCTGCACAACGGCGACGATTCCCTTGCGGTGAGCAGGAACGGCACGGTCGGTTTCCCGACTGCCGTGGCGAGCGGCGCGAGCTACGAGGTGACGGTCGGCCAGCAACCCGCCAGCCAAACTTGCTCCGTCTCGAACGGCGCCGGAACGATCGGCACCGCCAACGTCACCGCGAGCGTGTCCTGCGCGGCAAGCACGTACAGTCTCTCGACGACGATCACCCCGTCCGGCTCCGGGAGCGTCTCTTGCGACGGAGCCGATTGCGAGACGAGCTACGTATACAGCACGACGCCGATCACGATCACTGCCACGCCAGCCGAGGGATATTCGTTCAGCGGCTGGTCGGGCGACTGCAGCGGCACCGAGACCTGCACCGTGACGATGACCGCCGATCACTCCGTGACGGCGAACTTCACGGCCAACAGCTACACGCTGTCGACGAGAGTCAGCCCGTCCGGCTCCGGGAGCGTCTCTTGCGACGGATCCCCCTGCTTCACGCACTACAGGCCCAGCACGACACCGATCACGATCACCGCCACGCCAGCCGACGGATACTCGTTCAGTGGCTGGTCGGACGACTGCAGCGGCACCGAGACCTGCACCGTGACGATGACCGCCGATCACTCCGTGACGGCGAACTTCACCTCGCCCTGACCATCACTCCATGATCCACGGTCGCGCTGTCGCGCTCTCCCTGCTCATCGCCGCCTCGAGGACCCTCGCTCAAGAGCCCGAGCGACCCACCGACGAGGACATGTTCGGCAAGCCCGCCGATGAAGTCCCCCGAGAGGCGCCGACAGGCCAGCCAGAGTCGCCCGCCCAGCAAGAACCGCCGGCTTCGAAGGCGGAGATCCCACAGGGATCCGAGGCGAGCACGGAAGAGCGACTGATGGGGACGCTCTTCAAGACCGAGGACCCGCTGAAGATCGGCGGCCTCCTGTACCTGCGCTCGAATCTCTACTCGCGGGAACACGCGCCGCCGTCGCGATGGGACCTCTCCATGCCGTCGGTGACCGATCTCTATCTCGACGCGCGGCCGCTCGATCGCGTACGGGGGTTCGTCCTGGGGCGGATGTTCTTCGACCCTACTCTCACCTCGAGCGCGAGCAGCCCACTCTCCGGCTCCGCGTCGTCCCCGAACCCGCACGTCCTCCTGGACCAGCTCTGGCTGACCTTCGACGTGGGGCGGACCGCTTTCGTGACGCTCGGCCGACAGCACGTGAAGTGGGGCGTGGGCCATTATTGGAACCCCACCGACTATCTCCACGCCGTCCGCCGCGACCCCCTGGCCCTGCTCGACGAGCGCACCGGGACCTACATGGCGCGCGTGCAGCTCCCGTGGGAGAGGCTAGGCTGGAACTTCTCCGCCGTCGCCGTCTTCGAGCCGCTCGTCACGCAGGCGACTTCGGTCTTCGTGACGAGCGTGTCCACGACCACCCCGGCCGGCGCGACCAGCACGACCACGACCCAGGGACAGACCTCGAACCAGATCGGCGGGGTGGGAGGCGGCGCGCGCGCCGAGATCGCACTCGGCTCCTGGCAGCTCGGCGTCGACGCCCTGGCGCAGCGAGGGATCCGCCCGCGCTTCGGCGTCGACCTGACCGGCGGAATCTGGGAGTTCGACTTGCGCGGAGAGCTGTCTCTCCGGACCTCCTCCGACGTGACGCTCTACCGCGGGACGGCAGCGTCCTTCCAGACGTACGCGCCGTCCGGCATGCGGCCGTCGGCGGTGGGAGGCGTCGAGTGGTCGCACAAGTACTCCGACAACGACACGTTCACGCTGGGCTTCGAGTACCTCTACAACTCGAACGGCTACCGGTTCGCCGAGCGGGGGCTCTATCCGGTGCTCGTCGTCAACAACGCGTTCACGCCCTTCTATCTCGGACGGCACTATGCGGCGGCGTATCTGTCCTTGCCCAAGCCGGGTTCGTGGGACCGCCATACCTTCACCCTCACCGGCATCACCAACGCGTCCGATCGAAGCGTGCTCGCGCGCTTCGACTGGTCCGTGACGTTCCTGACCTACCTCACGGTGGAGTTCTACGCGCAAGGCCATCTCGGCACGTACGACGGCGAGTTCCGCCTCTCCCTCGATGTGCCCTCCCAGAACATCAACGGCACCGTCATCCCCGCCATCGCCGTGGGCACGCCTCTGGTGGATGCCGGGATCGCGCTGCGCCTCGGCCTTTGATCGTATGTATCCGTCAGGCTACGGGACGTAGCCGTTGCGGTGCAGGTTCGCGCGCCCGGTGGGCCAGGGTAGGCAGTTCTCCCTCGACCCGTCCACCTGGAAGACGAGCGCCAGCGGTCCGCCCTCATCCTTGAGGGGGACGACGATCTCCAGCCCGGGATCCGCATCCGCGTTCGCCACCGTGGGCACGGCCATGGAGCCGCGTCCGGGCAGGGGGATCTTGAAGAGCTGGTTGCCGCCGCCGTCGAGCACGAAGAGATGGCTCTGGGCCTCGGCAGTCGAGTAACTCGAGAACACGATCTCGGGCGCGCCGTCGCTGGAGGGCGAAGATGTCGACGACGCCATCCCCGTTCACATCGCCGAGCGCCAGGGTCTGGTCGAAGCCGGCGTGCACGTAGCAGGCGTCGTCGCAGCCGGAGTGGCCAGTCGTGTTCGACGGGAAGCCGGGCACGACCCGGCCATCGCTCTTCCACGCGATGAGGATGTCGGTCTGGCCGTTCGCGTCCAGGTCGCTGGTGGTGACGGCCACCAGCTCCAGCTCCCCGTCGCCGTCGATGTCGCCCACGGCCAGGGCGCGGAGCTCGTCGCGCCAGCTGACCGGGAACCCGGACGCTTCGCTGCCACCGGCGGTGTAGACGTGCAGCACCCCTCGAGCGGCGACGGCTACCTCGAGGCCCTGGCTCGCGGGGACGATGTCCGCCACCACCGGCGAGGCCCAGATGCGTCCCTGGACGCGGGCCTGCCAGACCACGCTGCCGTCCGCGTGGAACACGGCGACGCGGCCCTCGCGGGCGACGACGATCTCGGGGTACCGTCGCCGTCGAGATCCGCCACGGCGGCCGAGGCGAGCCACCCCTCGTCCGCCGAGGCCGAGAGCGCAACCGGGGAACCGGGCTCCTCCACCTCCGCGCTCCCGCCAGCGGCGGCGGAGCACGAGGGGGAGGGCGGGGCGACCGGACGGCCGCCGAGCGTGATGTCCGAGGATCTGCTCGACGAGCTGCCGCACGCGGCGAGCCCGAGACACAGCAACAGGCCTGCACCTACAAACGATCGCATGTGCTCCCACTGCCGGAGACGAGGCTGCACGGATCGACGAGATCGCGTGGTAGCACGTCAGCCGGGTAGTCGGCATCGGAGCGTAGGGAGGGCCATGTGATGCGACGTGAGATAGCGGTGCCGCTGGGCGCGGCGGACCCGACCTGCGCATCGTCTGGAGCGCGATGATGGGACAGGTCGATGATCCGCGGCCGCTCATGCCGCAGGCATATGGCGGCGAGGATATGCCGGTGCGCGGGGCGGACCCGGTTCCCCTCGAATCCAACGCCTGACACGGCTGCAGAGGACGCCAGAACTGCCCCCGGGACCCGGTTGCCTCCCCGGGGCCTCTGAGCGCCTGGACGTCCAGATGTCCGGCGGCGAGGACGGTGTTGCGGTTGGGTCGTCCTGGGTTGCGTCTGGGTCGATTAATGGTTAAGCTTCCGCCATGACCACTGCAGCCAACCACACGATGGAAGGCCTGATCCGCCGGATGACGCCTGTCGCGGCTCCGCGCGAGGAGCAGAACCAGATTGCTGCGCTGTTCAAGGCGATCGAGGACATGGTTCAGCCATCGACGGCGAAACGGCGAGCGCCAAGGTGCCAACTCGTGGATTCGAAGGGGAAGACGATCCCCATCCCCGAGTCGGTCTTCTACATGCTCGAACGCGTGGCTGAGGTCATGGCGCGAGGTGACTCGATCACCATCGTGCCGGTTGGGAAGGAAGTCACGACCCAGCAAGCGGCCGATCTTCTGAACGTGTCTCGCCAGTACCTCGTGCGACTCCTCGACGAGGGCCGCATCCCATTTCGGAAGACGGGCAAGCACCGTCGACTGCGGATCGACGACGTGCTCGAGTTCAAGGAGAGGCGCGACAAGGATCGACGCGCAGGGCTTCGAGAGCTCTCCCGGCTGACGGAGGAGTTCGGCGGGTACGATTCCGAGGAGTAGCAGGGAGGGGGCCTAAGGGCGCGAGGCTCCATGGTCCCAGCGGCCTTCGTCGTCGTTCTGGACGCGAACGTTCTCTTCCCGCTCACGCTCCGGGACACGATGCTGCGCGCCGCGGCGGCGGGCTTCTATCAGCTGCGATGGAGCGCCGAGATCCTGGACGAGATGGAGCGCAACCTCGTGTCGACGGGCACGATGTCGAGCGACAAGGCCGCGCGGCTGCGCGCCACGATGGAGAGGTTCTTTCCGGAAGCGGAAGTCACGGGTTACCGCTCACTCGTGAGCGTGATGCGAAACGATGAGAAGGATCGCCACGTCGTCGCTGCGGCCGTGAAGGCTGGCGCTCAGGTGATCACGACCTCGAACCTCAAGGACTTCTCTCCTTTGCCCGAAGGCATCGAGGCGCAGTCGCCGGACGAGTTCCTGTGCAACCTCTTCGACCTCGACCCGGACGCATTCGTCAGCATGCTTCGTGGACAGGCCACCGATCTCACGAGGCCGCCGGTGACGTTCGACAGGCTCCTTGAGCGGCTTGCTCGAGTCGTTCCCGACTTCGTCGCAGCGGTGCTCACCAAGGTAGCTGGAAGTGGATCACGCTGAGAGCGCCGCCGAAGGGTTATGAGCCCGACGCGCCACTTGATCCGCCTGGGCCAGGGTTCAGCTCGCGGCCGCTGGGGGTCCAGCCCCGAGCTAAGGTTTTACCCGTTGTTGGGGTGCAGCTCCGAGTACTCATGCTCTGCGAGCTTTTCCGCCATGCACTCCGCGAATGCTGCCATCTCGTCGGATTCGCAAGCGCCTAGCAGTAGGTCGCCGGACGCCATCAACCCGACGACCACGACGACCTGTCCGATGGCAACACACCCCGAGCCCCGGCGGTTAGATCGCGGCCGCACTCCGGCCCATACTCGATCGGAATCTGGGCCGGCTTCGCGCAGCGGGCAGCCCCCGCTCGGCCGCGCTCGGGATGGTCGTGCTCGGTGTGCTCGGCGTGCTCGGCGGACCAAGGCTGTCGCCGACGTCCCCGCGCGTCTCCCGCCCCAGGATCGAAACTCGAGCTCGCCCTGCTTCGCCTTTTTCATGGGCCGTGCCATCTTGAATTCGGCGGATATTGTACGCGTGGGTCTGACAGCCGGCCGACTGGGGTGCACGCCCAAGCCGAGGGAGTTGTTCGGGCTCTGATCGGGCGGCGCGGGAGCGTGCAGGCGTAGCACCGCCTTGGACGCCCGCCACGTCCGGTGCGCTCGGCGTCGAAGCCCACCTTCCCCGGGTAGCGGTCCCCACCGCTTGGTCGGTGGACCTTCGCGACCGCGTTCTTCGCGCGGCCGGTGACGGGCCTCATTCGGCGAGGCGCGTCTTGATCAGCTTACGCACCAGGCGCAGCGGCAGCGGCGCCTCGGGATCGAAGTGCAAGGAGCCAGGGGTCTGTTTGTAGCCATCGAGATCAGCGGCCAACGCCGCCAGCGTCGATCCGCTGAAGGGGTAGTACGAGCAACCCTTCGCGGTGGCCAGGAAGCCTGCCACCACCCGGCCATCAACCCGAAAGGCCGGCATCCCGTAGCTGATGCACTCAACGGCGCCGGGCACGATGGACTTGATCGCCTTCCTCAGCCGGTCCAGCGCGACGCAACGCTCACCCGTGACGGTGGCGAGGTAGGCGTCGATGCTCGCCGGATTGCTGCCCGTCGTTCGGGCGCGCTTGGCTTTGGCCATGACGGGCGCATTGTACCTGCGGAGGCGGCTGAGCACACAGGTCACCCGAGGACACGCGCGCCGATCTCGACCCTTGCTGACGGCGGCAGCACATCCGAAACTAGGCCCGATGGCTGTCATCGACGATCAGGGCTCGCAGCAGTACTTCCACGGCACGAAGGCTGATCTGAGGCCGGGCGACCTGATCGAGGCCGGCCGCAACTCCAACTTCGGCAAGAAGAAGAAGGCGGCCTACGTGTACCTGACCGCCACGTTGGACGCAGCCACCTGGGGAGCTGAGCTGGCGGTCGGTGACGGGCCGGGCAGGATCTACATCGTCGAGCCGACCGGGCCGATCGAAGATGACCCCAACCTGACGGACAAGTTCGTCCAGGAGGGGTCGTTCAGTGCGTCACAGGCGCGCCCTGGGCGGCGTACTGCGTCCCAGCCTGGATGAACTCGAGCAGCCGCGCATCCTGGTCAGTTCGCCGCGGTCGGCGCCTTGGGGGCCGCCTTCGCCTTGGGGTCGGCCTTCGTGGCGTCCGACTTCGCGACCGCCTGCTTCTTGGCCGCGGAGTCCGCCTTCTCCGCGGTGGTCTTGGACTTCATGGAATCGCAGGGCAGCGCCGGGGTGGCGACGGCGATCAGTGCGATGGCGGAGAAGGCGTGAACGAAGCGCTTCATGGTGGGCTCCGGTGTGCGAGTTCCGCCCGTCGGGCGGCACCCTCCTTTATGTCCGGAGCGGCTACCCACCGCAACGCGGTCGCGCGCGGACGCCCCCTGTACACGCGCCCGCCAGGCCCCCCCCGGATCAGGCTGCGGACGGCGATCCCGGTGGCGGCCTCGGCGAGGGCCAGCTCCGGGTGGAGCTCCTCGGCCGTGCGCATCGCCCACTCGCGGTCGAAGAGCGCCACCACGCGGTTGCGCCAGTCTAGCGATCCTTCTCCACCACCAGCACCTTCCGCACCACCGCTTCGCCTCCCGTGACAGCGAGGCGCTCCCCTTCCTTCCAGTGGGCGCGGCGCAGGTAGCCGAGGCCCAGGCGGCCCTCGGGCGTGTCGACCGCGCTCGTCACCACGCCCACATCCTGCCCGCCCGCCGCGAGGCGAGCGCCCGGCATGGCACCCGCGGGCAGCTCGAGCTGGACGAGACCCCTCTGGACCTGGCCGCGAAAGGTGCCGCGCAGGACCACCTCCTGCCCGATGTAGCACCCCTTGTCGAAGCTGATCGCGGTGGCGACGAGCGCCGCCTCCATCGGCAGCCGGCTCTCGTCCACGTCCGCCCCGAAGCGTGGCACGGAAGCGAGCACGCGCAGGGCCTCGAGGTCGTCCTCCGAGAGCGGCGTCGCGCCGGTGGCGACGAGCTCCGCCCGAAAAGGCTCCGCCGAGTCGGCCGCGAGAAGCACGTCCAGCGCGGGGGCACCGCGGCGCGGGTTCTCCCACGCGCTGGCGCCGGACGCGTGGAGGCGCGCGCCCTTCACCCCGGCCGGGCCGAACGCCGGGACGACGCGCCAGACCGGCGACACGTCTTCGATTTCCACCTCGTCCATGATGACGTACTTCGCGAGGTGGGCCCGAAGTGGCTCGGCCGCCCGCGGATCGACGTCGAGCAACACGTCCTCCTCCCGCAGGGCGAGCACGCCCTCGGCCAGGACGTGGCCTTTCACGTTCAGAAAAGCGACGTGCACCGCGGCGCCAGGGGCGAGCCCGTTCACCCGCTGGGTGCACATGCGGTGCAAGTAGTCCTGCCGGTCCTTGCCGGTCACGCGGAGCAGCCCGCGCGAGAGCACCGGACCGACGGCGGCACCGGAGCGGGCCGCGTCAAGCCTGTCGGAGAGAGAATTCATCGGGCTACGTTAGGACGCGGCCTCGCCTCCTGCAGCTGTTTTCTGCAGGGGCTGTCAGGGGGCCGTCGGGCTCGCACGCTCGAGCCGCGTCACCGCCCAGCACGCCGCCTGGCGCACGCCTTCGAACGGGCTGTCGAGGTGCGCACGGACGGCCGGGAGCCGGCGCGCATCGCCTGCGTGCCCTGCGGCGAGGACAGCGTTGCGCAGCAGCCCCTCGTAGCGGGAGCGCGCCAGCGCGGTCCCGTAGAAGCGGCGCTGGTACTGCTCGAGCGTGAGCGTCAGCAGCGCGTCGAGGTCGAGGCCGCGCTGCCCAGGGCGGGCCGAGAGCTCCGGGTCGCAGCGCGCGGCAGGCGCCCGGTTCCAGGGGCAGACGGTCTGGCAGTCGTCGCAACCGAACGCCCAGGGGCCGAGGCGCTCGGCCACCTCCTGTGGGATGGATCCCCGCCGTTCAATGGTCTGGAAGGAGATGCAGCGGCGCGCGTCCACGAATCCAGGCGAGACGAGGGCGGCGGTAGGACAAGCCGAGAGGCACTCCGCGCAGGAGCCGCAGTGCTCCTTGTGCGGCGCGTCGGGCTCCAGCTCGCGGTCGAGGATCACGGTCGCGAGGAGCACCCAGCTCCCGAGATCGGTCGTGATGAGGCAGCCGTTCTTGCCCACCCAGCCGAGGCCCGCTCGCTGCGCCCAGGCCTTCTCCATCACCGGCGCGACGTCGGCGCTGGCGAAGGTACCTATCCCCGGATCGCGCTCGCGCAGGCGCGCCACCAGCGCCTTGAGCTTCCGTTTCATGACCGCGTGGTAGTCGCGGCCGCGGGCGTAGCGCGCCACCCTCGCCTCGGCCGGCTCGCGCGTCGCGAGATCGCCCTCCAGGTACGAGAGCGCCAGCGCCACGACGCTTCGCGCACCGGGGAGGAGCCGCGCCGGGTCGAGTCGCTGCGCCCGCGTCGCGCGCAGCCAGGTCATGTCGGCATCCCAGCCCGAGGCGAGCATGCGATCGAGCGGCGCTGGATCGAGCGCCGCGGCGCGGGCGACGCCCACCTTGTGGAACCCGATCGCGAGGGATGCCTCCTTCACGAACGCGGTGTCGAGCGCAACGGCCATGGCGTGTGAGAGACATAACCGGAGGTCCGGACATCCACAGCGCGGCGGCAAGGGCGCCCTTCGTGCGGGTCGGACCGCCGAGCATGGACATCCGCACTTTG
>MEMX01000122.1:107206-107517 GCA_001768075.1 Anaeromyxobacter sp. RBG_16_69_14 | reverse complement strand
CTGCCGGGTCGTCTGGGGGGTGCGGGGGGAGCCGGCGCTCCCCCCGCCTCGAGGACCGGAGGTCCGGACATCCACAGTGCGGCGGCAAGGGCGTGCTTCGTGCGGGTCGGACCGCCGAGCATGGGCCACCCGTGCTTTGGTTGCGGCACTGCCGCGCTGTACAGTCTCGCGCCAGGATCGGCCGACTCGGATGACCTCGCTCCCGCCCACCCTGGCCCTCGCGGTCGCGACGTCCCTCTCGCGCGCGGACCTCGATCGCGCCAGGGACACCTTCGAGACCGCCTACCCCCACGCGCGGCTCGTGCGCGCGG
>MEMX01000122.1:104540-107146 GCA_001768075.1 Anaeromyxobacter sp. RBG_16_69_14 | reverse complement strand
CGAGGAGAACGCGCGCGCCTTCCTGGCGAGCGAGGGGCTCGCCTTCGGCGTCAGCGCGTCCACCGACCTCTTGCTCCTGCGCGTCCGTTCCGCGCCCGGCGCCGACGGCAGCGCCCTCTTTCAACGCATGGCAGATGGGCTCCCGGTCTTCGGTGGGCTCGTTACGGTGGGCTGGCGCTCCGACGGGGCCATCACCGTCGTGAACGGCGCGCGCGTCCTGGCTGCCGCGCCGCAGGGGAGCTTTCGCGCCGGCGCCGACGCTGCCCGCGGCGCCGCGCTCGCTGCCGCGCCCGGGACGCCCGGCGAGGCGCGCGTCGAGCAGGGCTGGCTACAGTACGAGGGCGTGCTCCACCCTGGGTTCCGCGTGGAGCACGACACCACCGGTCCGATGGACAGCTTCGTCTCGTACGTGGACGGCGAGTCGGGTCGGCTCCTGTACCGCGTCTCGCGCAAGCGCACCGCCGCGGCACTCCACCCCTGCCCTGTCTGCTCCGGCCCACCGTGCGTCTGCGCGTTCCGTGACAGCCCGCTCGCGCCGCCCACGGCGGACCCGAACGGAAACGCGCCCGAAGCGTTCCAGGCCCAGGACCTCATTGCCCCTGGTTCCGGTTCGCACCTGGACGGCCTGCGCACGTCGATCTTCGACTGCTTGGGCGCCGATGCGACCAGCAACGCCTCGATCTGCACGGCGCAGAGCGCCACCACCGACGGCAGCGGCAACTTCCTCGCCGATCCCGACTCGACGCTGCGCCGGATCGACGACCAGTTCGCGGAGCAATCGGCCTACTACCACATCGACGCCCACTCCCGGTTCCTCGACGGGCTCGATCCTGCTTTCGCTGGCCGCACCGCAGCGGGCGGCATCGGCAAGGTCTTCGGCTACGTGAACGTGCTCCAGGGCGGCGCGCCGTACGACAACGCCTTCTTCTCGCCGACGGGCGGCCCCGCCGGCTCGTCCGGGGTCATGGTGTACGGCCAGGGCACCTTCGTCGACGTCGCGTACGACGCCGAGATCGTCTACCACGAGCTCACGCACGCTGCGGTGGACGTGACCGCGAGCTTCGAGGAGTACACCGACCGCTTTGGCGCGAACCACGATCCGGGATCGATGAACGAGGGCACCGCCGACACGTTCGCCTTCGCGCACGTCGCGGAGGTGCTCGTGAGCTCCCCCGTGCCACCGGCGGACGGCATCGCGAGCGCGTCTTGCCTCTCGCGCTACTTCGGCGCCGAGCTCGGCCTGGCCTGCTTGCGCCAGTCGGCAAACGCGAAGACTTGCCGCGGCAATGGCCCGAACGACGGGCGCAACCCAGGCCGCGACGGCGAGGTCCACGACGACGGGGAGATCTGGACCGGATTCACCTGGGCGCTGCTCGCGGCCGCCCACGACAACGGCGGCGATGCCATGCGGCAACTGATGGAGCACGCGCTCTTCAGGGCGCTCGGGGCGGTCGGACCGCATTCCAGCATCCCGGGGTACGCCGCGACCGTGCGCCAGAAGATGAGCGACGTGGGAATGCCGCAGCAGGCGCTCGACTTCGCCGACTGCACCATCCTCCAGCGCGACATCGCGGGCTGCGGCGACGACCGGACCGGCCGAGCGGTGGCGCTCTTCAGCGGCGAGCGCGCGCGGAGCGTATTCTCCGGTTTGGCCGGCCAGGGCGGCACCACCACCGCAGGTCAGCAGTACTTCATCGACGTACCGTGCAGTGCAACCGCGCTGCGCGTGCAGACCGGCGACACCACGGGCAAGGGCCAGCTCTACCTCCGCCACGGCAAGCCCATCGAGTTCACCGCGGCTGGACTCGGCGGCGCGCAATACGACTGGATGGTCGGCTCCAACCAGCCCGCGGTGGCGCTCACACCCGAGGCGTGCGAGGGGTGCGACCTCTGCTCCGGGGAGCAGACGCCTTTCGGGCCAGGGCGCTGGTACTTCCTGCCAGGCGGCAGCCTCACCGACGCCGGTGGCAACGCGAATGCTTTCGAGCTCGGTGTCACGCTCGAGCTGGCGTCCGGCGAATCGGCACCGCAACGGGTCGAGTACACGATCGGTGCGGCGGGAACCGCCGAGCCGAACGCCTGCGCCTGGGGCGCCGGCACGACGCCTTCCAGGCCCATTCCGCCCGTCCCGATCGCTCCTCCCGCACTCGAGGGGTGCTCCGCGCCTGTGGCGCCCACCGTGGTGACGCCGCCCGCCTCCTGCAGGGACGGCCTCGCGACGACCAAGTCCGGCTGCGGCTGCGGCGCGGGCGCCCCCGGCGGGACGGCGGTCGTCCTCCTCGGGCTGCTCGCGCTCCGTCGACGGGCGGTTTGACCTTTCCGGAGGGCGCGCGCTCACCCACCGTTCCTCCCTCTGTGCCCACAGGGTGCCTAGCTTTTTTCCGTGACGCCTGATGAGCTTCGCGCAGTGCACGCACTGCTCCCCGTGATGGGATTGTCCCTCTTCCTCCTATCCACCATGGCGGTCTTCGCGAGCCGCTGCGCTACCGTCGGCCGGCCGCGCACGCCCTCCGTCGAGTCGCGAGCAGCACCGCGCATCTGGAAGTGGTGGGCGGAGTGGTGGATATGGTTGTGGGGGCCGGTCGAGCGCGCCTGCCTCGCCCTCG
>MEMX01000122.1:102404-104518 GCA_001768075.1 Anaeromyxobacter sp. RBG_16_69_14 | reverse complement strand
CATCACCCTCACCAGCACCGCCTTCAGCTGCTTGGCGGCGATCCTGCTCGGGGCAGGGTGGCTCACGCTCGGCGGCTGGGTCTACCTCTTCGCGGCCAGCCTCGACCTCGTCGACGGCCGCGTCGCCCGCGCGCAAGGCAGATCGACGAGGGCCGGAGCCTTCCTCGACTCGACGCTCGATCGCGTGGCAGAGCTCGTCGTCTTCGCCGGGCTTGCCGTGCACTTCCGCGATACCGCTGCCCTTCCCGCTTCGCTCGCGGCAGCTGGATCCTCGGTGCTGGTCTCCTACGCGCGCGCCCGCGGCGAGGCCCTCGGCGCCTCACACGAGGCGAGCGTCGGCGGCATGCAGCGCGCCGAGCGGGTGGTGCTCACGGGTCTACCCTGCGCCCTGTCGCAGATCTTCGACGCGCTCTTCGGCTCGGGCGCTGGCGAGCTCGCGGCCGGCAGCGCCCTCGGCATCCTCGCCGCGGTCACCACCCTGACCGCGATCCGACGCGGATGCGCCATCTGGCGCGCCCTGCGCAGCGCCGAGCCGGAGGTCCGTTCGCTTCCGAACGTGCGCCGGCTCGACCCCAGGCGCCGGCGGGGGCGGCCGGGGCGCTGACAGCGCTGCTCCCCGGGACGATGCCGCGGCGCCAGCTGCGCGCTAGCGCCGTCTCGACGGAGGGGCGAAGTCGTTGCCGGACCGGAGGGCGCATGGTAAGGGGGTTCGTGTGAAAGGCCCACCCGCTCGGCACGAGGAGCCGAAGGAGCAGCTCCCGGCCGTCGAAGGCATCATCCTTGATGCCGGCGAGCTCGAGCCCGGCGATCGCGTCGTCTACCCGAACCAGGGCGTCTGCCAGATCACCGGTATCGAGTCGCAGGAGATCGCCGGCCAGAGGCTCGATCTCATCCGGATGGAGCGCGAGGAGGATGGCGCCGCCGTCCTGGTGCCCAAGGGCAAGGTGCCCACCATCGGCCTGCGCAAGGTGGCGAGCGGGGATCAGATCGAGGGCGTCTTCCACTACCTCGCCGCGCAGTACGACGACCCCGAGCTGGATTGGAAGGTGCGGCACCGCGACAACGCCGATCGCCTCATCGCGGGGGGCGTCCTCGGTGTCGCAGAGGTCGTGAAGGGCCTCCACGCGCTCTCGCGCATCCGCCCGCTCCCTGCCAAGGAGCGCGAGCAATACGACAACGCGCGCCACCTCCTCGTGCACGAGATAGCCGTGTCGCTGGCGGTGCCGCCCGCGCTGGCCGAGGACTACATCGACTACGCGCTCATGCCCCCCCCAGGTGTGACGTTCAAGCTGAAGCCACCGCCGAAGCCGGTCGAGCTGCCCTCACGGCCACGGCGCAAGGTCACGCGCACGGACGACGAGGATCTCGGCCTCGACGAGCTCGGGCTCGACCTCGATCTGCCAGAGGTCCCGGGGGTGGTGGGCGAGACGCCCGAGGCAGGCGACGCGGTCGCCCCGGACGAGGGCCTCATCCCTGGCATCCCCCTGCCAGACGAGATCCCTGCGCCGGAGGCCGGCCCGGACGCCGAAACGCTCGAGGAATCCGAGCTGCCCCAAGAGGGCGGGGAAGACGAGGAAGGCGAGGAGGCCGAGGGGAAGGAGGAGGAAGCCGAGGAGGGGGGGGCCGAGGAGCCGATCCGGCACAAGAAGCTCAGCAAACCAGCTCGTTCCGCGCATGGAGCACGGGTCGCGAGTGCGGAGCCCAGGCCCGACAAGAAGAAGCCCGCCCCCAAAAAGGCGCAGAAACCGGGTAAGCTGGCCGCACACTCCGCCCGCCCAGAGCACGACGAAGCGAAGGCGAAGGGCGAAAAGAAGAAGAAACCGTCGCCCAAGGCGCCCACCAGGAAACCGGCGGCGAGAGGGAGCAAGAAGAAGTGATCCGGATCGTCACGCTCGAGCCCTTCGACCAGAGCGACGTCGCACTCCTCTCCCGCACGCTGTTTCAAGCGTTCGGGCTCGGCACGGAGCATGCCGGCGACCGACCGCTACCATCCGAGGCGGAGCAGGACGATGGTCGCTACGATGCGGAGAGCCTCGTGAACGAGGTGAACCCCGTCAAGACGTTCGCCGACGACAAGGTGCTGTATCTGACGTCCGCGCCGCTCGCGCTGCGAG
>MEMX01000122.1:100001-102394 GCA_001768075.1 Anaeromyxobacter sp. RBG_16_69_14 | reverse complement strand
CCGGTCCGCTAGGCGAGCCGCCCTGCTGGAGCTTCTCCCAGTACGGCAGCGAGAAGGCCGTCGTCTCCACATCTCGCTTCCCTGCGCGCGGCGTCTCCGAGGCATCCATCGAAGCATGGCGCAAGCGTCTCGCGCGCGAGTCAATCCACGCGGTGGGCCACCTCTGGGACCTGCACCACTGCTACGACGCGCGCTGCGCGATGCATCCGTCGTGGTCGCCCTCGCTACCCGCCAGCCCCGAGGCCGACCTGTGCACGTTCGATCGCGACAAGAGCGAGCGGAAGATCCGGCTAGCGAAGACGTAGTGAGGCCTCGGGCCCCCGAGGTCGGCCCCGAGCGCCTCTCGCTGCGCGCAGCCCTGCGCGCTGACGTGCGCGCCGGCCTGCACGCCGCCGCGGCCCGGGCGCGGACGACCACCGCGCGCTTGGCCGCCACCACCCTACGCCTGCTCTGGCCGCCGGGCCCGCGCCACGGCGCGGCGCTCTTCGCGATGGGGGTGGCCGCGCTCGGCTGCTACGGAATGTCCTTCTACTCCACGCTCCCCGAGCGGCTCCCGACGGCCCTCGACTGGCGTTCGGCAGCCGCCCTGCTGGCGCGCGACGCACGGCCGGGCGACGCCGTCGCGCTCGCGCCCTGGTGGTCGGAGCGGGCGCGCGAGGTGCTCCCTGCGTCGTTCCCGGTCTTGGCCTTTCCGCGTCTCGCCGGTGAAGACCTGGTCGGCGTACGACGCGTGTGGCTGCTCTCCCTGCCAGGGGCCCCTGGCCACCGCCCGGATCTGGAGCGCGACCTCGGCGCGCGCGCCAGCGCGGTGATCGGTCCCGAGCGGCTCGGCGGCCTCGAGGTCGCGCGCTATGACCTGCGGACACCGACGGTACCGCTCGCATTCCTCCCCGACCTGCTCGCGACCGCCACGGTCTCGATCGGTGGGCGCTCCTGTGCGCGCGGCGCGCGCGGCCGCTTCCGCTGCCCCGCACCGCCGTCCGTGGTGGTGGCGCGCGAGGTCCGAGAGGTGGACTCCCTGCCGCGGCCCTGCCTCTGCGCGCGCCCCCCGCCCGAGCCGGGCACTCCATTGACCATCGCTTTCCCCGCTGTGCCCCTCGGGCGCGCACTGCGCGGGCACACCGGGATCGCGGGCGAGGCGGCGCTGGCAGGTGCAGGATCGATTCGTCTTTCCGTGAAAGTGGACGAGGAGGACATCGGCGCGACCGAGGTGCCGCCGGCCCGACCTGGCTGGCAAGCCTTCCAGCTCGACACCTCCCGCCAGGCCGGGCGCGTCGGCACCGTGACGTTCACCGTGACGGCGGCCAAGGTGGACCGCCGCGACCTCTGCTTCGACGCCTACACCCTACCTGAGTGACGACACCTCCCGCCGCCAACGTCGCCGCCCCACGGCGGAACCTGTCCCGCCGCATCGCGCTCTGCTGGGCGATCGGCACGCTCGCGGTCGCAGCGGCCACCGCTCCGGCGCAAGGGATCGGACGGGACGAAAGCGTGTACCTGGTGGCGTCGGAGTCGTACGCGGCGTTCTGGGGCGCGCTCGTCCGCTCCCCTTCCCGTGCGTACGCGGAAGCCGACCGGTACTTCACCGTGAACCACGAGCACCCGGCGCTGGCCAAGGAGCTCTACGGCGCGACGCACGCGCTGCTGGCGAAGGGCCTCGGCCTCACGAGCCACCTGCAGGGCTTCCGCTTCGGGGCGTTCCTCCTCGCGGCGCTCCTGTCGTGGCTGCTGGCGGTGGCCGGCTTCGAGCTGGCGGGCGTGGGCGGCGCGGTGCTCGCGCCGGCGCTCTTCTGGGCGGTCCCGCGGCACTTCTACCACGCGCATCCAGCCGCGCTGGACCTGCCCATCACCGCGCTCTGGCTGGCGACCGTGCTGGCGTACTGGCACAGCCTCCGCACCGACGAAGCGCCGCGCAGCGCGCGCGCCTGGGGTGTGGCTGCAGGGCTCCTCTTCGGCGCCTCCATCTCGGTGAAGCACAACGGGTGGTTCCTGCTGCCGCTCCTCGCAGCGCACTGGAGCGCGGCGCAGCTCCTGGCGCTGCGCCCGGCGAGCGGGCGCGAGCGGACGGAAGCGGGGTCGCTCGCCTTCTGGGCAATGCTCGTGCTGGGCCCGGCCGTCTTCGTCGCCAGCTGGCCATGGCTCTGGCACGACACCCTGCCGCGGCTACGGGAGTACCTCGCCTTCCATCTGCATCACGAGAACTACAGCTGGCAGTACCTCGGCCGCCTGCTGCACGAGCCGCCGTTCCCGGTGGAGTACCCGTTCGTCGTCACGGCGCTCACGGTGCCGGCCGCGGTGCTGTTCGTGCTGACGGGAGGGTTCGTTCACGGGGTGGCACGGCTGAGCTCCGCCATCCGCGGTGGTCGCTCCGAGTCCGTCGAGGCGGGCGCGAT
>MEMX01000122.1:69107-99973 GCA_001768075.1 Anaeromyxobacter sp. RBG_16_69_14 | reverse complement strand
CTGCTCCTCCTCCTGAATGCGCTCTTCCCCATCGCGCTCATCGCCTGGCCAACGGTACCGCACTTCGGCGGCGTGAAGCACTGGATGCCGGCCATGCCGTTCCTGGCGCTCCTCGGCGCGCGCGCTCTCGTCGCTTGTGGCCGCGTCCTGTGGCCGGCGTGGGGGGATCTGGTGACCGCAACGCTGGGGGTGCTGGCGCTCACACCTGCCTTGTACGCCGTCGGCCACGTCCACCCCTACGGCACGGCGGCTTACAACGAGCTCGCCGGAGGTGCGGCGGGAGCGGCCACGCTCGGGATGCAGCGGCAGTTCTGGGGCGACGACGTGGTCGGCCTCCTGGCGCAACTCGACGAGCACGCGCTGCCCGGCGCGCGCGTGTGGTGGCAAGAGACCACCAACCTCGCCGTGCGCGCGTGGCAGCGCGACGGTCGCGTGCGCGCCGATCTGCGCTGGGCGAACGGGCCGGAGGAGGCGGACATCTCCATCTGGCACTACCACCAGGAGTTCAGGGACAAGGAGTTCCGGACCTGGACCGCCTTCGCCGAGACCCCACGGCCGGGCGAGCGAGCGCGCCTGCCACGCCCGGTGGCCGGGCTGTACCTTGACGAGGTACCGCTGGTCGTCATCTACGCGCGGCCGGGGGCGTGGCGATGATCCTGGCCAGATGGCGGTCAGGCGTCGCACTTCAATGATTGCCAACTGACCGAGCTGACCACGGCGGTGGTGGTGGTGTGCTGGCGTTCGAGCCGACCTGGCAGAACTTACAGGTGCAGCTCGAACCTGCTCCTGGGATAGTCGAGCACGAGGACGGGTCTTCAACGGTTCGGCTGGCGAGCACAAGACAGGGGAACTCCATGGGCAATCTATTGATTGACGCGCGAGATCAGAAATTCGTTCTTCACGAGATGCTGGGTATCGGGGATCTCGGCAAGACAGCTCTCTACGGGCACCTGACGAAGGAGGACATCGACGCCGCCCTGGATGCGGCCCTGAAGCTGGCGTTGAAGGAGTCTTACCCGATCATGGCCGAGGCGGACCGGGAGGGGTGCCGGCTTGAAGACGGCAACGCCCGCGTGCCCCGATGCTACCATCGGCTGAAGAGTCAATATGACCAGGGGGGGTGGCCGTCGGCCCACATTCCCCGGGAGAGCGGCGGGTTGGGCTTTCCAATGTCCCTGTGGGCCGCCACCTTCGAGGACTTCGTTCACAATGTCGGGTTCCTCTGGCTCTGGGCATCGCCCATGTCCATCGCCAATGGAATCTCGCAGCTTGGTTCCGAGGAACAGAAGAAGAAGTACTTGCCGAACGTGATCTCCGGCAAGTGGGGCTCGACCGTGGCGTTCACGGAAAACCAAGCGGGGGCCGACGATGTTGCCCGCGTGACGACCACCGCCGTGCTACAGCCGGACGGGACCTACCGCATCAAGGGCGCCAAGTCCGCGATCACCAGCGGTGATTCCGATCTGTTCGAGAACATCGTCCATTGCGTCCTCGCCCGGGTCGAGGGGGATCCGGCCAACGTGACCGGGCTCTCGCTGTTCGTCGTTCCGAAGTATCTCGTCAATCGAGACGGGACCCTGGGGCCAAGGAATGATTACGCGGTCGTGAGCCTGGAGAAGAAGCTAGGTCTTCACGGCAGCCCCACCGTCGGGATCAACTTCGGAGAGAACGGCAACTGCCACGCGGAGCTCCTTGGCCCGAGGGGACAGGCCCTGGGCATCTTCATCGCGGCTCTGAAGGGTTGCCCTTTCTATGGGGTCGTCTCCACGGGCATCGCCTCGGCGGCCTACCTTCACACCCTGGAGCACGCCAGGACTCGCGTTTCAGGGCCGCACATCTCCGAGAGCCAGAACCTCGATGCCAAGAGCGTCGCCATGATCGCCCACCCGTTCGTCAGGCGGCGGCTGCTCTCCATGAAGGCCCACGTGGAGGGGATGAGGGCGTTGGTCTATTACTGCTGTCTCTGCCACGACAAGGCCAACGCGTTCACTGACCCTGCCGAGAAGGAGAAATGGTCGGGGCTGAAGGACGTGCTCTTCTCCATCGGGAGGCACTACACGGCCGAACGAGGGCTGCAGATCGCGGAGACGGCGGTCAAGATGCAGGGGCGGTTTGCATACTTCAACGACTATCCCGTTCATCAGTTCATGCGAGACCTCCTCCCCTTCGGCAGCTGGGAAGGAGACGCCTCGGGCAATATCCTCTTCTATCTCACCCAGCTCCTGGGACAGCGAGACGGCCAGGACTTCGGCAATCTCCTGAAGGAGATGGGCCGCAGCATCAAGGAATACGGGGAGGTCGAAGGCGTCCGCGATCTGGCCGGAGATCTGGAGAGGCGGGTCAACCTCCTGCGGGAGATGGGCCTCTATGTCGCCACTTGTTTCAAGGAGGGAAAGGCTATTCTGCCGATATGCAACGGGATGCCCCTGGTCTATTTCATGGGGGACATCTGCGTCGGCTGGATGCTCCTCTGGCAGGCAGGCATCGCGGCGAAGCGCCTCGCGGCCATATTCAAGGAGAATGGCATCGACGGCGGTGATCTCGCCCGAAGGAACGAGTTCCTGAGCCGGGACAAGGACGCCGCCTTCTACGATGGAAAGCTGCACAGCGCCCGGTTCTTCATCAAGAACATCCTGCCCGAAGTGGATGGCGTGGCCACCGCCATCAGGAACGAGGATCTCTCGTCGATGGCCGTCCACGAGAACAGCTTCTAGGTCTGCTGGGTGCGATGCGGGCCCCTCGCCGACTGTTCTCGGCGGGGGGCCACGCCCTGCGGGTGCTCTAGTCGTCGCGCGGGTCGTCGCGCGGAATGATTCCCGGGTCTTCGCCGAAGTGCACCATCACCGAGGGATCGTCGATGCTCCGCTGCGCATCCGCGCGAGATTCTTCCTCTGGATCTTCTGGGTCTTCGCTTCCGGCAGTCCCGGGATCTCCACCGAGCTCGACCGCCGCCGGGGAGAAGCTTCCCGACGTGAAGTAGTCGCTCCCCTGGGAGCCCCGGACGAGGAAGGCCGCTTCGCCACGCCCATCGGGATCGTCGGCCACCTCCGGGGGAGGCGGGGCGCTCTCGCCCGCCTGGCGGGGCTCCTTGCGCGCGGGCGCTTCTTCCAGCCGCCGGTCCTGCTCTTGCTTGCAGTCGTTCCGATCGATCGCCATGGCGACCTCCGCCGGATCCTTAAGCCAGCGGCGGGCCATTGCCTCGGACCTGGCAAGATCGACCCTTGCGGTTCGTTGCGCACCCGACCCAGCGGACGGCCCTCCTCGACCGCGGGCCAGCGGGCTGGCCTCGGCCTCACAGCGGCGACCAGTTGATGTGATTCTCCAGCGGCACCGCCGCCGCTGTGAGCTTATGTCCGGCGCCTTGCGGCGCCTCAAGCGGAGGGGAGAACTCTCCCCCCGCGCCCCCCATCTCGAGCGTCAGTTCATGTGGCATGCGCTATCAGGTCCGCCGCGACGTCCGTTCGTGCACCGCTCGACCCTGGGGCGAGGGTAGACTCGACCCATGGCCCGGCCGCACGACATCGCTCTCGTCTCTCGCTGCTCGCGGGGCGAGGGGCGGCGGCGGCGACCTGCGCGGATTCCCAGGTCCGGCGATTCGAATCGGTAGGCCATTTCACTTCGATGCGGGGGACGACATGACGAATTCGGAAGGCGCCTTGGCCATCGAGCTTCGACCAGACCAGCAGGAGCAGCTCGAGGAGATCGCGGCGAAGCGCGGCGTGGAGCTCATCGTCCTGCTCGCCGAGGCCATGGGCTCATGGAGTGCTACCCACGGTCGCGATGGGCTCTCGGGGCTGGACGCGCGATTCCGGGGCCGCAGCGTCGACGCGGATGCGCTGACCGAGGTGGGGCGCGAGGCGGTCGACTGGTGGTTGCGGAGTCCTCACGTGCGGGACGCGAGCTGACCTTGATGCCACCCGCATCTCGGTCGTGCAGTACGCGCAGCTTCGCAGGGATGTGCGCGATGGTCACGGCGCAGGCAGGGCCACGGTCATCGTCGTCCCGACGCTGAGCGTGCTCTCTGCGAGGAGGGTGCCGCCGTGAGCCTCGACGATCCGGCGCGCGAGGCTGAGCCCGAGCCCGACACCGCCCGTCGCCCGCGCGCGGCTCTTGTCGCCCCTGAAAAAGGGAGTGAAGAGGCGCGACAGGTCCTCGGCCGGAATGCCCTCTCCCGAGTCGATCACCTCGATCGCGACGCCGGGCTCGCGTCGGCGGGCGCGCAGCCGGATGACGGAGCCGGGCCGGGAGTACTTCCGCGCGTTGTCGAGGAGGTTGTCGAGCGCTCGCCGCAGCAGGACGGCGTCGCCTTCGACGGTGGGGAGGCCGGGCCCGAGGTCCACCTCGACGTTCCGGGACGGGTGTCGGTGGCGGAGCCGCTCTGCCGCGCCGTTCACGACCTTCGCCACGTCGAGCGCGGCGACGTGGAGCGGCGGAGCGCCGCTGGGCGCGCTGCTCGTCGCGAGCTCCATGCGCGCCGAGGCGAGGATGTCGTTGACGAGCTGTTCGAGCTCGGAGAGGTCCTCCGCGATCTCCGCAAGCGACTCCCGCGCCACGGCGTCGCCGCCGCTCTCCGCGAGATCGAGCGCGACGCCAATGCGCGCCAGCGGCGTCCGCAGCTCGTGCGCGACGTTGGCGAGGAGCTCGGTCTGCGCGAGGATGAGCTTCTCGACGCGTTCCGCCATGTCGTCGAACGCGCGCGCCACCGTGCCGAGCTCGTCGCGCCGCGCGAGGCCCGTCCGCGCCTTGAGATCGCCCGCGCCGAGCGCGTGCGCCGTCTGCGCGAGCCGCTCGAGCGGGCGCGCGATCGAGCTGCCCAGGAGCGCCGCCGCCACCCCGAGTCCGACGAGGAGCAGCGCGGGCGGGACCATCCCGAACGGGGGCGGCTTCCCGTGGCGGTCGATGCTCTCGAGGACCACGTACCCGAGCGGCCCGTCCTGGCCGGACGCCGCGAACGCCACCTGGCATCGCTCCCGCGTGCACGTCCCGCCGCGCTCGATCATCCGTGCCCTCGCCAGGTCGTCGCGTTCCGCGCTCTCGAGCGGAGGCAGCGGCGGCGACGTGCCCGAGGCGACGAGCGTGCCGTCCCATCGATACGCGGCTGCAGCCACGTGGATCTGGGCGAGCAGCTCCTCGACCTCGTCCTTGACTTCTCCCTCCGCGGACGGGCCGGGGGCCCAGCGCGCGGCGATCTTGGACGCGGCATAGCGCGCCGTGTCCACGAACGGCCCACCGTGCTGCGGAGGGCGCCAGATCGTCGTCGCGAGCACGTAGAGCGCGAGCATGACCGCGACGAGGGCCGCGGCGCTCACGAGGTAGATACGGATGGCGAGCCGGTGGCGGCGCCCTACCCTCACCCCGCTCATGACGGGTCGTCGCCGCCCTCCGCGAGGAGGTAGCCGGCACCTCGGATCGTCCTGAGCAACCTCGGGCGGCGCGGATCCTCCTCGAGCTTCTGGCGAAGCCGTGAGACGTGCGCGTCGATCGAGCGGTCGAAGGCCTCGTCCGCGCTTCCCTTCGTGAGATCGAGCAACTGCTCGCGCGTGAGGACGCGGCCGGCACGCTCGGCGAGGACACGGAGGAGCACGAACTCCGAGGTCGTGAGCCGCAGGGCTCTGCCGGCGAGGGTCGCGCTGTAATCGCGCGGCGAGAGCTCGAGCTCGCCGACCCGGATCACCTCCCGCGGCGGCCCGACGACACCCCGTCCACGCCGCACCAGCGCGCGAAGGCGGGCGAGTAGCTCGCGCGAGGAAAACGGCTTCGACAGGTAGTCGTCGGCGCCCGTCTCGAGCCCGATCACGCGGTCGGCCTCCTCGCCGAGCGCGGTCAGGATGATGACGGGAACACCGCACCGAGAGCGCAGCTGACGGCACACCTCCAGCCCCGAGAGGCTCGGCAGCATGAGGTCGAGGATCACGACGTCATGCTGTCCCTTGAGCGCCTCCGCGAGCCCCCGCCGGCCGTCGGCCTCCCAGGTGACTTGATGACCGTAGGTCTCGAGGTAGCGCGCCGTCATGGACGCGAGCCGCTCGTCATCCTCGACGAAGAGGATGCGAAAACGCTCGGCCTCGGTGCTTCCGATCACCGTCCGCATTCTAGAACCGAACGGGAGCGCATGCTCGCTTGCGAACAATCCGGCATCATGACCCGTTCGGGCTCCGAGCTACCCGTAGTTGCTCGATTCCCTGGCACCCGGCGCTACGCCCCCGAGCAGATTCGTCGTTGCGCCAGGTTCGCGGCGCGAATACGGGACGCGCGAGGAGGCCGCACTCTTGCAAAGGCTCCGACCTCTCTCAGAGTTTACGTGCGCGTCCAGATCCTTCATCGAAGCGTCTACGCCTATCCCTCTCCGGCGGCACTCGGGCCGCACCAGTTGCGGCTGCGCCCGGCCAACCACGCGCGCGCGCGCATAGAGAGCTACGGCCTGCACGTCCCCGAGGGCGGGGCGCTGCGCTGGCAGCAGGATCCGTTCGGCAACCACGTCGCCCACCTCAGCTATCCCCAGGGTGTGCGCCTGCGAGACCTGGAGCTGCGCGTCGAGCTGGCCGCCGACATCCGGCCGGTGAACCCCTTCGACTTCTTCCTCGACGACCACTGCAAGCAAGCGCCCTTCGTCTACCCCCCCGAGTTGCGGAAGGACCTCCTCCCCTTCCTCGATCTCGAGGACGAGCCGCTCCGCGGCGGGCCCCGCCTGGCGCGCTTCCTCGAGACGCTCCCTTCGGGCGGCGACACCGTGGACTTCATCGTCGCCCTGAACCGCGAGGTCAACCGGGCGATCCGGTACGTCGTCCGCGAGGAGCCGGGCATCTGGACCCCCGAGGAGACCCTGGCCCATGGCCGTGGGAGCTGTCGTGACTCGGCGGTCCTCCTCATCGCGGTGCTCCGCTCGCGCGGGCTGGCGGCCCGCTTCGCCTCGGGCTACCTCGTCCAGCTCACCGACGAGGGCATGATCCCGGACGCGCCGAAGGGCGTGGACCACGACGTGGTGGACCTCCACGCCTGGGCTGAGGTGTACCTGCCCGGCGGGGGCTGGATCGGCCTCGACGCCACGAGCGGTCTCCTCTGCGGCGAGGGGCACATCCCGCTCGCCTGCACCGCGCGCGCGGCGCTGGCGAACCCCGTGGAGGGCACGAGCGACACGCCCGCGGCGAGCGTCACCTTCGAGATGAAGGTCGTCCGCCTCGGTCACGAGCCGCGCCCGACCGCGCCGTTCACGGACGAGACGTGGCAGGCGCTGCTCGCGGGCGGCGACCGCGCCGACGTCCTCCTCGCGACCAAGGGCCTCCTGCTCACCCTCGGCGGCGAGCCCACCTTCACGTCGCGCGAGCACCCGGACGCCCCGGAGTGGAACGGCGAGGCGCTCGGACCGACCAAGTGGGAGCAAGGGCTCCGCCTCGCAGAGGAGCTCCGCCGCACCGTCGGTCGCGGAGCCGCACTCCTCGCGCGGCAGGGGAAGCACTACCCCGGCGAGAGCCTCCCGCGCTGGGCGCTCGAGCTGCTGTGGAAGCGCGACGGGCGGCCGGTGTGGAGCGATCTCGGCGCGGGCGTCGGCCGGCCCGCCGAGGTCGAAGATGCGCGGTGCCTCGCCGAGGATCTGGCGGCGCGCCTCGGGCTCTCCGGGGCGCTCGTACCCGCCTTCGAGGACCCGTGGCACTTCGTCCGGGAGGAGGCGTCGTTGCCCACCGACGTGGACCCGCTCGAGGCCGATCTCGGCGACGGCGAGGAGCGGCGACGGCTCGCGCGCGTGCTCGGCCGCGGGCTCGCGCGCGAGGTCGGATACGTGTTGCCACTGGCCCGCGAGGCAGGAGCGTGGCGCAGCGATCGGTGGGAGTTCCGGCGCGGGAGGCTCTTTCTCCTCCCCGGAGACGGTCCCATCGGACTCCGGATCCCCCTCTCCTCGATCGCCGGCCCGCCGCTCGCCGTCACGCCCTCCGAGGGGAAAGCGCCTGGGCCGCCGGACCCACGGCGCGATCCCGCGGAAGGCGAGAAGGCACCGCAGCGGCGGCTCGCGACGGCGGACCCTCCGCCGGCCAGGAAATCACTCCGCACCGCGCTCTGCGTCGAGGCGCGGGACGGCCGCCTCCGCGTGTTCCTCCCGCCGCTCGCCAGCGCCGAGGACTTCCTGGCGCTCTTGGTACAGGTCGACGAGGCGCGCCGCGACTCGGACCTCGACGTGGGCCTCGATGGTTACGCGCCGCCCCCGAGCCCGAACCTCCAGCGATTGACGGTGACACCCGACCCCGGCGTCATCGAGGTGAACTTGCCCCCGTCGGAGGGCACGCGCGCCCACGCAGAGCTCATGGCGACCGTCTTCGACGCCGCGCTGCGCGCCGGGCTCACGGCCGAGAAGTACCTCGTGGACGGCCGGATGGCGGGGAGCGGCGGCGGTCACCACCTCACGCTCGGAGGGCGCACGCCGCTCGAGAGCCCCTTCATCCTTCGTCCCGATCTCCTGGGGAGCCTCGTCACCTTCTTCCAGCACCACCCGTCGCTCTCGTACATGTTCACCGGGCTCTTCGTCGGGCCCACCTCGCAGGCGCCGCGCGTGGACGAGGCGCGGCACGACGCGCTCTACGAGCTGGAGCTCGCGCTCGCCCGAGCCTTCCGGCCCGGCGGCGCTCCGCCCTGGCTCGGCGACATGCTGTTCCGCCACCTCCTCGTGGACGTGACCGGTAACACGCACCGAGCCGAGATCTCCATCGACAAGCTGTACGACCCGCGCACCTCGCACGGCCGCCAGGGGCTCGTCGAGCTCCGCGCGTTCGAGATGCCGCCGCACCCGCGCATGGCGTCGGCCCAGATGACGCTCGCGCGGGCGCTCGTCGCAGCCTTCGCCAGCGAGCCCTACTCGGCGCCGCTCGCGCGCTGGGGCACCGAGCTGCACGACCGCTTCCTCCTGCCCACCTGGATGTGGCGCGACTTCGAGGAGGTGCTGGCCTTCCTCGGCGCGCGCGGGATCGCGCTGCCCGCCGAGGCCTACCGCGCCTTCGTGGACCTGCGCTGCCCGGTGGTGGGCCGGCTGCAGGCGGGCGACGTCGCGCTGGAGGTCCGCAACGCGATCGAGCCCTGGCACGTGCTGGGCGAGGAGGCGACGGCGGCCGGCACCGCGCGCTACGTGGATTCGTCGATGGAGAGGCTCGAGGTGCGCGTCGAGGGCCTCGTCCCCGGACGTCACCAGGTGCTCGTGAACCGCCTCGCGCTGCCGCTCCGGCCCACCGGGACGTGCGGTGAAGTCGTGGGGGGCGTCCGCTTCCGCGCATGGGCTCCCCCACACAGCCTCCACGCGCACATCGGCATCCACCACCCCATCCGTATCGACGTGCTGGACGGGTGGGGCCGACGCTCGCTGGGCGCCTGCGCGTACCACGTCTGGCACCCCCAGGGCCGAGCCTTCCTCGCCCCGCCCCTGACGCGCTTCGAAGCGGCGGCGCGTCGCGCGGAGCGCCTCACAGCGGAGAGCCCGCTCCCGTGGCCGGTCGAGCCGATCCCGTCCGCACCTCACCCGGAGATGCCCTTCACGCTCGACCTCCGTCGCTATCCCGTAGACCACCCGCCACCGCCTCCGGAGCCGTGACCGGGCTCTTCGCCCACTATCGCCCTCTCCCGGGGGCCTACGACGAGGCGTTCGCCCCGGCGGGCAGCGCGCGCCCCGACTTCCGTCGTGCCCTCGACGCGCTCGGCGCGCAGACGCCCGCCCAGTTCGCCCGGCACCACGAGCTCGCCGATCTGGCCCTGCTCAACCAAGGCGTCACCTTCTCCGTCTACTCGGATCAGCGCGGGGCGGAGAAGATCTTCCCCTTCTGCCTCGTGCCGCGCCTCATCTCGGCCGGCGACTGGGCGCACCTCGAGCGCGGCCTCGTCCAACGCGTATACGCCCTCGAGGCCTTCCTGGACGACGTGTACGGCGCTCAGCGGATCCTGCGCGAAAAGCCGCTGTTGCGCGACCTCGTGCTGGGTAGCAAGGCGTACCTCGCGAAGCTCATGGGAGTGTGCCCCCCCGGCGGTGTCAGGGTCCAGGTCTCCGGCATCGACCTCGTCCGCGATCCCTCCGGCACGTTCCGCGTGCTCGAGGACAACCTGCGCACCCCCTCGGGTGTGTCGTACGTGCTCGAGAACCGCCTCCTCTCGAAGCGAATCCTGTCCGATGTGCTCGACCGCTCGCGCGTTCGCGCCGTCGATCACTATCCGGAGCGGCTGGCCGCGACGCTCCGCTCGGTCTCGCCGGAGGACCCCGACACCTGCTCCGCGGTGGTGCTCACGCCCGGTCCGTACAACTCGGCGTACTTCGAGCACAGCTTCCTCGCCCGGACCATGGGGCTCGAGCTGGTGCAGGCGGCCGACCTGTTCGTGGAGGACGACCGCGTGTTCGCGCGGACGACGCGGGGGCCGCAGCGCATCCACGTCATTTACCGCCGCACGGACGAGGCCTTCCTCGACCCGGAGGTCTTCCGGAAGGATAGCCTGCTCGGCGTGCGCGGCCTCATTCGCGCCTACGCCGCGGGCAACGTCACGCTCGCGAACGCCCCCGGCAACGGCGTCGCCGACGACAAGGCCGTCTACCCGTTCGTGCCGGAGATCGTCCGCTTCTACCTCTCGGAGGAGCCGGTGCTGGAACAGGTCCCCACCTTCCTCTGCGCGCGCGAGCAGGACCAGCGCCACGTGATCGCGCACATCGCCGAGATGGTGGTGAAGGTGGTGGACGAGGCAGGCGGGTACGGCATGCTCATTGGACCGCAAGCGAGCGCGACCGAGCGCGAGGACTTCTGCCGCCGCATCGCCGCCGAGCCCCGGCGATACGTCGCCCAGCCGCTCGTCGAGCTGTCCACCTGCCCGACCTGGAACGCAAAGGAGCAGCGCGTCGTCCCGCGCCGCGTGGACCTGCGCCCTTACATCCTCAACGGCCGCTCCGGACCCTGGGTGCTACCCGGCGGGCTCACGCGCGTCGCGCTGGCGGAGGGGTCGTACGTCGTGAACTCCAGCCAGGGCGGCGGCAGCAAGGACACCTGGGTCCAGAAGCCGGAGCTGCCATGATCTCGCGCGTGGCCGATCACTGCTTCTGGCTCGGGCGCTACCTGGAGCGCACCGAGAGCACCGCCCGTGTCTTGCAGGTGACGCGCAACCTCTCCCTCGACGCCGGCCTCTCGGTTCGCCAGTGCTGGTTGCCGGTGGTGGTGGTGTCGGGCGAGGAGGCCCACTTCCTCGAGCGCTTCGGTGCCGCCGGTCTCGAGGACGGGGAGGTCGTGCAGCGCTACCTCGCATGGGACGAGGAGAACCTCTGCTCCATCCGCCGCTCCGTCCAGGGAAGCCGCGAGAACGCCCGCTCCATCCGCGAGGTGGTGAGCCTGGAGACGTGGGAGGCGGTGAACGAGCTGCACCTGTGGCTGGGGGGCGCCGAGGCCCAGGCTGGCTACCGGGACGACCGGCACGCCTTCTACCGTCAGGTGCGCCGCGCTTGCGGGCTCGTCAACGGCACGATCCAGGGGACGATGCTCCACGAGGACGCCTACGACTTCATCCTCCTGGGGCTCATGCTGGAGCGAGCGGGCCAGACGGCGCGCATCCTCGACGTCCACCACCACGCGCTCACTCAGCTCGCGATGCACCAGGTGGTCGAGACGGCGGTGTGGATGTCGCTCCTGCACGCCTGCTCCGGCTTCGAGCCCTTCATGAAGCGGAACCGCGGGGCCATCACCTCGCTCGCGGTCGCCTCGTTCCTGGTCCGGGAGCCGAGCTTCCCGCGCTCCGTCCGCTTCGCCGTCGCCGCGGCCTACGAGAGGCTGGCGCGCATCAGACCCGCCGAGGCCGTGGGCCACCCTGGCGCGGGGAGCCTGGAGCAGCTGCGCCGGCTCGACATCTGGATCGCGGAGCTGCGCTCGGCCGCGCTACACCCCGGAGCCATCCACGGCCTGCTCACCCACGTGGTGGACGAGACGGCGGCGATCTGCCATGGAATCGGGCAGGAGCTGCTGGGCGAGGGGCCGAGCGTGCCCACGTCGGCCCAGGCGCAATAGTTCCATTCCCAACCTGCTGGCGATGTCGTTCGAAGGGGAGCTGGCCCGATGGCGGCCAGGAGCCCGGACCGCTGGTGGTCGCGGCCGGCGCGCCGCCTCCGGGCCGGGCGTGGCTCACTGCGGCGACGGGGCCGCGAGGACGGCGCCTAGCCGTCGGCCTGCCGGCTCGACCGCGCCGCCCGCAGGGTCATCACCGGCGAAGGGCCCAGCGAGTCCACCTCGCGCTGCATCTCCTCGAGGGACTCGACGCCGAGGATGATCTCGTCGAGCTCGGAGGAGAGCTCCTCCCGGCGCCCGATGCCGACGACGTTCGCCTGGAGGTAGCGGAACGACTTCTCGAGCGTGTCCATCTTCACGCCGAGCAGGCGGTGGGTGGCGCGGATCCGCTGGTCCTGCCGGAGGCGCTTCGCGGCGAGGTCCAGGTTCTGCCGGAGGCCGGCGGCGACGTCGGGATCGTGCTCCGTGGCGAGGGCGCGCTCCACGTCGGCGATGTCGCGGCGCAGCTCGCGCGCGTCGTTCTCCTCGAGGAGGCCCGAGAGCCGCTGGTGGAGGGCGGCCATGTCGGCGAAGGCGTGCCGGAGATGGACGAGCTTGGCGAGCTCCGGTCCGATGAGGCGCGCCTCCAGGCTCGGGTTGGCCCGGGCCTGGGCCTCGATGGAGGCGGCGAGCTGGGAGAGCTCCTCGAAGCGCTCCGCGTACGGCGCGGCGAGCTGGGTGGCGACGGCGCGGGCGCGCTGCTCGGCGGCCTCGCGCTGCTCCCGCTCCTGCTGGCGGGCGGCCCATCGCCGGAAGGGCGGCGAGTCGGCGCCCAGGACCAGCCACAGCACCTCCGCGCCCGCGCCGAGGAGGAGCGGCAGCCAGGAGGAGGTGGTGGCGGAGAAGAGCCCCGTCCCCGCCAGGAGGATGAGGTTGTACTGGTTGAAGAAGGCGCGCCGGAAGACGCCGGCATCCCTGGCGACGGTCACGATCCCCGGGGAGCATAGCGCATCTTGACGCCCTCCCGGACGGGACGCGAAGATGTGTGGCTCGGGGAGAAGAAAACACCATGGCCAGACTGACCCCCTTGTCCAAGGGACTCATCACGCTCATCGTCCTCGGCGCCGTCGGCGCCGGCGTCTACCAGCAGCGGGCGCGGCTCTTCCCGGAGAAGCCGCACGACGAGGCGCGCGTGCCCCCCAGGGCCGACCTCCCGGCGGTGCCCGCCGCGGCGACCCCCACCGCCCCGACGGGTGGGACCATCCCGGCCGTGGTCGAGGGCCGGCCCGGCTGCGCCGGCGAGCCCGAGGTGCGCTTCTACCACTGGGCGTGGAACGCACAGATGGGGCTCATGCTCGCCAACGGCGGGAAGCAGGCCGCCAAGGGCAGCCTGATGTGCAAGCACGGCGTGAACCTCCGGCTCATCCGCGAGGACAACGTCGACCAGATGCAGTCCCTGCTCCTCACCTTCGCGGAGCGGCTGAAGGCCGGGGAGCGGAACCCGGACAAGGGCTCCCACTTCGTCGCCATCATGGGCGACGGCTCGGCCGCCTTCCTCAAGGCCCTCAACGACAACCTGAAGAAGCTCGGCGCCGACTACACGGCGGTGGTGGTGGGCTCGACCGGGTTCAGCCGCGGCGAGGACAAGTTCATGGGGCCGCCGGCGTGGAAGGCGAACCCCCAGTCCGCCCGCGGCGGCGTGGTGAGCGGCTACCTCCGCGACGGCGACTGGAACATCGCCATGAAGTGGCTGGCCGACAACGGCATCCCAAACAACCCCGACGAGACCGTCTACGACCCCGATGCGCTCAACTGGATCCCGTCCTCCGACTACATCGACGCGGCCCAGAAGTACGTCTCCGGCTTCTGCAGCGACCTCAAAAACGTGAAGACGAAGCAGACGGAGCGGAGGTGCGTCGAGGCCGTCGTCACCTGGACGCCCGGCGACGTGACGGTGGCCGAGAGCAAGGGTGGTCTCGTCTCCATCGTCTCCACCAAGGAGTACCGGTCGCAGATGCCGAACGTGATCATCGGCAACCGCAAGTGGATCCGCGAGCACCAGGACCTCGTGAAGGGCATGCTGGCGGCCATCTTCGAGGCGGGCAACCAGATCAAGCAGGACGACGCGGCGTTGAGGAAGGCCGCGGCGGTGAGCGCGCTCGTGTACGCCGAGAAGGATCCGGACTACTGGTACCGGTATTTCGCGGTGCGGACGGTGGCCGACAAGCAGGGGCTCACCGTGGAGCTGGGCGGCTCGGCGGTGAACAACCTCGCCGACAACCTGAACCTGTTCGGCCTCGCCCCCGGCTCGACCAATCTCTTCGGCGCCACCTACCAGGTGTTCGGCGAGATCGTGAAGCAGCAGTACCCCAAGCTCGTCCCCAGCATCTACCCGGCGGACCAGGTGGTCGAGCTCACCGCGCTGAAGGCGCTGGCGGCCGAGACCACCGCCATGGCCCCGGCGGACCTCCCCAGCTTCAACACGGTGGACACCGCCAGGGCCACCACCAGCGTGGTCAGCCGGAGGAGCTGGGACATCCAGTTCGCGACGGCAAAGGCGCAGTTCACCCCCAAGGCCGCCGACACCTTGCAGCAGCTCCTCAAGGACCTCGTCATCGCCGGCGGCACCACTGTGGAGATCCACGGCCACACCGACAGCGTGGGGAGCGTGGACGCCAACGCGCAGCTCTCCGAGGACCGGGCCTTCGCGGTGAAGACCTGGCTCGAGCGGAAGGCGCCCACCAGCTTCCCGCAGGGCCGCGTCCGCGTGTTCTCCCACGGGTCGACGGAGCCGCTCGCCTCCAACGGCACCGCCGAGGGGCGCGCCCGCAACAGGCGCGTGGAGATCGTCCTCGGAACGAACCTGTGACATGAACCGCACGGCGCTCGACGCGGTCCTGCCCAACCGGGTGATCGACCCCGGCATCGCGCTGGGCCTGGTCGCGGCCTGGGTGGCGCTGGGGATCGCCGTGTGGTTCCTCTCCCCCTTCGCCACCCTGCCCACGCCTGGCCAGGTCGGCGCGGCGCTCGGTGACCTGTGGCTGCACGCCGGGCTGGCGCAGGAGCTCTTCACCACGCTCAGGCTCATCCTCCACAGCCTGGCCTGGACCGTGGTCATCGCCCTGCTCCTCTCCTACGCCACGGTGCTCCCCGCGGTCCGCCCGCTGGTGGGCGCCGTCTCCAAGCTGCGCTTCCTCGGCCTCACCGGCCTGGTCATCCCCTTCACCCTCATGACCGGCGGCGGCTACGACCTCAAGGTGGCCCTGCTCGCCTTCGGCATGACCACGTACTTCGTGACGGCGATGGCGCAGGTGGTCGCGGATATCCCGCGCGACCAGTTCGATCACATGCGGACGCTGGGGGCGGGGGAGCTGCGCATCCTCTGGGAGGTGGTGATCCTCGGCACCGCCGACAAGGCGCTCGACATCCTGCGCCAGAACCTCGCCATCGGCTGGACCATGATCACCATGGTCGAGGGCATCTCCCGCGCCGAGGGCGGGCTCGGTGCGGTCATCCTCAACGAGAACAAACACTTCAAGCTGCCCGAGGTCTACGCCATCATGGTGCTCATCCTGCTGGTCGGGCTCGTGCTCGACTACGGCATGGGCCTCCTCTCGCGCACCGTCTGCCCCTACGCGGAGCTCGACCGGGTGAGGCGCTGATGGCCCCCGACAGCGTCGTCCTCGACGTGAAGGACGTCCGGCAGAAGCTCGGCGGCAAGCAGATCCTCGACGGCGTCACATTCCAGGTGCACGACCGCGTGCGGCCGGGGACCACCACCGGCCAGGTGACGGGGCTCCTCGGGCCCTCGGGCGTGGGGAAGACCCGGCTGCTCCGGCTCATCGCCGGCCTGGATGCGCCCGACCAAGGCGAGATCCTCGGGCCGGAGGGGACGCCCATGCCGGTCGGCTCGGTGGGCGTCGTCTTCCAGAACTACATCCTGCTGCGCCACCGCACCGTCCTCGGGAACCTGCTCGCCGCGGGCACCGCGAACGGCATGCCGCGCAGGGAGGCCGAGGAGCAAGCGCGCGCCCTCCTCTCCCGGTTCGGCCTCGCCGATCGGGCCGACTACTACCCGGCGCAGCTCTCCGGCGGACAGCGCCAGCGAGCGGCCATCGCCCAGCAGCTGGTGAAGCAGAAGCTCTTCTTGGTGCTCGACGAGCCCTTCTCCGGCCTCGACTCCGCGGCGCTCGAGAACGTGATCGAGCTCTTCAGCCGGATCGCCCACAACCACGAGGACCAGACCCTCATCATCATCACCCACGACATCCGCGCCGCGATGATGGTGTCGGACACGCTCCTCCTGCTCGGCCGCGACCACGACACCTCCGGCAAGATCGCCTCGGGCGCGAGGATCCAGGAGCAGATCGACCTCGTCGCCGAGGGGCTCGCCTGGCGGGAGCACGTCGAGCTCGACCCGAAGTTCGTCGCGCTGGAGCGGTCGGTGAAGGCGCGCTTCGCGCGGCTCTGACTCGCCTTTCGCCGTTTCTTGTGCTCACAAACGCAGTCCTGGGCGAGTCACAGCGGCGACCAGTTGATGTGATTCTCCAGCGTCACCGTTGCCGCTGTGAGCTGATGTCCGGCGCCTTGCGGCGCCTCAAGCGGAGGGGAGAACTCTCCCCCCGCGCCCCCCATCTCGAGCGTCAGTTCATGTGGCATGCGCTATCAGACCCCCCACCGCGTCTAGGCGACGCCCCCACCGGCGGTCGCCCCGAGCAAGCAGCTACTTCGCGGCCTCCACCGCGCCGAAGAACACCCGCGCCCCCTGGAGCCGCGCCTCCTCGGTGGCGCACTGCCCCCGCACCGCCTCGAGGTCCTTCCGGGCCGCCTCCATCTGCGAGCGCCGCTCGTCAATCTGTCGCTGCAGGCCGTCGATCTCGGCCTGCACGGAGGCGCACAGCTTGTCGGTGTCGGCGCGCTTCTGGGCCTCGACGGCGCGGACCACCCGGATCTTGCGCTCGGCGTCCTCGAGCACGTTCGCCGGGGCCTTTCCGATGGCGCCGAGGAAGGCCTTGGCCGCGGCGAGCCGGGAGCTCTGCGGCAGCGTGTCGTCGAGCCCGCCCAGGAACTTCTCCAGGGCCTCGACCTCGTCCGTGTTGAGGATGCCCGCCTGGTCGAACAGCCCCTGGAAGTCGAGCGCACCGGACAGTGTGGCCGCGTCGGTGCCCGGCGCCAGCAACCCCGCCTCGCCCTCGGGGACGAGGTACTTGGCGAGCGCAGGGTCGAGCCCGGCGAGCGCGTCGGCGGCGGACGGCTCGGCCGCCGCCCCGGCCTCGCTCTCCACGAACAGGGACTTCACCTTGTTCCAGCCCACGGAAACCTCCGCGCGTGTCCGGGCGGGGAGCGTAGCACACTCGCGGACCAGCACCGGGGCCTCCGCGGCCTGCTCGCCCACGTGGTGGACGAGACGGCGGCGATCTGCCATGGAATCGGGCAGGAGTTGCCGGGCGGGGGGCCGAGCGTGCCCACGTCGGCCCAGGCGCAATCGATCCATGCCCAACCTGCTGGCGATGTCGTTCCAAGGCGAGCTGGCCCCCAGCTTCGACATGCGCTGCCTCCACCCGCACCGGACGCTGCCCGACGGATGGGGCATCGGCTACTACCCTGGCGGCGAGCCGTCGGCCACCGTGCTCAAGGAGGCGGCCCCACCCAGCGGCAGCATCCGCAGCGAGCTCGTGAAGGCGTGGGAGCACCTCGAGGCGTCGCTCTTCGTGGTGCAGATCCGCCACGCCACCTGGGGCCCCATCAGCGACGCCAACACCCAGCCCTTCACGCGGGCCTGGGGCCGGCGCGATTGGCTCTTCGCCCACGCCGGCAGCCTCGAGCACCGCCCCGAGCTGGAACGCCACGCGACCTTCGAGCCCATCGGCTCCACCGACACCGAGCTCATCTTCTGCGAGCTCATGAACCGCGTCGCCGAGTGCGGCTGGCACTCCATCGGCGACGTGGATCTCGACACGTTCCGCGGCTGGTTCAAGAGCATCAACGAGCTGGGCGCCCTCACGGCGGTCCTCTGCGACGGCCGGGACCTGTGCGTCTACGCCGATCGGGACGGCGAGGTCGCCATCCACTACTGGGAGGCTGTGCCCCCCTACGGCGATCTCGCGCTCGCCGACGCGGACCTCGAGGTGGGCTTCTGCCGCCGGGGCGTGAAGAGCCAGCACGGGATCGTCGTCGCCTCGAGCCCGCTCGAGGTCACCGGGGATCACCAGGAGGAGTGGCAGCGGCTCCCTCCGGGCCATCTGCTCGTGACCCGCCAGGGGGCCATCCGCGCCCACGCGAGCCCCCCCACAGGCAGCGCGCCCACGGCCCGTGGGCTGGCGGTCCGCCGCGCCATGCTGCGGCCGACCAGGGCGGAGGTGCGCCGGTACGACATCCGCCACCGCACCACCTACCGGTACCGGCGGCCGGTGGAGCGGAGCATGCACCTCTTCCGGCTCACCCCGATCCACGATCGCCAGCAGCGGGTGCGGTCGAACGAGATAAGCGTCTCGGTCGACGGCTTGGCGCACGACTACGAGGACGTCTTCGGCAACCGCGTGCGGCGTCTCATGGTCGACGCGCCGTTCACGGAGCTCATCATCGAGGCCAGCTCGCGCGTGGAGTTGCTCGACATCGACCCGCTCAGCTACCGGCCGCTGCGCGCGCGCTCGAGTATCCCGCTCGTCTGGATGCCGTGGCACCAGCAAGTCTTGCAGCCCTACCTGCTGCCGCCGGACCTGCCCGAGAGCGAGCTCACGGAGCTCGCCAGGTACGCGATGAGCTTCGTCGAGCGGAACGACTCCGACTTGCTCGACACGCTCCTCGACATCAACCACTCCATCTTCAGCGACTACGAGTACACCCCGGGCGCGACCACGGTACACACCACGCCCTTCGAGGTCTACACGAGCAGGCGCGGCGTTTGCCAGGACTTCACCAACCTGTTCATCTGCCTGGCGCGCCTGCTCGGGGTGCCGGCGCGCTACGTGTGCGGCTACATCTACACCGGGAGCGACGCTGCTAATCGCCGGCAAGCGGACGCCTCGCACGCCTGGGTGCAAGTGTTCCTGCCCGAGGTGGGGTGGAAGGGCTTCGACCCGACGAACGGTATCCTCACCCAGACCGAACACGTGCGCGTCGCGACGGGACGGAGCTATCGCGACGCCACACCGACGTCGGGCACCATCTACGTGGGCGGCGGCGCCGAGACGCTGGAAGCCGCCGTCGAGGTCATCTCCGCCCCGCTGTGACGGTCGGGTGGGAGACCTTGCGCTCTGCGGCTCAAGCCTGGGACTGCTCCTTGGTCCCCGCCCGTCCGAGCGCTCGTTGCGCTCTCTACGCGCCCCGGATACGACCTGGGCCACGTGGCGAGCGTGTGTCAGGATACGAAAGGGGCTTCTCGAGCGCTCAGGAGGGTGGCGGTGCTCGGGAGGGCCGAAGCGACCTTCGTCGCCTGACCCGTCGCATACCCGAGCCGCGCTGTCGCACAACATGAGCGTAGTACAGCAGGAGCGCATTCATGAGGATCCGCATAGGTTACGAACTGGTCTATCACTGTCCGCAACCGACCCCGATGATACTTATGGTGAACGTGCATTACACGCGCGTCTCCGACATCATCGTTCCCGACCACCTGAAGGCCGACCCGCCCATCCCGATCACCGCCTATCGGGACGGCTTTGGCAACTGGTGCAGCCGCATCGTCGCACCGAAAGGTCAGGTCCGGCTCTCCACCGATGCGGTCGTGAAGGACACGGGACGGCCGGATGTCGTCGTCGCGCACGCGAGGCAGACGCCAGTCGAAGAACTTCCCGACGAGACGTTGGTGTTTCTCCTGGGGAGCCGATACTGCGAGACCGATCGCCTGTCGGAGGCGGCATGGCAATTGTTCGGCAATTCAGCGGCCGGATGGGGACGTGTACAGGCCATCTGCGACTACGTACACAACCACATCACCTTCGGTTACGAGCATGCGCGCCCGACCAAGACGGCCTGGGAGGCTTTCCAGGAGCGGACCGGGGTCTGCCGTGACTACGCGCATCTTGCCGTTGCATTCTGCCGCTGCATGAATGTTCCCGCACGATACTGTACCGGCTACCTGCCTGACATCGGCGTACCGCCCCCCCATTTGCCGATGGATTTCGCCGGATGGTTCGAAGCCTACCTGGACGGGCACTGGTACACATTCGATGCCAGAAACAACACTCCGCGTATCGGACGTGTATTGATTGCCCGTGGTCGCGACGCCGCCGACGTCGCAATCAGCAGCACCTTTGGTCCCAACACCTTGAAGAGCTTCGGTGTCCGGTCCGACGAGCTGAGCGCGACATGAGGTGCCCTCGCGGCGGGCCCTTCCGCGCCATCGCCGCGCGCCTCACCTTCGTCATGGCCGCCTGGAGCGCGGGACGCCCGAGGGGCCGAGCCCGTGCCCGTGCACCGCTCACCTCTCTCCCGTTCGGGGCGAGCAGCCCACCTCACTGGCCCTCGTCGCACAAGGTGCTTCCAGGTGCCACATGTACATGGTCTTCCGCCATACCCGGCGGGGGTGGAGAGTTGACGAGTCATCGACGACCCGTCATCTCGCTCGCCTGGATCTCCACAAAGGGAGCGGGCGCCGGGTGAAGTACGAGGGAGGGAGTCACGCCATGTCCGTCGGACTCGTCGCGCCTTTCGCTGCCACGATCCTGATCCTTGCACTTGCGGTCATATTCACGCGCCTGTGGGTGAATGACACGGCGTCGAGGGCGGTCCGTGAGCTTCACACCCTCGGCATCCAGCCCGGCCGCACCTACAAGCTCGGCGGCGCCTGGGCTCTCCTTGCCGTACGCGAGCGTCGCAACCTGCTCTGGGCGGTCCTCGCTGTCATCGCCTGGATGGCCCTCGTGGTCTCGCTGGACCTCGCCCGGACGGTGGGTTCGCTGGGCATCCGCTGAGCGCTCGTCGCGTATCTCATGGGGGCGCGCCCGCGCCCTCATGTGGAGATTGACTTCGGTCGGCCCGGGTGGCGATGTAGGACGCATTTTTTCTCCCACACCGGAGGTTTGCATGGCCCAGGAGCCGTTCACCGAGGTGCTGCGGAAGTTCCCGCTGACCGTCAGCGTGGTCACCGTGGGACGTGGTGGCGTGGAAAATGCCCTCACGGTTTCGTGGGCATCGCCAGTGTCCTTCGAACCGCCGCAGATGATGATCGCGGTGGACCGCCTCCACTACAGCGCCGATTTCCTTCCCAGCACGAAGAACTTCTGCCTCAACGTCCTCCGCGAGGGGCAGGAGCGCCTGGCGGGACAATTCGCCCAGCAGAGCATGGCCCACGAGGACAAGCGGAGGACCATACCCACTCGTGAGTCGGATACCGGCGCCGTCATCTTGACCGACGCTCTCGCCTATTTCGACTGCGAGATCACCGCGATCCACGAGGTGGGGGACCATCTGATGGTGGTGGGCAAGGTGGTGGACGCTGGCGTTCTCGGTGACGGCGAGCCGCTTCCGACCCACGGCGGGCTGCGGTACCAGAAAACTGCGCCGAGCCTCTAGGCGCTACGGACCTCGGGGCCAGGGTTGCACACGAGCCGTAGCCTGCACCTGTGGCCCGTAGCCCAAGCGGCGGGTCGGCTCGGCGGGTGCCGCAACTGACCGGTGCTTCCCTGCAAAGCTTGCGCGGATGAGTCCTTGGCCGCGTCCGGACGCAAGCTCTGCGGGAAAAGGACCGCGGATCCCGGGCCTGAGTTGTGCAGCCTGGATCGAGATCAAGAACGGACCGTGCTCTGAAGGGACCCCCTGCTGCCCATATCGCCAGCATCCGGCATTTGCGCGCCTCGGCAAGACTCATCGCGACCACTGGCATCTGCTGTCGTGCGTGAGCACGGAGCCACCGTGTTCTGTGACTCGTCATCCGCGGTAGCGGCACGCGTCGAGGTCCCGCCCGCGAGGCAACCGATCACCATCACCGAGCTCGCCGCGAAACTCGCGGTTCCGGTGACTCTCGAGACGGCGAGACCCGAGAAGCCGACATCCGCCAGCGGCCCGACCACGCTCTACAGGCTGCACTGCTTCGAGGTCGTCGTCGAGGAGGGCGGATTCAAGCGAGCCACCGCCCGCCTTCACATCACGCAGCCGGCCCTCTCGTACCAGATCAAGCGGCTCGAGGTGGAGGTCGGGGTACAGCTCTTCTACCGCCGGCCCGGCGGCGTGATCCCTACGGAGGCCGGTCGCCTGCTGTTCCAGCACGCCCAGCAAGTGAGCGCTGCCGTGCGCCAGGCGAAGCACGCCATGAAGGATCTCTCGGCGGGTGCCGCCGGGGAGGTCCGCATCGGCACGGTCAACAGCATCGGATCCTACTTCCTCCCGCGGATACTGTGGGCCATGCGCGAGCGCTGCCCGGCCAGGCAGCTGACGGTGCTCTATCGCGAGACCGACGACATCATCGACGCCCTCCTCGCCAACCGGGTCGATCTGGCGATCCTCGCCGATCCGCGCGTGGACCACCGCCTGCGGTACGAGACCCTGTTCGAGGAGAGGATCTCGCTCGTCTCGGGCCGCACTCACCCGTTCTTCGGTTGCGAGGCGATCCGCCCGAAGCAGCTCGAGGACGTCGAGTTCGTCGCGCTCTCCCGGCAGACGCCCACCGGCGCCCTCATCGCGAACTACCTCGAACGTCTCGAGGTCACCGTCGAGCCGGTGCTCTCAACGGACAACGTCGAGACGGTCAAGCGCATGGTCGAGACCGGCATGGGGGTCGCCTTTCTGCCGGACATGGTGACCGACAGTGAGACAAGCGAAGCGCAGCCAGACCGCCGCCTCGGTCGTAGCCTGATGGAGCCCCCGCTCACGCGCCGCATCGTCCTCGTCTCCTGGAACGAGTTCGCTTCATCGCACACCGCCGCGGCCTTCCTCGACGAGGTTCGCAGGCGGAGCACCTCGCTCGGGGTCCGCCGACTTCTCGGAGAGCCCGTCAGCCAAGGCCCCCGAGCCTGAACTTCCGCTAACGCCACGCATCCCAGGCCCGGCCGCGAGCTCCGGCCAGGTAGACCGCGATACCGCGCCAGAGCGCCTCGAATTCATCCCGGTCGAAGCCCGTCCCGGACGCGACCCAGTCGAAGTGCGGTGGCACGTGCTTCGGCAGGTGGAAGTGGCCGATGACGTCGTGGTGATCGGCCCAGACGGCGCCGACGGGGTGCCCCCAGACCTGGCTCAGGGTCGGGACGATCCCGTCGTTCGCGCCGGGGTCGGGGATCCGGCCGTAGGCGCGCCGGAGGATTGCGGCGTGCTCGATCGTCACACGCGGGCGGCGATTCCCCTGGTCGCCGGAGGCGAACCGGTAAAGCACCACGAAGAGGGCATGGGTCGCCTGGGCGTAAGCGTCGAATCCAGCGGCCGCCAGGGATCGAACGCCGGGCGTGCGCGCGCATGTCATGACGCAGCCGTAGCGGACGCCCGGACGGTCCAGCGTGGACGCGTTGAAGAGGTCCATGGCTGCCGGGGTGATCTGCGCGACGAGGCCCTGGTCGCTTCGCACGTTCGCGAAGAACTCCTCCATCGCGCGGCGCCGATTTCCCGAGAAGTCGGACAAGAGCTGCAAGAACAGGTGGTCCACGACACCGGAGGGGCGCGATCCTGGCCGACGCAGCAAGCGAGCGAACCGGAGCACGACCGAGATAGGCAGCCGCCCCGTGCGCAGCGTGTAGATGGTGGCGAGCGAGAGCGTCCTGAGCATTTGCTGGCCGAGCATGCTGTCGAAGAGCCCCGCCAGCGGTGTACCGTAGTGCGGGGTGGACACGGTCACCAGGGTGCCCACGCTCGCGGCGCAGCGCTCGACGTCGGCGGCCGTGGGCAGGGCGACGCCCGGGGTCAGGAGAAGGCGCGCGTCGAGCCCGCCGCTCGAGTGCCCGATGATGCTCACCTCGCCTTCCGCCTCGTCGAGCAGCGCGGAGATGCTCTCGGCGAGGAGCGCGGCGCGGCGCGGGAGCGAGGCGGTGGGCTCGGTGAGGACCACGCGGACCTGCCCGTCGAGGCCAAGGCCAGGGCCGATCTCGCCGAGCAAGTCCTGCACGTGCGCGAAGTAGGCGAAGTCGCCGAGGTTCGCGAACCCGAAGAACCCGGGGACGAGCAGGACGTGATGAGGGCGGTTCACAGGCCCCGCAGGAATTCTGGTCTGATCTGGATGCGCCCGGCGAGCGCGCCCTCGAGGAGGAGCAGGATGTCGCGCTGCGCCGAAGGCATTCGCCCCTCGAGCGGAAGGTAGTTGCTGGGGTGGTTGCAGGTGAGGTAGGTCCGGCAGCTCAGCCCGCGAACGAACTCCCGGATCTCCTCGAGGGACTCGAGGGGCCCGGGGAGCTCGAGCTCGCCACGGCCCACCCGCTCGAAGAGCGGCGAATCCGGGGTCGGGGTGTAGGTCAGGAGCGCCGTGTACGTGGGCTCCATGCGGTTCACGGCTTCGGCCGAGAGCCGGGCGTGCAGGAGGCTGCGCTCCCGGCCTGCCAGCCCCACTTGCACCATCACCGACACGGCCATGCCAGCGGCCTTGGCTCGCTGGCCAGCCTCGACCATCTCGGCCACGGTCGCCCCCTTCTCGACCGCGACCAAGGTGGCGTCGTCGCCGCTCTCCAGGCCAATGTAGAGGATGGCCAGCTTTCGACGCCTGAGCTCGTCGAGCTCGTCGTCGCTCTTGCGCAGCACGTCCCGCGCGTTGGCGTAGGTGCCGACGCGCCTCAGGCGGGGAAACACCTCGCCGAGCGCGTCGAGGATCTCCGTCAGACGCCGCGCCGACAGGCACATGGCGTCGCCGTCCGCGAGGAAGACCCGGGGTACGTCCGGGCCGATCAGCCTGCGCGCCTCCGAGATCTCGGCCCGGATCTGTTCGAGCGCGATGGCGCGGAAGCTCTTCGTCCTGTACATGCTGCAGAACGTGCACCGGTTGTGCGAGCATCCCACCGTGACCTGCAGGATGAGCGAGTCGGCCTCGCTCGGGGGACGGTACACCGGCGGTTCTCTGGTGAGCGTCATCGAGACGCATTCTACAGGAAAAGGCTGCAGGCCACGGACTTCGGGCCACGGTCCGACGCGCTCGCCCACGAGCCGTGGCCCGCGGTCTGTACCGTAGCCGGGTCAGACCTTCAGCCACCCCCGCTCCAGCGCTTGATAGAGGACCGCGCCCGCGAGGAAGGCGACGCCCATGTTCCACATCGCGAATCCGGCGACCACCAGCATCACGTAGACGTCCTCCTTCTTGCTGCCGATGTCCTTGGTCGTGATGGCCAGCTCCAGCCCGGCGAAGAAGAGGATCACGCCGAGAACGGCCCTGGGGAAGATCTGGAACAGGAGCCCCACCGAACTGCTGAAGAACAGCGCGAGCGCCATCATGATGGCACCCAGCATGACGAGGGAGCCGCCGGTGCGCGCTCCGAAGCGGACGTGGCCGGCCATGCCACCCGCGCCGTGGCACAGCGGGATGCCACCGAAGGGCGCCGACACGAGGTTCATGACGCCCTGGGAGATCGCGATCATGCGGTCGCTCACCGGGCGATCCGGGAAGAGCTCGTTGTTCTCGGCCCGGATCGCGATGACGGCGTTGCCGATGGTCAGCGGGAGCTGAGGGATCGCGAGCACCAGGCTACCCGCGACGAAGTCGCCCCAGCTCATCCTGGCGAACGTGAACTGGGGCACGCGAAAGTCCGGCCGCATCGACAGCACGTGCCTCGCCTGCGCCGGATCGAGCACGTAGGCGGCCACCGCCCCCAGGATGAGCAGGGCGAACATCGCCGGGAACTTCGGGTGCGCCAGCAGGAGGAAGGTGACGACGAGCCCGAGCCCACCGAGCCACGGTGTCACGAGCATCATCTTGATGCCTTCGGTGACGAACAGGAGGCCCAGCCCGAGGACGATCCCCCGGACGATCGGCTTCGCGGCGAGCTTGGTCGCCAGGTTGACCGTCCTGGTCGTGCCAGCCAGGAACCAGAACAGCCCGGTGAAGAGGCCCGCGCCGCAGATCATCCCCGCGCTCACCGCCCCCCCGGAGGCGATGGCCGCCCCGCCGATCGCCTTCATCGGTTGCACGGGGATCGGCGTCTTGTAGTAGAGGCCAACCACCACCTCGCTGAGCCCGAACATGAACAGGATGCCCAGCGGATCGACCTTCATCACCGCTATGTAGCCAATGACGAATGGGATGAGGGTGCCGAGGTCGCCGAAGGCACCTGCGAGCTCGGTGGAGTTGTAGTGGTTCTTGCCGAGGGTAAAGCGCCGGTACCACGGCACCTGTTCCGCCGGCGCCGCGAGAGCGGCCTCTGCCGCCTCCACCGCGGTCTTCGGAGCGTGCATGTGGCCCTCCTCCCCCTCCTACCCCATGGAGCCTCGGAGCGCTCGTTCGTGCCTCACCGGGGCGCGTCCTCGCTCAGCTACGTACCCAGGATCGGCCATGCGCCCCGCCGCGCAAGCCCTTTTCCTTTCGCACGGTGGTTCAACCGGAGGGGTAGTAGATCAGCACGCCGCGGTCGGCGGGCAGATAGGAGCCAGGATGCGAGACATCACCTTCAGGTCCATCGGCGTCATTCACTCGCGATTCAAGCAGCAGGACGGCACACCCACCCAGGCGGCCTACGCCGGCGACGCAGAGGGCAGCCTGGAGCTCGATCCCGCCTATGCCGGCGCGCTGAAAGATCTGGAGACCTTCGAGCGGATCTGGGTCCTGTACTATCTCGATCGGGCTGGTCCCTACCAGCCTCTGGTCGTGCCGTACATGGACGACGCCCGGCACGGGCTCTTCGCGACCCGCGCTCCGAGCCGTCCCAACCCGATCGGGATCTCCGTCGTCACGCTCGTCTCGGTGAAGGGGAACCGCGTCGAGATCCGAGGGCTCGACATCCTGGACGAGACCCCGCTGCTCGATATCAAGCCCTATATCCCCGAATTCGACGCGATATTCCCATCTCGAGCGGGGTGGTTTGACGCGTCCCGGACGAAGCGCCGGACGGCCGATTCTCGCTTCGGGAGCGATGAATGAGTCACGACCGAAAGCCCAGCTCGGCCAGGAGATCCCGCCAAGCCTCACGCTCGCGGACAGGATCGACGAGGGGCCGCGCCCGCTCGACGCCGCGCTGGAGCGCGGACAGGAAGCCAGCATCCTCCTCTGCGCGGAGCAGCGAACTCGCCAGCGCGGCCGCGTCTCCCGCCGGGGTGTAGCCCGGGTAGTCCGCGCCGAGGACGCCGACCGAGCCGCCCACCTGCGTGGAGAGGATGGGCACCCCGGCGGCGAGCGCCTCCGAGACGGCATTCGACCCGCCCTCGAGCCGCGAGGTGACGAGCAGGAGCTTGCTGCCGGCGAGCAGCCCGAGCGCCGCGCGGTGAGGCCGCTCGCCCAGCCAGACGTACCGCGCGTTCTCCGCCATCTCGCGCCGCGCGCGCGCCTCCGCGCCGGGGTCGAGGGCAGCGCCGAGGTGCACGAGGCGCGCGCGCGAGCGCGCCGGGAGCAGCCGCACCGCGCTCGCCCCCAGGAACGGGTCCTTCACCGCGCGGAGGTGCGCGAGCAGGCAGACCTGGAAGACGCCGGGCGGAGCGGCCGTCGGGCGGGCCGCGTGCGCGGACTGGACGATGGATCGCGCCTTCCCGCGTACCTCGGGCGGAAGCGCCTCGATGCCGAGGGGCTGGAGCACGGTCAGCCTGGTCGCGAGCTCGAGCGAGCGGCGCGCCTCGGGAGACGATGGGAGATCCTGGTACAGGTCGGTGCCCGCGAGCCCGACGATGAGCGGCCCATCCGGCCGGCGCGCCCGGAACCGCTCGACGGACGGGTAGCTCTTCGTCGCGTGAAGGGCGACCAGGAGATCGCAGCTCTGGCCGTCCCACGCCTCGACGAGACTGACGTGATGCCGGAGCGCGCGGAGGTGCCCCGCCCAGCGCAACGCGGTGATCCTGTTGCCCTTGCGTGACCCGCGGGCCGCCGGCGTCGCGATGACGATGTTCACGCGGCGCAGGTCCGGAACCCGGCCCACGGATCGCGGCGGTCGGGCGTGTAGAAGTTGCGCCAGGTGTTCCTGATCAGCCGGGCGGGCGTCGCGAAGCTGCCGCCGCGCAGCACCTTGTGCGTGCCGAACCAGGGCTTCGAGTACTCGCGGTAGGGATCGGGGATGAAACCCGGATAGGGCAGGAAGTCGCTCGCCGTCCACTCCCAGACGTTGCCGATCATCTGCCGGCAGCCGAAGGCGCTGTCCCCCGCGGACAGCGCGCCGACGTCGATGGCGCGGAGCGCCTGAGCACCGAGATGGGCGCGCTCGGCGGTCGGCGGTCCGTCGCCCCAGGGGAAGCGGCGCTTCTTCAGCGCGAGCCTTCCAGCCGGCCCCGGCTCGCCCGCGGCGGCCGCTTCCCACTCCGCTTCCGTGGGGAGCCGTCGCCCGGCCCAGCGACAGAAGGCCTCCACCTCGAACCAGCTCACGTGCACCATCGGGCGATGCGGCTCGAGGGGCAAGAGCGCGTCGAACTCGCGCCTTGCCCACGTGCTCGGTCGCGGCTCCCAGTACGCCGGCCGGTCGGCCCCGATCGCCTCGCGCCATCGCCACCCGCCGCCGCTCCAGAGCTCCTTTCGGCGGTAACCGCCGTCCTCGACGAAGGCCACGAACTGCGCCTGGGTTACGGGCGCGCGCGCGATCGCGAACGGCGCCAGGTCCACGGGATGCGCCCACTTCTCGTTGTCGAATGCGAAGGGCTCGCCGGCCTCGGCGCCGAGGAGGAAGGTCCCGCCGGGGACCTGGACGTCGCCGGGCAGCGCTCCGGCGGTCGCGAGCGGCTGCTCGGAGCGTGAGAAGCGCGGCGCGGCAAGGCCGAGCGTCTGGCGCGTGAACGCCATGGCCTCACAGTGCATGTCCTCGTGAAAGACGGCGAGGCGCACGAAGTAGAGCTGCTCGTCGTCCAGCACGGCGAGCTCGTCCAGCACGGCGCGGTCGACCGCACCGAGGTAGGCGACGGTCTCGCGAAGGGAAGGGAGCGGGAGCTCCCATCGCGCGTCGTGAGGGATGGCGGTAGAGTCGTACAGCGCGTCCACACCCGCCCGGAGCGGTGGCCTCCCCCTGGCGTGGCGGAGCACCCACTTCTCCTGGAACCAGGCGACGTGACCCAGCTCCCAGAGAGGCGGGTTCACGATGGCGAGGCGCGGCCCGAGGAGCGCGTCGGGGGTGAGCGCCGCGGCGAGTGCGAGGGTCCGCGCTCTCGCGTCCCGGAGCCAGGTGCCGATCTCGCGAGGCATTCTGCCCCCCCCCATAAACGCGGAGCGGCGGTGCGAGCAACCCTCCCCGCGGAGGTCCCCCGGGAGCCCACCCGTGAACGCGGGACGCGCGAGAATCGCGCCCCGGAGCTATCAGGCCGCGCGGCGGCGGTAGTCCACGGGCATCGACGCTGGCATCGGGCGTGGCGCTGCCGCCATGCTCGTCCACCCAGGAGGTGGCCCGAGGTGGCGTTCGATGGCCAGCGTGATGTCGCGATCGCCGGCCAGCGCCGCCTTCACCGTTTTGCCGGAGGCGAAGGAGACCTCGTCGAGAGCGATCAGGTTTTGCGGCTCGGCGGTCGCGACGACGAGCAGGCTACGCCGGTCTCGCCAGGCAAACGCGACAGGGAAGACCTTGCGCGCCCGGATGAGCTTCTCGGGCACCAGGCGGACGAGAGCCTGGGGCAGGCAGCGGTCGCCGATCTGGACGTACGGCACTCGCAACTGCCGTGCGATCTCGGTCAGCAGCACCGGCTCCGACATGAATCCAAGCTTGACGAGCGACTCGCCGATCCGGCCACCCCAGCTGCGCTGGTGCGCGAGCGCGCTCTGGAGCTGCCAGTTGTCGATGTAGCCTCGCTGCACCAGCAGCTGTCCAATAGGGGCGCTTGACTCCATGGTTTCGTCTCCCGGGCCGTCCGCTGACCCGCAGGACGGGTTTTTGCGGGCGTCGTGCCAGGTGGTTTCCACCCGGCGCAGTTTCCCTTTGCACGCGGAGATCACCCTGATATTGCTGCGCTAATTAGCCGCAGCGCCACGAGAGGCTGCGCTCGCCGTCCACGCAGGTGCGGGACGACCCGGGGTGGGTCGCGGTCGCGGGCACACCGGGTCATTTCTTCCGGGTACTTATTTTCCGGGCGGCAGATCTGGCCGGCCACACCTCGGATTGCGTGGTCGGACACTCTCGCCTTAGCCCGCCGAGGCCTCGTCCACTCGTGGATCCCCCAGAAGCGGATCCAGCTCCGTCGCTGCGTCGCTCGGGCCCTGCGCGCTGAACTGCCTTACCCCCGCCACGAAAGACGACAGGCGCGCGAGCGGATGGCGCGAGGCTTCCTTGTCCAGCGTTTCCTGGACGATGCCTTGCACGCGACGGGCGACATCGGCGCAGTAGACGCGGTCGGGGCGCATGGGGTGACCATGCGCGGTCACGTGGATCGGCTCGTGAAAGACGACCTTCCACCGCGAGGGGAGAGGAAGGGGCGCGAGCGGCAAGCCCACGATCGACCCGATCAGCGGCTGCAGCGCCTCGACCGTGCACGCCACCGGCAAGCATTCCTCGCCGCCGAACACCGCGACCGGGACGATCGTCGCCTCGCGCACGAGCGCCACCTTCACGAACGTGCGGCTCCACTCGCGCATGCGATAGGCCTCCCAGAAGGGCTTGCAGTTGCCGCGCACCCCTTCAGGGCAGATCCCGTATGATTCGATATCGGGTGGGAGGCGCTCGGGGCTCCTGAACCAGGACGCCGGCAAGCCGCCCAGCCGCCGGAGAAACGGTCCCACCAGCGGTGCCGCGAGCGCCGACTCGTGCGCTGCGTAGTAGGGAGTCCGCGACACGCCCACCGCCTCGCTGACGGCGTAGCCGAGCATGATGGTGTCGAGCGCGAACCAGCCCGCGTGGTTCAGTGCGTAGACGACGGGCCCTTCCCGCG
>MEMX01000122.1:43845-69087 GCA_001768075.1 Anaeromyxobacter sp. RBG_16_69_14 | reverse complement strand
ATCTCGAACGAGAAGTACTTCAGCCGGATGAGTGCCTTGATGGCCGAGCCCACCTGTCGCACCAGCGCCTCGCGATCGGCGGTGCTGGGCGTCGATCCGCCCTGGTCGAGCGCTTCCGGCTGCGTCATGTCACGTCCCCTCTGATCGGCGAGCGGTCTCCCGCGTCGCGCCATCGCTCAGGCGCGGACACATTCTGTCATGGGTGCCGGGGTGTTGGGGGGCGCGTGGCCCGCCCGGCCGACACCGTTCGATCCCGGGAGATCGAAGAGGCGTTCTGGCGCAGCAGCGAACGCCCAGGCTTGCGCGAGGGCCGTGAGGTGGGATATCCGCCGTGCCTGGATGACAGGAAGGGACGCCGAGCCCCGCCGGCGAGAGGAGACCATGGGACGCATCTTCGAGACCCGCAAGGCCACCATGTTCGCCCGCTGGAACCGGATGGCGAAGGTGTTCACGAGGATCAGCAAGGACATCGCGATCGCGGTGAAGGCGGGCGGACCGAGTCCCGACAACAACTCCACACTGCGGCGGGTACTGCAGAACGCGCGTGGCGCCAACATGCCGAAGGACAAGGTCGAGGCCGCCATCAAGCGCGCGAGCGGCCAGGACCAGCAGGCCTACGAGGTCGTCCTGTACGAGGGCTACGGCCCGCACGGCGTCGCCGTGATGGTCGAGACGGCCACCGACAACAGCGTGCGCACGGTCGCGAACGTCCGGATGCACTTCAAGGACCACGGCGGCAACCTCGGCACCTCCGGAAGCGTGGCCTTCCAGTTCCAGAAGATGGGCGTATTCCGGCTCGCCCCGGAAGGGCTGGATCTGGAATCGCTCGAGCTCGACCTCATCGACCACGGCCTCGAGGAGATGGGCGAGGGTAAGGGCGAAAAGGACGAGCGTCAGGTCGTCATCCGCTGCGCATTCGGCAGCTTCGGCCAGCTGCAGGCGGGTATCGAGGAACGGAAGCTCCCCATCCTCTCCGCCGAGTCGGAGTACATCGCGCAGACGCCCGTCGGGCTGCCCGACGACAAGGCCAGCGAGGTCCTCGCGCTCGTGGACGCCCTCGAGCAGGACGAGGACGTCCAGCGCGTGTTTCACAACCTCGCGTGAGGATGGCAGCAGGCGTCGGTATCGTGCCATACTCCGCACGGCGGACGAGGTCCGCAAGGAAAGAGGAAACTGAATGGCCCGTGTGACCGTCGAAGACTGCCTGCCGCTGGTGGACAACCGCTTCGCCCTCGTCCTCCTCGCCACCAAGCGCGCCCGTCAGCTCATGGCGGGTGCCCGGCCACTGCTTCCACAGTCGAAAAACAAGCCGAACGTGCTGGCGCTGCGCGAGATCTCCACCGGCAAGATCCACTTCGATCGCTCCGTGCGCGACGCCCTCTCCGGGAAGTTCGACAAGGAGAAGGTAAACATCGGGGCAGGGCAGACGCGCACGCTGAAGTAGTTCCCCGCCGCTGGCAGCGCCCCGAGACCGTGGACTCTCGAGGCGCGGGGCGGCAGGCCCTGGCCCGCTCCGAGAGCCGCGGGTGGCCGCGGCGGTCAAACCCACACGGCCTCGCAGTCGATCTGAAACACGGCGCGATCCTCGAGCCGGACCACGGTGAGCTGGCGGCCCCAGACGCAACCGGTGTCCAGCGCCAGCAGGTCCGGGCGTAGCATGAGTCCGAGCGCGGCCCAGTGCCCGCAGACGATCGGGGTGGCGGCGCTCGCGCGGCCAGGGACGTCGAACCAGCTGACGTGGCCTGCTGGCGCCTTCGACGGCGTATCGGAGTAGGAGAGGTCCATCTCGCCCGCACGGTTGAGCATCCGCATGCGGGTCATCGCGTTGATGACGATCCTGTGCCGGTCCGCGCGGTCGAGCGCGTCGCTCCACTTCGCTGGCTCGTCTCCGTACATCAGCTCGAAGAGGCGTTTCGGCGCCTCCCGCAACTCCCTCTCCACGTCGCGTGCGAGCTCGAGCGCCTGCGCGATCGTCCACTCGGGAAGGAGCCCGGCGTGCACCATCGCGAAGCCCTCCTCGTGGTGCATCAGGTTCTGGTGGCGAAGCCAGTCGAGCAACTCCTCGCCGTCGGGTGCCTCGCGTATCTGAAGGAGGGTATCGCGACGTTTCGCCGGCGCGCCGTGAGCCATGGCGATCAGGTGGAGGTCGTGGTTCCCGAGCACGACGACCGCCCGATCGCCCAGGCTGCGCGCCCACCTCAGAACTCGCAGCGAGTCGGGTCCGCGATTGACGAGGTCACCGGCGAGCCAGAGGCGGTCCACCGCTGGATCGAACGAGGCCTTATCGAGCAGGCGTCGCAGCGCCTGATAGCAACCCTGGATGTCGCCCACCGCGAATCTCGCCATCGGCCGAGCCCTCGTCTTCATCGCCTCCTTAGTTGTAGCCCTTCTCCCGTCCGGAAGCCCAAGGGGCATTGCCCGCGCCCAAGAGCGCGACGCGTCCCGCATGGCGAATTCTCGGTAGTTCTGGGCTTCGCAGCGGCGCGGAGCACCCCTCCGCCAGGAGGATGGTCGCCGAGGCTTCCCGGGCAGTAGTAGGATGTCCCATGCTCGGATTGAGGCTGCCTGAGATCCTCATCATCCTCGTCGTGGTCCTGCTCGTGTTCGGCGCGAAGAAGATCCCCGAGCTGGGGGATGCGCTCGGCAAGGGCATTCGCTCGTTCAGGAAGGCCTCCGATAAGGCGTTCGACCAGGACGACTCCGGTGACACGGCGTCAAAGGCGCAACAAGACCGACAGCTGCCGCACGGCTCGGCGACAGCGACGCCTCCCTCCCCTGCTGCCGCCGACAAGGCCGAGAAGAAGGTCTAGAGCCCGTCCGGAAGGTCCCGGCGCGCCGCAGCAGGCCTCCGCAAAGCGACCGGGCCGGTACGCTCATCGCGCGCTACCGCGCGCTACTTGCTGCGCGGCCGGTGGGGCGCCGGACAGGAGAGCGCGCCATGCTTTTCGTCCCACTGCTGATGGTAGTCCTCCGCCACCCAGAATGGGCCGGCCGGGGTGATCTCGGTGGTGATCGGGTCGGCGAGGCGCTTCTGCTGCTCCCTGCGCGAGGCGAGGGCCGCCTTCTGCTGCTCCGGCCCGAAGGTGAAGATGGCCGACCGGTACTGGCTGCCACGGTCCGGGCCCTGGGCGTCGCCGCTGGTCGGGTCGTGGGTCTCCCAGAAGAACCCGAGCAGCTGCTCGTAGCTGACCTTGTCGGGGTCGAACTCGACCAGCACCGCCTCGGCGTGCCCGGTGGAGTGGGTGCACACCTCCTCGTAGCTGGGATTCCGAGCGTCACCTCCGGTGTAGCCGACCGCCGTGGCCGCGACGCCCGGCACCTTGCGGAAGCGCTCCTCCACGCCCCAGAAGCAGCCCTGGGCGAAGATGGCCAGCTGGTTCGTGCCCGAGGCGACGAGCGCCGTGCCGTGGCCAACCTGCCCGGGCCGCGTCCCGCAGTTCGGATTCCCTATCATGGCCTTCCCGACGTTTCCTGCCCGCGCGGACGGGGCGAGAGCCGCCCTTGCCGCAACGACAGCGAGCGCGAGCGTGACCGCCCCGAGCAGGGCCACCTTCAATGGGACTCCCCCGCGCCGCGGGACCCCGCCCCAGGGGCCGACTGCTCACCGCCCGCCTGGAAGATCCTCAGATAATCGCCGTCCCCCTCCTGCGCGAGCCGTTCCACAGAGACGAAGCGCAACGCGGCAGAGTTCATGCAGTAGCGCAGCCCCGTCGGCTCCGGCCCGTCGTCGAAGACGTGTCCCAGGTGCGAGCCGGCGAGCCTGGAACGGACCTCGGTGCGCGCGGCGAGGAGCCGGCGATCGGTGCGGGTGGCGACGTTGGCCGGCTCGAGCGGCCGGGAGAAGCTGGGCCAGCCGGTCCCTGAATCGTACTTGTCGAGGGAGCTGAAGAGCGGCTCACCCGACACCACGTCCACGTAGATGCCTGGCCGGTGGTTGTCCCAGTACTCGTTGCGGAAGGGCGCCTCGGTGCCCTCGTGCTGGGTGACCTCGTACTGCTCGCGGGTCAGCCGCTTGCGCAGTTCTTCGTCCGAAGGCTTCTGGAAGCTCGACATCTTCGGTACCTCCTGTGGGGGTGGCGGTTGCTGTACCCGGGCGCGGGGACTGCCTTGCGCCTGGCAGCCGAGGGCGGCCAGGCACAGCGCGCCGGCCGCCACCACGCCCAGGCGGTCTCCATGAGTCGTGTGTCGCATCACGTTCCCTCGCCCCGCCGGCTTGGCATGGCCTCGCTCGCCCTCGCGACGCGGCTACCCCGCGGCTACCCGCAGATGAGACCGACCGCTCTCCATAGTGAGTCCTGTAACGGCCACCGCCGTTACACCCCGACCTTCATAATGCCGGGGCGTACGAACGCCAGCGGTGCGCCCGTCAAAGGGTCAATCCGAGGGGTACCAGGTGACCCACCGGCGATGTCGCCTCGAGCGGCACAATCGCTCACTCGCGCGCTGACGACCGGGTCGCCATTGGCCTTGGGTCAATACTACAATACCACTGTGAGTTGATCGTGGTACACGACCAGGCTCACCCCACGTGCTAGCGTGGCGTCATGACTCTCGGACAACTCGTTTCCCAGAACCTTCGATGGGTGCGGTTGCAGCGGAAGCTCTCCCAGGAGGTGCTCGCGGGAAAGGCGGGCATCTCCGTGAGCTACGTCTCGATGCTGGAGCGTGGGCAGCGTTCGCCACCGCTGGACACCCTGGAAGCCCTCGCGAGGGCGCTGGGGGTCCCGCCGCTCTCCCTGCTCCAGGAGCTCCCTCGTCAGAAGTCGTCGTCATCCCGACGCTGACCCGAAGGAATGAGGCGGTGGCGAAGGATGGGGTGGGTGCGCTTCCATCGCCTTCTCGGCCTGCTGTTGCGTTGCATGCCCACGGCTACGCTGGCTGGCTGCCAGGGGGCATCGCGCTCCCGGGGCGACCTCGAGAACGAGCGGGTTCCCCGCTGCGGGCGAGGCCGTTCGTGGCAGCGCCATCGGCGGTGTGAATATCTCGCGGAACCGCGCGATCTTGCTGGGTAATCGTATGTGGATAGAATGCGAATAAGACGCGGAGACTCCCCCCTGTGGTGGAGGGGATCATACGCTGAGCTTGGTCGTGAGCTCCGCCACGTCGTCCGCGACCTTGGTGTCGCTCGTGATGGTCTCGCGGACGCGCTTCTCCGCCGCCATCACGGTCGTGTGGTCCCTCTTGTTGAACTTGCCCGCGATCTGCTGGAACGTCTCGCAGGCGAGAAGGCGGCACAGGTACATGGCGATCTGGCGCGGCAGCGCGATCTTCTGCTCCCGGCTCTGGCTCGTCAGCTTGGGCACCGTGAGGTCGTAGTACTTGGCCACCTCTTCCTGGATGCGCTCGATGGAGGGCTTGTAGCCGGGGGGGGGAATGACGTACCCGAGCACGCGGCGCGCCAGGCTCTCGCTGATGGGCTCCTCCTTGAGCGAGGAAAAGGCGACCAACCGCATGAGAGCGCCTTCCAGCTCGCGGACGTTGGATCTGATGTGTTTCGCCAAAAGTGAACTGACGGGCTCGGGAAGATCGACGCCCTCCACCTTCGCCTTCTTGCGGAGGATCGCCGCGCGCGTCTCGAACTCGGGGGCGTCAATCTGGACGCGCATGCCCCACTCGAAGCGGGAGCAGAGCCGGTCTTGCAGGCCGTCCAGCTCCTTCGGGCGGTGATCGCTGGAGAGCACGATCTGCACCTCGTGCTCGTGGAGCGCGTTGAAGGTGTGGAAGAACTCCTCGGCCGTCTTGTCCCTGCCGGCCAGGAACTGCACGTCGTCAACGAGCAGCGCACCGCATCCGCGGTACTTGCGGCGGAACTCGGTCATCGAGTCGGCACCGTGGGACAGCGCCTCGACGAACTCGTTGGTGTACTGCTCGGACGAGACGATGGCGACCCTCGAGTCCGGGCTGCGGCGCACGATCTCGTGCGCAATGGCGTGCAAGAGGTGGGTCTTGCCCAGGCCGGAGTCACCGTGCACGAAGAGCGGGTTGTAGTTCTTGCCCGGCCTGGAGGCGACCGCCTGGGCGGCGGCAAAAGCGAAGCGGGTGGACTCACCAACCACGAAAGCATCGAACGTGTACCGCGGATTGGCCCGGCTCTCGCGTGGGCTCTCGGCGTCGCGCGCGGGCGCCGGGCGCATGCACGGGCCGGGCAGGCCCGCCTCCTCACCCGGATCAGCGTCTCCAGGCGGTGGGTGCCGGTCGTCGGAGACGAACGTGATGTCGAGGCGGCGGCCGAAGAGGTCGGTCGCGAGTTCGTCGAGCAAGGAACGATAGTTGTCGTCGACGAAGTCCCGGTGAAACTTGTCTGGCGCCGAAACCTCGAGGCAGGCCCCGTCGAGTTTGGTCGGCCGGAGCGGCGCAAACCACCGCTCGAAGAGGTCGGGCCTCAAGCGCGCGCGCAGGTTCGCCTCGAGCGGCGCCCATCGCTCCGCGGCCGGCGCGGCGGTCCCGGCCGGAGTCGCGCTGTCAGGCATGCGCGGATTGCTGGCTGAAACGGTGGGGGGTGGCGTGAAGCTCGCCCTCGGACGGCCACCTGGCGAAGGCACCCGGATGGCCTCAGCAGAGAGCCCAGATCCACATTCCATAGCCTGCCCCACTCTCGACGAAGACGCGGCAGCGCGTGTAGCTGCTTCGGGCGCGTTCGAGGAGCGCGTCTTTTTCGGGCAGCGACAGCAACGGGTGCGCTGCGCCCCGACTTAGTCCTTCGCTCCTCGACCCTGTGGGGCGGCGTGGGTCGAGCGGGGTCGGATGGCGAGCAACCAGCGGCCGTACCGATGATCCGACCGCGCACCCGGTAGCTGCCGTAGGGCACCGACGGATCGAAACGGTCGTAGACGAGGAGCTGGTTTCACCATCAGGGATGGCGCGGGTCGCCGTGGGCCTCGTGCGGCTGCGCTCGACCGGCGAGGAGCCTCGCCTCTTCCGTCCTCGCGGCGCGTTCGAGCTGGCCGACCCGGCCCGCGATGAAGCGAGTGAACCTGGCATGCAGGTGCTCGCGATAGGCAGCGCTCCAGGGCCGGGTGATGTCGGCGGGCAAGAAGGGGCCGCGGTAGACTCGGAGCACGCGCATCGTGAGGCGGTCGATCTCGCTCTCTCCTTGGCCGTCCGTCCGCTCGAGGAGAGCGAGGCCGCGCGAGAGCTGGTAGTCGAGCGCCCAGGCGTCCACGAAGCAGACGCGACGGTTGACGGTGAGGGCCAGGTCGCGCTGCACGATCACGTCGTCCGAACCGAGGAGCTTGCGCAGCCGCTTCAGCGCGGCGGCAACAGTGCGTTGCGCGGTTCTCCGGGTGGCGTCGGGCCAGAGGGTCTTCGCCACCTGCTCCTGGCGCACATCCACCCCCCCGAGGACCACGAGCAGCTCGAGGAGCTCGAGCGCGGCGCGGCTGTTCCCGGCGAGACGGACCGGTTCACCGCCCCTCCGCAGCTCGAGCCCGCCCAACGTCCGGATCTCGAGATCCCAGGGCCAGTTCTCCAGATGCATCGCGCGCTCGCCTGGAGAGCACCCCCGGTGTCGGGCGAGCTGGCGCGCGGCTTCGATCTCGACGCCGTGCTCGAGGGCGAGCGCGCAGAGCGCGGCGGTCTCCTCCCGGGAGAACCACAGGTCGTTCGAGAGCCCGCGCTCGCGGCCCAGCGCCAGAGCTCTGCCGAGCGATCCGAGCGCCGCGCTCTCCTCGTGGCCGGCGAGCGCGATGGTGGCCTCGATGAGGGCGGAGGCGTACTCGGCCCAGAAGCTCTTGATGCCGCGCGTGAGCCGGCGACCTGCATCGAGCTCGTCCTGTGCCTCCCGGGTCGCGCCCGTCCCGACGAGCGCGCGCGCCGCGCAGAAACGCCCGAATCCCTCCGCCATCGGACACCCTGCCGCACCATTTTGCTCCGCGGTCGCGCGGGCGTGGCGCAGCGCCCGGCTCCATTCACCTAGGCGGAGGGCGATGAGCGCCGTGGCGAAGTGGAAGAGAGCGACGTTGAGCCGAAGGGCCGGGTCGAGTGCCGCTTCCATGGCGCGCAGGAATCGGGCGGCCTCTTCGGGGTCGTCGCCGGCGACCGATCCTGCGACTCCCTGGAAGTTGAGGAGGACATCCCGGACGTGGATCCCCGTCTCGCCGGCGAGCGCGAGCCCCTCGAGCGTCACCGCCCGCGACCGCGCAGGGGAACCGATGCTCCAGTAGTACGCCCCCTCGGCGCCACGCCACCTGATGGTGGTCAGGGGATCGACGCCACCGGCCCGCACCAGCGGGCCCAGGGCGTCCACCACGCGCCCGGCTCGCTCGAGGTCGCCCTCGAATATCCCCTGGTTGGCGACGAACATCGTGCCTGCGGCCACGCGCAACCGGATGGGCGCGCTGGTGCCCACGGCCATCTCGAAGACCCGCTCCTCCCACTCCGCCAGGGCGGGATGATCGGGCCACCGGAAAAAGAGCGCCGTGAAGGCGGCGAGCGCCACGCGCCCTTCGATCTCGGGGTCCGGCGGCAGGGGATGGCGCTTGCGCAGCTGCTCGAGCACCTCGATCCAGCCGGTGAGGTCACGCAGGTCCGCCCATTCCCAGCCAAAGGCGTCGACGACTCCCGCCCAGGCGAAGTAGAGGCCGGTGGCGTCATCGAGCTCGTCGAAGAGCTCGAACGCGCGCTGGTGGCAGCTGCGAGCTTGCGCGGGGCTGGAAGGGAGGCGCGCCAGGCCGAGCCAGTAGATGATCCAGGGGTTGGCCTCCCTCACGCTCTCGGGTACCCCCGCGAGCCAGCGCTCCAGCGTCTCGGCGCGCCCCGTGGCGATGAGCTGCGGACCCTGTGCGAGGGCGATGCGCGCGATCGCCTCCCACTCGCCCACCTCGCGCAAGAGCGCGACCGCCCCGTCGAACTGGTCCGCCTCCGCGAGCAGGCGGGCAGCCGCGCGGCGCAGCTCGGCGAGGCGCGCTGCCGGGAGCTCCTCCCGGGCGCGAGCGAGGAGGAACTCTCGGAAGAGCGGGTGGTACTGGTACTCCTCGGACTCGCCCTGCCGATACGTGAAGTAACCTCGGCTCGCCAGATCGCGCAGGACACGCCCCGCACGATCGACACCGGTGAGCCGCTCGGCCATGTCCGCCGTCGGCTTGGGGAGGAGCGCCGTCTCCAGCAGCACCTTGCGGGCGCTGCGCTCCATGCGCTCGAAGATCTCTCCCGCGAAGAAGTCGAAGAGCGCCTGAGGGGCGCGGCGGCCGACCGGCCCACGTGCCTCGGCAGGTTCGGGGTGCTCCATCATCAGCACGAGCCCCGCAGCCCACCCATCCGTCCGATCCGCGAGCTCCGCCGCGAGGCGCTGGGACACGCCCGTCGCCCGACGAAGGCGGGCGATGCCCCGCGCCTCGCGCGGCGTCAGCTTGAGCTCGTCGCCCGACAGCACGGCGATGGACCCGTAAGCGCACAGGCGCGCGAGCACCGGGGGCGGCTTGGTGCGGCTCACCACCACGACGGTCGCGCCGGCCGGCAGCTCCTGGATTCCTTCGCGCAGCGCGGTGTGGAGCGGCGACTCCAAAGGCGCCTCCTGGTAGTTGTCCAGGACGAGCGCAAAGGGCTTGCGGACCTGTTCGCCGAGCTGCCGGAAGAACCCGCGGGCGAACACGGAGAGCCCTCCGCGGTACTCGGGGGTGAAGATCGGCAGCGCCCGCTTCCTGGGGCCGCTCGCCGCGAGCGCCGCCTGCCCGAGATAGTAGAAGAAGGTGGCGACGTCTCCATCCCCGGAGTCCACCTGGTACCAGAGCGTCCGGAGCCGGCGGCTCTCGAGCCAGCTGGCGACGAGCGTCGTCTTGCCCGATCCGGGCAAGCCTGCCACCCAGATCGCCGAGTGGCCACGCGCGGCGTCGAGCCGCCGCAGGAGCCTGGAGCGCAGGAGGGAGCGGGGCAGCTTGGGCCGCGAGATCTTCGCGGGCGCCACCGCGGGGCTGCGGGAGGTCGGCTCGAGGGCGCCGAGCCCTGCCCGCGGAGGCGCCGGCGTTTCGAGAGAACGCTCGATGGCGATGAGCCGCTCGAGGAGCGCTTGCCCGTCGCGAGGGCGCCGCGCGGGGTTGCGCGAAAGGCAGCGGGCGACCAGGGCCACCAGCGGCCGCGGCGCGCCTCCTACTCGAAGATGAGGGGCGAGTTCCTCGGAGGCGCTGGTGCGTCCCTGATGGACACGGAACGGCCTGGCTCCCGAGAGCATCTCGAAGAGAATGGCACCCGCGGCAAACACGTCGGCGCGCTCGTCGACGAGCTGGTTGCGCTGTTGCTCCGGAGCCATGTAGGCCGGCGTTCCACCAGGAATGGGACCACGCCATCCGAAGACGTGGGCGAGACCGAAATCGAGCACCTTCACCCCGCCGTCCCTGGTGAGGAAGACGTTCGAGGGCTTGAGGTCGCGATGCACGACTCCGAGCGCGTGCCCGTGCGCGAGTGCGCGCGCCATGTCGGCCGCGACGTGGACCGCCTCGCCCACGGTGAACGGGCCCCGCCCGAGGCGCGCCTCGAGCGTCTCGCCGGAGAGGAACTCGAAGACGAGGTAGGGCGTCCCTGCCGCGCTGCCCGAGTCGAAGAGCGTGACCACGTTCGGGTGCTGGAGCTGGGCGGCGGCGTCGGCCTCGCGCCGGAGCGCTTCCTCCCGCAGCTCGTCCGCGGAGCGGTAGCCGGTGCGGATCACCTTGACGGCGACGAGCCGCCCGAGCTCGCGATCGCGCGCCTCGTAGACGACGCCAAAGCCGCCGCGCCCGAGCTCCCGCAGGAGGTCGAAGCGTCCTACCGTGGCGCCGGGGCGTATCCCCTGGTCCCAGCGCCGGCCCGGCTCGCAGAGCGGCGTCCGCGCGATCTCCCTGATGAGCGCCGAGAGGCCGCAACTCCGCGCGACCTCGCCGCCCTCGGGCAGAGAACCGACCGTCACTTCGCGGACGCCGAGCGCCGGGGGGCCCTTCTGCTCACCGTGCTCCACCCCATGTGGTCCCTCTTGTTCGCTCACCCCTCCCCCGGTCCGCCGTGCGCGCTGTCGCGCGAGTCTACACGACGCGCAGGCGTCTCGTCGCTCCCTCGCAGTCCGGCCACTCACGCGAAACGCGCTGTCGTACGCCGAAATCTAGTCGTTCCGGATTCGAGGTACAGCCGCGGACCACGACCGCTGGAGCAGCGGCGGCGGTGACCCTGGAGAATCACATCAACTGGTCGCCGCTGTGAGACGCCTCAGCGGGTGCCGGGGAATAGAACGCCGGGCGCCAAGAGGGTACGGGTGATGGCGCCCGGCTCTCGGAAGCAGGTTTTGACGCTCTCGCGCCCGACGCGCACCATTGCAGCGTACGGGACCATGCTTCCTACTCCTCGCACGCTACGCGCCGAAGCAAGAGGCGCATAGAGCCTCTTGCGGTTCGCTCCCACGGTCTAGCTCGTCGGCCCGGGACAAGCCGGCAGCTGCTTGCTCATTGGGTCGGGGGTGCGACCCAATGCCGCAATCTTTCGGAACCCTGACCGCGATCCCGGCGGCTAACCTATCTCACGCGAGGAGCCACCAGCCGGACGACAGGGTGTCGCAGGTCGTCAAGCCGCGGCCAACACGTTGGCACGCCATAGGCACAGCATCCAGGCAGTAAAGTGATGGACGACGTTCGAGGCGAGGGGGCGAGCGTGTCGAGAGCCCATACACCCGAGCGCAACCACGTGCTCATTGTCGATCAGGGAGGGGAGCTGCCATTGAGGGCCTTGTCCCGATACTCCCGGCAGCCACCACCGGCACAGGCCCGCCCGGTGTCAGCCAGCCAGACGCAGCGCCCGTGTACCCGAAGCGACACATGTCTCCACCTCGCCCTCGCCGAACGTTACAGGCGTCACGGCCAGGTGAGCCACGACGCGCGCGAGCGGTCTTCCGGCGATTCTGCCGAAGCGTCCCCGCGCGCGGAAGCCATCCGCGAGCTCGCGCTGATCGTAGGATTCCAGACCGAGGTCTTCGATCCGGTCACGCGCCAGTGGGTGCCAGGCTTCGCGGTGCATTCCGAGTTTCCACGGCCCGGAGCGCGGGCACTTCATGCGGCCACGCTCCGCCACCGAGGACTCACGAACGAGCAGATTGGCCAGGTACTCCGCGTCAGGCGTGACCGGGTGAGCTTCCTGGCCTGGCGGGGCGAGGGCTTCCTGATGTCCGTCGTGGGCGCAACGGGTTACGAAGAGGCAAGGCGGGCCAATCTCCGCCGGCTTTGACAGCGAATACCACTTGGTGACTCACCTTTCGCCGTTCTTCGTGCCCGCCCAGCTCCACCGTCCTTCGCGAACGTCATCGGACTCCGAGAGCCTTGCTCGCAGCAGGCAGGTCCCCTGGCTTCACGAAGATCACCATTCCGAACAAGCCGCCGGCGGAAGAGCAGCCGTTCGAGGCGACGCAGTTGACCTTGGCCTCGGCGAGGCGCCTCAACACGTCGTGAGCCGCGCCCGCGTGGTCGTCTCCCTGCACCAGGAAGCACCCCCTCCTGCCACTGGGATTCACCCCCGCGTCCTTCGCCGTGGCGACGAAGGTCTCCGGCTTCTCCGGTACGACCGTGAGCTGCGACTGGCCACCACCGCCCGGAAACGCGTTGAAGGAGAGCAGGTTCACCCGCGCGTCCTTCAGCTTGCCGAGCAGCCGGGCGGCCTCGCCAGGCTTGTCTTCGACCCAGAAGTAGAAGTACTCGACCCGGCGGATCTCCTCGGGCATGGCAGCACCTCTCCGCAGCAGACGAGAGCCGCGGCGTTATCAGGACCTCCGCGCGTTGGGCCAGCGGCAGCGCAGGCGCGACGCTCCCGTCGCAGCCATCATCTAGCGCACGTCTTGCCCAAGCGCTGCCGGCAGGATCACGGAGCGGGTTGCTCCGGCCAGCGCTCTTCGGCGCCGGGTGCTCCGCCGTCGGGGGGGACGCGATCGAGTGCGGCGCGGTCCCAGCCCCCGAGCCTCACGATGGCCTCGTAGGCCTCCTGGTAGAAGACGAGGAGGACATCCTGCGGCGCGTGTGTCCGGCGGACCTCGTCGTACGGCAGAAGGAACTCGTTCAGCTTGGGGTCGTACCGCCCAGGCGCCGGTATCGCCACGTCCTTCACGCCGTCCGGCTCGGGAGCGGCGTAGGCGTAGAATGCCGCGTCGCTCATCCCCTCCGAGCCTGGCCAGAACCCGAAGCTCGCCACCTCGTGCGAGTACGCCTCGCGCGTGATCCGATCCGCGCCGGGCCGGGGAGGCGCGCGCCGGCCGGAGAAGCGCGTGTAGGCGAGATCGAAGCTGCCCCAGAAGAAGTGGACCGGGCTCTGCTTTCCCTGGAACCGCGAGGCAAAGGTCTTGAGCGCGAGGTCCGCGTGCTGGAGCGCGCGGAAACAGCGGGTCGCCCACACCGCGTCGTAGTCCGCGTGCTGTCGGTCCTGCTCGAATGGAATCGCGTCCGTCGGGATCTCCACCGGCGTCGTCCAGATGTGAACGTCGATCCCGAGGGAGCCGAGGAGCGCCATCACCTCTCGGTAGAAGTCCGCCACCGAGCGCGGCAAGAGCGACAGCATCTTCCTGCGCCCGTCGCTCGTCGTGACCACGAGATCATGATCGACGAGATCGAAGACCATCTCGAACGAGCGATCCCCGTATGGGATGGTGCTCGTCGTGAGCCCGCGCGGCGCCACGTAGAGCGGCACCTGCCACCAGTGGTTCTGCGCTGGCGCGAGCGCAAGCCGGACCTTGCCCACGATCTGCGTCCACCGGTGGAGCGTCTGGTAGGTCGCCTTCCAGGCGCCGAGGGGAAGAGGCAGCCAGCTACCCGAAGGGTCGAGGCCGGAGTTCCAGTAGGGAGGGTTCATGACGGACCTCGCGCGAAATCTACGCACCGCCGGGTCAGGACCTGACGGCCCCTCATCGGGCCTGGGACGCCGCGTTCTCACAGCGGCGACCAGTTGATGTGAACCCCCAGCGTCACCGCCGCCGCTGTGAGCTGATGTCCGGCGCCTTGCGGCGCCTCAAGCGGAGGGGAGACCTCTCCCCCCGCGCCCCCCATCCCAAGCGTCACTTCAACTGAGCAGCGCTATCACGTCACGTACATGGGGCGTTGCGATACTCTTCCCGCCTCGGCATTCGGCTGCTCGCCCCCAAAGCCGGCCAAGTTCACGGGATCCGCATGACCACGCAGGCATCACTCGATCGTCCACCCCAGGGAAGCCCCTCCCTCCCCCCGTCCACGGCCGCCGTTCGCCTCGACCTGGACTGCGCGGCGGTCCTCAACTTCGCGATGGAGCAGAACGGGGTGTCCGTCATCCGCGAGGTCGCGGTCTCGAACGAGGGCTCGACTCCCCTCCGGGGCGTCACCGTCGAGCTGGAGATTGGACCGGGGCTGACGGAGCCGCTGATTCTCCCGATCCCCGAGCTCGAGCCGGATCAGACGTACCGTATCGGTCTTCCGGAGCCCCGCCTCGCGCCGGGCAAGCTCCGCGCCATCACGGAAGCGGAGCGCGCCGAGATTCGCTGTCGGGTCGCCGCGAACGGTGCGATCCTCGCAGAGGCGACCAGGCCGCTCCGGGTCCTCGCGTTCAACGAGTGGCCGGGGGCCGACGCACCTCCCGGGCTGCTCGCGTCCTTCGTGCTCCCGAATCACCCGGTCATCGGCGCGCTGCTCCGGGACGTCCGCGAGCGGTTACTCGAAGGTGGAGCGGCGGACGGGATCGACGGGTACCAGAGCAAGAGCCGAGAGCGGGCGCGCGTTCTCGTGAAGGCCCTCTATGGCGCGTTTCAGTCTCTCGGGATTGGATACGTCGGCGCTCCCCCGAGCTTCGAGCGAAGCGGCCAGAAGATCCGGTTGCCCGACGCGGTGCTCGGAGACCGCCTCGGCTGCTGCCTCGACCTCGCGGTGCTCTTCTCGGCCGCGCTGGAGCAGATGGGGCTCGCCCCGATCCTGGTGCTGCTCCGCGGTCACGCCATCGTCGCGGCATGGCTCGGCGACGAGCGCTTCGCGGCGGGCGTGGTGGAGGACGCGGCCCGACTACGGACGCAGGTACAGCTCGCGAACGTCGTGCCGATCGAGATCACCGCCTGTACCAGCTCGATCCCGGTTCCGTTCGAGACCGCGGTCGCCCAGGGCCTCGAGAAGCTGCGCGACGACGAGGCCTTCGAGTGCGCCGTCGACGTTCGGGCCGTCCGGACCGAGTATCGGCCGCTTCCCATCCACACCGTGGAAGCGCAGGCCGGTCAGATCGAGAGCACCCCGGAGGCGGCGCCGGGCGGCGCGGCGCGCATCCTGGCGCTGGCGGCAGCCGATGCCGCGCGGGCTGACTCGTCCTCCTCGGCTGCGCCGGCCCCCGCCCCTGCCCCCGCCCCGGAGACGGACGTCGAGCGCCGCTTCCGCCGCTGGAAGGAGAAGCTCCTCGACATCACGAACCGGAACCGGCTCATCAGTTTCCGGAACGACGCCAGGACCGCCCTCAAGCTCGCCGTCCCGGATCTGGAGCTCCTCGAGAACGGGATATCCTCGAACCGCACGTTCGAGATCCTCCCTCGCCCGGACGCGGGTCCGGACGACCGGCGCGATCCCGCGCCCGCGGAGCGCCGGGCCCAAGAGGAGGTGCACGCGCATCGCCTGCAAGATCTGAAGCGATTCCGGATTCACTGCGGTCACCCCACCGAGGACCTCTGGACTCGCGCGCACAAGATCGAGCGCGAGGCACGAACCGCCATCGAGGAAGGCGGCGCGACGATCCTGTACCTCGCCATCGGCTTCCTGAGCTGGTTCGAGGACGCGACCGCCGAGCAGCCCAGACTCGCGCCGCTCCTCCTCTACCCCGTCGAGCTCCAGTTCGACGCCCGAGCGAGACGCGTACGCCTCCGCCGCCTCCCCGACGACCCGGTCTTGAACGTCACGCTCGTCGAGAAGCTCCGCCGCGACCACGAGGTGGACGTCTCGGCGCTCGATGCCGTCCCGATGAACGCGGGCGACGACGTGGGCGTCGACGTGCGCGGCCTCCTGCGGAGGTTTCGGGAAGCGATCCAGCACATTCCGAAGTGGGAGGTGCTGGAGGACGCGCACCTCGGGACGTTCCATTTTTCGAAGTTCCTCATGTGGAAGGACCTGGACGAGAACTCCGAGCGCTTCCTCCAGAACCCCGTTGTGCGTCGGATCGCGTCGCGCGAGGTCGTGCGGCTCGGGCAGAACCCGCCCGTCCTCCCGGAGGAAGTCGACGCCATTCACCCCGCCGAGCTGCCGACCATTCTCAATGCGGATTCGAGCCAGCTCGCCGCGGTCGCGTCGGCCCTCGACGGGCAGAGCTTCGTCTTGCAGGGCCCGCCGGGAACCGGCAAGTCGCAGACCATCGCGAACCTGATCGCCGCGGCGTTGGCGCGCCAACGCACCGTCCTCTTCGTGTCGGAGAAGATGGCCGCGCTCGAGGTCGTCCAGCGGCGGCTGCGGGACGCCGGGCTCGACGACTTCTGCCTGGAGCTCCACAGCCACAAGGCGAACAAGAAGCAAGCGATCGAGTCGTTGAAGCGAGCGCTCGAGCACACCGCCCGCACCGACGAGTGCGCGTGGAAGGTCCGCGGCGACGAGCTCGTAAAGGCCCGAAGGCAGCTCGACGACTACGTGGACGCGCTCCACCGGAAGGGCGCGATCGGCTGCAGCGTCTACGAGGCGCGCAGCCGGCTCGCGGAACTGGCGAAGGTCGCGGACGAGCGGCTCGACCCCGAAGTCGTCGCGGGCCTCGACGACAAGCACCTCGACTCGCTCCGACGGGCGGTCGAGGAGTTCGCCGCCGTCGCGGAGGCCGTCGAGCCGGTGACGGAGCATCCATTTCGCGAGGCGTGCCGCCGCGACTGGACGGCGGGTGCCGAGGAACAGCTCGTGGACGCCCTGGTGGGCGCTCGCGCGAACGCCGAGAAGTGGCAGGCGGCCCGCGAGACGCTCGCATCGGCGATCGGCGTCGGTCAGGTGTCGAGCGCCGGCGCCGAGGATCTGGCCGTCGTGGCTCGCGCGGCGGCGCTCGAAGCGCCACCCGCGCAAGCAGCGCGGGAGGACTGGCCGGCATGCAGCGAGAGGGCGCGCGCGTGCGTGAAGGCGCGTAGAGCGGCGGAGGCGCGGGCGACCGACCTTGGAGCGCGCTGGTCTCCATCCTTCCTGGGTCTCTCTCCCGAGGCGCTCATCCGGAGGTTCGAGCGGTGGGTGACAGCGTTCTTCGTCTTGGCCTGGATCATGCTGTTCACTGTGCGCCGTCAGCTGCGGCGCCACGCCCGTGGTGCCTTGCCCCGAAACGGCACCGTCCTTGGCGATCTCAAGGCCTCGGCCGAGCTGCGAACCCAGAGACCGGATCTGGCCGTCGAATCGGTGTGGACGGCAGGGCTCCTGGGAACGACGGCCGACGCTCCGCCGGATCGGTGGGAGACGCTCCTCGCCGCGCTCGACGCAGCCCATCCCGCGCTCCGCCGCGTGTGCGCGGAGGGCGGCCCTTCAGCCGAGGCTCTGGCGGCGATCAGCACGGCGACCCCCGAGAGAAGGCGTGCCCTCGTCGCCGCGGGCGACGCCGCGGCAGAAGCCGCCGCGGCGCTGCGAAAGTCCGAATCCATCGTCGCGTCCCTGCTCTCGCTCCCGGAAGGCACCCTCGCTGACCGGGATGCGCGACAAGCCCCGCCGTTCAGGGCGGGGAAGGATAGCGCCCGGCTCGCGGAGCGAGCCGTGTCCGACGATGCTGCTACAAGAGACTCGTCGCGAACGCGACCTACCCCCGGGCAGGGGGCAAATAACGCCTGCGGAGATACGAGCAGCGCAGCAAGGCACTCGGCCCAGGAACCTAGCCGTTCCGGCGGCGCAAGCCGCCCAGTCGGAATCTCCGGGCCTTCAGGCCGGAGAGGATGTCAATGGACCACCCCCGAGCATCCGGCGACGACGGTCGCGATGGCCGATCGCTTCAGGTCCGGCATGAGGCGGTTCCGGGGATGGTGCCTGTACCGTGCCGGTGCAGAGGCGCTCGAGAACGCCGGGGCCGGGGAGCTCGCCCGTGCGCACGCGGACGGCCGGGTGGCCACCCGTGAGCTGACCGGCATCCTCGAGAAGGCCGTGCTGCGGCAGTGGCACTCGGCCGCGGTCGACGCGGCGCCCGCGCTCCGCGACTTCGAGGCACGACAGCACTCGCTCCGGGTCGAGCAGTTCCGGGAGCTCGACCGCGCACACATCGACGCCTCGCGGCGCCACGTGATCGCGACCCTGGAGGGCAGGCTCCCGTCGCTCGCCGCGGCGCAGGTGGCGAGCTCCGAGCCGGCGCTCGTGATGCGCGAGGCACAGAAGAGGTCGCGCCATCTCCCGATCCGGAGGCTCTTGCAGGAAATCCCGACCATCCTCCCGCGGCTCAAGCCCTGCTTCCTCATGAGCCCGCTCTCGGTCGCGCAGTACCTGCCGGCCGACGCGCCCCCGTTCGACCTCGTCGTGTTCGACGAGGCCTCCCAGATCTCCACGCATGATGCGATCGGCGCGATCGCGCGCGGGCGCCAGGTGATCATCGTGGGCGACTCGCGGCAGCTGCCACCGACGTCCTTCTTCGCGCGCTCGGACGCGGACGACGATCTCCCCGACGAGGACGACCGCGTCGAGCTCGAGGGCGAGCTCGAGAGCGTGCTCGACGAGGCCGTCGCGAAGCTCGTGCCGCAGCAGAGGCTCGGCTGGCACTATCGCAGCCGCCACGAGGCGCTCATCGACTTCAGCAATCGGCATATCTACGAGGGACGCCTCGACGTCTTCCCCGCCGCGCAGTTCCAGTCAGACGACGTCGGCGTCCACTGGCGCAAGGTCCCGGACGCCCTCTATCAGGGCGGCAAGGGACCGGGTGGTCGAACCAACCAGCGCGAGGCGGAGTTGCTCGTCCAGGAGCTCGTGTCGCGACTCAAGCGGCACCCGCCCGACGACCGCACGTTCGGAATCGTCACGTTCAACATGCCGCAGCAGCAGCTCCTCCTCGACCTCATCGACGAGGCGCGGATCGACCCGGAGGTAGACCGCCACTTCACCGGGACCGAGCCGCTGTTCGTGAAGAACTTGGAAAACGTCCAGGGCGACGAGCGAGACGAGATCCTCTTCAGCATCTGCAACGCACCCGACGCAAAGGGGCGCTTCTCCGTCCAGACCGGAGCGCTCAACGGTCCCGGCGGCGATCGCCGGCTCAACGTGGCCATCACGCGGGCCCGGAAGAAGCTCGTCGTCTACTCGAGCATCGAGCCCGAGCAGATCGACCGCTCTCGCACGAAGGCCCGCGGGATCTGGCTTCTCAGGGACTTCCTGCAGTACGTCCGCGATCGCGCGAACGGCGTGCGAGCTCCTGCCGACGGGCACCAGCCGTCCGAGCAGGAGCGCACCATGGCCGAGACGCTCCGGACGGCAGGGTGGGAGGTGGACACCGGCATCGGCTGCAGCGGGTACCGCCTCGATCTCGCCATCCGGCATCCGTCGGTTCCCGGCCGCTACGGCGTCGCGGTCGAGAGCGACGGTCACGCATACCGATCCGCACGCTCGACCCGGGATCGGGACCGCCTTCGGGGCGAGGTGCTGGCGTCTCTCGGGTGGCGGCTCGAACGCGCGTGGTCGTCGAGCTGGTGGTTCGACGGGGAGGTGGCGGCCCGGGCACTCGTCGAGAACGTGCGCAGCGCGATGGAGCGGCCCATCAAAGCCGCGGAGCCTCCCGCGCGGCCGACCGGGCCTGCACCACGGCCGACCGAGACCGCGGCGCGCGATGGCGAGGCACCCGGGGGCATGGACACGCCTCCGAGCAGCACGCCCCCGCCGCCGGCGGCGCCGTCCGCCGTGCGCGCCGTTCCGCGTCACCAGGACGTCCCCGTCACAGCGTGTGGAACGCCAGACGATCTCCACGACCCCACCTGCAGCGGGCGCGTCCGGGATCAGATCGTCGAGGTCGTACTGGCAGAGGGCCCCATCCACCAGGAACTGGTCGCGCGACGGCTGGCGAGCCGGTTCGGCATCCAGCGGCTGACGGTCAGGGTCGCGCAGCGCATCACCGATCTCGTGGACCAGCTCCAGGGCGAGCGCCAGGTACTCCGTCGCAGCGAGTTCGTTTGGCCTGGGGACCTCGACCCCGAGTCCTATCGCGACTTCCGGCGCGCAGCGGTGGACGACCAGCCCACGCGGGACCTGGACATGATCGCACCGGAGGAGATCGCCAACGCTGCCTCGGCGCTGCTCGAGGACGCGGGGTCGCTGGACCGGGCCGCCCTCGCGAGGGAGGTGGCGCGGCTGTTCGGGATCCAGCGGCTCGGGAACAGCGTGCGCGAGTGCGTCGAACGTGGGCTCGAGCTGCTGGTGATGTCGGGGAGGGCAGCTATCCGGGGCGACCGTATCCACGTAGGCGTGACTCACAAAAAGTGAGCGACGGGCCAGCAGCCGCTCGCGTGCCCGCCCCCCCAACCCCCGCCGATATACGTAGGGCGGGGGACGAGCCCCCGCCCTGCACCACGAATCGACTACGGCATCCGTTCACTGACCGGCGCTTCCAGACACGAGCGCTGGCGCGCGAGAGGCGTCACCCGAGGGGATAGGAGCCACCCGAGGCCCCGAGCTGCGCCCGGCTCACCTGCACCGTCGCCTGGCTGCCGTCGACGTAGTGCACCGTGATCTTGAACGACGCGATCGCCGATTGCAGCACCGAGCTGACCGGGACCTCGAACGTGTTCTCCGGATCCGCCGCGTAGGGGAACGTGCCGTGCGTGGCGGCGTTCGCGGCGTCCTGCCACTCGATGGAGTCGATGGCGGAAGGCGGATTGCGCACCTGCACGCGCGACCACCAGAGGTTGCTGCCGTTGAACACGGTCAGGCTGGGCGCGCCGTCCGAGACCTCGGGGTGGCCGGCGCAGGAGACGAAACGCCACGCGCCGGCGTAGCGCCCGGAGCCATCCAGCATGACCGCCCCCGGTGCCGAGCCGCCGAGGTCGATGCCGCAGAAGCCGTCGGGACACTTGTCCATGATGCGGACGACCACGGTCTTGGGCCCTTGCGAGGTGAGCGCGGTCACCTCCGCGCACTGGCCGCAGATGCGGCCGCCCTGCCACTGGCCCTTGCCGTCGCCCGGCTGCACGTTGACGCTCATGGCGGCGAAGGACATGACCTTCGTCGTTCCGTAGTTGCAGGCGCCACCGTTGCTGGCCTCGGTCGTGTACATGGTGACATTTCCGAGGCCCCCGTCGCTCGACAGGGTGGGATAGACCGGGGTCGCCGAGTTGCACGTCCCGGGGCAGGTGGCGGGGAGACCGCTCGTGCCGCCCGAGAAAGTGGCGGTGAGCGACTTGTCTGCGTCCATGGTGACGGTCGCGGGGTTGGTCGTGCCGGTCGCGGCGCCGCTCCAGCTCGTGAAGGTCGCGCCGCTCCCCGGCGTCGCGGTGACCTGGACCGGCGTGCCGGACGCATAGGAATGCGACCCGGGCGCGGGGCTGGTCGACCCGTTGCCGCTGGTGTTGACGGTGAGGGTGTAGCTCGTCGCCCCGCCTCCGCCCGAGAAGTTGGCGGTCAGGGTCTTGTTCCCGTCCATCGCGACGGTCACGGGGTTGGCCGTACCGGTGGCGGCGCCGCTCCAGCTCGTGAAGGTGGCTCCGCTCGCCGGCGTCGCGGTGACGGTGACCGAGGTACCGGACGCATAGGCATGAGCCCCGGCGGCCGGGCTCGTCGAGCCATTCCCGCTGACGCCGAGGGTGAGGGTGTAGCTCGTCGTCCCACCGCCGCCCCCGCTGCTGTCGCCCGCGCTGGCGAGGTAGGGCTTGATGAGGTTGTACTTCGCCGTGTTCACGGACACCCAGTCGTCCTTGAGGATCCCGCCCGTGTCACCGGAGTTCGGATTCATGCACCAGAACGCCCAGTGCGACGTCTTGCCCGTTTGCTCCATGAACTTCGTGAACCACTTGTAGGCCACCGAGTCGGGGTTCGCCGCGCTCTCCTCCTTGATGCCGAACTCGCCGAAGAAGAGCGGCGCGATGTTCTGATCATGAATGAACCAGAAGTGCTTCGCCCAGATGGCCGGCATGTTGTCGGGGAAGTCCGCCGCGGAGAACCAGGACTGGTTGTACACCTCGGGGCCGTATTCGTGCGCCGAGTACCACAGGTTCTTGGCCGGGATCTCGCTGGTGGTGATGGGGTAGTCGGCCACGCCCGCCAGGTTCCCGCCCCACCAGGTGTAGTCGGTCCCGTACTGCTCCGTCCCCTCGACGACGACGATGATGTTGGGATTCACCGCCAGGATCGCCTGACCGGCCGTGATCGACGCCCTGCGCCAGTCGGTCGTGCCATAACCCGGCTCGTCGTAGCCCCACGTCGCGGGCGGCTTCATCCCCGAGCCCGTGTTGCCGTGTGGCTCGTTCTTGAGGTCGGCCGCGACCACCGTCGTGTTGTTCTTGTACCGGTCGACGAGGAACGTCCAGTCCTGGATCCACTTCGCCTCCGAGTACGTGCTGGAGTACCAGAGCGTCTCGTTCGAGTGGCCGTCGTGCGCGAGCGAGTGGTTGTCCAGGATGACCTTCAGGCCGAGGCGCTGGCACTCGTCGAGGATCTTGTCCATCACCTGGATCGAGGTCAGGCCCTGGAGATCGACGTTGAGGCCCGCCTGGCCGGTGTAGGCGTCGACCCCGCTGGCGCTGATCTGGATGCCGTTCGGGGTCGCCGCCAGCATGTCGTTGCACCACGGCAGGCGCAGGGCGTTGAACCCGAGGTCCTTGATCTCCTTCAGCATCGACTTGTAGTCACGCGTCCACAGACCGTGCGGCACGAAGTTGCCCGTCTCGAAGCCGAACCAGTTGACGCCAGTGAGCCTGTCGGCCGCGACGCCGCCGCCATCGCCACCACCGCCTCCGCCTCCGCCTCCCGAGAAGCTGGCGGTGAGGGCCTTGCTCGCGTCCATCACGACCGTCACGGGGTTGGCCGTGCCGGACGCTGCCCCGCTCCAGCCGGTGAACGTGGCGCCGCTCGCCGGCGTCGCGCTGACCTCTACCGACGTGCCCGAGGCATAGGTGTGCGCCCCCGCCGCGGGACTGGTCGTCCCGTTGCCGCTGGCGGCTACGGTGAGCGTGTAGCTCGTGACCCCGCCACCGCTCGATCCCCCCGTGACGTCGAGCGAGGCCAGCGTCGGCCGGTAGTTCAAGCCCGTCGTGCTGCCGCAGAATCCGAACACGACCTGCGACGCGCCGGGCGCTAGGGTGCTGTTCCAGGCGCCGGCCGGCTTGACCGTGATCTGACTGCCGCTCTGGGTGGCGATCCCGTTCCAGATCTGGGAGAGGGTCGACTGGTGAAGATCGACGACGGCGGTCCACGAGGTGACCGGCGCCGCGCTCGTGTTCTTCAGCGCGACCTCTGCGCAGTACCCGGTGTTCCAGTCCGACTGGAGGTTGAGGGTCGCCTCCACGCCGTTCGTCGACAGAGGGGCCGCGCTGGTGCCGGTGCTGGTGCCGGGGGCGGACTGCGGTTCATGTCCGCCGTTGCATGCGCCGAGCAACAAGAAGAGGGTACCCATCGTCGCGAAGCTGCGCCTTCTCATGATGTTCACTCCTTGTCGTTGGACGCGAATCCGGGCCGCTGCGCTGAGGTGAGCCATCCCAGCCTGCAACGAGCGGTCGAAGCGCGGTGCGCTCAGTTGCATGTGGAGCTCAGGGAGGGGCCTAGCGTGTCGGTGGCCGACTGGTAGCTCGCCCCCGGGTTGTTGACGAGCACTCCGATGACACCGTTGGCGATCCGCGCATTGATGTTGGCCGCGGTCGTGGTGGACCAGCGATCGGCAGAGCCGCTCCCGGCGAAGCTCGTCTCGGCCATGATCTTCCTGCCCGTCTTCCTGTGCAGCCAGCCGAAGTTGGCGGTGGCAGCGTTATAAGTGCCCGAGTTGACGAAGGTGTCCGTGTCGCCGGCGCCTTGGACCCAGACCAGATCGAGCACGTCCAGCGGCTGGGCGCCCCAGAATCCGTTGGCCTGGTCGTTGGAAATCCACGGTGAGTGGTTCATGGCGACCACGGCGTTCGGCTGGTTCGACTTGATGGCGCAGGTGATGTCTCGCGCCAGCGCGCCGAGCTCCGCGTAGCTCAAGGGGTTACTCTGATCCGAGTACGAGTACTGGACAAAGTCACCTTCCAGCCACCAGATGACGGGCTTGTTCGGGCTGGCTGCGTGAACCTTCTTGGCGTACTCCCCGTACATGTTGACGATGAGCGCGCGGTTGTCCCGGATCCACTGGGCGCCATCGGTGCACAGGTTGTGCCCGTCGTGATCGACATTGCAGTCGCCAAATCCGCCCATGTAGTTCGCCTGGAAGCCGATGAAGTAGGTGTAGAAGACTGCCATGGCCTTCGTGGAAGCCACCGCCTTGGCGAGCCTGCAGCCGTCGCAAGCGACGTTGGTCGCCAGGGCCGCATCGAGACCGCCGCGCGTCTCGTAGCCGATCCAGCCCGAGACGAAGCTGAGGTACGATGAGTTGCTGCCGTCGTCCGGAGCTCCCCAAGAGAATTTGCAGTCGCCGAAGGGGTTGTTGGTCACCGTGCCGCACGTGCTGGCGGAGCCGCTACTCACGGTCAGGTTGATCGACGCGCTGCGAGTGAGACCGCCGCCCGTCGCGGTGACGGTCAGCGCCGCGGTGCCCGTCGCCGCCGTGCCGGAGGCGGTGAGGGTCAGCGTGGAGCTGTCGCCCGTGGTCGATGCCGGGTCGAAGCTGGCCGTCACACCACTGGGCAGGACGCTGGCACTCAGCACCACGCTGTCGGCGAAGCCTCCCGTCCGGATGAGGGAGATCGCGCTGGTGGTGCTCGCTCCCTGGCTCACCGCCACGGTGGCGGGGCTCGCCGCGATGGCGAAGGCGGCTTCGCTCGGTTCCCCGCCCGATGCGCCGTCGATCGAGAGAGACACCAGCGTCGGCTGGTAGCTCGCCCCGGCCCCGCTGCCGCAGAATCCGAAAACGGGCTGCGCTGCGCCGGGCGCGAGGGTGCTGTTCCACGCGCCGGCCGGCTTGACCGTGATCTGGGTGCCGCTCCGGGTGACCACCCCGTTCCAGAGCTGTGACAGGGTGCCCTGGTTGAGATCGACGACGACCGTCCAGGAGGTGACCGCCGCGGCGCTCGTGTTCTGCAGGGTGACGTCGGCGCAGTAGCCCGACCCCCAGTCCGTCGTCAGCGTGAGCGTGGCGTTCACGCCATTCGCGGAGGCCTGCGTGCTCGCCCCCACTTCAGGCGCGCCGCGGCTGGTGCACGGACAGAGGACGAGCAGGATACCGAGGATGGAGGCATACAGTGTTCTCGTCACGGTCTCGTTCTCCTGTTGT
>MEMX01000122.1:41325-43734 GCA_001768075.1 Anaeromyxobacter sp. RBG_16_69_14 | reverse complement strand
ACGCCCGCCGCAGCGCGCCGTCACCTCGGTCACCTCAACGCGGCCCGGCGCAGGCTTCCACGATGGAGGGCACGTCGCTCGCGACGTCCATCGCGGCGGAGTACGGGGGGTTCGTGAAGGCCGCTCCCCCGCCCCCGGTGGCCTGGGTACCGGACGTGTTCTGGAACACGTTGTCCCGCGCGGTGATGTTCGCCGTGGCCTGGTCGGACGAACTGTTGAACACGAGCGGGTCCTTGACTCCCTGGAAATAGTTCCTCTCGGCGAGGACATGCGCGTCCCTCCCCGCACGGATGCAGTAGTTGTTTCCGCTGGAGGTGAAATAGTTGTTGAACGAGTGGACCAGTCCGAAGCGCACCCGCGGCATCCGCTCGACGACGCCCTCCGCCCACCAGTCGTGGTGGAGCGTGACCTTGAGTCGCCCGCTGTCCTCCGCCGAGTTGCTGTCGGAGTGCCCGATGAGGGTGGAGAACTTGTGGTCGGAGGCCGGGGCAGCCGAGGTGTACCGGAACTTCGTCCAGGAGACGGTCACCCAGTTCGACCCGTGCACGATGTCCAGGTTACCGTCGGGGGCGTCCCAGATCTCGCAGTGATCCACCCAGACGTGGTGTGCGTAGTGGATCTGCACCGCGTCGTCGTCCGCGTCGCTCGGTGCCCCGTTGATCCTGAGGTTGCGGACGATCACGTTCTTCACGAACGCGCTCGAGTTGCCGCGGATCCGCACCCCGCCGTTGATCGTCGCGTTCGTCCCGATTCCCACGAGCGTCTTGTTGGACTTGACGTCGAGGCGCGGGACGTCGAACGTGCCGGCGATCTCGATGACCCGCGCCTGCGAGTCGCTGGCGTAGGCGGTCAGCTGGGCGGCGGTCGTCGGCCGTACGGGCGTCGCGGTTCCACCGCCGGTCGTGGCCGATACGCCATCGCCGCTCACCGCGGCCCAACCTTCCAGCGCCGCCGAGCAGCCCGCGCTCACGCCTGCGTCGAATCCGCCGAATCCGCCGCTGGTCTCGCCGCCGTTCGAAGAGAGCGGCTCTGTCGTCACGTCCTGCGCGGCCACGGTGGCTCCTTGCCACGCTGCGAGGAACAGGGCGCCGAGCATTCTGACTCCACGAGTCTTCATCACGTTCACCTCTCGATATGGAAGACGCCCTCGCGAGCTCATTGCGTGCAGACGCGTACCGCACTGGCAAGACGTGCCAGCCCGGGCGGACAGGAAGTCCACTCTTCCTGGATCTTGGACCCCTTGGACGAGAGAGGGAGTGTCCCTCGAGATAGGGTCAAAAGATTCGATGGAGCTTGCGGCGTATTCGCCGAAGCGACGGATCAGCGCTGGCACTCCGCGCCGATGGAGGCGATCGCGCGATCGCGGTGGACGGTGATCCCCGCGCCGAGGGCCAGGTGGTTGACAAGGAGCGAACCGAAGACCTCCAGCGGTGCGCTCGACGCGAGGTCGGCAGCCGGGGCGTAGAGGTTCCCTGCCAGGCGCGAGCCGGCCGACAGGTTGACGGATCCGCCTGCGCCCGCGTAGATTCGCAGCGCGCGCGGTCGGTCGGGATCGCCGAGGAGGGCGTCACCGGTCAGGTTCACGTTCCCTGCGAGGAACAGGTCGAACTCGGCGCCCTCCGCGACCTCCACGTCGAGGACGCCATCGACGGTGACGTTCTCGGCGACGAAGAGAGCGGTGCGCCCGGTGGCACGCAGCGTGATCCGGCCCCCGCCGCTCGCCTGGATGCGCGAGAGGTAGAACCGGCCGCACGGCAGGTCCAGGGTGGAGTCGCCGTGGACGTCGGCCAGGGCGTCCGGCGCGAGTCCGATCGCCACGTCGTCGTTGGCCGCGCGGTGCTGTTCCACGATAGCCGTGACGGCGACGGCGTCGCACCGGCACGGCGCCGGGGCCGTCACGGCACCGGCGATCGGAGCGGGGGAGATGTCGCCATGGCGAGCCGCGCTGGCCGGCATCGTCAGCGTCCCCTCCACGCGGAGCGCAGCGACGTCCACGTCGCCGCCGATCCGCGCCGCGCCACCGACGCCGATCGTCGACGACGGCCTGCCGAGCGAGCCACCGACGTCGAGGTCACCGAGAACCTCGAGCCTCGTCCCGGCCTCGATGCCGTCGGCGATCGTCAGCGCGCCGCCGACATTGGTGGCCCCGCCGAAGTCGAAGCCGGCGTTTCCGCCGACGTCGCCGCCCGTGCCACCCGGCGCCCACGTCGCCGTCCGCGAGTCGAAGCCGTCGGTGGTGAGGTCGGCGATCGAGAGGTCTCCGCAGGCGCACACCGCGTGGTCGAAGGCAGCTTCGGCCAGGCGGCCGGTGCAGGTCCCGTCCACCAGGACCGGCGGGCCGGTACCCTGGCAGTACGCGTTCAGGTCGGTGACGGCACTGACGGCCACGACATCGCGGCTCGCGCAGGC
>MEMX01000122.1:31414-41315 GCA_001768075.1 Anaeromyxobacter sp. RBG_16_69_14 | reverse complement strand
GCCAAGAGGGCCGCCGAGGTAGCGGCGGCGAGCGCCCGGCCGCTCACGGCGCCAGCTCCGCCTGGCGGCGCCGCGCGGCCGGGGCGAGCGCCGAGCCCGGGTGTTTGGCGAGGAAGTCGCGCAGGGCAAGGGCCTCGGCGGCAGAGTCGCCGAGCGCGCGCTCTGCCTCGGCGATGCCCCATCGCGCCTCCTCCGCCAGCGGCCCGGTCGGCCGCGTCGCCAGGGCCTGCCGGTAGTCGCGCAGGGCCCCAGCGGCGTCGCGCAGTTGCTCGAGGTGAAGCGTCGCCGAGGCCACGCCGGCCACCACGGCAGCGTCAGAGTCCGGGAACCGGCGGCTCGTGGCACGGTAGAGCCGGTCGGCCCCGCCCCAGTCCCGGACCCGGCGCCGCTCGTTGGCGAGCGCGAGCAGATCCTCGGGCGGCGCCTTCTCGACGTCGAGCTCCTCCACGGCGGGGGAAACGTTGGGGCGAGGCACACTGACGATGGGTGCGGGAGGCATGGGGCGTGGCACCGGGGCGACGGTGCGCGGCGGCTCGACGGCCGGCGGGGCCAGGTCGTGCTTCCTCTCGCGGCGCGGCTCGGGCTGTCGAGGTGGTGCGACAGGGGAACGCGGGGCGACGGTGTGCTTCACGTGTCTGACCAGGGCCGGCGCGACGGCTCCGGAGAAGCAGAAGAGTATCGCGGCCGCGAAACGGAGTGCGCGGCGCCAGCCCATCCTGGCGGGCGCCTCGGCGCGAGCCGGCGCGTCCGGATCCGCCAGCGCCGCATCGACGATGGATCTCACCATCGCCGCGCTCCGCGCCGACGTGAGGGCGCGGGCGGGGCCGGGCAGGCCGTCGAGGCGTGGCAACAGCTCGCTCGGCAGCGGCTCGTCCATGCTCGCGTCGTTCTCGTCTGCTGAAGGGTACCGTCTCAACAACCTCAGCAACGTTCACCCCCGTGCAATGCTCGCAGCTTGCCGATACCGATGCGTAGGCGGCTGCGCACAGTCTCGAGCGGGACGCCCAGATCGGCGGAGATGTCGGGGACGCTCATGCCGAGCACGTGGTGCAGCACCAACGCATGGCGTTGGTCGTCGGGGATCCGGTCGAGCAGGGCGACCGCCCGCCGGCTGGCGATGTACTCATCCGGCGGGGCGTCGGGGTGCGGAACTGCCTCGAGGTCAGCGCCACCGTCGAGCTGGGCCCGAGCGCGGCGGACGCGCCTCAAACAGCCGAACGTGGCCCGTGTTGCCACCCGGTCGGACCACGACTGGAGCGTGCCCTCGCCGCGATGGCTGGGCAGACCGCGCACGATGGCGACCATCGCCTCCTGGGCGATGTCCTCGGCCTCGGCGTCACCGCGCACGAGATAGCGGACCAGGTTGCGAACGCGTGGCAGGATCTCGGCCACCAGTTCCTCCAGTGCCCTGCGATCGCCGGCAACCGCCGCGGCCAGACGAGGATCCGCAGCCGTCATGGCCGTGCCTCCCGGCGACGTGGAGCACGGCTCACCGCAGTAGAGGTACGAATAGGTCCGACAGGGTCACGCGGCGATTGCCAGGCGATCATGGCAAGGGGAGTGGTGGCGCGAGGGGTCGTCGGGGGGGCAAGAGTTCAGGAGGCGTCGAAGGTCAGGGAGAGGAGGGCGCGCGGCTCCACGGGCCGCAGGGTCGACACCCGCTCGAAGCCGGTGCCAGTGGCGACTCCGAATTCCGGCGGGCGCAGGAGGAAGTCGGCGCCAAGCGAAAAAGCGAGCCAGAACACGGGGCTGAGCCGCCAGGCGGCGCGAACCGATGGCGTGACCACGGGAGACCACGGACTGTCGGATGCGGCGGGCGTGAGGCCGGGTCCCGCAGCGGTCGTGACGCGCGGGAAGCGCGCGGCGGCGGCGCCGAGGTCGATGCCGAGACGCCACCGGGCCGCCGGGTCGGGGGGGCCGCGGAGGTCGAGACCGGCCACCACGCCGGCCGACTGCTGCTCGACCCGAATCGTCGCGAGCGGGGAGCCCAGCGTCGTCGCCGGATGATAGGCAAAGGTGGCGGCGGCGCGCCACCGCCCGAGGGCCGCACCCACCCGCGCGGCCACACCGTGGTGACCTCTCGCGTTCTCGCCGTCGAGCACGCCCGTCCAGCCGAGCTCGGCCCACGGCCGCAGCGGCACGGAGGGGCCGGGCACGACCTCGTCCGCGATCTGGCCGCCGGCGGCGAGGCCCCGCAGCTCGGTGCGGACGATCAGACCGACCGCCTCGATGGAGGCGGAGGCCGACAGCGCGCCCGTCACCCGACCCACTCTCCGCACGAGCACGCGGTCACCCTGCGCGGCGCGGACGATGAAGCTGTCACCGTCGGCACCGAACCACACCACGACCTCGGCGCGGTGCTCGGCCGCCCGCGCCCGCGCCACCGCGAGCTGAGCGCCAGGATCGGGCGGCAGCGCCGCGTCCGCCTTGACTATCGTGACCTCGAGATCGGCGACCTGGCCCTCGACGCGCGCCGCCAGGTCGCGGTCGCGATCGCCGTCCGTCAGGAGCAACACGCGTCGCGCGTCAGCGCGGGCGGCGGTGGCTCCCGCGGCCATCGCCACTGCCGCAATCGCCATGCCCCAGCCGCAGAGCCCCATCGGGCTACTGTACGCGCCTGATGTCGGCTGTCGAGGCACGATTCCATGGCCGCAGATCTGGAGGTCTCGGTCCGGACCGTCCCGTCGGGACGACTGCCTGTGCGAGGCCACGGAGCCAGTGGGGGAGCACGAAGAACGGCGAAAGGCGAGTCACAGCGGCGACCAGTTGATGTGATTCTCCAGCGGCACCGCCGCCGCTGTGAGCTGATGTCCGGCGCCTTGCGGCGCCTCAAGCGGAGGGGAGAACTCTCCCCCCGCGCCCCCCATCTCGAGCGTCAGTTCATGTGGCATGCGCTATCAGTGCGCATGCCGATGATGGGCGTCGGGCATGTGCGCGTGCTCGTGGCTCAGTGGAGCGTGCCGGTGCGGGTGCGAGTGGGCCTCGGCCACCACCACGCCCTCGTGCTCGTGCAGATGGTGCTCGTCATGCAAGTGGGCGTGCTCGTGCTCCAGGCCCTCGTGCTCATGGAGGTGCTGATGGTGCGCGCGCACCATCACGGCGACGCCGACGGCCATCGCCAACGCGGCACCGACCTCCCGGAGCCCCAGGTGCTCGCCCAGCAGCGGCACCGCCGCGCACGCCCCGGCGAACGGCGCCGTCGCGAAGAGGGCTGCCTGCCGCGCTGCGCCGACCTCGCGCATCGCGCGAAGGTGCAGGACGATGCTCATCCCATACCCAAGCAGCCCGGTCGCGAGGGCGGCCAGCAGCGCGAGCCCGCCGGGGATGCGCTCCCCGAGAGCGAGCGCGAGGACGACGTTCACGGCGCCGGCCACCAGCGACTTCACGCGGACCACCGCCACCGGATCGTGCAGCGACAGGCGCTGGCTCAGGTTGTTGTCGAGCGCCCACCCGACGCAGGCACCGGCCACGGCGAGCGCACCCATGACCTGGAAGCCCCCGAGGACGCTGGGGAGACCGAGGGCGGCACCGCCGAGCACGACCGCTCCGGCCCCGAGGGCCTCGCGCGGCGCGAGCGACTCTCCGAAGACCAGCACCGCGAACGCGATGGTAAAAGGCGCCTCCAGGTTGAGGAGCAACGACGCCGTCGAGCCTGGGAGCCGACCGAGGCCGTACATGAGCAGGAGGGGCGCGACCACACCGCCCGCGATGACCACGCCGAGGAGAGGCGCGGCATCCTCGCGCCGCAGCGGTGCCTCGCCTGGCGTGCCGCGCAGTGGCATCAGCACCAGGAGGCCGAGACCGCTCCCGAGGTAGAGCAGGCCCGCGAGCATGAACGGACCGCTGTCCGGCAGCAGGAGCTTCGCGATGGGCGTCGACAGCCCGAACAGGAGGGCGGCGCCGAGCCCGCTCACCACACCCTTCATCAGCGCGCGCCGCATCGCAGGGAAGCTATCCGGTCACCGAGGTCGGGGCGAGACATCCCGACGGGCAGCCATGTGCCCACCCGGTCGCTCACCTCCGCCAGGGTACGCGCGAACGGCCCACGCCATCACTCATCCGTACGCACGCTTGCCGCCTTCTTCGAGACGGCGGAGCGTGCAGAGCAACTCGGCGAGTTCGACGCGCTTCGCAGCCGAGGAGATCGAGAAGACGGGGACAGCCGCCAGGGCGGGTGAGCCGCTGAGAAACCGGACCAGCTCGTCACCTCCCGGCTCCAGCAGGACCGCCGGATCGAGAACGATGGCTCGTGGTCGAAATCCCCTCTCCGTCGTCTCCATCGCGGCGCCTTTGAACGAGACGGCCCGCATTCCCTCACCCCGGAGGGCGTTGACCACGCAATCCAAAAACCGTGAATCCTGGCTCACCACCAGCACTGATCGCATCACGACCAACCTGCGAACCGGGGAGCGAGACGCAAGGGCGAATCGCGATGCACCCCCTATGCGCCGCGTCTCGAGCCGGCAGCGCAAGCTGCAGGCACGACGATGCACGAGATGCGGGCGCGACGCGATGCGACGTGTGAGCGCGGCGCTGCCACTACCAGCGCGCGGATGCCGATGGTGAATCGAATCAGTGTCGACGCGGTGTCTCGACGCGCTGTGACGCGCATCCAGGTCATCGAAAACATCTCGAAATACCACGGTCATCTCGTTTGACAGGCCCCGGAGCGACCGATACCTTCCGTGGCCGTGAGCGACAGGCGCGGCTGGGGCAAGACAGTCCTGGGCTGGTTCGTCGTTGACGGCGAGGCCAGGGGTGAGGGGCCCCAGGGGTGACAAGCCCCGCCGCGACGAGCAGCGCTCAAGGCGTTCGGGGTGCCGACGGCACGCAACATCGAGGCGGCCGTGGCCGAGATCAACGCGCTCGAGGCCTCATCCGCGCCGGCCAGGCGGAGGCGCAGAGGACGGCCGACGCCGGAAACCGGCGCATCGCGGAGCTCGAGGCCGAGGTGGCCCGGGTGCGCGAGGCCATGCAGCAGGCCGTGGCCGAGCAGGAGGCCTGCGCGCGGGCGGCCAACGACGAGAAGGTCAACATACAACCGGGGCTGGAGTTCTTCGGGCAAGAAGCGGTGGCGCAGGTGGTCCAGGACTCGGCGAAGCTCAGTCCGCCCCGCTGACCAGTCAAAACGGAGGCGAGGATGGCACGAGACGGTTTCCTGGCGCGTCTTTCCAATCTCTGGCGCGGGTTTCTCAGCCTGTGGATCTCGGGGCTCGAGAAGGAGCACCCCGAGATCGCCTACGAGAACGCCATCAACGGGATGATCGAGAAGTACAGCGCCCTCAAGAAGGCCACCGCCGCCATCATCCGGCGGCGCGAGGACATCGAGGCGAGGCTCAAGTCGAGCAAGGCCGAGCTGGCACAGGTGGGACAGGACCTCGACGCCGCCGTGGCCACGAGCCAGGACGACCTGGGCGTCATGCTCATCCAGAAGAAGACCCAGCTCTCCACCGACGTGGCGGAGCTCGAGGGAGAGATGCAGGCGGCCGTCAAGGACGCCGAGAGCGCCAAGGCGTCGCTCATCCAGGTCCAGGGCGAGATCAGGAAGCTCAAGGCCGAGAAGGACAACATGCTCGCCAAGATGGCCTCCGCGAACGCGCGCCTGCGCATCCAGGAGCAGCTGGAGGGGCTCTCGGTCGACGCGGAGGTGAAGGCCCTCGACAACGTGCGCGAGCACATCCACAACATCGTGGCGGAGTCGAACCTGGGCAAGGAGATCCAGGAGTCCTCGCTCGACCAGCGGCTCGCGCAGCTGCGCCAGCAGGGCGGCGAGGCCAACGCCCGGCAGGAGCTCGAGCGTCTCAAGGCCGCCGCCACCGCCAAGAAGGCCCAGACGAAGACCATGTGATCGTGGCAGGACCGCCGCTGCCGAGCGCGGTCGGCTGCTGGCCTCGCTCCCCCCCGGCGACCGCTCTCGCCTCGAGGCCCTGGAGAGCACGGCACGGGAAGCGGAGGCATTGCTGGAGGTGGCACGATGAGCGAGACCCGGTCGCTGCCCGCCTGGGCGGCGGAGCTTCGCCGCCGCTACCTGCGCGGTGAGGCGTCACAGTTCGTCGTGCACGGCAACGTCCACGACCTCGTGTTGCAAGACGGGGCACTGCGGCCGCTCGGCGAGTTCCTCGCCAAGGGCCTGCTCGCGCCCTCCAAGGAGACGGTGGTCGCCTACAACGTCTCGAGCGGCGCACGCTTCGAGAAGCGCAAGGGCGAGGTGGCCGGGCTCGAGGACCTCCTGCTCGAGCGGAGAGCCGACAAGGTGCTCCAGGCGCTCGAGCAGCTCCTCGTCGCCTCGAACCAGGTCGCCGTCATCTTGGAATACGCCGAGATGATCGCCCCCGCCGGCGAGGCCAACTTCTTCTCCGAGGCAGACCGGCAGAACGTGGTCACCCTGCACCGCTGGTCGATGTCACCCGTCATCGAGGGAGGCGACAACGTCGTCCTGCTCGTGACCGAGAACCTGTCCGAGCTCCACCCGAAGCTCGCCTCGAACCCCAAGACCCCGACCATTCGCGTGCCCATGCCGGACGACGACGCGCGGCGGCAGATCATCCGCCACGTCGCGCCCGGCCTCGAGCCGGCCTGGCTCGATCGCCTCGCCGAGGTCACGGGCGGCCTCAAGGCCGTCCAGATCAAGGCCATCCTGGAGCCGGCACCGGAGGGCGCGGACGACCTCGCCGAGCGGGAGCGCTTCATCGCCTCCCTTCTGGCTGGCACGCCGGGCGCGGACGAGCGGGCGCGAAAGCTGGCCGCCCTCACCACCCGCCTGTCGCGCGAGGAGGTGCGCAACCTCGTCGCGCCGGGCGCGCCGGTGGCGGCGGCGGAGGCGGCGGACGACGGCCGCGAGGAGATCCTGCGCCTGGTGCACCGGCGCAAGCGGGAGATCATCGAGCGCGAGTGCTTTGGCCTCGTCGAGTTCGTCGCCCCGGCCCACGACTTCTCGGTGGTGGGCGGGATGGAGGAGGTGAAGCGCGAGCTGCTCTCCATCGCCGCCGCCTTGCGCGAGGGGAGGCGCGAGCGATGCCCGATGGGCATTCTCTTCACGGGCCCCATGGGCACCGGTAAGACCTTCGTCGCCGAGGCGTTCGCGAGGGAGTGCGCCCTCACTGCCGTCAAGCTCAAGAACTTCCGCTCCAAGTGGGTGGGCGCCACAGAGGGGAACCTCGAGCGCATCCTCTCGGTGATAAGGGCCATGGGCCAGGTGATCGTCATCATCGACGAGGGGGATCGAGCCTTCGGGGGCGACGATACCGAGAGCGACGGCGGCACTTCGTCGCGGGTCATCGCGAGGATAAAGGAGTTCATGAGCGACGGCGAGAACCGCGGCCAGGTCCTCTTCCTGCTCATGACCAACCGCCCTGACAAGCTCGACGTCGACATCAAGCGGGCAGGCAGGCTCGACCGCAAGATCCCCTTCTTCTACGCGCAGGACCCGGCGGACGTGGAGGCGGTCTTGGCGGCCCAGATCCGCAAGCACCGGGTCCGGTGGAGCGTGGAGCTTCCACGCGATCGCGCGGCGGTGAGCGCGCCGCTGATCGGCTATTCCAACGCCGAGCTCGAGGCGGTGGTGCTCCTGGCGAGCGAGTACGCCGGGGACGAGCCGGTCGCGGTGGCCCACTTCGGTGACGCGATCCGCGACTACCTGCCGAGCCGCGACATGGAGATGCTCGAGTACATGGAGCTCATCGCGGTCTTCGAGGCCTCGAACCGGCGCATGCTGCCGAAGAAGTACGCGGACCTGAGCTCGGAAGAGTTGCGGGAAAGGCTCGCCCTGCTCCGCGCCAAGGTGGGGCGGCGGCGGTAGTCGGGCAAGAGTGGCGACACATCAGCCACAGAGGGGGACGCATGAGCTTCTCATCGGAATTCAAGGCATTCGCGCTGAAGGGGAACGTCATCGATCTCGCGGTGGGCGTGATCATCGGCGGCGCCTTCGGGAAGATCGTCGACTCCGCGGTCGGCGACCTCGTCATGCCCGTCGTGGGCAGGATCTTCGGCGGCTTCGACTTCACCAACTACTTTCTCCCCCTCAAGGAAGTCCCGGCGGGGACAGCGAGCACCCTCGAGGCGGTGAAGAAAGCGGGCGTGCCCGTCCTCGCCTATGGCAGCTTCATCACGATCGCCCTCAACTTCACTATCCTAGCGCTGATAGTTTTCCTCATGGTAAAACAGTTCAACCGCCTCAGGAGGGAGCAGCAGGCGCCGAGTCCGCCCGCGACACCCGAGGACATCCTCCTCCTGCGGCAGATCCGCGACTCGCTCGAGAAGTGAATACACCGCTCACGCCCCCGCGGGTTCCCTCGGAACGATCTGGCCGCGGGGCACGATCAGGAGGGCGCCGCCGGACACGCACAGGTCCTCTCCCAGCAGGTGCGCGGAGGCCTCGCTGGCGAGGAAGAGCACCGCGTGGACCACGTCCTCCACCTCGTCCAGCCGCCGGTTGGGCAACACGGCGGCGATGGCCGCCCCCACCTCACGGATGGCGTCCGAGGCGATGGGGGTGCGCACCCAGCTCGGCGAGACCACGTTCACGCGCGTCCGCGGCGCGAGCTCCACCGCCAGGCTCATGGCGAGCGACTGCAGGGCCCCCTTGGTCGCTGCGTAGTGACCGTGCCAGGCCTCACCGCGCTGGCCGGCGGTGGACCCCAGGAACACGACGTTACCGCGGCCAGTACGGCCCAGGAAAGGGAGCGCCTCCCGCACCAGGTAGAAGGCGCTGAAGGTGTTGACCCGGAAGATCTCCTCCAGCTGCGCGGCAGAGATTGAACCGATGGGTCCGGAGTTCCAGATCCCCGCCGAGTGAACCAGCTGGTCGATCCCGCCCAGGAGCCGCGCCGTCTCCGACACGCAGGCGACGCAGCCCGCCTCCGTCCCGAGGTCCGCCTGGACCGGGAAGGCGCGGCCCGGAAAGCGCATGGCGAGGGCATCCACCGGGATCCTATTTGACCTCCAGTGAAGCGCGACCGACATGCCCTGCGAGAGGAAAGCCTCGGCCACCCCGAGGCCCAGGCCAGCGGACGCGCCTGTCACGAGCGCCCGTCGGCCGGCCAGATCCTGGTACTGCGCCAGGAGCTTCATCCCGATCCTCCGCCCCGAAGAGCCCTTGGGTCCCCCACTCCTAGCACGCCAGCCGGAGAAGTCGATCCCGGCGGGGACTCACCCTTTTTGGGCATCGTAGGCCCGTCACCATGCCAGCACGAGCAGCGGGCTCGGCTTCGACGCCGCGCGCCTGAGGATGCGATGGACGCGTCCCGTCGAGCGCGCGACACGGAACCTGGATAGGAAGTCAGGGAGTCGAGCGAGGGGAGTTGGGTCATGGGCCTGACGGAGTCCTTGGAGGAGCTTCGGGACCTCCACGGGAGGGCGAGGGTGGGGGCTCTCGGGCCACCGGACCAGGCGGCCTACCGTGCGGCCCGCGGCAAGCTGGCCCACCTGGTCCTCTCGGCGCAGCACCTCGCTCTCCTTCCCGGGCAGCGACCGCGTCGCAGCCTGCGGGCCGCTCGCGCGCTCCAGTCGGAGATCGAGTTCCATGACGGAACCGTGCGCGCCAAGACGCTCCAGCTCTCCTCCGGCGGATTCGCCGCGCTGCTCGCGAACGCGCCACACGTCGGCGAAGACGTGAAGGTCGCGCTGGGCCTCCCGGGCGGCCAGCCGCTCCATGCCGCTGCCCGCGTCGTCGCCGTGAAGGAGTTCCTGGGCGGCGCGAACACGTCGTTCCAGTTCGTGGACCTGGATGTACCGGAAGTCGAGCGCCTGGAGACGTTCGTGTTCGACGCCCTCCTCGACGAGATCCAGGAACTGTGAAGGCGCCTACCCCGGTCCGGTCGCTCACAGCGGCGACCAGTTGATGTGATTCTCCAGCGTCACCGCCGCCGCTGTGAGCTGATGTCCGGCGCCTTGCGGCGCCTCA
>MEMX01000122.1:30961-31288 GCA_001768075.1 Anaeromyxobacter sp. RBG_16_69_14 | reverse complement strand
CCGGCGCCTTGCGGCGCCTCAAGCGGAGGGGAGAACTCTCCCCCCGCGCCCCCCATCTCGAGCGTCAGTTCATGTGGCATGCGCTATCAGTCGAGCAGGCCGCTTCGGGCCGCGATCGCGAGGGCCTGTGGCCTGTTCGCGGCCCCGAGCTTCCTGAGGACGTTGTACACGTGGAAGTTGACCGTGCGCTCGCTGATGCCGAGGATCACGGACGTCTCCCAGGAGCTCTTCCCCGCGCTCAACCACTTCAAGATCTCCCGCTCGCGGGCCGAGAGGGCGACGGCGGCTGCGCCCGGGCGCTCTCCTTCGAGGGCCTGGGAGAGGGCG
>MEMX01000122.1:25916-30943 GCA_001768075.1 Anaeromyxobacter sp. RBG_16_69_14 | reverse complement strand
AGGAGATTCAGCACGGCGGCGGCGCGCCGGTCGTACCTCATCGACGGGCTCTTGAGGTGGAACAGGCTTCCGCCCGCATTCAGGGTGGATCTCGTGCCCACGACATAGCCCTCTCCAACCCCGAAATCCGTGCACAGCGCTGTGATCTCCTTCGGTCGCCCGGGGGTCGCTTCCGAGCTATACTGGGCCCGGCAGGTCGTCAGTGCCTCCCTCACGACGGTGTCCACCCGGAAATAGTCGCGTGCCAGGTACTCCTGAGTGAAGGCCTCGGGGTAACTGATATTGATCTTGTGGAGCGAGACGACGCCGTGCCGCGAGCCGTCTCGAGCAGAATGGGCGAATGCATGGTCGAAAGGCAATAGCTCCCGGATCTTCGAAAAGAGCCTCCGGAAGTCGCTCTCGGTCCGGCAGGAGACGCACGCGTGGGTGGTCTCCAGGACCGTCATTGCGTCGAGCGCGGTGAGCCAGGAGCGGAACTCGGTGGGTTCGAAGGAGCGCATGGCGATCGCCTCGGCCATCCGGGTGGCCGGCCGCCAGAAGACCACTTCTGCGCAGCCCTTTCAAATCATTAATAGTGCCTCTTCACCGATAAGTGCTGGTGACATGTCACACCATTGAACACACCGGCCCGCTCGAGCGGATCAGCCATCGCGACCTCCGGGGTTGGAAGACTCTTTGACTGCCAGGTCAACAGCCGCACCCAGGAATAGATCGATGATCTCCTTCGAGATGTGGCCATAGACCCTGGTATTGCCCAGTTCCTCTACCCGGAGTTGCTCGTGGAGCACAAACTTCTGATCCCGTTCGTTCACCAGCAGGTTGCGCATGGTAGATCCCCGTTCTGCGGTGAGCCACGTCCGGAACGCCCGGCGACGACCATGAGATGAATGCCGAGCACACGATGCACACGAACAGGTACAAACTCATTGTATTCGACTTCGACGGGACGCTGGCCGATTCCTTCGGCTGTGTTCTTCGCATCCTCGACGAGGCTGCTTCGCGCCATGGCCTTCGCCGTGTCGATCCCCGCGACGTGGACAGCCTGCTCAGCAAGAGCCCGAAGGACATCATGCGGTACCTGGGGATTCCGGCCTGGAAGCTTCCCCTGGTCGTGGCGTCAATGCGACGCGAGATGAGAATACACATCGACCGAGTCTCGTTGTTCCCAGGCGTGGCCGCTCTCCTCGACGGCCTTTCGAAGAGAGGAGTTGTCCTCGCACTCGTGACGTCGAACTCCTACGACAACGTCCGGTGCGTGATGGGTCCTGAAATGACCGCCCGTTTTCGGTTCGTCGACTGCGGCGTCGCGGTTCTGGGAAAGCGAGCGCGGCTGAGAAAGATCGTCGCGCGAAGCGGTCTAGCACGCGAAGAGATCTTCTGCATCGGCGATGAGATCCGTGACCTCGAAGCAGCACGCAAGGAGCGCCTCGCCTTCGGCGCCGTCTCCTGGGGATTTGCAAAGCCGGACCTGCTCGCTGCTCGCGGGCCGGACGTCATGTTCGTGACGCCTGAAGAAATCATGCCGTACTGTACGTGATAGATCACCTTTGGAGATCTGGGGAGCCCGGTCCCGTGCCGCCAGGCGGACGGCTCCAGCTCCTCATGACGGTCTCGGCGTCATCGCGGGCCCGCTCACGGCTCCGCGCGAAGTGCTCGCGTCCCGCACCTCGACGTCCGCGCCTTCCATGATGCAGCGGCGACCACGAGCACGTTGGCCGCGATGACGGGGGCCGAGCGCAGGAGGACGCCGTACACCGCCCACATCAGCGCGCCGGCGATCTGCACGCGAACGAGCGTCTCGGCGCGCCTCGTGAGGTACGACCCGACGAACGTGGCCGTCGCGGCCCATCCGAGTGCCTCGACGAGGACGGAGCGTTCTAGTGTCACGCGACCTCCGCGGCCAGGATCGGCCGAGCATCCTGGATGGTGATCCGATCCGTGCGGGCCCTCTCCCAGCCGTGCAGCGTGAGCCCGTGAGCCTCGAACAGCTCGCGGATCTCGGACGTCCGCCAGCCGACGATCTGCTCGAGGATGGGGGCGACGATGCTGAAGGCGCTGTCGCTCAGAACGGTTCGCTTCGCGATCCTCGCGAGGAGCTTGTTCTCCGAGACGGCGATCGTGTAGCCGTCCCTGTTGTTGACGTGGAGCATGACGTGGACGTCCGAGCTGCCGTCGCCGACGTAGATCGTCCGGTCCGGCTCCGTCTGGAGCCGCGCCTCCAGCTCCTCGAGGACCGCCACCTTCCCGTAGCCGGCGGGCGTCCGCACGATGGACGTCACCTCGCCGGATCGCGAGTCAAAGTCCAGCTCCGTGCCGAAGATGTGCTCGGGCGAGACGACGCCGTCCAGCGCGGACTGGATCACCTCCTTCGGCGCCGCGGAGGCGATGAAGAAGGAGAACCGGAACCCCTCCACGCCGCGGCGCAGGAACTCCACGAGGGCCGGAATGTCGCGCCGGAGGCGCACGCGCCGGCCGACCTCCACCAGGTGGTCCCGGCGAACGCCGCGGAAGTCCGGATCGTGCCGGATGAGGTATGCGAGCTCCGCGCCCTGGTGGACGAGGTTGGTGCGCGCAAGCCCCGCGACCTTCTCCTGGAACCCGGACGCGCCGATGAGCTGGCTCAGCACGAGCCCCGAGTCGTTGAAGCTGAGCGTCTGGTCGAAATCTGAGACCAGCAGAAGGTGCTTCGGGTGGGTGGACGGTGCGTTCATCGATGGACCTTTCTGTTCCCGTTCCGCGACTACCTGACATAACTACATTTTGACACATGCAGTCATGCAGCGCGCGCCAAAACATGTCCGCTCGACCGTCCCGAGTCAACCGCTATGCGTGTGCGCATGCTCTTCGTAACGGAAATTTAACACAAATACTTGAGCCCAGGCACAAGCTGACATATCAAGTACTCGGATGGCGGTCAGATCGAACAAGGTCACCAAGCACCAGCGGGTCTACAGCGCCCTCGAGCAGGGAATCCACTCCGGCCGCTGGAAGCGCGGGGAACGGCTCCCGAGCGAGGCGGAGCTCGTTCGCCAGTTCGAGGCGTCACGCATCACCATCGGGCGTGCGGTCAGAGACCTGCAGCTCGCAGGCCTGGTCGAGCGTCGTGCGGGCTCGGGCACCTTCGTGCGCGCTGCGCGACCGTCGAGCGCCCTGTCGTTCGGACTCCTCATCCCTGACCTCGGCGCGACGGAGATCTTCGAGCCGATCTGGCAGGGGATCATGGCCTCACCGCTCGCGCGCGAGCATGCGCTGCTCTGGGGGAGCTCCACGGCTGCCGCCGCGTCCAAGGAGGAGCACGCGTGGGAGCTGTGCCGCCAGTACGTCGAGCGCAAGGTGGCGGGGGTCTTCTTCGCACCTCTCGAGCTCACGCCGGCGAAGGACGAGGTCAACCAGCGGATCACACGGGCGCTGGACAACGCGCGGATCCCGATCGTCCTGCTCGACCGAACGGCCGTTCCGTATCCTCAGCGCGGGCACCACGATCTGGTCGGGATCGACAACCGGCGCGCCGGCCACGTCGTCACGGACCACCTGCTCGGTCTAGGCGCTCGGCGCGTCGCTTTCGTGGCAGTGCGGAACGCGGCGTCCACGGTGGAGGCGCGGGAGGCGGGTTACCGCGAGGCACTTCACGCGAGGAGCGTCCCGTTCGATCCGTCCCTGGTGCACCGGCTCGACCCCACCGATTCCGCCGCCGTCCGGGCGCTCATGGAGGCGCATCGCCCTGACGGCGTCGTCTGCGCCAACGACTGGACGGCCGCGCGTCTCATGCACTCGATCTTGACGCTTGGATACGGCGTGCCACGAGACATTCGCCTGGTCGGGATCGACGACGTGGACTACGCGAGCCTGCTTCCCGTGCCGCTCACGACCTTGAGACAGCCGACCCGGCACATCGGCGCGGCGGCTCTCGCGGCGATGCTCGATCGCGTGGCGGGGACCGATCTGCCCACGCGGGACATCCTGCTGCACGGGAGCCTCGTCGTGCGCAGGTCGTGTGGCGCACGCGAGTTCAGCGGGGACCTCAGGACGGACGGCTCCGCGCCCGCCGCGCTCCACTCGCCCGGAACGTAGCTGTGCGCCTCCGAGGCGACGGCGCTATTCTTTCTACGGCACAACCGTGCCGTGGTCCTTTTCCCTGGCTGAAGGGACGATGATGGCTGACGCCGCCGCCGATGGTTCTGTCGGGAAGCCGTTCACGGGTCGCGATGAGCTCGCGTTCACCCTGTACCAGGCGCTCGTCAACGGAAGGATGTCCGACCGCGACGCCTGCGAGGAAGGGAAGTCCCTCGCCAAGCTCGCGTACAAGCTGACCGACGACTTCCTCGGGCACCGCCGCGACGCCTGACGGGCCACCGGCCTCAGGCACGCCTTTCTCATCCCGCTCCCGTCAATACGTGCGAGCGGTGCACCGGTCTCCTCGACCTCGCGTTCGATCCCGTCGTCGAGGTGCTGTACCGACGGAGGTGAAGGGCCACCGCCTAGAGAGGCCCCCCCCAGCATGGTGACAGTCGCAACGCATTTCGGGAGCGGCGCCGAGAACACTTACCCCGAAGGAGGTGGCCAGTCATATTGTTGGCCTATGACCACGAGTCCGCCTCCGGCACGGAAAGAACTTGCCAGCCAGTACGCCGCAGCCGCGCGGCGACACCACACGCTTGACACCCCCCGCTCTGGGCAGTAGAAACGCGACCTTACGCGAGCCGGGCGTCCCGAGGCCCCGGCTAGCTGTAGCTTTGCGCAGGATCAAGACTTATCGGGGAGTGGCTCAGCCTGGTAGAGCACTTGGTTCGGGACCAAGGGGTCGCAGGTTCAAATCCTGTCTCCCCGACCATCTGAAGGCCGCGGAATCGCTCGGGAAACCGGCGAAACCGCGGCCTTTGTTTTTCCGGCTCCCAGCGCGTCTCACCACCGGCTCACCAAACCAAGTGACACTGCATACCGCGCCCTGGAAAAGGCTGCGCTCCATGCGATCGACACCAACGATCTCGGACGCGCTCGCCGGCTCCTCGTCGGCGTGTTGCGCGCGC
>MEMX01000122.1:15370-25735 GCA_001768075.1 Anaeromyxobacter sp. RBG_16_69_14 | reverse complement strand
CGAAGAAGCCTATCGGACTCGGCACTCCGGCCTTGCTGCGCATGCTGGATACCTGCGATGCGATCCGCGAGGAGGACGCTGCGACCGCCGAACGGATGGGCTTCATGGCCCGCCTTCTCATCCAGACGACGCTGCCTCACCGCGATCCGGGTGCGCAAGAAGTCTGGGTACGGCGCAACGGCGACTTCACGCTCCAGATCACGCCGGGAAGGACCGTGGCGACGGGGACAGCCGACAGCCGCAGGCTCGGCATTCCATTCGGCACCTACCCGCGCCTCATCATGACGTTCCTCACCACCGAGGCGGTGAGGACGCGCTCACCCGAGATCTACCTGGGCCGGAGCTTCGCCGAGTTCATGAGGCGCCTCGGGCTGCAGGTGGCGGGCGGGCCGATCCGGCGGCTCAAGGATCAGATGCTCCGCCTCATCTTCGCGAACATCGACTGGGCCTACTCGAATGGCAACACGGAGATGGGGCACGGTCTACGGCCAATCGAGAGTCGGCACACCTTCTGGGATACGGCACAGCCCGAGCGTACTTCGCTCTTCCCGAGCTCCCTCACGCTAAACCTGCGCCTGCATGAGGAGATCCTGCGGGCCTCCATCCCGCTCGACATGCGCGTGGTGCGCGAGCTCGCGCTCCAGCGCACGACGATGGGCATGGACATCTACCCCTGGCTCTCATGGCGGCAGCATCGGCTCCTGCGAAGCGCAACGTCGCGACCTCGTGCTCCTCGCTGTCCGCGAGGGCGGAGAGCATGGCAGCATCAGCGACTCGTAGTCGGGTACGGGCATGGCGCGAGTGTACCGTGCCGTGTCCACAACTGGCGCAGGGGCCACTTCGAGCGCAATGCACGGTGAGGCACCAAGCTGCCCAGCGCTCACCGCTCCGGCTCGAACTCGGGATGCTGCGGCCAGCCCGTCGAGGATCTCGAACCACTCCGCCTTCGAAGCCACCTGGATATGCGCGGTGGGCTTCGCCGCAATCTTGGAGTCGAGGGTGTCGATCCGCAGCCGGATGATGCCGGGATGGTCGTCTAGCTTGCTGATGATGGGCGAACCACAGGCTGAGCAGAAGCACCGCCGCTTGCCTGGTGACGAGAAGTAGGGCCGGAGAACCTCCTCGCCTTGGGGTGGCGGCACTCACCTTGAACGCTTCTCCAGGAGCCGCGGTATCTGGCATGCGTGCCTGCCCTTCACGTTTCTCCCGATCCCCCGTCTCTTCAGGTCCGCCGCTTCCGGCGAGGGGACACAGCGCCTCGCGCCGAGTGGCGGAGTCGGCCGGATTCGAGGACGCTGGGCTGACCGCACACGAGGGATTCGCTGAACCAGTGCATGCCTACGTTCGACGCCGCAGATAGAACAGAGCCGATACCGTTCGGGCTCGGGCCTATCTTCTACGCTAAGTGCGACCTGATGAGAGCGACCACTTCATCGGGCCGCTCATGGGCAAGGGCGTGAGTCCCGCCGGCCACGGTGACCAGGTGGGCGTCCGGGATGTGCTGCGCCAAGAACCGGCCAACCGAAAGAGGGCTCACCGGGTCCGAGTCGCCCCACAGGAGGAGGGTCCGAGCGCGAATATCGGGCAGCCGGTCGGTGAAGTCAGTCCCGTCCTCCTCGAACCAGTGAGGCACGTCTGGCAGGAGGATCCGATACTCGGGACGCCAATCAGCCCCGCCCAGGCGGGCTACGTCCACACCCCCGGAGGTGGCGACCAACACGAGCGATGCAACGCGCTCTGGATGCTCCAGTGCGAGATGCACGGCGAGGACACCACCCATGGACTGCGCTATGACGTGGCTCGCTTCTGGAGGTAGCTGCTCCACGATCCAGCCGAAGAGATCGTCCAGCGAGTGGATGCTCGGATCGGCAGGGAGGCCGCCGAAGCCCGGGTAGCCGAAGAGATGAATCGGACCGAGGTCGGCCAGCCTGTCGGCCACTGGCGGCCAGAGCGCCTGGTCTCCACCAGCGCCGGGGAGGAAGACGAGAGGTGTCATGGAGGGGAGAGTACCTGCCGGCTCGCGGGCGGTCCAAGGCCATGGCCCTCCCGTTGGCGCTGCGCTGCCTGGTCATCGCAGCCGCAGACGACGAAGGCGCGCCTCTCCCGCTCTCGGTCCCATCCTTTGGGCAAGAGCGACGCCCCGGCAGCATGGCGCGCCACCTCGCCTCAGCCTTGAGATTCGCCGTGCATCGGTTCAGGGTGAACCCACTCCCCGTGCTGGAACCGAAGAGCTTCGATGACTACGCCCACCGAGATCGCCGCGGCGGTCCTGCTCACCGCCATGAAGATCGTGGTCGGGTTCGCCACCGGGTCCATCGGCATCCTGTCCGAGGCCACCCCACTCCGGCATCGACCTCGTGGCCGCCATCGTGACCTTGTGGGCCGTTCGCGCTTTCGCGAAGCCGGCCGACCACGACCATCCCTGCGGGCACGGCAAGATCGAGAACTTTTCGGCTCTTTTCGAGACGGGGCTGCTCCTCGCCACCTGCGCCTGGATATACTACGAGGCGGTGAACCGGCTCGCCTCCGGGGTTTCGCACGTAGAGGTGATTCCCTGGGCGTTCGGCATCTTTGGTGCTCTCGATCATCGTGGACGTTTCCCGCTCCAGGGCCCTGGCCCGAACGGCGGAGAGGCACCGTAGCCAGGCCTTGCTGCCGACGCGCTGCACTTCTCGACGGACGTGTGGTCTTCCGCCGTGGTCCTGGTCGGCCTCGCGTGCGTCTGGAGTGCGCGGCACTTCACGCTACCCTGGCTGGCAAAGGCCGATGCTCTTGCGGCCCTGGGGGTCGCCGGGATCGCCGTCATCGTGAGCCTCCGGCTTGGGAAGAAGTCGGTGAATGACCTGCTCGATGCAGCGCCAACCGAAATGCTGGAGCGAATCGCTCATGCCGCCGGCGTGCCTGGAGTCCTCTCGGTGTCCCAGGTCCGTGTGCGCCAGTCAGGGCCCCAGACCTTCGCCGACGTGGTCCTCCAGGTGGAGCGCGGCCTCCGCATCGAGATGGCCCACGACATCGCCGACGCAGCGGAGGACGCCATCCATCGGGCCGTTGCTGGGATCGACGTCGTCGTTCATGCGGAACCTGTCGATGCTCCAGCGGGCGTGAACAACCGGGTCGCTCGGAGTTGACGTACCCCACCTGGGTGAACGGGACTGGCATGACGATCCGCGGAGGAAGAAGGACGCGCGACATCATCCTGAATAGCGCTCGTCGCCGCTGGTCCCGTCTGCAAGACTTCCGGAGCACCCGAGCCGACAGACGTGCCCATGGCCGATCTCGCTCGACGCTGGCTGGGTTATGGACGGTGGAGAGGAGGACGGCGGGGCGGAGAACCAGGGTGAGTACGGCGGCGAAGACGATGACGAGCGGCTCGGCATCGACCTGCTGGATACCTGAGCAGGTGCCGGCTGGAGCTGCTCACCTCAGCGCCTGCGCCTCACGGAATCAGCGGACGAGGGCGCGCAGGCGGTCACGCGCTTCGTCGAGTCTCGTCACCACGGGGTTGCCGTGGAACATGGGCTCGGGTAGTCCCCCGCCCGCGCACGATCCCCGCGGAAAGAGCAGGATGAGATCCCAGGCCACCACCTTTGCGCCGACCTTCTCTCCCTGCGTGAAGATGCCCTCCTGCGCCGCCCAGGCGGAGGAGGTGACCATGTCCGAGACGAAATGGTTCGGGTCCCAGTACTGGGCCACGCGGGCGTCGGATATAGAGGCGAGTCTCCTGGTCGAGGGCGGTGCGAAGTCCGTCCAGAGGACGGGCTCCCAGATGACGAAGGCGCGTATCTCGTTGCTCCGCTCTTCCTTCAGGACCCTCTCCAGTGCGGAGGCCCCCCGCACGCAGACGTTTCACATAGGCGAGAGCAACACCAGGGCCCGAACCTGATCGCACGCGGCGTTGAAGTCCGCATCGAACCGGGTGATGTCTGCCAGGCGAACCAACGGCGGCTGTCCGCGCGGCGTCGAGCCCGGCCCGAGCTTGAAGACGATGAGTACAGCAGCGGCGAGAACGAGCACCACGACAGCTACGACGTACCTTGAGCGTCCCATCTACGTGATCTGACGCAGCCCTGTCGTGGTTGGTCAAGGCGACACCCCCAGGATGGTCGTCTGATTGCTGCACGGGGAACTTCCGAGCGCCGCGTAGGTGATTACGTCAGCCTGGTGGCGTCTCCGTCAGCCTGGGTGCGGTCGTCCCGAGGGCCCTCGCCAGCCGCTCCAGAACAGCCGGGCGGGGCCCTTTGATGCGGGCCGCCTCGATCATCGCGATGTACGAACGGGCGACGCGCGCGTGCTTCGCGAGCGCCTCCTGGGTCATTCTGCGCGCCGACCGACGTTGCCGGACGTTCACCGCGAGCGAGTAGATCGGGGACACGCCCATCTCCGCGTAATAGGGACTAAACTCCAACACGCAGAAGGCCCGGTTGCCGCGGGGAAGCGAGCGACCTTGAATGGCCCGCAAGACGCTTACGGCCTTCGCGCGCTCAGCGTGTGAGAACAGCGAGCGGCCATATGCAAGAACACCCTGGGATGCTGGGACACCGTCGAAACAGTTCCCTCGTATGGTCTCCGGCACGGGGGTGACGGGTTCGGCGGCAGGCGGGCCGAGGGCGCGCACGACAACGTCACGAATGGTGCGCTCGGTACTGTCGGGCAGCGATGCGTTCCCAAACCCAGCCACGCGTGCAAAGCCCCAGCCATCGACGCCTCGTCGAAGCGCGACGGCCGCGCGCTTCCGTCCCATCCACTTGTAGTAAACCCAGAAAACACTCGCTGCCTCGTCCACGAGGGTTGCCTGGTCGCTCTGGCGCGGGTACCTCGAGAACGCGTCCGAGCAGCGCATGCAGCGGATACTTTCAGAGCGTGGAGTGCCGCTCGAGGTCCACCATGTCTCCGGGCACGCGTATGTGAGGGACCTGCAGCAGCTCGTGGGAGCCGTGTCCCCTGACCGCGTGGTCCCCATCCACACGGCTGCACCGGAACGCTATGTTGAGCTGTTTCCAGGCGTGCATCGTCAGGACGACGGTATCTGGTGGGACATCTAGGGGAATCGGTGATGGATCGGCACGCGCTTATCAGTGAACTCGAGCGTCGCGGCTGCAAGCCAGTCGCGAACAACCGCGACGGCTATTCCTCGAAGATGATTCGCTGTGGGTGCGGGCATCACGGATTCGCTGCAGTCGAGTGCCTGGATGCTGGCGAGGCAACGAAGCTGGTCGGCGCGGCTGTATCCTGGCATCGAAAGTTCGCGCGACCGCTGCCCTTGCAGTTTGTCCTCGGCACTCACCGGAACGGTGAGTGGAAGAAGGCGGTCTACGCAGTCCAGGGGCTCCCTGGTCGAGAAGCTGGGATTCGTGAGCCCGTCCAAGGCTCGCGAGGCTTGTGGGACCTTCACGCTACGTGTTACCGCGTAGCGCAACCTTGTGTCCAGGGAACCGGGCGCGCTACAAACCGGGCAGCGCCCGGCCACGGCGGCCCGCGCGGGGCTCGCCGTGGCCGGGGCCTCTGAGCGACTACAGGCCCATGCAGTTCGCGTAGTACGTGACGGTGGCCGGCCAGTCGGAGAAGATGCCGAGGATCTTCACCTCCCGGGCTAGCACGTCGAGCGCCTTGTACATGTCGCTGTCCTTCTTCACCGCCTTGCCGGTCGGGTCGAACATGTAGTACCAGCCGGCCTTGGACGCGCCCTGGCGCAGGTCGGCGCGCTCGAACGTCCAGGTGATGATGTCGAGCCCGGCCTGCCGGATGTCCCGAGCGTACTCGGAGGGGACGATCTCGCCGGCGTCTGTCACGGAGAGGAGCGCCCACAGCGGCGGCGCGAAGATCCGCACACCCTGGCTGCGGAGCTCTCGCAGGTCGGCCAGCGACAGGCGCGGAATGGGCGGCGAGACGGTCGAGTCGATGCTGTCGAGGTATACGGCCTGCTTCCCGAACGCGGACGCGTTCTTGATCCAGTAGAGGATGTCCGGGAGGTTGAACGACTGGGCGAAGACGTCACCGGGATGGACGCCGGCCGACTCGAGCTCGTCGATGAACGCCTGGGCGTACTGCTCCTGGCCGCCGAAGATGGCCGTGACCCGCTCAGGGTGAACGGGGTACTTGAGCTCGGGCGTGTGCTTCACGCCCAGATCCCTGTTGAGCTCGATGCTGTCCCTGAACGTCATGACGTGGGCGCGGCCGGTGTAGAGGTCCGTTCGCCAGCTGGCGGTGCCAGCGAGGAATCCCTCGGCCGTGGTGGCGGCCGGGGTGCTCGCGTCCATCTTGGCGGAGAGGCTCTTGAACTCCTGCACGGTGAGGTCGCTCGTGCAGCACATCGGCGCGGGGTGATCCGCGCCGACCGGGCCGGTCCAGGGCACCGTGCACTTCTTGTTGAGAGGGGTGGTGACGATGTTCGTGGAGGTCGCCAGATCGCACTCATCATGTCGACAGACGAGGTTGCGGTCCTTCGTGAACGTCACGTCGCACTCGACGATGCCGGCGCCCATCCGCGCACCGCCGCGGTAGGCCACGTCGGAGTGTTCGGGGAAGAGCAGCGCGCCGCCCCGGTGCCCGATCGAGAAGTCCGTCCTGTAGAACGGACCGTTCTGGCACTGCATGAGCCTGTCCTTCAGCCAGCCCCCGTCCATTCCCTCGACGAGATAGAAAGGACGCGGCCCGAGCTGCACGGACTCGCGAGATGGGCGGTGGCCGTCGCTGGCGCGGACTACGGGTGCCGACGCGACCAGCAGCAAGGCCGCGGCGAACAGCTTGGTGAGGCCCTTCCCTGTCATCTTTGGAGCTCCCGAGGTTGAGGTGAAGTCGCGTTTGGCCCGCGAAGTACTCGGCTAACCGAGTTAGTCCCAAGCTCATTGACATGGAGCAACGACTTGGCAACTAATTGGCAAACTCGTCGCGGTGCCTGCAGGCCCCTCGAGGGCGCTGGCCGGGACCCCGGCTGAACCGGTTCAAGGGCCCGCATCTCTCGGCTAGCGAGGCGCTTCAGCGCTTCGCATCGGCGCTCCGGCGCAGCTCGCTGCAGGCGAGGTCGAGCTCGCTGATCGCGCTCGTCGGGGGTGCTCTAGAGCGCGCTGCCTCGAGTTGCTGGCAGTCGTTGCTACCGCCCCGCCGCGGCTCCTCGCTCCCGTCGGGGCGGAGCTCGTAGGTGTTCACGTCGTCGCGCAGCTGGGATCGCAGCTCCTTCAGGACCACCCGCTTCGGCCGCGGTTCGTCGATCGGGAACATGAGTTCGTAGCGCCGCTCGAAGTTGCGCTCCATCGCGTCGAAGCTGCCGGCCCAGACCTCCCAGCTGCCGTCGCGCCGGAACGCAACGACGCGGGCGTGCTCGAGGTAACGGCCGACGATGCTCCGCGCGTGCATCGCGGGCGTGACCTGCGTGAGCGTCGTTCGAACGAGGAGATCCACGCGTGCTCCGCTCCGGCCACACTCGTCGAGCGCAGCCAGGAGCTCCGGGTCGGTGAGGTGATTGCACTTCAGGATGACGCAGCCCCCGGGGTGGCTCTCGGCTCGGATGCGCTCGATGAGGAGCTCCCGGATGGCTGATCCGGTCCGCATCGTGGCCAGCACGGGCGCGGTCCCCGCCTCCAGCGCATCGAAGAAGGCCCTGGCGTCCGCCGTCAACCGAGGGTCGCGCGTGAACAGCGAGAGGTCGGTGTAGAGCCGGCCATTCGTGGGATGGTAGTTCCCGGTACCGACGTGCAAGTAGGCGCTGCATCCGCGCAGGACCCAGAATGCCTTCGCGTGCACCTTCCTGTGCGGTAGGCGAAGGATGCGCACGCCGGCGTTGCGGAACCGCAGCGCCCATTCCAGATTCGTGAGCTCGTCGAATCGCGCCCTGCCCTCGAGCAGCACGGCCACGTCCTTGCCGGCCTGGGCGGCCGCCATGAGCGCCGCTGCGAGGACGTTCTCCTCTCCGACCCGGTAGAGCGTGGCGCGGATGCGAGCGTGTCTTGAGCTCGGTTCGTCGAGAGTCGACGCGATCGCGGCCGCGGTGCTCGCGAGACCGCGGGCTTACCTCGATCCTCATCCGGGTTGAGCTTGGGTTGGCCCATCATGGGTTCTTGCCATGTCGGGACGATGGGGGGAATCCATGGGTCGTGTCGTTTCTGTGACGACTCCTTGGCGACAGAACGGGGTCGCCTTGATTCTGACTTCGCCAGGACAAACCTGAAGGCAAGGCAGCCACCGCTCCGAGCCAGAGCGTCTGGGAATGCAGCCAGGGGAACCATCATGGGAATCAAGAAGATCGGCAAGAAGCTCATGAAGATCGGGAAGAAGTCCGCCAGGAGTCTCGGGAAGGGTGGCAGCGAGTTCGTGGAGGCGGTGCTGCAAACGGCCATCGGGGTCCTCGAGACCGAGCTCAAGAAGAAAGGGGCACCGTCCGCCAGGAAGACCAGGGTGCGTGCGGCAGCCGCGCCGGCCAAGAGCCGCTCCGCGAGGCAGCCCATGGCGCAGGAAGGCGTGAAGCCTGGTGCGGCAAGACGTCCGCAAGGCCCGGCGTCGACCAGGGGCCGCGCCGCCGGAGACCAGCCGCGTGGGCCGCGAGCGGCGGTGGTATCCGGAGAAAAGTCGCAGCCGACGGTCTGATAGCGAAGACCACCTGGCACGAGCCCTGCCGCGACGAACGATGCCTGCCTGCGCCGCGGCTCAGCCACCCAGAGTCACGACCCATCCCACCGTCACACCCACCGCCGTCCGACCCGCTTGCTCGTGGCGCGCTCGTGTGCGGGAGGTGAAACCTGTGCGTCGCGAGCGCCGAGCCGTGCACTCGACGCCACCGCACCACTACAGAGCGGGAGCGATGCGACCTGGCGAGGTCGACCGTCCCTGACGGACGCCATCTCGGCGGGGGTGCATTTCGTTTGCTCGCGACGCCGGCTGGATCGGCTCCGCATTCTTTTCGCGTCCCTTGTAGCGCATGCAGGGGGTGAGATGAACAAGGTCAGGATCCTGTTGACCGGCGGCTCCTTCAACCAGATGACGCAAATGGCTCAGATCGCCGAGGCGCTCCCGGCGGAGCACTTCGAGACCTGGTTCACGCGAGCGTACGTGGACGGCCCGGGGAACTGGTGCAGCCGGCGAGGCCTACTGGAATGGACCGTGCTCGGCGATCGGCTGTCGGAGCGCGGCCTCGCCTTCCTGCGCGATCGCGGCGCGCGCATCGACGACGGGGGGCGCGCGAACCGGCCTGAAGCCGAACGACGCGGGACGGCGTGACGATGCGCTGGGACATCCTCGCCCCCGCGATCACGATCGGGAGCACCTTCGTGCTCGTCGCGCTCGAGCGTCGGTTCCCGTACACGCCGGGGCAGCGCCTCCTGCGGCCCGGCTTCTTCACGGACGTGATCGGCTATGGCATCGTGCAGAGCTGGATCCTCGGGAACACCATCGGCTGGTTGATCGGGCGCCTGGACGCCGCGACGGGCTTGTCGCGACTCCATCTCGTCTCGGCATGGCCGATGTGGTTGCAGCTCTTGTTCTTCCTCGTCGAGCACGATCTCTATATCTACCTCTTCCATCGCTGGCAGCATCACAACGCCTTCCTCTGGCGCATCCACGAGGCACATCACTCGGTGAAGGACGTGGACTGGCTCGCCGGTGCGCGCTCTCATTCGCTCGAGATCCTCACAAACCAGACCATCGAGTTCGCGCCCATGGTGCTCCTGGGCGCCTCGCCAGAGGTCGTGGTCATCAAGGCGACCGTCGATGCGGTATGGGGCATGTGGATCCATTCCAACATCGACGTGCGAACCGGCTGGCTGCAGCGCATCGTGAACGGCCCCGAGATGCACCGATGGCACCACGCCATCGAGATCACCGAGGGCGGCATCAATTTCTCGACGAAGCTGGCCATCTGGGATTGGCTCTTCGGGACTGCACATCTGCCCGCCCACAAGCCAGCCGGCTTCGGGCTCACCGACGAACGATTCCCGACGGGCTACCTGCGCCAGCACCTGTACGCGTTCCGATCCTGATACCCGATCCCGGGTCGGGAGCGCCCGACTTCAGGTGATTGCCACGCCCTGAGGCATCGGTGTATCGGACCCGTTCAGAACGCGACACCGCTCGCGCGCGTGCCCGGGCTCGACTTGAGTGAGCTCATCGCCTCGTGCAGCACGAAGCCGGCGCCCGCCGTCGCGTCGGGGTTGCGGTTCATCGACACCCCGTCCTTCGAGGCGAGGCTCGAGCTGTAGGTCAGGCTGTCGACGACAGCCCCCGAGGCGTTGCGCAACGACACGCTGTCCCCCCCGTTCGCAAGGCTGAGGGCGCCCGTCGAGGAGCCGATCGCGTTGGGCGTGCCCACCGGGATGGCGGACGCGGAAGCGAACACGACGAGCGCCTCACCGGCATCGAGGACGGTCCCCGCGGCGA